>NZ_JBICWS010000005.1:0-475697 GCF_043199875.1 Streptomyces sp. NPDC048516 | reverse complement strand
TGGACGAGCGGCTCGGGAAGATCACCTTCTGGACGCTGTTCGTGGGCTTCCACGGCACCTTCCTCGTCCAGCACTGGCTGGGCGCCGAGGGCATGGTGCGGCGTATCCCCGACTATCTCGCCGCGGACGGATTCACCGCCCTGAACACCGTCTCCAGCATCTTCTCCTTCCTTCTCGGACTCTCCCTGCTGCCGTTCTTCTACAACGTCTGGAAGACGGCGAAGTACGGCGAGAAGGTCGAGGCCGACGACCCGTGGGGCTTCGGCCGCTCGCTGGAGTGGGCGACGTCCTGCCCGCCGCCGCGGCACAACTTCCTCACCCTGCCGCGTATTCGCTCCGAATCCCCGGCGTTCGACCTGCACCACCCGGAGATCGCAGAGGGCAGGGAGGCGCCGGCGGACGCTGCAGGGAAAGCGCCTGCCGCCGGAATCGGGGCACGTACATGAGCAGGGGATCGCGGCAGAGCGGGGAAATGCGGCGGAGCGAAGAAATGCAGAGGGGTGAGGAAACGCAGAGGGGTGAGGAAACGCAGAGGGGTGAGGAAATTTCGTGGGAGCAGGCCATCAACGAGATCGAGGGGTTTCTTCTCCGGGAGGCGGAGAAGGACCGGACCCGCACCCGCGCGCAGGCCTTCTGCGCCGGCCTGCCCTGGCTCACCGACTCCCAGCGGCGGGAAGTGGAGGGGCGCTACTGCCAGGACCAGCGTGATACCTCACGCGCCCACCTGGAGCGCATCGCCTTCCGCAGCGCCGCGCTGCGGACCGAATACGAAGGCGTCTACCGGGCCCTGCGGCGACGGCTGATCACCGGGCTCCTGAGCGGCACGGTGGCCGTGGTGGCGCTGGTGACCGTAGCGGCCGCCGGGCTGGCCTTGCGGTGAGGGTGACGCGACGGCCCGCTGTGGGCGCAACGGGTGACGTCCGCGTACAACGGTCCGTCACCCGTCACCCGTGACCCGTCCGCCGCTCAGTCCGTGACGGTGATCTGGGACGCGGGGTCGGTGGTGTCACCGACCGTGTAGACGGCGTTGAACGTGGAGCTGGTGGCGCTGGTGGGGCAGCCGAAACCCCCTGTCACCGTCACCGGCACCTGGGCGTTGGTGAAGCCGAGCGTGGAGGGCGCGCCGTTGGTCCAGGTGCCGTTCACCGTTGCCGCCGAGGTGGGGGCCGCGGTCACCGTGCAGGACGCCAGACCGCTGGTCTTGAGCACGAAACCGCCGACGGGGATGGTCAGTCCGGCGGTCACCGGCGCCCCGTTCTGCATGGCCACGCCCCAGGCACCGGTCGTGGTGACGCTCGCGCCGACGCCGGGCATGCTCGTCGTGCAGGAGCTGTAGGTCGCCGGGGTGGTGGAACTGCTCACCGGGCCCGAGGCGTTGTGGTTGCCGGGCGCGGCCGGAACCTGCCCGCTGGAGGAGGAGACCGTACAGGTGACAGTCACCGAACCGGCCTTGAAGGTGGCCTTGCCGCTGAGCGTGGCGGTGAAGCCATGGCCCGCGGGGGTCACGGTCGTGGACGCCGCCGTGGTGGACGGCGTGGGGGCGGGCTGTGCCGTCGCCGGGCCCGTCATGGCTAGCGACAGGCCGAGGGCTGCGGTGATCCCGGTGCCGGCGGTGAGTAAGGCACGTCGGCGGGCTGGACGGCGGGCGTCATGCGTCATGGTCATCGTGGGTCTCCTTTGAGGGGTGGGGTGCAGGGGAGCGGTGCGGCGGGTGGTGCGGGCAGCGCTCGGTTCCCGTACGCGGACGAAGGTGTGGGGATACGCGTACGGGAGGCCGCGGGCCGGGGGTGGGCTACGGCTCGCTGGGTGCGGGTGTGTTGCCCCCGGGCCCGGCAACGGATCCGGGAGCGGCGGTGGTTGCGTTGGTTGCGGCGGTTCCGGGTTCCGCCGGGTCGACCGGCTGCCAGGCGAAGATCATCGAGCCGCCGAGAATCCCGATGATGGTGCCGATCAGAAAGCCGCCGAGGTTGGACATCACCAGCGCGGCCGCCGCACACAGCACGGTGAGCACGCCCGCGAGGCCCCGGTAGTGCGGGGCGAACCACGCCGAGAGCCCCATCACGATCATCACGAGCCCCATCAGCACGGACGGGATACCCGCGATGCCCTGTTGCAGCATGATCTTCAGCGGCGCCAACGGGATGGCGCAGATCTCGGCGCCGGCGAGGACGGCCGCCAGACCGCCCCAGAAGGGCCGCCCCCTCCGCCACCGCCGCCAGGTCAGAAGCATTCCTTCTTGCCCTTGGAGATCTTCATGTTGAGGCCGGACAGCTTGAAGGTCCCCGCGTTGGTGGCCCAGGCGGTCTGCCGGAGGTTGCTGATGTTGATGTCATCGGCCTGCTGGGCGAAAAGGTCCTGCATGCCCTGGGCGCTGTCCGGCCCCTTGTCGAGGGTGGAGGCGTCCCGGCCGATCTCGATCTGGTGGAAGGTCGCATTGCCGGAGAGCTGGGTGGCGTCCACGAAGAGATCGCTCGCCTCGACGGGCTTACTGCCCGTACCGGCGCTGAGGTTGAGCGAGATGTCGCCGATGACCGGCAGGTGGGTGACGACCGACTGGCACAGATGGTCCAGCTGGGCCGTCTTGATGGCGGTGACGGCGACCGGCAGGAGATCTCCCCTGGCGTTCGCGTCCACACCGCCGTACTGGGCGAAGCCCTTGCCCGTGAGGCTGTCGGCGGAGACCTTGAACTGCTGTCCCGAGACGGCGAATGATGCCGCCAGCGCCCCGTTGGCCAGGGCTATGCCCAGGGCGGCGGTGCCGGCGAGGGCCGGAACGGACAGCACGGCGAACTTCCGCCAGCTGATACGTCCCGTGACAGGTCTGCCGTGTGCGTCCTTCATGATGGTATGTCCCCTTCGAAGAGCGGTGGAGCGCACTGTCGAACGCGTGGGGGTGCGGATGCGCACGGTGCGGGTGCGCAAGGTGCGAGTGGCGCAAGGTGCGCACAGTGCGGGTGGTACTGAAGTCGTACGGGAGCCGGGCCGTGCATCCCTGGGGGAAGTTGTGCGGCTCGGGGGTGCGCGGTGTCGAGCGGTGCGCGAAAATGCCGAACTGCCAATTGTTACCGGCGAGTTGAATGTAAGTCTGCCCGTGGCGGCTGGCAAGGTTGAGGGTGGAACCGTTTTCGGACATACCGCCGGTCCGGCTTTCGCCGCCAGCCGCTTCACCGCTGACCGTCCGCGGCGGGCCGTCGGGAGCGGGCCGTCGGCCGCGGCTGCCGGTCAGCCGTAGTGGACCTGAAGCTCCTTGACCCCATTGAGCCAGGCCGAGCGGAGCCGGCGCGGGTCGCCCGCCAGGCTGATGCCGGGCATGGCGTCGGCGAGCGCGTTGAAGATCAGGTTGATCTCCAGGACCGCAAGGGACTTGCCGAGGCAGAAGTGCGGCCCGCCGCCGCCGAACCCCAGGTGGGGGTTGGGGTCGCGGGTGATGTCGAAGACCTCGGGGTGGTCGAAGACCTCCGGGTCGTGGTTGGCGGAGGAGTAGAAGATCCCCACCCGCTGCCCCTTCTTGATCTTCGCCCCGCCCAGTTCGGTGTCCTGGCTGGCGGTGCGCTGGAAGGAGACGACCGGCGTCGCCCACCGCACGATCTCCTCGGCCGTCGTCCCGGGGCGCTCGCGCTTGTAGAGCTCCCACTGGTCGGGATGGGTGAGGAAGGCGTGCATCCCGTGGGTGATGGCGTTGCGCGTCGTCTCGTTGCCGGCGACCGCCAGCAGCAGCACGAAGAAGCCGAACTCGTCCGAGCCGAGGTTCCCCTCGTGCTCCGCCGCGACCAGCCGGCTGACGATGTCCTTGGCCGGGCACTCCTTGCGCGCCGCGGCGAGGTTCATGGCGTACGAGATCAGCTCCATGGCCGCGTTGACGCCGACCTCTTCGGTGATGGCCAGTTCGGGATCGTCGTACGCGATCATCTTGTTCGACCAGTCGAAGATCCGGGCCCGGTCGTCCTGGGGGATGCCGATGAGTTCCGCGATGGCCTGGAGGGGGAGTTCGCAGGCGACGTCGGTGACGAAGTCGCCGGAGCCCTTCCGGCGGGCCTCGGCGACGATGCGTGCCGCCCGGTCGCGCAGCGCGTCCTCCAGGGCGCGGATGGCGCGCGGGGTGAAGCCGCGCTGCACGATCTGGCGGACCCGGGTGTGCTCGGGCGGGTCCATGTTCAGCATGATCAGCTTCTGGACGTCGATCTGGTCGCGGGTCATGGACGCCTGGAAGCGGATGATCGAGGTGTTGACGCTCGCGGAGAAGATCTCCGGCTTGGTGGACACCTCCTTGACGTCCTGGTGACGGGTGACGACCCAATAGCCGTCGTCACCGAAGCCGGCGATGCCGTGCGGCTGGGCGTTCCACCACACGGGCGCGGTCTGCCGCAGCTGCGCGAACTCCGGGAGCGGGACGCGGGACTGGTAGACGTCGGGGTCGGTGAAGTCGAACCCTTCGGGCAACGCGGGGCATGGCATCGGCGACTCCTGGTCCATCCGGCGTCACTGGCGTCTGACGGCGCATCAGATATGGGTCGCGGTGAAGGTAGTGACGAGTTCCGCAAGTAGCAAGGGTCTTTGTGACTCCCTTTCCGGACAAGGGCGTTGCACGCCCCTTGCGCCCCGGGAGGCGGCTCATAAGACTGTGGCAGAACTAGAACGCGTACTAGTTCTTCTTCCGCGGGTGCCGGGACGCCCGCGGACGCGAGGAGAGGACGAGTCAGTCATGGCCGCGGAACCCGTCATCGTCGAAGCAGTACGCACCCCGATCGGCAGGCGCCAAGGTGCGCTCGCCAACCTGCACCCCGCCTATCTCCTGGGCGAGACCTACCGCGAACTCCTCGCCCGTACGGGCATCCAGCCCGACTGCGTCGAACAGATCGTCGGCGGCACCGTCACCCACGCCGGTGAACAGTCCATGAACCCGGCACGCAACGCCTGGCTGGCGATGGGCCTCCCGTACGAGACCGCCGCGACCACGGTGGACTGCCAGTGCGGCTCCTCCCAGCAGGCCAACCACATGACCGCCAACATGATCGCGGCCGGTGTCATCGACATCGGCATCGGCTGCGGCGTCGAGGCGATGTCCCGGGTACCGCTGGGCAGCGGCTCCAAGCACGGCCCCGGCAAGCCCTGGCCCGACGAGTGGAACGTCGACCTGCCCAACCAGTTCGAGGCGGCCGAACGGATCGCCCGCAAGCGGGGGCTGACCCGCGCGGACGTCGACTCGCTGGGTCTGCGCTCCCAGGAGCGGGCGGCCGCCGCCTGGGCCGAGGAACGCTTCAAACGGGAGACGTTCGCCGTCCAGGTCCCCACCACCGAGGACGAACAGGCCGCGGGCCAGGGCATGTGGCGGCTGGTCGACCGCGACGAAGGGCTGCGCGACACCAGTCTTCAGGCACTGGGCGGCCTCAAGCCCGTGATGCCGACCGCCGTCCACACGGCGGGCAACTCCTCGCAGATCTCCGACGGCGCCGCCGCGGTGATGTGGGCCTCCAAGCGCATGGCACGCGCCCTCAAGCTCAAGCCACGAGCCCGCATCGTGGCCCAGGCACTGGTGGGCTCCGATCCGCACTTCCACCTGGACGGCCCCATCGACGCCACCCGGGCCGTGCTCGGCAAGGCCGGGATGTCCCTCAAGGACATCGACCTCGTCGAGATCAACGAAGCCTTCGCCTCCGTGGTGCTCTCCTGGGCGCAGGTCTTCGAGCAGGATCTGGAGAAGGTGAACGTGAACGGCGGCGCGATCGCCCTGGGCCACCCGGTCGGCGCCACCGGCGCCCGTCTCATCACCACCGCACTGCACGAACTCGAACGCCGGGACAAGGAGTTCGCCCTGATCACCATGTGTGCGGGCGGGGCACTGGCGACGGGGACGATCATTCAGCGGTTGTAGGAACCGGCGCAGCGGGCGCTGCCGGTGGGTGCCCGCACCGTTGGCAAGGACGGTTGCCGGGGCCGGTTGCCGGGCCCGGGTGCCGAGGTGCGGGTCCGCGGGGGCTGCGGGGGCCTCCTCCTCAACCTGAGGAATACCACAGCGGAGTTGGGTGGAAAACCGCATTCTGCGGGGTCTGCGATCTCCGTAGCGTCGATGGCATGACGAAGAACGCCTCGCAGCACCAGCATGCGCCGTCCTCCGCGTCGGGTGCGCCGGTCAGGCCGGGGACATCACGCGGACAACGGCGCGTGCCGCGGGCACTGGCCGCCGGCGCCGCTCTCCTGCTGACCGCGCTGACGACGGCCCCGGCCGCGTGGGCGGCACCGGCACCTCCGGCTGCGAGTGCCGCACAGGGCGCCGACGCCGGCCACGGCACCTCGTTCCTGCGCTCGGAACCGTCCATAGCCCGCGCCGTGCCCGTCGCCCGCTGACTCCGCCTTGGACGGCGGCAGGACCCTCCGGCGCGACGGCCCGGGGCGCGGCACCGCACCGGACACGGGGGCGGCGCTCCCCCGGGTCTCACGGGGCGGTGGTCCCTCGCGTCACGGGGCGGTGGTCCCCGCGGGCGGCTCGGAAGGGAAGGAGACGGGGACGTCGAAGGCTGCCCGGCGGGTGGCGCGGCGCAGGGCCTTGAGGACGGTGCCGCCCAGCGTGCAGGTGAGGAGCACGGTGACCAGGGCCCGGGGGACGTCCCAGCCGAGGGACGTGGCGAGGCAGTAGGCGAGGTAGCGGGCGAGGTTCTGGCCGAGCGGGTCCCCGGGGACGAAGGAGACCCCCGAGGCCAGGCCGCCGATGTAGGGCCAGCCCTGAAGGTTCATGACCAGGCCGTAGAGGAGGGCGGAGACGGCTCCGTAGGCGGCGAGCACGGCCAGTTCACGGCGGCCGCGCAGCCGGTCGGGCCCCGGCAGCAGGCCGGCGCCCATGGACACCCAGCCCATCGACAGCATCTGGAACGGCATCCACGGGCCGACACCGCCGGTCAGCAGTGCCGACGCGAACATCGCCACGGACCCCAGCACGAACCCGAAACCGGGCCCGAGCACCCGCCCCGCCAGCACCATCAGAAAGAACATCGGCTCGATACCGGCCGTCCCCGCCCCCAGCGGGCGCATCGCCGCCCCGGCCGCGGCCAGGACGCCGAGCATCGCGATGGCCTTCGCGTCCAGGCCGGTGTCGGCGATGGCCGCCACGACCACGGCGAGCAGCATCGGCAGCAGAGCGGCGAACAGCCAGGGCGCGTCCCGGGAATGGGCGAGCCCGGAGGCGGAGTCGGCGAGCAGCGGCCACCCGAAGGCCATCACGCCGATGGCCGAGACGAGGACCAGTGCGGCGACGGAGCGGGGCCCGAGCCGTACGGCACGGGCCTGGCGGCCGGGCGCGGTGCGCGGCCCGTCGCCCTCCGGCGGGTGAGGGCGCGCGCTCATGCGGGGCCCCCAGGGCATGCGCTCATGCGGCGGCCTTCAGGGTGTGCGCTCATGCGGTGGCCTCCAGGGCGTGTGCCACCTGGGGAACGGTCAGCCAGGGCAGCGGGGACAGCACCTTGGCGACCTGCGGTGCGAAGGAAGGAGAGGAGACCACGACCTCATCGGTGGGACCGTCGGCGACGATCTCACCGTCGGCCAGGAGGACGACCCGGTGGGCCACTTCGGCGGCGAGTTCCACGTCATGGGTGGCCAGCACGATGGCGTGGCCCTCGGCGGCCAGTGCCCGCAGCACCTCGATCAGACGGGCCTTGGCGGCGTAGTCCAGGCCACGGGTGGGCTCGTCGAGAAGGAGCAGCGGAGGGCGGGAGGTCAGCACGATGGCCAGGGCCAGGGCGAGGCGCTGGCCCTCGGACAGGTCGCGGGGATGGACGGAGTCGGGGACGTCCGGCAGCAGCCGGGTGACCAGGGCCCGGCAGGTGCCTGCGGCGGCGCCCGCGTCCTGGTCGGCCGCGGTGCACTCGGCCGCGACGGTGTCGGCGTACAGGAGGTCACGAGGCTCCTGGGGGACGAGGCCGGCATGCCGCAGGAGGTCCCGCGGGCTGGTGCGGTGCGGGGTGACGCCACCGACCCGCACCGTCCCGGAGAACGGTGCGTGCATACCGACGAGCGTGGCGAGCAGGGTGGACTTCCCCGCGCCGTTCCGCCCCATCAAGGCCAGCATCTCGCCGCCCCGCACGGTCAGATCCACCTGGTGCAGAGCCTCGGTCCGCCCCCGGCGGACACTGAGCCCGCGGACGAGCGCGGCGGCACCGGCGGGGGTGCCCGCGGAGGCCGGGGAGGCCCCCGGACCTCCGCCCGTGCCCGTGTCCGTGCCCGTCTCCGGCGCCGGTGGCCTGACTCCCGCCAGCCGCTCGCGCAGGGGTGCGGCCTTGCGGCGGGCGTCGCGTACGGACAGCGGGAGCGGCGACCAGCGGGCCAGACGGCCAAGGGCCACCACCGGGGGGTGGACGGGGGAGACGGCCATGATGTCGGCGGGGGTGCCGATGACCGGGGGTGCGCCGGGGGACGGGAGCAGGATGACCTGGTCGGCATACTGGACCACCCGCTCCAGGCGGTGTTCGGCGAGCAGGACCGTGGTGCCGAGGTCGTGGACCAGGCGTTGGAGGACGGCGAGGACTTCTTCGGCGGCGGCGGGGTCGAGCGCCGACGTCGGCTCGTCGAGGACCAGGACCTTGGGGTGGGTGGTGAGGACCGAGCCGATCGCCACCCGCTGCATCTGGCCGCCCGAGAGGGTGGCGAGGGCGCGGTCGCGCAGCTCGGCCAGGCCCAGCAGGTCCAGGGTCTCCTCGACACGGCGGCGCATCACCTCGGGCGCCAGGCCCAGCGACTCCATCCCGTAGGCGAGTTCGTCCTCGACGGTGTCGGTGACGAAGTGCGCCCGCGGGTCCTGGCCCACGGTGCCGACCACATCGGCCAGTTCACGCGGTTTGTGGGTGCGGGTGTCCCGTCCGTCGACGCTGACCCGGCCGCGCAGGGTGCCGCCGGTGAAGTGCGGGACCAGGCCGCACACGGCGTTCAGGACAGTGGACTTGCCGACGCCGGACGGGCCGACCAGGAGGCAGAGCTCCCCTTCGGGGACGGTCAGGTCGATGTCCTGGACGGCGGGCGCCGCGGCGTCCCCGTAGGTGACCGAGACCTGCTCGAACCGGATCACTGGGTGGGCTCCTTCGGGTGCGGATCGCCATCAGGGGCACCGCCACGGGACGCGGCCCTGGCTGCCCTGCTTGCCTTGCTTGCGCTGCTCGCCCGGTCTCCCCGGTCCGCCCGGTCTCCCCGGTCCGCCCGGTCGGTCCGGTCCGCCCTGTCGGTCCGGTCCGCTCTGTCGGTTCGGTCCGCCCACTCGGTCCGGTCCGCTCGTTTTGTCCGGTCTCCCCGGGCCGTGTCCGGCGGGAGCGGGGCGACGAACGCGGGCAGCAGCCCCATGAGAACGGAGGCGGCCGGCCAGAGCGGGAGGACCGGGGCGGTGAGCGGGACGGCGGGCGGGTGGAGGGCGGTGGGTGCGTAGTCGTTCGCCCAGATCATCAGGGCCGCGACGGCGATGCCGGAGCCCGCGACCAGCCAGGCGCGGGCGCCCCAACGGTCGGGCCGGTAGCGGCTGCGCACCGACCGGCGGCCGCCGAGCCACAGCCCGGCGAGCGCCGCCGCCAGCCCGGCCAGCAGCAGCGGCAGCCCGTAGCCGCCGCCGGCGTCGCCCAGCAGCCCGTACGTCCCGGCGCAGATGCCGAGGAGCCCGCCGAGCGTGAGGACGGAGGTGAGGTGCCGTACCGCGGGCGGCACCTCGGCGCTACGGCCGTAGCCGCGCGCGTCCATGGCCGCGGCCAGCGCCACCGAGCGCTCCAGAGCGCCCTCCAGAACCGGCAGCCCGACCTGGAGGAGCGCCGTGAACCCGCGGTCCGGGCGGCCGCGCAGCCGGCGCGCGGCCCGCAGCCGCTGGACATCGGCGACCAGGTTCGGTGCGAAGGTCATCGCGACGACGACCGCGACGCCCGCCTCGTAGAGCGCACCCGGCAGCGACTTCAGCAGCCGGGCCGGGTTGGCCAGTGCATTGGCGGCGCCCACGCAGATGAGGAGAGTGGCCAGTTTCAGCCCGTCGTACAGCGCGAAGACCATGCCCTCGGCGGTGACCCGGCCGCCGATCCGGACGCCCTTCGCCCAGTCGGGCAGCGGCACTTCGGGCAGCGTGACCAGGGTGTGCGTACCGGGGATCGGCGAGCCGAGGACGAAGGCGAAGAGCAGCCGGATGGCGAGCACGACCAGCCCGAGCTTGACGAACGCCCCGTACGAGCGGGCCCACGGCGCGTTCGTACGGCGGGCCGCGACGACATAGCCGGCCACCCCCACCAGCAGCCCCAGCAGCAGGGGATTCGTGGTGCGGGAGGCCGCGGTGGCCAGGCCGAGTGCCCACAGCCACCAGGCGCCGGCGTGCAGCGCGGTGGTGCGGGTCGCCTGCGGGGCGCTCATCCGCGCCGGCGGCGCGCCTGCCACACCGCCGCCGCGCCCAGTACGACGACGGCCGCGACCCCGCCGAACAGCCCGGCGGACGGGCCGCCGTCGCCCTCGCCGCTTGGGTCGCCCGCACCGTTCGCGTCACCGCCGCTGCGCGCGCCACTCCCGTCCGCCGCCGCACCCGAAGACGGCGCGGCGGACGACGCGGGCTCCTTCGCCCCCTCCACCTGGTCCGCGCATCCGGCCTTCGGGTAGCCGTCGATGGCGCACAGCAGGGCGCGGGAGTCATAGCGCAGCGGCCGGGCGACCGCCGCCAGCGCCTCGCCCGCCGAGGCGTCCTCCGCCACCTGGGCGCACTCCGTCCTGGGCCGCGGCGGCCGTTCCCCGCCGGGCGCATCCCTCGCGGTGCCGAAGTCGATGACGATGCCGACCCGCTTGCGGCCGTCCTTCGCGGGGGTGCCGTGGCAGATCGCGTCGAAGCCGGCGGCCGCACGGGGCTTACCGGCCGCGGCCGAGTCGGCGCTGACGGCGAAGCGGAAGCCCTCCACCGAGCCGTCGGCCGGCCGCAGCGTGGCCGGCCCTTCCGTGGCGTACGCCCAGGAGCTGCCCTTGCCGTGCCAGAAGGACCAGTAGCGGTACTCCTGCGCCTGGGCGGGCCCGGCGGCCAGGCCGGTGACCGCACCGGCCAGCAGCGCGGCTCCGGCGATCCTGGAACGCCGCAGCGGACGGGGAGGCCGCACCGGACGGGAACGCCGCATCAGAGCTGGGTCTTCTTACGGCTGCTCAGCAGGAAGCCGATGCCGGCACCGATGGCGAGGCCGATGCCGATGATCCACACCAGGCCGAAGCCGCCGCCCTTGGAGCCGTCGGCGTCCTTGCCGTCCTTGCCGGCCTTCGCCGCCGCGGCGGCCGGCTCGGGGCCGGTGGCGTTGAGCGCGGCCACCAGATCGGTGCCGCCGAAGGAGCGCGGGTCGGTGCCGGTGGCGTGCGCGGCCAATACCAACTGGGCGTACGCGGCGGGGCCGTTCTGCTTGGCCCAGGCAGCCGCGTTCTTCTCCAGCCACTTCAGCGGCTTCGCGGCGGCGGCGGTGTGCGCGCCGGCCGCCAGCGCCACCACGGCGTCGGCGGTGTTGCCGACATCGGGCTGCTCCTTGGCGCCCGGCATCGCGGAGAGCAGATGCTGCCCGTTCTTGCCGAGCTGGGCGACGAGGTAGCCGGCACCGCCCTGCGCGGCCTGCGCCGGATCGCTGCTGCCCGCCTTCTTGTCGTCGCCGTCCTTGCAGCTCAGCGGCTTGACGGGGGTGTCCGCGCCGTTGCCGGCCCGCTCGACGACAAAGCCCTTGCCGAGCGCTCCGGTCGCGGCGGCCGCGGTGGCGTCCGCGTTCGGGGCCGCCCCCTTGAGCTGGAAGGTGAACGCGCCGCGCGCGTCCCCCTTCGCCTCGCAGCCCAGCCGGAAGGTGAGCAGCGCGTCGTAGGGAGTCTTGCCGCCCTTCTTCGAGGTCACGGACCGCGGCTTCTCACCCGCCGCGGCGAGTGCGCCGATGACCACGGAAGTGGAGTTGGCATCGCTGGCCGAGCCGGCCATCGAGCTCCAGCCGCCGTCGTCGTTCTGCACCGATTTCAGCCAGCTCACGGCCTTCTTCACGGTGTCCCCGTGCCCGCCCAGCGCGGCCAGCGCCTGCACCGCGGCGGCCGTCTGGTTGGTGTCCCGCGGGGTCTTGGCGTCGCAGGGCGTGCCCGGCTCGGCCCGGAAGGCGGTGAACGAGCCGTCGGCGCACTGCTGGCCGGCCAGCCACCGCACGGCCGACGCCGCGGGGCGTACGCCTACGGTGTCCTGGGCCAGCAGCGCGAGGGACTGCCGCCAGACCCCGTCGTACTGCGGGTCCTTGGTGCCGTACAGCCCGTCGGGCAGCTTCTTGGGGGATGCGGACGCGGAGTCGGCGTACGCGGCGGGGGCAGCGGCCGCGCCCAGCACCGCCACGGCAGCCAGCGCCGTGGCGGCGCGGCGCGCCAGGAAGGCGACGGAATGCGTCAAAGGGGCCGGGTGAGCCATGGAAGCCATGGGGGCCATCGGGTCGGTGCCTCTCGGGTCGGGTCGCGGCGATGCTACGCAGCCACGCTCGGCCGGCCACTCGCGCGCCGATGCGTACATCGGCCGCCATGGCACCGGGCTCAGCTCCGTATACCTCGACGGTGCCGCGCACCGGCCGTCCGCACGGGCGGGTGGTTCGGTGGCGGGAGCCTTGGTCGTGCCCTGTCGGGTGCTCCGGCTCGTACGGGCCGCCACGCCGGGCCTGGGGCACGGCGGGGACGGGGCCGTCCTCACGGTTGCGGGTCAGCGCCGGATTTCCACCGGCTTCCCCCGATCGGGTACGGATGAAGTTGTCCCGCACACCTTAACCGGCGCCCGCCGGGCCACTCGCTCGCCCGTACGAACCGGCTCCGCGCCGGGGGAGGAGGGCCGGGAGCGTGCACGGGTCCGCCCCTGCCGCTGTCCCTGCCCCTGGGCCCGCCCCTGCCTGTCGCCCTGAGTCCGTCCCTGCCTTGCCCCTGAGCCAACCCCTGCCGGTCGCCCTGAGTCCGTCCCCGCCTTGCCCCTGAGCCCGTCCCTGCCTTGCCCCTGAGTTCGTCTTCCTCACACCGCCCGGTACCGCACCGGATCGGAGCCCGGCACCCGCTCCGCCTGTCCCTGTTTCACCAGGCGGCGCAGATGGGCCTCGGCCTCCGAGACCGCGATATTGCGGGAGGCGTAAGGGATCTGCTCCCAGGGGCGGTTCCATTCCATGGCCGTGGCGAGCTGCCAGGGGGTACGGGGTTCGCGGAGCAGCGCCCGCAGCCGGCGGAGCCGTTCCTCGTGGTGCGCGATGAGCTCGCGTACCCGACCGCCGGCGTCGGTGAAGGCGTGCTGGTGGGCGGGCAGCACCTCGGCGGGGGCCAGCCTGCCGACGCGTTCGAGGGAGTCGAGATAGTCGCCCAGGGGGTCGGGGGCGGTGGCCTCCTCCGTGCCCTCCGTGCCCTCCGTGCCCTCCGTGCCCTCCGTGCCCTCCGGGTCCTCGTACAGGCCGATGTGCGGGGTGATGCCGGGGAGGAGGTGGTCGCCGGAGAAGAGCCGGCCGAAGCCGCCGGCCCGCCCCGAAGGGTGCTCCTCCTCCAGGTGGAGGCAGACATGCCCCGGGGTGTGCCCGGGCGTCCAGAGGGCGCGCACCCGGCGCCCCGGCAGGTCGAGCAGGGCACCGGGGCTGATGTCGCGGTCCGGCAGCGCCGCACCCTGCCCGGGCAGCTTCCCGCCGCGGCCTTGGGCGCGCGCCTCCCGCAGCGGTGCCAGATGCTCGTCGGGAGCGCCCGCCGTCGCGAGCCTGGCGGTCAGGCGGTCGAGCCACCGGCCCGGTTCGGCCTCGCGGGTGCGGCGGACCACGGCGGCGTCCGCGGCATGCATCGCGATCCACGCGCCCGAGGCCTCCCGCACCTTGGCCGAGAGGCCGTGGTGGTCGGGGTGATGGTGGGTGATCAGGACGCCGTGGAGATCGGTGGGCGCGAAGCCGCAGGCGCTGATGCCGGCGACGAGCGTCTTCCAGGAGTCCGGGTCGTCCCAGCCGGTGTCGATGAGCACCGGTCCGCGGTCGGTCTCCAGGAGGTGGACGAGGGTGTGGCCGAGCGGGTTGTCCGGGATGGGCACGGCGATGCTCCACACCCCGCCCTTGTGGTCGGTCACCTGCGGCGTCATCCCGGTCCCCTCTCGGCGTGCCGTACACCCGGTACCCGGCCTCACTATAACTAGAACCCGTTTCAATGAGACGGGCCTGTGGCGCGCGGTGTCATGTCGTCACCTCACGAAGTGACCAGTGCTGACACGGAGGTTGGGATTCGGTCTCGCACCGTGGACTCCTCCCACTAGAACTGGTATCAGTTCCTGAAAGCGACCAGCACCCCCAGCACCCCCAGCACCCCCGGAACCGTCAGGGATCGTCGAACAGGCGGCCAACCCGCAGGAGGCGGCAGCGATGAGCGACCTCGTCGAGCACGGACAGCTCTACATAGGCGGTGAGTGGGCCGATCCGGCCGGCCAGGACGTGATCGAGGTCGTCTCGCCCCACACCGAACAGGTCATCGGCCGGGTGCCGCACGCCTCACGGGCCGATGTCGACCGTGCGGTGGCCGCGGCCCGTACGTCCTTCGAGTCCGGGGTGTGGGCGAACGCCCCGCTGGCGGACCGGATCGCGGTGGTGACCCGGATCAAGGACGCCTTCGCGGCCCGCAGCGAGGAGATCGCCAAGGTCATCAGCGCCGAGAACGGCACGCCTGTCACCTCCGGCGTCATGGTGCAGTCGCTGGCCGCGATGCTGGCGTGGGACGCGGCGCTGACGGTGGCCGGTGACTTCCCGTTCGAGGAGCGGCGGAGCGGGGTGCTGGGGCCGCTGCTGGTGCGGCGGGAGCCGGCCGGGGTGGTCGCTGCCGTCGTGCCCTGGAATGTCCCGCAGTTCACCGCCGCCGCCAAGCTCGCCCCGGCGCTGCTGGCCGGCTGCTCGGTGGTGCTGAAGGTGTCCCCGGAGACCCCGTTGGACGCCTACCTCCTCGCGCAGATCGCGACGGAGGCCGGGCTGCCGCGGGGCGTGCTGTCGATCCTGCCGGCGGACCGCGAGGTGAGCGAGTACCTGGTCGGGCACCCCGGCGTGGACAAGGTGTCGTTCACCGGATCGGTGGCGGCGGGCAAGCGGGTCATGGAGGTCGCGGCCCGGAACCTCAGCCGGGTCACGCTGGAGCTGGGCGGGAAGTCCGCGGCGGTGATCCTGCCGGACGCGGATCTGGACGCCGCGGTGGCCGGTATCGTGCCGTTCGCCTGGATGATCAACGGCCAGGCGTGTGTGGCCCAGACGCGGATCCTCGCCCCGCGCAGCCACTATGACGAGATCGCCGAACGGTTCACCGCGGCGGCGTCCGCGCTCACCGTCGGCGACCCGCTGGATCCGGCCACCGAACTCGGCCCGCTGGTCGCCCGCCGCCAGCAGCAGCGCTCGCTGGAGTACATCGAGCTCGGCCGGAAGGAGGGCGCCAAGGTCCTCACCGGCGGCGGCCGGCCCGAGGGGCAGCCGACGGGCTGGTACGTCGAGCCGACCCTCTTCGGCGAGGTCGCCAACTCCATGCGGATCGCCCGCGAGGAGATCTTCGGCCCGGTCATCTGCCTCCTCCCGTACGACGACGAAGCCGAGGCGGTACGGATCGCCAACGACTCCGACTACGGGCTCTCCGGCTCGGTGTGGACGGCCGACGTCGACCACGGCATCGACCTCGCGCGGCAGGTGCGCACCGGTACGTACTCGGTGAACACCTTCAGCATCGACATGCTCGGCCCGTTCGGCGGCTACAAGAACTCCGGCATCGGGCGGGAGTTCGGGCCCGAGGGCTTCGGTGCCTATCTGGAGCACAAGATGATCCATCTGCCGGCCGGTGCCTGATGGGGGACCGCTGGCAGGTGGAGGTGGACCGCGGCGTCTGCATCGGGTCCGGGATGTGCGCCGCCGCGGCGCCGGACGGCTTCCGGCTGGACTCGGCCCGGCAGTCGCACCCGGTGGAGCCGGAGACGGATGCCGGCGAGAGCGTGCTGGCGGCGGCCGAGGGGTGCCCCGTGGAGGCGATCACGCTGACCGTGGCCGGCAGCGGGGAGGCGGTCTTCCCGCCGGAGGAGTGAGCGGCCCGGGGCGCGGGGGAGGGGGAGAGGCGGCCCAGTAGGGGGCGGGGGCGGCGGTCCCGTAGGGGTGCGGAAGGCCCCCTACGGGCCAACTACCCAGGTGCGGAGCGGGGTTAACGCTCCGCGGCGGCGGGGCCGCTGGGTGCGCCGGGTGCGCTGGGTGCGTCGGGGGCGGTGAGGCCGATCAGCCGGCACACCGTTTCGATGTCTATTTTCACCTGGGCGATCGAGGCCCGTCCCGACAGCCAGGTGATCAGTGCCGAGTGCCAGGTGTGCTCGATGACCCGGACCGCGGAGAGCTGTTCGGGGGTGGGCGAGGTGGAGGGGCGCGCCAGCTCCTGCGAAGGGTGGTGGTGGGTGACGGGCGGGGCCATCGCGTCGAGGATGATCGCCGTGGTCAGCCGGGAGACGGTGTCGACCTCGGGGCTGACGGAACGGTCGGCGAAGGTCAGCGCGCGCACCATCGCGTCCGCGAGGTGCGGTTCGCGCTGCAGTGCGCGAAAGGCCCGCATCAGGGTCTGGGCGACCCGGGCGCCCGGGTCCTGCTCCGACGGCGGGCGCTTGCGCAGCGTTTCGTGCATGTGCTGGAGCTGGTCCTGCATGGTGGCGACCAGCAGATGCACCTTGGAGGGGAAGTAGCGGTAGAGGGTGCCGAGCGCGACCCCCGAGGACTCGGCGACCTCGCGCATCTGCACGGCGTCGAAGCCGCCACGGGACGCCAGTTTGGCGCTGGCGTGCAGGATGCGGCGGCGTCGCGCCTCCTGACGCTCGGTCAGGGGAGGACTCGCGGGAAGGGTCGGTCTGGCCGCCTTGGATTCCGTAGTCATATTTCCCATTCCGTGGCATTCCGTCCGCGATGCGGTGAGTGCCGGTGGTGTGCTCGGCACAGCATGGCAGGGGGGCGGGTGGTGGCGCGAATCACCTGGTGCGGCTCTTTTCGCCTCGTTCTCGGCCGGTAGATTCGAAGCTGGGTGAACTGATGAGTAGCCAATCAGTTCTGAAACTTGTTCTAGATTACCGCCAGCGGTTACGCTCCGGCGAAAGTCCAGTGAGAAGGGGGCCGAGCGTGACCGCAGAGGCCGTCCAGGCAGCCGCGCCTCGCCCCGCAGAGGCCTCCTCGGCCTCCGCCCCGTCGAACGGTGAGCATCCCCTGCGCATCGCGATGCTCACGTATAAGGGGAACCCGTTCTGCGGCGGCCAGGGTGTCTATGTACGCCACCTCTCGCGCGAACTGGCCCGCCTCGGCCACACCGTCGAGGTCATCGGCGCCCAGCCCTACCCCGTCCTGGACGAGGGGGTGCCCCTGACCGAGCTGCCCAGCCTGGACCTCTACCGCCAGCCGGACCCGTTCCGCACGCCGAAGCCGGGCGAGTACCGCGACTGGATCGACGCGCTCGAAGTCGGCACGATGTGGACCGGCGGCTTCCCCGAGCCGCTGACCTTCTCCCTGCGGGCCCGGCGTCATCTCGCCGCCCGCCGCGGCCAGTTCGACGTCGTCCACGACAACCAGACCCTCGGCTACGGCCTGCTCGGCGGCCCCGGCGCGCTCGGCGCCCCGCTGGTCACCACCATCCACCACCCCATCACCGTCGACCGGCGGCTCGATCTGGAGGCCGCCGGCGGCTGGAAGCGCCGCGCCTCCGTCCGCCGCTGGTACGGCTTCACCCGCATGCAAAAGCGGGTCGCCCGGCGGCTGCCGTCGGTCCTGACCGTCTCCGGCTCCTCCCGCCAGGAGATCGTCGACGACCTCGGGGTGTCCGCCGGCCGGATCCATGTGGTCCCCATCGGCGCCGACACCGACCTGTTCTCGCCAGATGCCTCGGTGGCCGAGGTACCGGGACGGATCGTCACCACCTCCAGCGCTGATGTGCCGCTCAAGGGCCTGATCCACCTGGTCGAGGCGCTGGCCAAGGTGCGTACCGAGAACCCCGACGCGCATCTGGTGGTCGTCGGCAAGCGCGCCGACGACGGGCCGGTCGCCGCCGCCATCGAACGGCTCGGGCTGTCCGGCGCCATCGAATTCGTCAAGGGCATCACCGACGGCGAACTCGTCGACCTGGTCCGCAGCGCCCAGATCGCCTGTGTCCCCTCCCTGTACGAGGGCTTCTCGCTGCCCGCGGCCGAAGCGATGGCCACCGGCACCCCGCTGCTGGCGACCACCGGCGGCGCGATCCCCGAGGTCGCCGGGCCGGACGGCGAGACCTGCCTGGCGGTGCCACCGGGCGACGCCGGTGCGCTGGCGGGCGGACTGCTGCGGCTGCTGGGCGATGAGACCCTGCGCCGGCGGCTCGGCGCGGCCGGCCGGGAACGGGTACTGGCCCGCTTCACCTGGCGCCAGGCCGCCCTCGGCACCGCCGAGCGCTACCGCGAGGCCATCGCCCTCCAGGGCGGCCGCGACGCCGCCCGTACCTCCTTGCGGGCCATGTCCGACAGGACCGCCAACGCCGCGCCCGCGCCGAGCACCGCCGGGCACGTCTAGCGCCCGGCCGGCCCCGCCCTCTTTCCGCAGCCACCACCGCCACCAACCGCCGGACGAAAGCAGAACGCCGTGCTGACCGTCGACTTTTCCCGTTTCCCGCTCGCTCCGGGCGACCGCGTGCTCGACCTGGGGTGCGGCGCCGGCCGGCATGCCTTCGAGTGCTACCGGCGCGGCGCGCGGGTCGTCGCCCTCGACCAGAACGGCGAGGAGATCCGCGAGGTCGCCAAGTGGTTCGCCGCGATGGAGGAGGCGGGCGAGGCCCCGGCGGGCGCCTCCGCCACCGCCATGGAAGGCGATGCGCTGAACCTGCCGTTCCCCGACGACAGCTTCGACGTCGTGATCATCTCCGAGGTCATGGAGCACATCCCGGACGACAAGGGCGTGCTCGCCGAGATGGTCCGGGTGCTGCGCCCCGGCGGCCGGATCGCCGTCACCGTCCCGCGCTACGGGCCCGAGAAGGTCTGCTGGACGCTCAGCGACGCTTACCACGAGGTCGAGGGCGGCCATATCCGCATCTACCGCGGCGACGAACTGCTCGGCAAGATGCGGGAGGCCGGACTGGAGCCGTACGGCACCCACCATGCGCACGGGCTGCACAGCCCCTACTGGTGGCTCAAGTGCGCCTTCGGGGTCGACAACGACAAGGCGCTGCCGGTGCAGGCGTACCACAAGCTGCTGGTCTGGGACATCATGAAGAAGCCGCTGGCCACCCGGCTCGCCGAGCGGGCGCTCAACCCCGTCATCGGCAAGAGCTTCGTCGTCTACGCGACCAAGCCGCACCTGCCGGAGACGGCTGCCGCCGAGCCCGCCGCCACCGCGGAGAGCGAGCCCGCCGAGCCCGCCGAGCCCGCCGCCCCGGCCGCCGAGGACGCGAAGCCGGCGCCCGCGTCTTCCGCCGCGGCCCGTAAGCCCGCCCGGAGCACCAAGTCCGGTGCCAAGTCCGGTGCCAAGTCCGCGGCCAAGAAGGCCACGGGCGCCGCGCCGGCCGCCACGTCCCCCGCCAAGAACTCCACCGGGGCCGCCAAGTGACAAGTCCCGGGCGTACCGAACGGCTGGTCCTGCCGGGGGTGCTCACCGCCGAAGAGGCGGCCCGCACGGTGGCCGGCATCGTGGCGGCCCAGCGGCCGGACGGCGCGATCCCCTGGTTCCGGGGCCACCACCTCGACCCGTGGGACCACACCGAGGCCGCCATGGCCCTGGACGCGGCCGGTGAACACGAGCGCGCCGAGGCGGCGTACGACTGGCTGGTACGGCATCAGAACCCGGACGGGTCCTGGTACGCGGCCTACGCCGACGGTGACGCCGAGGAGCCCACCGACCGCGGCCGGGAGACCAACTTCTGCGCCTATATCGCGGTCGGCGTCTGGCACCACTACCTCTCCACCGGCGACGAGACCTTCCTCGACCGCATGTGGCCCGCGGTCCACTCGGCGATCCGGTACGTCCTGGAGCTCCAGCAGCCCGGCGGCGAGATCGGCTGGAAGCGCGAGGACGACGGCACCCCCGTGAACGACGCGCTGCTGACCGGCTCGTCCTCCATCTACCAGGCGCTGCGCTGCGCGCTCGCCCTCGCCGACCAGCGCGAGGAGCCGCAGCCCGACTGGGAACTGGCGGTCGGCAGCCTCGGCCACGCGATACGCAGCCACCCCGAGCGGTTCCTCAACAAGGCCCGCTACTCCATGGACTGGTACTACCCGATCCTGGGCGGAGCGGTGCGTGGTGCGGCGGCCAGGGAGCGCGTCGACGCGGAGTGGGAGCGCTTCGTCGTGCCCGGTCTGGGCGTGCGCTGTGTGCTGCCCAATCCCTGGGTCACCGGCGGGGAGAGCGCGGAACTGGCGCTCGCGCTGTGGGCGATGGGGGAGTCCGACCGGGCCGTGCAGATCCTCAAGTGGATCCAGCACCTCCGTGCCGAGGACGGCATGTACTGGACCGGCTACGTCTTCGACGACGACGCGATCTGGCCCCGCGAACTCACCTCCTGGACAGCCGGTTCGGTGCTGCTCGCGGTGGCCGCCCTGGGCGGCGACGAGGCCACCACGTCGGTCTTCGGTGGCGAGTGGCTGCCGACGGGACTCGATCCGGACTGCTGCCGCCCGGAGGCCGGTTAGCGGCGGGCCGCGGCCGGCGGGGCGCCCGGAAAGCAGAGGACGAGCCGGGGCGGGCGCACTACTGTGCGACGCATGACACTCCAAGGCTCCCTCACCCACGAGGAATACTGCGCCCGACTCCTCGCCGAGACCGAGGCGTTCCGGGAGATCGTACGGAGCGCCGATCTCTCGGCGACCGTGCCGACCTGCCCCGACTGGACACTGGCCGACCTCGCCCGGCATGTGGGCGGTGCGCACCGCTGGACCGGCACGATCGTCGCCACCCGTGCTGCGGAGAGCGTCGACCCCACGGACGTCCCCGGGGGCGCCGGACCGGAGGGCGAGGACGCGGCGGCGCTCGACGCCTGGCTGGCGGCGGGCGTCGAGCAGACCGTCGCCGCGCTGCGGGAGGCCGGCCCCGACACGGAGGTCTGGAGCTGGACCACGGCACGGAACACGGGCTTCTGGGCCCGCCGGATGGCCCATGAGACGGTCATTCACCGGGCCGACGCCGCACTGACCGCCGGTGTCCCCTTCGACGTCCCCGCGCCGGTCGCCGCGGACTGTCTGGAGGAGTGGCTGCAGATCAGCGAACTGCCGATGGTGCTGGCCCGCTTCGCCGAGCGCGGGGGAAACCTGCTCGGCCCCGGCCGGACGATCCACGTCCACGCCACCGACGCCCCGCCCGGGCTGGACGCCGAGTGGCTGCTCGACCTCACGGGAACGGTGCCCACCCACCGCCGCACCCACGAGAAGGCGGCGGTCGCGCTGCGCGGCCCCCTCACCGATGTGCTCCAGGTCCTCTACCGCCGGCTGCCCGCCGACAGCGACCGGGTCGAGGTGCTGGGTGAGCGCGCCCTGCTCGACCAGTGGCTGGAGTGGGCGACCTTCGGGTGAGCGGCCCGCCGCGGTCAGGAGTTCAGTTCGGCCAGTACTCGTAGCGTGTGCGGGTCCGGGGCGGTGACCAGCAGGTCGGTGACCGGGCCCGCCCGCCACAACTCCAGCCGCTCGGCGATCCGTTCCCGCGGGCCGACCAGGGAGATCTCGTCGGCGAAGGCGTCCGGAACGGCGTGGACGGCCTCCTCCTTGCGGCCATCGAGGAAGAGCCGCTGCACCCGCCGGGCCTCCTCCTCGAACCCCATCCGCGCCATCAGATCGGCGTGGAAGTTCTTGGCGGCATGGCCCATCCCGCCGATGTAGAAACCGAGCATGGCCTTGACCGGCAGCAGCCCCTCGGCGATGTCGTCACAGACCACGGCGCGGGCCATGGGCGCGATGAGAAACCCGTCCGGGGCATCCGCCAGCGACGCCCGGTAGACCTCGGGGCGCTGCGGTGACCAGTACAGCGGGAGCCAGCCGTCCGCGATCCGGGTGGTCTGGGCGATGTTCTTGGGGCCCTCGGCGCCGAGGAGGAGCGGAATGTCCGCCCGCAGCGGATGGGTGATGGGCTTGAGCGGCTTGCCGAGGCCGGTGCCGTCCGCGCCGTGGTAGGGGTGCGGGTGGAAGAGCCCTTCCGAGGCCACCGGCCCCTCGCGGCGCAGGACCTGGCGGATCACGTCCACATATTCGCGGGTGGCGGTCAGCGGGCTCTTGGGGAAGGGCCGCCCGTACCACCCCTCGACGACCTGCGGTCCGGACAGGCCCAGGCCCAGCAGCAGGCGCCCGCCGGAGAGATGGTCGAGGGTCAGGGCGTGCATCGCGGTGGCGGTGGGGGTGCGGGCCGCCATCTGCGCGATACCGGTGCCCAGTTTGATGCCCGAGGTGTGGGCGGCGATCCAGGTGAGCGCCGTGAAGGCATCCGACCCCCAGGCCTCCGCCGTCCACACCGAGGCATACCCCAGCCGCTCGGCCTCGCGGGCGAGTTCGAGGTGCCGGGGGTCGGGGCCGCGGCCCCAGTAGCCCAGTGCCAGCCCCAGTCGCATGCCGATCGCCCCTCCCGGACGCGGTGACCGCACCGTGCTGACGGCGACTCGTGCTGACGGTGTCCCGTGCTGACGGTGTCCCGTGCTGACGGTGTCCCGTGCCGGCGATGTCCTGTGTCGACGGTGACGTTCCTGCTGACGGTGTGTCAGGTGTGGTGCGTCCGGTGACTGTACGGCCCGGTCGCGGACATGGCAACGGCCCCCCGCCCGCGAGGGCGAGGGGCCGCGAGGTGCGAGGCCGCGAAAGGACCGCTGGGTGTCCGGTGTCAGCCGCGCTGGATACCGGTGGTGTCCTGCAGCACGCCGCGACGGCCGTCCTGGGTCTGGGCGATCAGGGCCTGGCCGCGCTGCTCCACCGCGAGGTACCAGGTGCCGGGCGCCAGTTCGGCGATCGGCGCCGGCGAACCGTCCTCGCCGTACAGCGGGCGGGCGACGGGCACCGCGAACCAGAACGGCGCGAAGTCCGTGGGGGCGCCGGCCGCGGGGGCGGCGGCTGCCGCGTGGCCGCCGGCCGTGGCGTCGGCCGGTGCGTGCTGGCCGTAGGGCTGGCCGGGCTGGGGCTGCTGCTGGCCGCCCGGGTAGCCGTAGCCGTGGCCCGCCTGCTGCTGGGCGCCGGGGTAGCCGTAACCCGGGTTGGGACCGGCCCCGTAGGGGGCGGGCTGCGGCTTGGGGGCGCCGACCAGCGCGACCTTGAGCGCCGGGACGAGCGGGCCGGCGACGGCGCCACCGGCCAGGATCAGGGCGGCGATCAGGCCGAGGATCAGGCCCGCCCCGCCGCCGGCGGCGGAGATGATGGTCCACAGCGCCGTCCAGGCCGCGAAGACGGTGAGGGCGACACCGAACTGGCCGACATCGAGGCCGGCGACCTTGCGCTGCTGCGACTGCGGCAGCGTCCGGCCGAGGATGATGATCGCCGCACCGATCACTCCGGCCAGGTACACGCTCATGAGGAGGCCCAGCGACTGCCAGGCGTTGATGCCCGAGGAGGCCTGGGCTTCGCAGTACTTGGCGAGTGCGCCGGCGCCGGAGCAGTCCGGGGCGCTGGTGAGATCGAGGAACGAGGCGATGAACAGCAACACCGCTGCTCCGATCACCACGCCGTCGCCTCGAGTGAGGGAGCGGATGTTCACGTAAGGGTCCTTTGTCGGTTTCGTGGGTCCGGTCGTCGCTGTCGCGGTGCGCAGTGCGAGGCACGGCGGTGGCCACCCATCGTAAAGGGGAACCCGGCGGCGAATCCTGCGGGCTGCCTTGTTCGTTTCCCCGCACTTCGGCACGGCGTACCGGATCCGGTATCGGAGGGGTTTCGGGCGCGGGCCGGCGGCCGGGTCAGTGCGTCAAGAAGTCCGTAATGCCCTCGGTGATCCCACGGGCCGCTTTTTGCCGCCACTTGGCGTCGGTCAATTGCGCGGCGTCCTCGGGGTCGCGCATATTGCCGCATTCGATGAAGACCTTCGGCACCGTGGAGAGGTTGAGGCCGCCGAGATCGGAGCGCACGTCGAGCCCGGTGCCGTGACCGATGTAATTGGAGGGCGCGCTTCCGGTGACCGCGCGGAACCGGCCGGCCAGCCGTTCGCCCAGTTTTCGCGAGGGCGCCACGATCGGGGCGGTGGCGGCCGGACGGGCCGTCACGCGGGCGGGGAGGATGACGTGGAAGCCACGGTTGCCGGCGCCCGAGCCATCGGCGTGGATCGAGAGCGCGGCATCGGCGTGCTGCTCGTTCCCGATACCGGCGCGCTCGTCCACGCACGGCCCGTACGGGCGGTCGCCGTCCTGGGTGAACACGACCTTGGCGCCCGCGTGCCGCAGGAGGGTGCGGGCGCGGCGGGCGACGTCGAGGGTGAAGGACGCCTCGGCGTAACCGTCGTTGGTGGAGGTGCCGGTGGTGTCGCACTCCTTGCGGCCGTTGCCGATGTCCACCTGGCGGGCTATGTCCCGGCCGTGCTCGCCGTTGTGCGGATTGTGGCCGGGATCGATCACCACGACCTTGCCCTTGAGACTGCCGCGCGGGCCGCCCTTGCCGGAGCCGTGGCCGGAGCCGGAGCCGTGGCCCGTGGAGCCCGGTCCGCTGTCCTTGCCGCCCGGGTCCTGGCTGCCGCCGCCTGCCGTGCCGCCGGTCCCGTGCCCCGACGGCCGGCTCGGTGCGGGCTGCCCGGCCCACGGGAGCCCGGCGCCGTCCTCCGACGACCGCCAGACCAGCCAGCCGCCCCCCAGGCCGGCGGCCACCACGGCGGCCAGTACGGCAAGGAGGGCGCCGCGCAGGCGGCGGTGCGGAGAAGGAGTACTGCCGTTCGACACGTCGGCGATCGTAGCCCGCTCAGATGCCGGCCCCGGTACGCCGCAGTACGTGCAGCGACCGGTGGGCCGATATCTCGGTGAAGGCGCCGGACTCCAGGGCCCTGCGGTAGATGCGGTACGGGGCCTGGCCGCCGTCCGCCGGATCCGCGAACACATCGTGGATCACCAGCAGCCCGCCGGGCGCGACATGCGGTGCCCAGCCCTCGTAGTCGGCGGTGGCGTGCTCGTCGGTGTGCCCGCCGTCGATGAAGACCAGGCCCACCGGCGCCTGCCAGACGGCCGCGGCCTGCGGGGAGCGGCCCACCAGGGCGATCACCTGGTCCTCCAGGCCCGCGGCGTGCAGGGTGCGGCGGAAGGTGGGCAGGGTGTCCATCCGGCCGACCTCGGGGTCGACGACGGTCGGGTCGTGGTACTCCCAGCCGGGCTGCTGCTCCTCGCTGCCCCGGTGGTGGTCGACGGTGACGGCCATGACACCGGCGGCGCGGGCGGCGTCCGCGAGCAGGATCGTGGACCGGCCGCAGTAGGTGCCGACCTCCACCAGCGGCAGCCCGAGCGCCGCCGCCTCCGCCGCCGCCGCGTACAGCGCAAGGCCCTCGTCCACGGGCATGAAGCCCTTCGCCGCCTCGAACGCGGCGAGGATTTCCGGCTGCGGAGCGGTCGGAGCCGTGGGAGCGGACATGGGCTGCCTCCTGATGGTGCGGTCAGGGCCTCATGGTGCCGTACGGGTCGGGACGCGCGAGGCGCGGGTCTCCCTTACGGCTGCCCTTCCGGTCGTCCTTCCGGTTGTCCTTCCGGTTGTCCTTCGGGTCACCCTTCCGGTCACCCTTCCGGGCATTCGGATATCGGAACGGGGTTCCTCTTTCCGTGCGTCGGGGGGCCTGGCTGTTCGTGAGCTGTTCGTGGGCTGTTCCTGTCGGTTCCGGCCGGATCTCCGCCGGTTTCCTGGCCGTTCCCGGCGGTTTTATCGTCGGCCGTTTCCCTGATGCCCGAAAGCGGCGAATGCGCGACGGAGAAGCGATGCGGAGGGAATGACGGCCCGCGTCATCCTGCGAAGACGCGTACCGGAATTCGCCGGACCGTTTCATGCTCGCCTCCCTGTCGTTCCCTGAGGAATCCCGGTGGGGCATGTGGGGGCATGTGGGGGCCGGCGCGGGCAGGCGAGGGCCGTGGGGGCCGGTGGGGGGCTGCCCCTGGGGAATCCCGGACGGCCCCCGGCGGGGCGGACCGTCTGCTCGGCGCCGACCGGTGCACCCGGGCAGGGTCCGGCAGGGTCGCGGCAGCGGTCAGTGCTTCCGGTGCGCCGGGCAGGGCCGCCCGTGTGCGGCGGGCCGGGACGCAGACGTGTGCCTCCACCGTGGCTTACCGTCCGCCGGCCTCCACGACGCTATCCGCCCTGGCCGGGACCTCCCAGACGGGCGGCCAGGCGTTCCTTGGCCGCAGGCCACTCCTCGGCAAGAATCGAGAAGTACACCGTGTCGCGCCAGGTGCCGTCCGGCCGTCGGCGATGGCGGCGCAGGACTCCTTCGCGGCGTGCCCCGAGACGCGCGATGGCCGCCTGCGAGCGGTGATTGAGGTGATCGGTCTTCAACTGCACGCGCCCCATGCCCAGGTCTTCGAAGGCATGGGTGAGCAGGAGCAGCTTCGACTCGGTATTGACCGCGGTGCGCCAGCACGCACGCCCGTACCACGTCGAGCCGATCTCCACCCGTTCGTTGGCCACGTCGATGTCCAAGTACGTGGTCCAGCCGACGGCCTGGTCGCTCGCACGGTGAATGACCGCGAAGGGAACGTACTCACCCCGCCCGGCGCCCTCCAGCAGTACGGCGAGCTTGTCGCCCAGCTCCTCCTGAGTCTGCGGCGCCGGCCCGCCCTGCCACCGCCACACCTCCTCGTCGCGGCCTCCTGCCGCGAACAGCTCGCCCAGATGCCACGTCGTCAGGGGCTCCAGGCGCACGTGCCGGCCAGCGAGGACGATGGGCAGCGGGGACCGGGCAGTCATGACGCAGAAGCTATCCGGGCGTCGCACTAGGGGCAAGTGAATTCTGAACTAGTGCAATTGCCCGTCTCTGCGGGGAACGCAGGCGCCCCTGCGATGAGTTGACCCAGTAGGCCGGCTGGGATGCTCCGGCCGTCGGTGCCGGGGCTCCAGGGAGGGGGCGCGGCTCAGCGGTGTGGTGCGCGCAGGCGGGCGCGGGCCCCGTTCGGAAGGCCTGACCGGCTACGGGGCTGTCCCGCGCCGCTCGACCCAACCCCGCCCCGCTCGACCCAACCCGCCCCGCTCCACCCAACCCCGCCCCGCTCTGCGCAACGCCGCCCGCGCCGCCCGCGCCGCGCAACCCTGCCCCGATCCGCACACCCGCCCCGCCCTGCTCCACTCGCGCCATTTCTGACCTTCCGTCAAAATGAAACGTGTTCTAGTCTGTGTCGTATGGGCATCGGAATCACTGCAGAGCACCGTGATCTTGCCAAGGCAGCGGGGGGCTGGGCGGCGCGGGCCGTGCCGCCCGAAGAGGTGCGCAAGCTGCTCGACACCTCACCCGGACCGCAGGGGCGACCCGCTTACTGGGACCAGCTCGCAGCCCAGGGGCTGCTGGGGCTGCACCTCCCCGAGGCCGACGGCGGCGGTGGCGGTGAACTGCTCGACCTCGCCGTCGTGCTGGAGGAAATGGGCCGCGCCGCGCTCCCCGGGCCGTACCTGCCCACCACCCTCGCCGCCGAGCTGCTGCACCGCGGCGGGGGCCACCGGCCCCTGGTACGGGCCCTGGCCGAAGGGGAGCGCATCGCCGCCGTCGCCCTGGGGCCCGGCTCCCTCACCGCCACGGCGCACGCCGGAGGCTACGTCCTGGACGGCACCGCGCCCCCGGTCCTGGCCGGTGCCGATGCGGATCTGCTGGTGCTGGCCGCGCGGACCGCCACGGACACCGTCTGGCTCGCCGTCGACGCCGGGACACTGTCCGTGCGCGTCCAGGAGAGCGCCGATCCGACCCGGCCGACCGCCGAGGTGAGCGCGGACGCCGTGCCGGTGCCCGGCGACCGGCTGCTGGCCATCGACGGCGACCTCGTCCGCGACGCCGCCGGGGTGCTGTTCGCCGCCGAGAGCTGCGGAACGGCCGCATGGTCGCTGCACACCGCCGCGGAATACGCCAAGGTACGCGAGCAGTTCGGCCGTCCGATCGGCCAGTTCCAGGCGGTCAAACACCTCTGTGCCGACATGCTCGTCCGCTGCGAGCAGGCCCGCGCCCTGGTCTGGGACGCGGCCCGCGCGCTGCACGAGCCGCCCGCGGTCCGCGCACTGGTCGCGGCGCTGGCCACCGCGACCGCTCTGGACGCCTCCTTCAGCTGCGCCAAGGACTGCATCCAGGTGCTCGGCGGCATCGGCTTCACCTGGGAACACGACGCCCATCTCCATCTGCGGCGGGCGACCGTGGCCCGCCAGCTGCTCGGCAGCGGCGACACCCACCGGCTGCGCGCCGCCCGCCACGGCGTTGACGGTGCCCGGCGCGCGCTGCACCTCGAACTCCCCGCCGCCGCCCAGGAGTACCGGTCCGCGGCCCGCGCCGTCATCGACGGCGTACGCGGCCTCGACCCCGCGGCCGTACGGCGCGCACTCGCCCCCGCCGGCTATGCCGCGCCGCACCTCCCCAGGCCCTACGGACTGGGCGCGGGCCCCGTACAGCAACTGGCGATCCAGCAGGAGTGTGCCGCCGCCGGCGTCCGCATCAGCGATCTGGGCATCGCGACCTGGGTGGTCCCCTCGCTGATCGCCCACGGCACCCAGGAGCAGCAGGAGCGCTATCTGCTGCCGTCGCTGCGCGGTGATCTGCTGTGGTGCCAGCTGTTCTCCGAGCCCGAGGCCGGCTCGGACCTGGCCTCCCTGCGCACCCGCGCCGAGCGGACGGACGACGGCGGCTGGCGGATCAACGGTCAGAAGGTGTGGACCTCGGCCGCCCAGGGGGCGAGCCACGGCATCCTGCTGGCCCGCACCGACCCGGAGGCCCCCAAGCGCAAGGGGCTGACTTTCTTCGTCGTCGAGATGAAGACGCCCGGCATCGGCGTCCGCCCGCTGAAGGAGATCACCGGCGACTCCCTCTTCAACGAGGTCTACTTCGACGATGTGCGGCTGCCGGCCGACGCGGTGGTCGGCGAGGTCGACGAAGGCTGGAAGGTGGCCCGTACCACCCTGGACAACGAACGCATCCACATGGCCGACCAGGTGACCTTCGGCACCGGCCTGGAGGCGCTGCTCGACCGCGCCGCGGGGCTGGACGCGGCGGTGCGGGTGAAGGTGGGCGCGCTGGCCGCCGAGGCGCACGCCCTGGGCTGCATCGGGCTGCGCACCACGCTCCAGCAGGTATCGGGCCTGGAGCCGGGGGCGGGCGCCAGCATCCGCAAGCTGGTGCAGACCCCGCACCAGCAGAGGGTCGCCGAGCTGGCGCTGGAACTGCTCGGACCGGACGGCGCGGTGCGGGAAGGGGCCGGCGGACGGGCGCTGCACGGCTTTTTGATGTCGCGCTGTCTGACCATCGCCGGCGGCACCACCCAGGTGCAGCTGAACGTCGTCGCGGAGCGGCTGCTCGGCCTGCCCCGGGACCCGGAGCCCCGCCCGCTGATCTGAACCCCGCTGGTCTGAACCCCGCTGGTGTGAACCCCGCTGGTCTGACCCCCGCTGATCTGCCCCCCTTGCGTGACTCCCCGCAGCTGCCTCCCTGGCGCAGTCCCTGAGTCAGCCCCTGATCTGCCCTCCGATCCGGCCCCCTTGGTCCGAAGCCCCTGATCTGAATGCCCTGATCTGAATGCCCTGATCCGATCTGCATGCCCGGATCCGACTCCCCGGATCCGGCCACTTCCAGGAGGACATGCATGGCTGGCAAGGCGTACCTCGTCGGTGTCGGGATGACGAAGTTCGAGAAGCCCGAGACCCGCGAATGGCAGTACTGGGACATGGCGAAGGAGGCAGGCTCCAAGGCGCTCGCCGACGCCGGGATCGGCTACGAGGCGGTCGAGCAGCTACCGGTCGGCTTCTGCTACCAGGCCTCGACGGCGGGCCAGCGCGCCGCCTACGAACTGGGCCTGACCGGCATCCCCGTCTACAACGTCAACAACAACTGCGCGACCGCCTCGACCGCGCTGATGATGGCGCGCCAGTTCGTCGAGGCCGGGATCAATGACTGTGTCATGGCGCTCGGCTTCGAGAAGATGAAGCGGGGCGCGCTGGGCGGCGGCGCGGACAGCGGCGATTTCCGGACCTCCCCGGTGGCCCGCCACTACGGCGTGATGGCCGCCGCCCACGGCTTCGAGATGACCCCGCCCACCGCCCAGATCTTCGGCAACGCGGCCCGTGAACACATGGAGCGCCACGGCACCACCGCCGAACAGCTCGCCGCGGTCGGCGCCAAGAACCACCGGCACTCCGCCCACAACCCCCACGCCCAGTTCCAGGACGTCTACACCGTCGAGGACATCCTCGCCGCCAGGACCATTCACCGGCCGCTGACCAAGCTGCAGTGCTCTCCGACCTCCGACGGTGCGGCCGCGGCCGTGGTCGCCTCCGAGCGGTTCGTCCGTGAGCACGACCTGGCCGACCGGGCGGTGGAGATCGTGGCGCAGGCCATGACGACCGACACCGAGGAAAGCTTCTCCTCCGGTTCCTGCATCGATGCCGTCGGCAAGCCCATGACACGGGCCGCTGCCCGGCAGGTGTTCGCGGCCTCCGGCCTCGGCATCGAGGACGTCGACGTCATCGAGCTGCACGACTGCTTCTCCATCAATGAGTTGCTGACCTACGAGGCCCTGGGTATGTGCGCGGACGGGGAGTCGGGGAAGCTGGTCGCCGACGGTGCCACGACCTACGGCGGCCGCTGGGTGGTCAACCCGTCCGGCGGCCTGATCTCCAAGGGGCATCCACTGGGCGCGACGGGGCTGGCGCAGACCGCCGAGCTGGTCTGGCAGCTCCGCGGCACGGCGGGGGAACGGCAGGCCCCAGGTGCCCGGGTGGGCCTGGCGCACAACATCGGGTTGGGCGGCGCCGCGGTGGTGACCTTGCTGCGCAGGTGATCTTTACGGCTGAGCCGGAGTTTTCGTGCCGGGACCGGCAACTGGGCCCTTGATGTGGGTAGTTGGCCCACTGGGGGCCCTCTCACCCCCTAGGGGCCCGCCCCTACGGCCCCGGCCTCCCCTGGCCTCCCGCCGCTTCCCCTGACCTCCCGCGGCCTCACCCTGCCGCCCGCCCTGCCGCACACCCCTGCCGCCCGCCCTGTGCCCCGCCCCGCGGTCGCGCCCCCTCGCCGGGGCCTCCGTCCGGCGACCTAGGCCTCCGGTCAGGTGGCTTGTGCACCGATATACCGATGCGGGAGGCAAGCGGCGAATGCGAGCATGGGCGGCATGCCGCCGATAGCCGCCCCCGCCACCATGCCCGAAACCACGCGCCGGACGGCCGCACCGGCCTGGCTGGTGATGCTGCTGGTGTGTGCGGGGCAGTTCCTGGTCGTCCTGGACGTCTCCGTCGTGAACGTCGCCCTGCCCGCCATGCGGACCGGCCTGGGCCTGAGCGAACTGGGCCTGCAGTGGATCGTCAACGCGTATGTGATCACCTTCGCCGGCTTCATGCTGCTCGGCGGCCGGGCTGCCGATCTCTTCGGCCGTAAGCGGGTCTTCGTCCTCGGGCTGGCGCTGTTCACCGTCGCGAGCCTGGGCGGCGGGCTGGCCCAGCAGCCCTGGCAGCTGATCGCGGCCCGGACGGTCCAGGGCGTCGGCGCCGCCGTGCTCTCACCGGCCACCCTCACGATCCTCACCACGTCGTTTCCGCCCGGTCCGGCCCGTAACCGAGCCATCGCCACCTGGACGGCGGTCGGTGCCGGCGGTGGCGCGGTGGGCGGTCTGGTCGGTGGGGTGCTCACCGAATACCTGTCATGGCGCTGGGTGTTGCTGATCAACGTCCCGGTCGGGGCGCTGGTGCTGACCGGTGCGGTGTGGTGGCTCACCGAGAGCCGGCAGGGCGCCGGGCGGCGGCTGGACGTGCCCGGCGCGGTGCTGGTGACCGCCGGGCTCGCGCTGGTGGCGTACGGGATCGTGCAGACCGAGACGGACGGCTGGGCCTCGGCCTCCGCTCTGCTGCCGCTGGCCGCCGGGCTGGTCGTGATCGCGGCGTTCCTGGCCGTCGAGACGCGCGCCAAGGCTCCGCTGATGCCACTGGGGCTCTTCCGGGTGCGCTCGGTCTCCTCGGCGAACGCGGCGATGGTGCTGGCCGGCGCCGCGATGTTCTCCATGTGGTACTTCCTGTCGCTGTACGTGCAGAACGTGCTGGCCTACCGCCCCCTGGAGGCCGGGCTCTCCTTCATCCCGCACTCGCTCTCCATCGTGCTGGGCTCCAAGATCGGACCGCGGCTGATGAACCGGGTGGGTGCCAAGACCCTGGCCGTCACCGGTGCGGTGATCTCCGCGTCCGGTATGGCGTGGCAGGGGACGATGGACGTCCACGGCACCTATCTCGGCACGATCCTCGGCCCCGGCATCCTGATGGCCCTGGGCGCCGGGCTGACGGCGACGCCGATCGCGGCGATCGCCACGTCCGGCGCCGACCCCGCCGACCAGGGGCTGGTCTCCGGCCTGATCAACACCTCCCGCCAGATGGGCGGCGCGCTGGGCCTGTCGGTCCTGTCGACCATCGCCACCTCCCGTATCGCGGCGGGTCACGGTGGTCCGAAGGCCCTGGCGGACGGTTACGGTCTGGCCTTCCAGGTCGGCTCCATGATCCTGCTGGGCAGCATCGTGCTGATGGTCCTCGCGCTGCCCCGGCGACGCGCGGACGCCGCCCACGGCTGAGCTGCCCGCGGCTGAGCCACCCATGGCCGAACCGGCCACCGCCGAGCCCCCCCCCGCGGCCGAGTCGGCCGCGGGGCCCTCCGGCCCGCTGCCTCCCCCTACAACCAGCCGTTCCGTCGCGCCGCACGCACCGCCTCCATGCGGTTGCGGGTGCCGGTCTTGCCGATGGCCGCGGAGAGGTAGTTGCGGACGGTGGCCTGGGAGAGGTGGAGTTTGGCGGCGATATCGGCGACCGTGGCGCCGTCCACGGCGGCGGCGAGGACATCGCGTTCGCGCTGGGTCAGGGGGTTGGGGCCGGCGCTCAACGCCGCCGCGGCGAGGCCGGGGTCGATGACCCGCTCGCCGGCGAGCACCCGGCGGATCGCCGCCGCCAGTTCCTCCACCGGACCGTCCTTCACCAGGAAGCCGGACGCACCGGCCTCCATCGCGCGGCGCAGATAGCCGGGGCGGCCGAAGGTCGTCACGATCAGCACCTTGCACGACGGCAGCTGTGTGCGCAGGTCGGCCGCGGCGTCCAGGCCGCTGCGACCGGGGAGTTCGATGTCCAGGAGGGCGATGTCGGGGCGGGCGTCCAGGGCGGCGGCCACGATCTGATCGCCCGCCGCGACCTGGGCCACGACCTGCATGTCCTCCTCCAGGTCGAGCAGCAGCGCCAGCGCGCCCCGCATCATCCCCTGGTCCTCTGCCAGCAGGACCTTGATCACCTGGTCAACTCCTCCACGTCCGCCGTATCACCCGTGCCGACCGGCAGTTCTGCCGTGACACGGAAGCCGCGCCGGCCGTCCGGGCCGCTGCGCAGGGTGCCGCCCGCCGCGGCCAGCCGCTCGGCCAGCCCCTTCAGCCCGGTGCCGCCCACCGGTCCCGGAGGGCCGGCCGGCGCCGTGCCGTCCGGCTCGCCGGAGCCGCGCGCGGGCTCCGGGCGGCCCGTGCCGTCCGGACCGTGCGTACCGCCCGTAGCGCTCAACTCGTCCCGTACCCCGGAGCCGCCCGGATCGCCGCCGCCCGGATCGCCGCCGCCCGGTTCGCCGCCGTCCGGATCGCCCCCGCCCGGGCCGCTGCCGCGCCCGGGGACGCGGTCGCGCAGCCAGGACAGGCCGGGGGCCGGGGCAGCACCGGAGCTTACGGGACCGCGGCCGTCGTCCGTGAGCGTCAGCCGTACCCGCTCCTCGTCGGCGTGGACGTCGATCTCGCAGCGGGTGGCACCGCTGTGCCGGACGGTGTTGGTGACGCCCTCGCGGACCACCCAGCCCAGCAGCGCACCGGCCTGCGGGGGCAGCGGCGGTCCCGCCTGCCGTACGACGGGTTCGATACCGGCCGCCTCCAGCACCGAACGGGCCCGGTCCAGCTCGGTGGTCAGGCTGCCCTCGCGATAGCCGGTGACCGCCTCGCGGATCTCGGTCAGGGCCTGCCGGCCGACCGCCTCGATATCGGCGGCCTGGGCGAGCGCCGCGTCCAGATCGCGCGGGGCCAGCCGGCGCACCGCCTCGGCCTTGACCACCACCACGGACAGGGTGTGCCCCAGCAGGTCGTGCAGATCGCGGGAGAAGCGCAGCCGCTCCTTTTCGACGGCGCTGCGGGCCAGCTCCTGGCGGGTGGTGTTCAGCTCCTGGATGGTGTCGAAGAGGCTGAGGACCGTGGCCGTCACCGTGCCGGACAGGAAGGTGCCGTATCCGATGCCGAACGAGCCCCATGGGTGGGGGCCGCTGTGCCAGCCGACCAGATATCCGGCCGTGCCGCTGAGCGTGATCAGCCAGAGGGCGAGCCGCTTGCCGCGCAGGGCGCGGACCGTGCCGGAGGCCAACGACAGCAGCGGGAAGAACAGGAACCAGTTGCCGCCGAACCCGAGGGCGATGGCGAAGGTCACGGCGGTCAGCAGGCCCAGGGCGTACAGCGGACGGCGGGAGTCCCGCAGCCGCGGGTTGAAGGACGACCAGACGACGCTGATGTAGAGGGAGTTGAAGGCGAGCAGCCCGAGACCGGCCAGCCAGGGATTGCCCGTCTTGCCCTGGATGACGTTGGAAAAGGCGCCCAGGCCCATCAGCAGCCACGGCAGGAAGGCGTACTTGCCCGGCCCCCGGTCCGTCTTCCTGCCCGGGCGCTTCGGCCGGCACGTGGGGTCGCCGGCGCCCTCCGCGCCGCCGGGCTCGCCGCCGCCGGGCTCGCCGTCACCGGCGGCCCGCTGCTTGCTGTGCTGCACTGTCACTTCCCCGGTCTGCACCATCGTCGATCACACCGTTCGTGCGGCCCGACGGTACGCGTACACCGCATATCCGCCGAAGAGTGCCAGCCAGGCGGCCAGCACCGCTACTGTGCCCAGGCTCGGAGCGCCGCCCTGGGTGACGCTCTGGCCGAGTGCGGCGAAGCGGTTGCCCGGGGTCCAGGACGACAGCGAGCGCAGCCAGCCGGGGAACAGCTCGGCCGGGAACCACAGGCCCCCGATGATCGACAGCAGCAGCATGCAGCCCGTGTTGACCATGCCGGTGGACTGCGCGGAGAGACGGTAGCCGTTGCCGAGGCCGAGCAGGGTGAAGGGGGCGGTGCCGATCCACAGCAGCCCGGCCAGCGCGGCCCACTGCCAGGCCGGCATCCGGACGCCGTTGACCAGCGCCCCCACCAGCAGCACGGAGGCGATGGCCGGCAGTACCGTCACCGAGCCGGTCAGCCCACGGCCCACGACCACCCGTATCGGGCTCAGCGGGGTGATGCGCAGCTGCCGCAGCCAGCCCAGCTGTTTGTCCTCGGCGACGCCCGTGCCGGTGCCGATCGCCGCGCCCAGGGCGCCGTATGCGGCCATGCCGACCATCGACGCGGTCTTCCACTCCATACCGGCGCCGCCGGGGCCCGCACCGATGTTGGTCATCAGCACATACATCAGCACCGGCATCCCGATGCCGAAGATGACAAAGCCCCGGTCGCGCAGGGTGCGACGCACTTCGAGGCGGACGTAGTCGAGCATCACGCAAGCTCCTTCGCGGACCGGGTGGCGGCGGCACGTGCCGGGGTGTGGCCGGCGGTGTTGCCGGAGGTGAGGGTGAGGAAGGCGTCCTCAAGGCCGGTGGGGGTGACCTGCAGCGCGCGGACGAGCCCGAGCCCGGCCAGCGCCACGACGGTCGCGTCGGAGTCCGTGGTCCGCAGCAGTGCGCGGTCGCCACGCACCTCCATGGCGCTCACGCCGGGCAGCTCGGCCAGCGGCCCGGTCGCCGCGCCCGCGAGATCGAAGGAGACCAGCGTGCCGCCGGCCCGCCGCTTGATCGCCTCGCCGCTGCCGTCGGCGACCACCCGGCCGCCGTCCATCACCACGATCCGGTCGGCGTGCTCATCGGCCTCCTCCAGATAGTGGGTGGAGAACACGATGGTGTTGCCGCGGCGGGCGTACGCGCGCATCGAGCGCCAGAAGGCGCGGCGTGCCTCCACGTCCAGCGCCGCGGTCGGCTCGTCGAGCACCAGCAGCTCGGGGTTGCCGGCCAGCGCCACCGCGAAGCGGACCCGCTGGGCCTGCCCGCCGGACAGCCGGTCCACCCGCCGCCCGCCGAATTCGCCGAGGCCCGCCAGCTCCAGGGCCTCGGTGACCGCCATGGGGCGGGGGTAGGTGGCGGCGACGAACGTGATCAGTTCGCGGACGGTGACCCGCGGAAGGGGCTTGCCGTCCTGCAGCATGGCGCCCACCCTGCCCGCCCGCACGGCCGTCTCCGGGGTGCCTCCGAACAGCTGCACCGAGCCCCCGCCGGGCGGCAGCAGCCCCAGCAGCATGGTGAGGGTCGTGGACTTCCCCGCACCGTTGCGCCCGAGCAGCGCCACCGTCTCGCCCGCCGCGATCTCCAGGTCCAGCCCGTCCACGGCCCTGACCGCGCCGTAACTCCGGGTCACCCCGGAGAACGCCACCGCCGCGGCGCCGCCTGTCGTGTACGCAGTGCTGACCGGCTCTTTCGCCCGTGCCATGCCCACCCCCGCCTCTCGTTCGATGTCTATGACGTTACGGAGAGTTTCCGCGGGGCGATAGAGGCGAATGTGTGTGATCCGCCCTGACAAATGTCACGGTCAGGCGGGGCGGGAGTGCGGTGGCGGGCATGCCGGCGTGCGGGATCCGAGGAGACCCGAGGCGATCCGAGGAGAGCACTGCGAATCCCCGAGCGGACCTGACACAGCGTCAGGGGGCTTCCGGGCGTGGAGCGGATCGGCTATACATGGGAGCCATCGGCTAGAACGCGTTCTAGACGTGCGAGAGGCATGCCGGCGGAGCGCGGCCGCGCCGACCAGGTACGACCCCGGCACGGTCGACGGTGCGGACGGCCGGGCCGGGGTCTTCGCAACGTGGTGAAGGAGCAAGCAACCCCATGCCCATCGACGCCGCCAAGGCCACCTCCGCCGAGCCGCGGACCACCGAACTCGCCTGGGACCACAAGGACGTCCAGCTCTACCACCTCGGCATCGGAGCCGGCGCGGCCACCCCGGAGAAACCTCACCCCGCCACCGACCCGGACGAACTGCGCTACACCCTGGAGAGCGCACTGCACGTCCTGCCCGCCTTCGCCACCGTCGCGGGCGGGGGAATGGCCCTCGCGGGCGGGCTCTCCGCCCCGGGCATCGACGTCGACCTCGCCGCGGTCCTGCACGGCGGCCAGACCGTCACCGTGCACCGCGCCCTCCCGGTGAACGGCCGCGCCGCCCAGACCTCGTCCGTCCCCGCCGTGTACGACAAGGGCAAGGCGGCCGTCATCGTGCTGCGCTCCGAAGTCGCCGACGACGACGGGCCCTTGTGGACCTGCGACACCCAGATCTTCGTCCGCGGCGAGGGTGGCTTCGGCGGCGACCGCGGCCCCTCCGCCCGCCTCGACCTCCCCGACCGCGCCCCCGACCTGCGCACCGAACGCCACATCCGCCCGGACCAGGCGCTGCTCTACCGCCTCTCCGGCGACTGGAATCCGCTGCACGCCGACCCCGGGTTCGCCAAGCTCGCCGGTTTCGACCGGCCGATTCTGCACGGGCTGTGCACCTACGGGGTGACCCTCAAGGCCGTGGTCGACACACTGCTCGGCGGCGAGGTGGCCCGTGTGCGGTCGTACGCCACCCGTTTTGCCGGGGTGGTCTTTCCGGGGGAGACGTTGCGGATCGGCCTGTGGCAAGAGCCCGGCCGGATCCAGGTGTCGGTCACGGCCGCCGACCGCGACGATGCGCCGGTGCTGGCCGACACCGTGGTGGAGCACAGCTAGGGAGACAGCCACAGGGAGGCACCCCTGGGGAGACGCCCAGTAGCGAGTGCCGTCCGGGGCGTGCCGTGCGCCCCGGACGGTCCGGGCGGGGGCGGGATTGCCGTACGTACGAGAGGAGTCGTGACATGCGCGCAGCCGTACAACACGAGACAGGGCAGGACAAGCTCGAAGTCCTCGACGACGTCGAGGCGGTGGGATTCGGCCCCGGCAAGGTGAGGATCAGGATCCGGGCGACCGGTCTGTGCCACTCCGACCTCTCGGCGATGAACGGGGTGCTGCCGCAGCCCGCCCCCTTCGTCCCCGGGCACGAGGGCGCCGGCGAGATCCTCGACGTCGGCGACGGCGTCACCGGGCTCGCCCAGGGCGACCGCGTCCTGATGTGCTGGCTGCCCGCCTGCGGCAGCTGTCCGTCTTGCAAGCGCGGCCAGACCCACCTGTGCCTGGCCGGGTTCATGAACGCCGGTACCCCCAACTTCCGGCGGGCCGGCGGCGACGTCTTCGGCTTCGCCGGCACCGGCACCTTCACGGAGGAGGTCGTGGTCGCCGCCAACTGCGCGGTCCCCATCCCGGACGACGTTCCGTACGAGATCGCCGCGCTCATCGGCTGCGGCGTCACCACCGGGCTCGGCGCCGCCCTCAACACGGCGAAGGTGGAGGCCGCGTCCTCGGTCGCGGTGATCGGCTGCGGCGGCGTCGGCATCTCCGTCATCCAGGGGGCGAAGGCGTGCGGCGCGGCCCAGATCATCGCCGTCGACCCGGTGCCCGCCCGCCGGGAGGCCGCGCTGCGCTTCGGCGCGACCGAAGCCGTCGCCCCGGAGGAGTTCGCCGACGCCAAGGCCCGGATCACCGCGGGGGAGGGCTTCGACTACGTCTTCGAGGTGGTCGGCAAGTCCGCCACCGCCCGCACCGCCTACGAGATGACCCGGCGCGGCGGCACCCTGTGCGTGGTCGGCGCGGGAGCCATGGACGACACCTTCCAGGTCAATATGTTCGAGCTGTTCTTCGACGAGAAGCGGATCCTGCCGTCCCTGTACGGCGGCGCGGACGTGCTGCGCTCCTACGAGCGGGCCATCGCCCTGTGGCGGGCCGGCCGGATCGACCTCGAAGGCCTGATCACCCATCGCGTCCGGCTCGCCGAGATCAACGACGCGCTCGACCAGATGCGCTCCGGGACCTCGCTGCGTACCTGCATCGAGATCTGAGGCACGCCCGCACGGCGCGCACGGTCGCGCCGGCACCTCGTTCGCCGCACCGCACCCCCACCGCACCGCACCGCACCCCCACCGCACCCCACCGCGCTCCATTCGCACCCCACCGCACCCCACCGCGCTCCGAGAAGACTGGAGAGGACAGGAATGGCACAGCCACTGGAGGGCCTGACCGCGATCGTCACCGGTGCCGGGCGCGGCCTGGGCCGCGCCGAAGCCCTTGAACTCGCCCGCCTCGGCGCATCCGTCGTGGTCAACGACTACGGGCAGCCGGGCCGCGACGGTTCGGGCGAGGCCTCGGCGGCGCCCGCCGAGGACGTCGCCGCCGAGATCCGTGCGGCGGGCGGCCGCGCCGTCGCCCACCTCGGTGACGTCGCCGACCACGATGACGCCTGCGCCCTCGTGCAGCTGGCGGTCGAGACCTACGGACGGCTCGACATCCTGGTCAACAACGCGGGCATCCTGCGCGACCGGATGGTGTTCTCGATGACCGAGGACGAGTGGGACTCGGTCATCCGCGTCCACCTCAAGGGTCACTTCAACACCACCCATTTCGCGGCCGCCCACTGGCGCGAGCGGGCCAAGGCGGCCGGCGGCCCGGTGCACGGCCGGATCATCAACACCTCCTCCGAGGCGTTCCTCGCGGGCTCGGCGGGGCAGCCCAACTACGCTGCGGCCAAGGGAGGCATCGTCGGCCTGACCACCTCCACGGCCCTGGCGCTGGGCAAATACGGCGTGACCACCAATGCGATCTGCCCGCGCGCCCGTACCCGTATGACGGAGGACGTCTTCGCCGGCTTCCCCGCGCATCCGGGGGGCCGGGAGTCCGGGGAGGGCCGCGAGGGCGGGGAAGGCGGGCTCGATGTGCTCGCGCCCGAACATGTCGCGCCGCTCGTCGGCTATCTCGCCTCGCCGGCCGCGGCCCGGGTCAACGGCCAGTTGCTGGTCGTGCACGGTGGCATGGTCGCCGTCGCCGAACGCCCGCGGATCGCGGCCAAGTTCGACACCACCAAGGATCTCTTCAGTTTCGAGGAGCTGGATGAACTGCTGACCCCGTACTACGCGCAGCGCCCGCCGGACGAGACCTTCGCGGCGGCCGAGGTGCTGGCTCTCAAGCACGACTGACCCTCCGCGCGGCGCACCGCGCGCAACGGCCGTGGTGCACCGCGCGCACGGCCGCGGCGCACCCCTGCACAACGGCCGTGGCCGCCGCCCGCGACGATGCGGTGCGGCGGCCACGGCCGTTCGTACGGGTCGGCGGGCAGGACTCGCCGGACCGGCCTTACGCGCCCTGCGGCTGCTTGTCCCGGCGGTGCCGGCCATGGGCGGCGGAGTCGGACTCCTCGGCGGCGGCCGGACCACGGTGCTTGCCGGAGCTTGCGGCCTCGGCGGCCTGGGCGGATGCCTCCTGGGGGCGCGCCTGGGTCGTGTCGGTTCGGGCTTCGGACATGGAAAGAGTCACTCCGTCAGATTGCTTACGGCTGTACGCGTCGGGACCTCGCCCGACGACCGCCAGGCTGACCCGAGCGGCACTGTCGGTGGCCGGTCAACCGGCTGCGCAGCCCCCGTCCGAAATTCTAACGGGGCCGAAAATCGCGCTCCACCGGGTCTACCGGGCTGCCTGAGGTGCCTGTTGCAAGGGAACTGGCCTGCACATTCCAGGATGTGGGGGAAGGTGACGCGGTTCCGCGGGCGCGGACCGGGGTTGTGCAGATGCTGTGGAGCGGTTGTCGGTATCCGCCGCATCCAGGACAATCCTCCCGCCGCTCCCGGTAGCCGCCACGGCCACCGCCCCGGAAGGCACGCCCTGCGTCCCCTGTGCCCCCTGCGTCCCCTGCATCCCCTCTGCCTCTTGCGCCGACTGCACCTCTTGCGCCGGCTGCACCTCCTGCACCGGCGGTTGCTGCTCCACCGGCGGCTGCGCCTGTACCGACCGCACGCCTTGTTCCTGCGGCTCCACCGGCCGCCCCGCATGCTCCGGCGGCTCCACCGGCCGCCCCGCATGCTCCGGCGGCTCCACCGACCGCCCCGCATGCTCCGGCGGCTCCACCGGCCGCCCCGCATGCTCCGGCGGCTCCGCCGACCGCCCCGGCCCCGCCGGCCCCGCAACACCCGCCGGCCCCATACTGATGCGCGCCAGTCCGCACGGCTCCGCCCCCGTCGCGTACGGCAGCAGCAGTTCGCCGGCCGCCGTCCACAGACCGGCCTCCGCCAGCCACCCCTCCGGCGCCGGGAAGTGCCGCAACTGCCGCTCCGCGGGCCGCCAGACACCCAGCCACGTCCCGTTTGCCGCGGCCACCCGGAACGCCACCGCACAGCTCTCCGGCGCCAGCATCTGTCCCGGCTGCATCGCGAACGGCGTGAGAGCCGCCTGCGCGGGGCGCAGGCACTCCGGGAAGCGCACCGGCAGACTGCTGCCCAGTACGCACCAGCCCAGCCGGTCGTGCCCCGGGGCGTCCGACCGTACGAGCAGCAGCCCGCTGTCCGGATCGGCGAGCAGCAGCCGGTCGTTGCTCTCCTCGGTGATCTGCAGCAGCGGACCGGTCTCGCCGCCCCGCTCCAGATCGACCACCACGGTCTTCGTCCGGCCGTCCGTCTCCCTGTCCAGGGCCAGCAGCCGGCCGCCGCGGTCCAGCCAGACACCCCCCGTACAGCGTCCCGGGATCCGGGCGACCCGCTCGGGGCCGTCCGTACCGCCGTGCAGCAGCCACAGGGTGGTCCGGTGCGCCTCGGGGGCCAGGGCGTAGCCCCGTTTCCCGCCGGGGGCGGGTGGCAGCAAGGTCAGCTCGGGGGCGTGCACGGCGCCCAGCAGGAGTTCACCGGTGCCGGGGCCCGCCGGGTAGAGCAGGGAGACGGCGAAACGGTCGGCGACCCGACGCAGGATCAGCACCCGGCCGTCCGCGAGCGGCAGCAGCGCGCTGTCCGGCTCCTCGGGCTGGGTGCCCTGCAGTGGTACGGCGTACGGCTCGGGGCCGCCCAGCGTCCAGCGCTCCGGAAACCAGCTCCCGGCGGCGTCGTCGTGACGGGCGAGCCGGGCGGCGTACGAACCGTCGGCGGCGATCGTCAGCGCCGCGCGGTGCGTGCGGTGGGTGCGGTGCGCGTGGTCGCGCATGTCCCGCATGTCCCGCGCCCTGGCGTCCTCAGTGGCACAGATCGTCATCGCAAGGTCACCTCCAGTCGGCAACCGAAGCTAGTTTTCGCACGTCCGGCCGATCGCCGGGAGGTGCCACACTTCACGCATAAGGGTGGCGAATGTCCGGTTCGCCGGTGCCCGGCGGGAGGGTTGTGCTTCGGATTTCACACACCGGCCGGTGCGGATTTCCCGCATGGGCCGGGCGGCGGAGGGGCAGGGGGCGGGGGAGACGAACCGAGGGCCCCGCGCCATGTCACAGCTGGGAGGTAATCTTCCACCCGTGCCCGTACTGTCTGAAGTCCTCACCGCGCTCGACGCCCTCTGGCCCCCCGAGCGGGCCGAAGGGTGGGACGCCGTCGGCACGGTCTGCGGAGACCCCGGCGCCGAGGTCCGCCGGGTGCTGTTCGCCGTCGACCCGGTCCAGGAGATCGTCGACGAGGCGGTGAAGCTCGGCGCCGACCTCCTCGTCACCCACCACCCGCTCTATCTGCGCGGGACGACGACGGTCGCGGCCTCGACCTTCAAGGGCAAGGTCGTGCACACGCTCATCAAGCACGACATCGCCCTGCATGTCGCGCACACCAACGCCGACACCGCCGACCCCGGTGTCTCCGACGCCCTGGCCGGCGCGCTGGACCTGCGCATCCTCGGCCCGCTGGTGCCGGACCCGAGCGATCCGGCGGGCCGCCGGGGCCTGGGCCGGATCTGCGAGCTGCCGCATCCGATGACGCTGGCCGGCCTCGCCGCATACGCCGCGGAACGGCTGCCCGCCACCGCCCAGGGCATCCGGGCGGCCGGCGACCCGGAACGCGAGATCCGCACCCTTGCCGTCTCCGGCGGCTCCGGCGACAGCCTCTTCGATGACGTACGGGCGGCCGGTGTGGACGCGTTCCTCACCGCCGACCTGCGTCACCACCCGGCCTCCGAGGCCACCCAGACCACCGGACGAAACAGTCCGCCGGCGCTGCTCGACGCGGCCCACTGGGCCACCGAATGGCCGTGGTGCGAGCAGGCCGCGGCCCAGCTCGACGCGGTCTCCGACCGGCACGACTGGGGACTGCGCACGCATGTCTCCCGTACGGTCACCGACCCCTGGACCGCCCACGCGGCGTCCACCCCCTTCTTCGCCCCGACCCACACCACAGGAGCCCCACGCTGAACGCCGCGCCCGCCGACCAGATCCGCCTCCTCGACGTCCAGGCCCTGGACGTGAGGCTCACCCAGCTCGCCCACCGGCGCAACAACCTCCCCGAGCTGGCCGAGCTGCAGACCCTGGAGGCCGACCTCATCCAGCAGCGCGACCTGCTCGTCGCCGCGCAGACCGAGGAGAGCGACACCAGCCGCGAGCAGACCAAGGCCGAGCAGGACGTGGAGCAGGTGCGCCAGCGCGCCGCCCGCGACCAGAAGCGCCTGGACTCCGGTGCCGTCACCTCCCCCAAGGACCTGGAGAACCTCCAGCGCGAACTGACCTCGCTGGCCAAGCGCCAGGGCGACCTGGAGGACGTCGTCCTGGAGGTCATGGAGCGCCGCGAGTCCGCCCAGGAGCGGGTCACCGAGCTGACCGGCCGGGTCGAGGCGATCCAGGCCAAGGTCGATGACGCCGCCGCCCGCCGGGACGCCGCCAACGCCGAGATCGACACCGAGCGCGGCACGGTCGCCAAGGAGCGCGAGCTGACCGTCGCCGACATCCCGGCCGACCTGCTGAAGCTCTACGACAAGATCCGCGCGAAGGAGGGCGGCGTCGGCGCGGCCCGCCTCTACCAGCGCCGCTGCGAGGGCTGCCGCCTGGAGCTGAACATCACCGAGGTCAACGACGTCCGCGCGGCCGCCGCCGATGCGGTGCTGCGCTGCGAGAACTGCACCCGCATCCTGGTCCGTACGCCCGACTCGGGTCTGTAGGCCGTGTCGCGCACCCTGACCGTCGAGGCGGACGGCGGCTCCCGGGGCAACCCGGGGCCGGCCGGCTACGGCGCGGTCGTCCTCGACCCGGAGTCGGGCGAGGCGCTGGCCGAGGCCGCCGAGTTCATCGGCACTGCCACCAACAACGTCGCCGAGTACAAGGGCCTGGTGGCCGGTCTGCGGGCGGCGTATGCGATCGATCCGCAGGCCCGCGTCCGGGTGCGGATGGACTCCAAGCTCGTCGTCGAGCAGATGTCCGGGCGCTGGAAGATCAAGCACCCGGACATGAAGCCGCTGGCCGCCGAGGCCGGCGCGGTCTTCCCGCCCGGCCAGGTCACCTACGAGTGGATCCCGCGCGCGCAGAACAAGCACGCCGACCGGCTCGCCAACGAGGCGATGGACGCCGGGAAGATCGGCAAGCAGTGGGAGCCGGGCAACTCCACGGCGGCGCTCGCCACCGCGGCCGCGCCCGCCCGCAGCGCCGCCGCCCGGGCCGCCGATGAGGCGGTGGCCACGGCGGAGGAGGCCGGGTCCTCCGCCGCCCCGGCGGTCGGCTGGGGCTCTCCCGACCTCGGTCCGCCCGCGACCTTCGTCCTGCTGCGGCACGGCGAGACCCCGCTGACGCCCGAGAAGCGGTTCTCCGGCAGCGGCGGCACCGACCCCGCGCTCTCCGCCGCCGGGCGCCGCCAGGCCGAGGCGACCGCCGCCGCGCTCGCGGCCCGTGGCACGATCCAGGCCGTCGTCAGCTCACCGCTGCGGCGCTGCCGGGAGACCGCCGGGGCGGTCGCGGACCGGCTCGGCCTGGAGGTCCGTATCGAGGAGGGCCTGCGCGAGACGGACTTCGGGGCGTGGGAGGGGCTGACGTTCGCCGAGGTGCGCGAGCGCCACCCCGATGACCTCGACGCCTGGCTCGGCTCCGCCAAGGTGGCGCCCACCGGAGGCGGCGAGTCCTTCGCGACGGTCGCCCGCCGGGTCGCCGTCGCCCGCGACAAGCTCCTCGCCCGGTACGCCGGCAAGACCGTCCTCGTGGTCACGCATGTCACCCCCGTCAAGACGCTGGTCCGGCTGGCGCTGGGCGCCCCGCCGGAGTCGCTGTTCCGGATGGAGCTGTCCGCGGCGTCGCTCTCGGTCGTCGCGTATTACTCCGACGGGAACGCCTCACTGCGGCTGCTGAACGACACCTCGCATCTGCGGTAGCGGCCTCGCCGCGAAGCGGGGACCCGCACCCGATGGCGATCGCGGGGCCTCGCGCCCCCTGGTGATCGCGCGGCGTCGCACCCATGGCGAGGGCGGCAGGGCCCGGCACCTCGTGGACCGAGGTGCCGGGCCCTTCGTTCGCGGCGGCCTCAGACCGCCAACGCCGCTGCCTCCCGGGCGAGTCGTCGCACCCGGTCCCAGTCCTTCGTGGCCAGCGCCTCGGCCGGCAGCATCCAGGTGCCGCCGACGCAGCCGACGTTCGGCAGCGCCAGATAGGACGGCGCAGACGCCAGGCCGATGCCCCCGGTCGGGCAGAAGCGGGCCCGGGGCAGCGGCGCGGCCAGCGCCGCGAGGTAGGCGGTGCCGCCCGCCGCCTCGGCAGGGAAGAACTTCATCTCGGTGACGCCCTCCGCCAGCAGCGTCACCACCTCTGAGGCCGTGGAGACCCCCGGCAGGAACGGCACCCCGGAGTCCTGCATCGCGCCCAGCAGCCGCGGCGACCAGCCGGGGCTGACCAGGAAGCGGGAGCCGGCCGTCAGAGCCGCCTCGACGTGGCCGGGGGTGAGCAGGGTGCCCGCGCCGACCACCGCCTCGGGGACCTCGGCGGCAATGGCCCGGATCGCGGCCGGCGCGGCGGGCGTCCGCAGGGTCACCTCGATCGCGGGCAGGCCGCCCGCGACGAGTGCCCGGGCGAGCGGTACGGCATCGGCCGGGTCGTCCAGTACGACGACCGGGATGACGGGGGCGAGCCCGAGGACCGAAGAGGGAGCGGGCGCGGGGGAGGCGGCGGCGCGAGTCACGGCGCCCATCCTGCGCCCACCCGCCCACTCTCCGCAACGAGCGTTGCGCATGCTGCAACAGCAGCCTGCGGGAAGGGCCGCTGGAAACCGTCGGCCCGCCCGTACAGCCCCTCCACCGCCCCCGACCTACGCCCTACGCCCTACAGCTCCGTCACGATCACATCGACGGCCCACGCCTTGCCGTCCTTCGCCGGAGGCTCCGCCTCCACCGCGTACCCCAGCCCCCGCAGCGCTTCCACCAGCTCCGCCGGACCCGCCGGCGTCAGGCCCGCCGACAGCAGATCCCGCACCAGCCGTCCCTTGGTCGCCTTGTTGAAGTGGCTGACCACCGTCCGCTTCTCCACGCCGGCCACGGTCTTCGACTGCAGCACCCGCACCGTCGCGGTCCGCCCGGCCACCCCGCCCTTGGGCTTCCAGGCCGTCGCGTACGCCGCCGAGCGCAGATCGAGGACCAGCCCCTCCCCGGCGACCTCGGGCAGCACCTCGGCCATCGGCGTCCGCCAGTACGCACCCAGCGCGCCGAGCCCCGGCAGCTTCACGCCCATCGAGCAGCGGTAGGACGGAATCCGGTCGCCGATCCGTACGGCGCCCCACAGCCCCGAGAACACCAGCAGGGACCGCTCGGCCCGCTTCCGCGCCGCCGCGTCCAGGGACTCCAGCCCGAGCGCGTCATAGAGCACCCCGGTGTAGATCTCCCCGGCCGGCCGCGTCCCGGCCGTCCGCAGTCCCGCGTTCTTGGCGATCTCGCCCTTGAGGCCGTCGCTGAGCCCCAGCACCTCCTGGGCCTTGGCCTCGTCCGCCGTGCACAGCCCGACCAGTTCCTCCAGCACCGCCTCGCGCGCGGCGGTCAGCGCGGGCAGCGACAGCGCACCGGTATCCAGCGGCGCCCCGGCCGCTCCCGCGGCCTTCCCCTCGGACGGCGGCAACAGCACGAGCACGGTGTTTCTCCCTCACGGCGGTACGGCGGTACGACGGGGTGCGGCCCCGGCACAGGGTATGGCCTGCGACGGGCGGGCCAAGAACCCGCGAGGCGCGGCCACCGCCGGGCCCGGCACCCGTACGCCACCCCGAGGCCGGCCCCGTGCGCCACCCCGGGAGCGCCCCCACAGGCCACCCGGCCCGGCACCCCCCACGCCGCGCCGGGAGCGGCCCCCCGCCATACGCTCGATGGCATGCCCCGTCTCCATATGCATGTGACCGACGCAGCCGAGGCCCCGCTGCGGGTGGCGCTGCATGAGCTGCGCGGAAGGCTGGAGATCCCGGACCACTTCCCGCCCACGGCCCAGGCCGAGGCGGAGAGCGCCGCCCGCGCCCCGCGCATCCCGGCCGCCGACGGCGCGGTGGCGACCGAGCACGCCCTGCAGGACGCCACCGACCTCCCCCTCTTCACCCTCGACCCGCCCGGCTCCCCCGACCTCGACCAGGCCATGTTCCTGTCCCGGCGCCCCGGCGGCGGCTATCACGTCCACTACGCCATCGCCGATGTCGCCTCCTTCGTGACACCCGGTGGCGCCCTGGACGCCGAGGCGCACCACCGGGTGATGACCCTCTACTTCCCCGACGAGCGGGTCCCGCTGCATCCCCCTGTACTGAGCGAGGGCGCCGCCAGCCTGCTGCCCGACCGGGACCGTCCGGCCGTCCTGTGGCGGCTCGACCTCGACGCGGACGGCGCGCTGACCGCCGCGTCCGTACGCCGCGCCCTGGTCCGCTCCCGCGCCCGGCTGGACTACGCCGGCGTCCAGCGGATCCTGGACGACGGGACGGCCGAGGAGCCGCTCGCCCTGCTCCGCGAGATCGGCCTGCTGCGGGAGGAGCTGGAGGTCGCCCGGGGCGCGATCTCCCTGAACGTCCCCGAGCAGGAGATCGTCGAGCGGGACGGCTGCTACACCCTCGAATACCGCGCCCCGCTCCCGGCCTACGGCTGGAACGCGCAGATCTCCCTGCTCACCGGCATGGCGGCGGCCGAACTGATGCTGTCCTCCGGCACCGGCATCCTCCGCACGCTGCCCACCGCCCCCGACGGCTCGGTCGCCCGGCTCCGCCTGACCGCCCGCGCGCTCGGCGTCGACTGGCCGCACCACACCTCGTACGCGGCGCTGATCCGCACCCTCGACCCGCGGCGCCCCGCCCACGCCGCGTTCCTGCAGGAGTGCACCGCCCTGCTGCGCGGCGCCGGCTACACCACCTTCGACGGCACCGCGCCACGGGCCTCCGAAGCACTGCACGCCGCGGTCGCCGCCCCGTACGCGCATGCCACCGCGCCGCTGCGGCGGCTGGCCGACCGCTACACCTCCGAGCTGTGCCTCGCCGCTTCGGCCGGCGTCGAACCGCCCGGCTGGGTGCGCAGCGCGCTGCCCGCCCTGCCCCGCGAGATGGAGACCGGTGCCCAGCGCGCCAACCAGGTGGAGCGCTCCTGCGTCGACCTCGTGGAGGCGGCGCTGCTGCGGGACCGGGTCGGCGAGATCTTCGAGGCACTGGTCGTCGACATCCAGGAGAAGGACCCCACCCACGGCACCGTCCACCTCTACGACCCGGCCGTCATCGGCACCGTCGAAACCACCCCCGAAGGCCCCGCGCTGCCCCTGGGCCACCGCATCCCGGTCCGCCTCGCCGAAGCCGAACCGGGCCACCACCCCGTCCGCTTCACCCCTGCCTGACCGCGGCCCCGCCGGTCTGCGGCACCGCGCCCCCGCGGGGCTCCGGCACCCGGCCCGCGCCCGTCTCCGGCGCCGCGTCCTCCCCTGCCTCCGGCGCCGCGCCCTCCCCTGCCTCCGGCGCCGTCCCCGCGTTCCCTGCCGCGGATTGCGCCCGCACGGCCGTCACCGCCGCCAGTTGCGCCCGCAGGGCCGTCACCGCCGCCCGCGGGTCATCGGCATGGAACCGCACCGTACGCACCGTCTCCCGCTGCCCCAGCATCCGCACGGCCACGACCGGCTCGGACAGCTCGACGGTCACCGAGGTCTGATCGCCGACCACCAGTTCCACCACCTCGTTGCCGTCCTTCTCCGGCTCCCTCACGAAACGAAGGTCGTGGCGCACGGAGGCGATCAGCTCCAGCGGGATCCGTATGTCCCGGCGCGCCCCGGCCCGTAGCCACAACGTGTCCGCCCCCAGCACATGCGGACGGGTGACCGCCGCCGCCTGCAGCCCCAGTACCACCAGCACCGTGTAGAGGTCGAGGACCAGCATCACCACGTGCACCACTGGATGGTCCGCCAGCAGCACCCCGAGCCCGACCGTCTCCACCACACACACGAACGCCAGCCCGTACACGAACGCGGCCTGCGCCCCCGCATACCCCAGGGCCCGCTCGCCCGGCGCCACCCCGATCCGCCGCCGCGCCACCCACCAGCCCAGGCTGATCAGCCACCGCGACTCGTAGGCGCCCAGCCGGCGCAGCGCGGCCACCCGGCTCACCGCGCACGCTCCGCGACCAGCTGGATCGCCCGGCCTACGGCTTCGGCCTGCGCGGGCGCGAAGTGCGCGTAGTACGCCGCCATGAAGGAACCACCGGCCTCCGTGGCCACGCGCCCCCAGTGCTCCTCCCCGCCGGCCTCGGCGACCACCGCCTCCGGAATGCAGTCCGCGAGCGCCTGCGCGGCCCGTTCCACCCGCGGATCGTCCGCCGCGGCCTCCACCAGCGCATCGAGCAGGCCGTACACCTCGTACATCTGCTGCATCGCCCCCGGTGCCGCGACCGCCTCCCCCAGCAACTCCACCATCCGCTTGTTCCCCTCCGCCCCGCCCGTCGATTCGAGCAACGCCAGCACCTCCCGTTCCTTCGCCGCCATGGCGGGCTCCGGTCCCGGGTGCGCGGCGGAAACGCGGGCCATCTCCGCGAAGAGCGCCGCCAGTTCGTCCGACACCGGGCCCTCCGCGGGCAGCCCGCCGTGCTCGTCCGCCTGCCGCCGCACCGAGGCCAGCCGGGCCCGCCGCGACCGGATCTCCTCCTCCTGGCGGGCCAGATCCGCGTCCAGCTCGGTCAGCACCTCGTGCAGCGCACGCCCCGCGTCGTCGGCGAGGACGTCCCGCACCTCGTCCAGTCCCAGCCCCAACTCCGTCAGCCGGCGCACCCGGGCGAGCGCGACCGCGTCCCGCAGCCCGTACTCCCGGTAGCCGTTGGCCCGGCGTTCCGGCTCGGGCAGCAGCCCCAGGTGGTGGTAGTGCCGTACGGCACGGGTGCTGACGCCGATCAGACCCGCGAGCTCTCCGATTCTCATGCGCCCAGTACAAACGTTGCCGTTGCGACAAGGTCAAGGCCCGGGCCCGGCGGGGAACGGGGAAGCCCGGCGAGGACCCCCGCCCCCTACGGGTAGCATGGTCACCACGGCGGACGAGCCGGCCGGACGGCCGCGTGGGGATCACTGATCCCCCCGAGGAACGTCCGGGCTCCACAGGGCAAGGTGGTGGGTAACGCCCACCCGGGGTGACCCGCGGGACAGTGCCACAGAAAACAGACCGCCGGAGGCTTCGGCCTCCGGTAAGGGTGAAACGGTGGTGTAAGAGACCACCAGCCTCCGAGGTGACTCGGAGGGCTAGGTAAACCCCACCTGGAGCAAGGTCAAGAGGAGGCATCGGCTGATGCCTCTGCGCGGACGACCGAGGGCTGCCCGCCCGAGTCCGCGGGTAGACCGCACGAGGCTGCCGGCAACGGCAGCCCTAGATGGATGGCCGTCTCCCCCCGGCCCGCAAGGACCGGAGGCGACAGAACCCGGCGTACAGGCCGACTCGTCCGCCATTACCTGGGACTTTGCCTTGGAAAGGGCCTCTGACCTGCGTCGGAGGCCCTTTCTGGTCTTTCGGAGCCTTACTTGTTTAGGCGGGGGAAAGTCCCCGCAAAGTCCCTCTGACACAGCGGAAAGTCCCAGAAAAATCCCTGGGGCGGCCTGCCTGGCGAGACCTCTGAGCAGGCGATTCGATGGATAGCGTCATGAGGGAAGGCCCCGATCGCCGAGAGGCTGCCACCGCCCTTGGGCTGCGGATGTATGCCTGCCGAAGCTGAGAGACCACTGTCAAGGTGGTGGCCTGTCTGAGCCCAGCAGGGCATCTGCCCCTCTGTACTCGTAATGCGTAGGTCTCGGGTTCGAATCCCGAAGGCGGCTCTGTGCCCAAGGTTAGCGGGAGGGCCAAGAGCCAGGAGCCCCTTGGTGCCGCCCGTATGAGGTCGTTGCCGCAGCCCGGAAGGCGTGTTCCTCCCTCGGCTCGGTACCGAGGCGCTCAGCGGGGGAGGGCCGGGCACCGGCATTTAGAGGACGGGCTGTGCGACGCCCTCAGGGAGGAACCGGACATGCTGGGTAATCCCGCCCCTCCTCCGGCAGGCTAGGCGGAGGAGCGGAGCCCTCGCCACGCTTGAGGGCGGGTGAGCTACCCCCATGGGCTAGCGTGCAACTTGCACACATGCTCGACGTGTCTTCCGCGCCAGTCGCGGATCGTCTCCGTGGGCGCTGGCCACCGAGTTCCCACACCAGCAGCGGCCCAAGATTCCAAGACAGGTCCAGCGGTCCCAGGCTGGGAACCGGCGTCAGGGCGAACGGCGACCGACCCGCGGCAACCGATGCCTCACATTGGGCCGCCGCACGACGCTAGGCCTTCGCCAACGACCTCGACGCCGAAAATTCCCTGGTCGCGCCGCGAAAACCAATAGGAGCAGAGTCGAGCAGGACCCGGACGAGCCGATGCGCCGACCGCCAAAGCCCGCTGCACCTATCTGCTCACGCACTCGCCCCAAGCGGGCGTGGCAAGGGCCACCGGCGGTTCCTCCCGTCCGCAACTAAGACCTGCCCGCAGGGAGCATATGGGGGACGGTGTTACGCGTCGAACTCGCCGCGCCAGGCGAAGTCGAGGAGGGCCTCGGGGAGGTAGTCAGACTCGACCTCGACGGCGATGCCGTTGGCTTTCGCGAGGCTGGCGATGGCCAGCGGAGCGAGGGCCACGATCCCGAGGATGTTTTCGGTGCGGTCCTCGTCGGCGGTCCAGTACTCCTTGTGCCAGCGGATGGCGTCGGCCAGAGCGTCGTTGAAGCCAGCGACGTCGTTGCGCAGGTAGCGGTAGAGCATCATGATCGGCGGGTACTTGAGCTTGATCATTGTCTCCGCGTCGACGACGCGGGCGTGCTCGGGAGCACTCAGGTCCACGGCGCGCACCAGGTGTGTGCGCAGGTCGTCCCGGCGGAGCCAGAAGCTCTGGAGGGTTTCCACCCAGGCGTAGGTGTACTCGTCCAGGGCGCCGCCGAAATTGCGCAGAAGGGACACTGGGATCCGGGCCAGCATGTCGAGGCGGGCTGCTTCACGGCAGATGACCGCGAGGTAGAAGGCGTTGAGCCAGGTGTTCGCGTTGAGGTAGGTCTGCGGCCCGGTGGTGGCGAGGTGGCGCTCCTCCTGGCGGATCTTGCAGGTGACCGTTTCCCGGTTGGGATCGGCGGCGGCGAAGACGGCGGAATGTACCTGCATGGCCAGCAGCCAGGACTCCCAGGTCTCCAACATGCCGGCAGGGGGGTCCCCAACACAGCGGACGAGGGCGACGTTCAGCGACCTCATGACTGCGCCCGACCTGGAGTTGTGCGAGGTCTCGATCTCCTCCAACGAGTAGGACAGCGACCCCTCCATGACGGGAACCACCGCTGCCATCTCGTCCTTCTGATAGTCCTGGCGCGGCACGATCACGGACACTGTCTCCTTTGTCAGATCTTGAAGAATTCGAGGACGGCCCCAGCGTGCTTACTGGCTCCGTCTGTGGCCTTCACCATGGTGTCTTCCAGGTTCTTGCCGTCCAGGGCCTTCGTGAGCTCATCGGCAAGGTCCGCGTTCGTCCATACCTTGCCGGAGGCATCGGTCACCTTCAGGTTCGGTCGGCGCTCCATCTCGGCGATGATGGTCCGCAGGTACGGCTCGGTTCCCTGCTTCACCATGAAGCCCTCGGCCGGACCGACGCCCTTGTGCCACAGGAGGCCGGATGAGGGCACCTTCGCCGCGATGATCATCAACTTGCCGTCCGGACGGCGGTGCAGCTGGTCGAACATGTCGGTGCCGTTGGGCATATTCGGCAGCGGCTGCTCCACCGAGCCGGGGAACCTCTCCGGGACGACGTGCAGCCGCGCCGCGACCTCGCCCAGGCGTTCCGAGAACGAGGTGCTGTTGGAGGTGTTCTCGCCCCACCGTCACCGTCACCAATTCCCCTGTCACTCAAGCTCGAAAGCGAAGTCTGGCGGAGAATGCGTGTAGTCAACTGTGCTCAGGTCTTTACTTGCAGCTCAGCAGTTTGCTGGGAAGGTAGTCGTGGCCGGTCCAACCAGTACGTCTGCAGAGCGTGCCCCAGCAGCAGACCGGCCCTACTCGCGGCAGACCAGGGTCAGCCGACACCCATCGATCCCCGGCCGATGCTCCAGCCATAGCCACAACGCCCATTGCTCATCGGAAAGCATGGCCGCAACCGTTTCCGAGGAGTCGGCTTCGGGGTCGAGGTCCCCGGGGTCCGCTCAACGGGGAGTGCCGACCAGCGTCACCTCGATGAGCTGGGCCGCCTTGCTGTCGTCGATCCACACCCAGCCTGCTTCCTTAGCCTCTTCTTCGGAGACAGGGAGACGGTCCGTCGGCTCCCAGCGCAGATCCTGGCCGAACACCTCGTCGTGCCGCTCGCCGCCCCGCAGCAGGCGACGCCTGAGGACGGGCCCCTGCCCATCACTCGTGGCGTAGAAGGAGATGCGTCCACTGGCGTCCAGAGCATCGAGTACGTCACCGCGGAGGGCGACGAGGGAGGCGCTGCCGAGGTTGTGCTGCAAGCCCTTGGGCCGAAACGAAACGCCGGTCAGATCGAGGGCACCGCTGTTGTCGTACAAGAACTCTCCGCCCCGCTCGTAGAAGAGCACCAGCGGCTCGTAGAGGTCGGGGAGGTCAGGAAGCTCTGCCTGGATCTGTGCGCGGAGTTCCGCCATGCGCACAGAGCCTGCACAGGTTTTCCTCAGGTGCCCGCCCGGAACAGTGCCCAGGAATTCGTCGAGTTCCGCGGCGATGTCAGGGGAGAGCCGAAATTCAGGGTCGATGTGCTCCGTCACATCGAAGAAGGGCCACTTCTCCTCGACGGAGTACGCCTGGGCCCACAGTGCTGCCCTCCTCAGATACTCCCGCATCAGAAGACGACGCGACATCACGTGCCCCATCGTGTAGTCCCAGTCGCCGATCCACTCCACACCGCGGAGTCGGTCCAACATGATGGACGACGGTGAGTCTGTCACTGCAGCTCAATTCCCTTCGGTCGCGGCTCTTTGAAGAGAGCCGCGACCGATGTTGGGCTCCGGTCGACGCCCTAGTGTGTTCCGTTCAGCCGTCGTCACGGCGCCACGAGGACAGCGGAACGCCGTGCTCGTCCCACGTCTCCTCCTCGCGGAGTGAAGCGATGGCGCTGTCGAAGAACTTTCGGGACTTCAAGGTCCCGTTGGGGTGCCACTCCTTGAATTCGCCCACGGCACGGCCGTCCCGGACAATTCCCTCGGAACGGAGAGTCCCGTCCTGGTACCACTCATGGGACTGTCCGTTCAGGATTCCGTCGGTGTACTCGTCCAGGCTGATCAGGTGTCCGCTCTGGTACTCGGCTACTTCTCCAGAGAAAGGCTCGCCCCGATAGAGCAGACGCTGAGCATGATCCATGTCGACGTCCGGATCATCAACGTCGATTCGCAGTACAGAAGTCATCAGGGGATCCAGTTCTCGTCACTCGGGGGGAAGCCGGTGAACCTCCCGTGGCTGGTGGGCAGCCCTTGCAGCATATGGTTGCAGTTCGCACAGAATGGAGCTCGTCTGCCAGGAAGACCCGTGGAGGTGTCGTTGAGGTATGGGAAGTCGACCGAAGCACGCATCTCGGCGAGCACAGAGGCGTCGTCCGGCAGCCCCTGCCGCGTACGCATCCAGAGCAGCTCGTTGGCCGCCTTAACCTCGGCATGGCCCAGTGGGTCGTCCTTGTGCGGCGGGGGGTCCCCAATCGTTTCCAGCCTCTCCCGCAGGGTGGGGTGCAGGTCGTCCAGCTTGATAACGACATCCGCCTTGCCGTTGATGCCTTCGATGACTGTGCCCGTCCGGAGGTCCATCACGGATCCCACACAAGCCCCGGTCTGCTTCCTGGGGAAGACACCTGAGTCCCGGGCATCTCGGTACTCGGCTCCGCGCTTCTGGGCCAGCCCATCTAGGTATTCGGCGACCGGCCGTCTGTCGACGTGGGTGATGACTCCGTCCGTCTTGGTCACACGAGGCGCGTCGACATCGATCTGCTCCAAGAGCTTCTGACCGTGCCCGGGAGGTGGAACAGTTCCGTCCTCGCCCACGTGCGTGCTGGGAGAGAGAGCTTCTTCCGGGCTGGAAGCGGAGCCAGAGGTGTTGTGGTCGTGTGTCCTGCCCGATCCCTCAGGTATCTGCGGGTCGTGCCCGGCCGGCGCCAAACCGGCCCCGTGCTCACCCTGGTGCGGGACCGTCGGGCCGTCGGAGCCGTGGCCTCCGATCGGCGTGGTGTCGCCACCGTCCGTGGACGGGGTTTCCGTGTGGCCACCGCCGGGCGTGGGGGTGGTGGCGCCAGTGCGGCCTGCTCCGCTTGCCTCGTTGTCCAGGTTGTTCGTAGGCATGTGGTTGCCCGCGTGGCCGCCGGGGATGTGGCCCGCGGTGCCGCCCGGAGTTGTGTCGGGGCGGCCAGCTGGGAGGTCGTCCGCGCTGCGGGCCGGGTCGGAGACTTCCGAGCCGACGCGGGTGAAGTCGTCGCCACGTCCGCCGACGCTGGCCGGGACCCGCTGTTCCTGGCGGACCGGGGTCTCGATCCGTGGGTTGTCCGCGCCTGTGGCGTGTGGGGCGGGCGTGCCCTCGGGAGCGTCTTCGACGCCTTGGAAGAGGCTGCCGTCCGAGTTGTAGAGATCGCCTCTGGGGACCATGTACTTGCCGTTGAATGGGCTCTTTACCGTCCCCGGTGGGAAGGTGACCGTGTCCTTGGGCAGCTCGATCCTGCCGCCGGGGAGTTTGGTTGCTCCTTCCGGGATGGCGGCACCCTTGGGCAGCTGGATCGTGCCGTCCGGCAGCTTGGCGGCGCCTTCGGGCAGGCTGTAGGCGCCCTCGGAGATCTTCGGGGCCTCGACGTGGCCGAGGCCCTTGAGGTGGGCCATCATGTCGCCGACCTTTGACAGGCCTGCACCTGCGCCCTTGATGACGTAGGTCATCGGGTCGACGGCGCTGCCCACCTTGCTGACGACCGACAGGCCCTTGGCCAGCGCGCCCGCCTTGCCCGCGCCCTGCACGGCGGCACCGCCACCGCGGGTGAAGATGGCGGTCACGATGTTGAAGGTGACCGCGCCGGCGGCCCGGGAGCCGTTCGATTCCCACTGGTCCCAGGCCACGAGAGCCTTGCCGGTATCCAGCACCGCGGTACGCGAGTCCCGCAGCCAGGAGGGCAGCATCTTCCCCGGCGTCATCCAGTAGGCGACGTTCAAACCGGGCGTGGTGGTGATCGCCACTGCGGTGGAGAGCTTGGCCAGGCCGAGCCATGCCTGGCCGGCGGCGTCCCCGCCGTGGCCGCCGAACAGGGTGTAAATGCCGTCGATGGTGCCCCCCACGCCGTCGACGATGAAGCCCTTGCCGAAGTCGTAGGCGTGCTCCCAAACCTGCCACCAGGGAACGGATTCCTCGACCGCGTCGCCCCAGGGAAGGCTCTTGGATGCCTTGAGGGCTTCGGCGTCGTAGCCGTATCCCTTCTTGTGGGAGGCGTCGATCGTGTGGAGCGCCTTGCCGCCTACCAGCGCGACTATCTTGGAGTGGCAGTCGCGTTCGGCTTCCTGAAACGCGGCCCAGACCTCGGCGATCTTGTTGCGCCGGTTGATGTTCTCGTCGGTCAGGTCGCCGTCCTCGCTCCAGTCGTCTTCGGCGGCCTCGTTGTCGCGGAAATCGGCGGCTTCCTGCTTGAGCTGCTCCAGCCGGTGGACCAATGGCCTGATCTCACGGGCGTAGGTGCTCAGAGCCCCGGCGATGACATGCATGTCGTCACTCAGGTCATGAGCCGTGTCCGCCACTGGTTTGGTGACGCCGAACAGTTGCTCCGCCTCGGGCGCCTTGTAGAAGGCAGCCAGTCCACCGAAGGACTTGTGGACATCCGAGCCAGCGGTTTGGACCTTGGAGCCGCCATGGGACAGCGCCTTCGTCTTGGCTTCCAGAACGTCCAGATCACCGGTGAAGACCGGTACATCGGCCGGATCGACCGGTCCGCCGCTCACTTCTTCTTCCCCCCGAAGTCCTTGAGAGCGTCCAGCCGCACGGTACGGGCGGCGTTCTGGGCGTTCTTGGCCGCCTCCAGATCGCCCTGGACGTACTCATTGGTGGCCTTGGCAGCCCCCAGAACGGCCGCTTGGCAGCGATCGGCCATGGCCTTCATGTGCGGCTTGCGTTTCGTCACGTACTCGGCGAGGGCCGCGGCGACCGGGCCCGTCGCCGTCTGCGTGAACAGGGAGGTGGCCGCCGGCCCCAACGGCTTGTTCCTCGGCACCCACGGCCCGGGCGACAGCGGCGTTCGGGCCTGCGTGCCCGGCACGGCCGTACCCGCTGCCTGAGCCGCCTCCTGGATGTCCGAGAGCAGTGTGTTGAGGACGTTGCCCAGATCTTCGGCATGCGTGCCGACGACCTTCAACTGGCCCTGCACTCCCTGCGGCTGGATGTCCCATGACGCCATGAACGCCCCCCTGCGTACATATTTCTTGCACCGGCGCCGCGACTCGCGCGGCGCCGCCCCCTACGGCCGGCAACCCGTCCGCGCACTCCGGAGGCTTGCCTTATCTGTCGATGCGCTGAGGCCAGCTCAGCCGATGTTGTCGACCGCGGCCTTCGCGCGCGCGAGCGTCTGGTGCGCGGTGCCGTCGTTCTTCTCCAGCGTCGTCTTCAGCAGCTGGATGATGCTCCTGACCTCCTGCGAGGCGCTGTTCCAGCGTTGTTCCTTGCCGTGGTACTCCTCCGCGACACCATCCGCGGCGAAGTCCGACATCGCTGCCTTCACCTGCGCGTCACGCGCCGCGATCACCTGCTCCAGACGTGCGATCACCGCCTGGATGTTGCCCTGCGCCTCCGCCGACGCACCCGAGTCGTACGAACGACGGTCCATGCCAGCAGCCATCACAATCACTCCCCCTGAAAATCTGAGTTCATCTGTCGCAAGCGGACTGTCAGCGGCCCGAGAAGCGGGCCGCGTCGAAGTTCGCCGCCGACATCTGCGACCGGGCGTTGTCGGCCTGCTCCTGGTCGCCCGAGCCGAACGCTGTCTCCATGCCCGACTGTCCGCCCACAATCGCGGCCAGCGCACTGTTCAACGATGCCGTGATCTCGTCCGCGCGCGACTTGAACGAGTCGAACGCCGCCTTGCCCGACCCGTTGAACTTGCCCTCCAACGGCTGTGCTGCTTGCACGAGCTGGCGGATCAACGTCCCCAGTTCCGTGCTCGACCCCTGCGACTTCGACCTCAGGGTCGAGAGCGTCTGCGCCCCCATGTCGAACTTCATCAGGCTCCCCCCGCCAGATTTGACGATCGTTTGTACGGTCATGCCTATCAATTGCGAAGTCATTGGTGCAATCCGCAATCCCGATGCTATGCCCGAGGTCTGACAACGGCTCAAAACAGCCAGGAGCCCACCCACTTGCCAATGTCTGCAGGGTACTTGGCGCAGGGAGGTCCACGCGTACGTCCCCCTGTGCCAGGTGCCCTCACTCGCCTTTCATATGCCGCATCAGGCGCTCGAAGTCCTGCCAGCCCGACAGATCCAACGGGTCTCCAGGCAGCGCGTAGTACATCGCAGGGCGGGTCTTCGGACCGAGGGGGACAGGCGGCTTGGACAGTGGCGTCTTCCGGGCGCGGTCGCCGGGCATCTGGCGGACCTCCTCTGCGCCGAGCACGAAGGCCAGCGGGACACCGGGTCCCTCGAAGCGGGGTGGCACGGCCAGGTCCCGGCGGGCTTTGCGGATCTGGACGAGCATCGACAGCAGCCGGTGGCGGGTGGCGAGCACCTCCGCGGCCCTCGGAAGGGAGCCCACCGGCGGCTCCTCATCGGGGCCGTAGCCGAACATCAGCGTGACGTACTCCTCCACGCCCGCCTTCGTCCGGCTGACGCGCACCGTGGCCAGGCCCGGCCGTTCCGGGCTGCCGACCACCACGAACCAGGTCGGCTCGGGCGCCCGCTCGTAGGCGAGGTCGGTCATCTGGCGCGGGGACCAGGGGAGGTTGGCAGGCTCCGCGGTTCCCCACCCCGCCGGGGGCTCGCCGGTGAGTTCGCGCCATATCGACTCCAGTGCACCGCCGAGGACCAGACGTTCGTCTGCGGGGTGGACCGTGCGGAAGGTGATGGCCAGCTGCTGCTCGCCGGTGTCGGTGACCTCCTGGTAGGAGGCGGCGACCGGGGTGCGTGGGTCGTCGGCGGTCGCGTCCGCTGCCGCTACCGGTTGGAACATGTCGTCCTGCCAGCGCAGGACGGCTCCGGACTGTCCGTCGTAGTAGCCGTCCCGCTCGTCGCGCACGACCCAGCGGGACGGCCAGTTGCTCAGGCTGGCGCGAACGGCCGGGGAAAGCGTGGTTCCTGCCGGGGTGACGACCTGGAGGCCCAGCTCGCCGCCGGCGGCGGACTGGAACGCGTCCTGGAGCCAGGCCGTCATGGCCACCACCGGGCGGTCCTGGATGACGACGGCAACCTTGTCAGTAAGGACATCGACCGCGGGTTGCGCGGTGGCGGGCGTGGGCGCAACGCTCACACCGTCGGTCTTCACCACCGCCAGGGATTGCGCGGCCTCAGGCGGCCAGGCGGAGCCGTCGGCCAAGGCGGCCAGCCGGGCCGCGAAGGTGCCCGCGAGCCGCTCGGCTTCTTCCACACCGGTGGTGGCGCGGGCCTCTGTCCACCAGTACGGCACCGGTGGCGGGGTGGCTCCGAGCAGCCGCTCGGCCTCGCCCGCGACCTGCACGAGCAGCGGTGCTTCGACGGAGACGAGGGGGCGTCCCTCCTCGTCGCAGAGCCGCACGACGGCACCCTCGCCTGTCGTGTCCACTAGCTTGTCCGGGCCTCCGGAGAGCAGTCCCGCGAGCATGGCCGACGGGTCGGGCATGCGTTGGGTGAGGGCGATGACGTCCTTGGTCATGTGGTCGTCTGGTCCTTCGTCGTTCGGGGCATGGATGCGTACGTCTCGTGGTCCGCGTGGGCGGGAGAGCTCTCCTGAATGTCACGCGGGGGAGTACACAGTCTGGATCAGGCGGTTGGCCTGGCCCCTGCGGATAAGGACACCGCGGCCCGGCGGCTGCCAGGAGGCGTAGACGCCGGGGAACAGCTGGCCTTCCCCGCGGTCGCCGGCCATGAGGAGCGCGGAGGATCCCGACTCGCGCAGGCCCTGCACCAGGGGCTCGTAGATGCCGCGGGAGGCGCCTGCGACGCGGCGAGTGAGGACGAAGTGGAGGCCGATGTCCACCGCTGAAGGGATGTACGGCAGGAAGGGGGCCAGTGGTTCCTGGCCGGCGGTGGTCAGGACGTCGTAGTCGTCGACTAGGACCACGATCCGCGGGCCACCGCCCCAGCTGCCCGGTCCCAGGTCCTCAAGGCTTGCGCCATCATCGGGAAGCCGCTTGTCCAACTCGGTGCAGACCGCGGCGGCGAGGCCCGCGCACAGCTTGGCGTTGTACGCGTAGCCGCCGTTGAACTCCTCGGGGATCGCGCCACGCAGAGAGCGCCTGGGGTCCATGACGGCGAAGACCAGCTCGTCCTCGCTGTAGCGCTCGATCAGGCCGCCGGCGATGGTCTTGAGGAGGTTCGTCTTGCCGCATTCGCTGTCGCCCATGACCAGCAGGTGTTGGTCGTGCTGGAACAGGTCGAGCAGAACGGGGTCGAGGGCCTTCTGGTCCAGGCCGATGGGTACCCGCCGGGGTTCGGCGACCGGGCCCGGCAGGACGTGGGGCTCCAGAAGATGCGGCAGCACCCGCACCGGCTGGGCGACCTCGCCGCTCCAGGTGGCGCGGATCGACCGGGCCGCACGCTCCAGAACCGAGCCCAGGTCCCCGGTGTCAGCGAGCGAGTCCGTACGGGGAAGCGCGACCTGCGCGAAGAGCTTGCCGGCGGTCAGGACGCGGCCGGGCTCGTCGGGTGAAAGGGTCACTGCCAGCTTGCTGTCGATGCTGGACTCGCTGGGGTCGTTCAGCCGTAGCTCGACGCGGGTGCCGAAGTTCGACTGGACGGCGATGCGCACGTCGTTCCAGCGGAGCATGCCCGCAACGACGTGGATGCCGTAACCGCCGCCGCGTTGGAGGATGTCGGCGACGGCGTCCTCCAGCTCTTCGAAGTCGTCGCGCAGCGCGCCGAAGCCGTCGATGACGAGCACGATCTCGGCGGAGGCCAGCTGGGGCAGCCGGCCCGCCGCGTGCAGATCGCGCAGCTGTGAGATGGAGTCGATGCCGTGCTCGCGGAAGAGGTCCTCCCTGGCGGCGAGCATGGTTCGTACCTCGTCGACGGTGCGGGCCACCCGCTCACGGTCTACGCGACCTGCGACACCCCCGACGTGCGGCAGGCCCGCCACGGCCGCCAGGCCGCCGCCGACCAGGTCAAGGCAGTAGACGCCGACTTCCTGTGGGGTGTGGGTCAGCGCGAGGGAGAGGACGAGGGTGCGCAGGAGCGTGGTCTTGCCGGACTGCGGGCCCCCGATGACCGCAGCGTGGCCGCCCGCCACCGTCAGGTCCAGGTACCACTGGCCCTGCCACTGTCTGGCCGGATCGTCGAGCAGACCGAGAGGTACCTCCAGGGGGGCGCGGCGCCCCGCGAGCTGCATACCGCGTGTGCCGACATCCAGGGGGCCGGCGACCCTGTCCAGGGTGATCGCATCAGGGAGGGGCGGCAGCCAGATGCGGCGGACCGTACCGGCGGCGTTGGCCAGCTGCTCGACCATGATGCCCAGCTCGGTCGGCCCCATCTCGCGGCGCCGCATCGCGGGCTCCTGCGCGTCGGCATTCTCTCCAGTGGACAGGGTGTTGAAGGTGTCGTAGGGGAGGGCGAGGGGGGCGCTGTCCTCGTCGTCCGGGTGTTGCGCGGGGCCGCGGTAGGCGCCCGAGACGTAGCTTGCCTTGAAGCGGTCGTAGTGGCTGGTGTCGACCTTGAGGTAGCCGAATCCGGGCAGCGGGGGCAGGTGGAAGGCGTCCGTGGTGTCCAGGACCGTGCGGGATTCGTCGGCGGAGAAAGTGCGCAGGCCGAGCCGGTACGAGAGATAGGTGTCCAGGCCCTTGAGGTTGCCGCCCTCGATGCGCTGGCTGGACAGCAGTAGGTGCACCCCAATGGAGCGGCCGATGCGGCCGATGGACAGGAACAGGTCGATGAAGTCCGGCTTGGCGGTGAGCAGTTCACCGAACTCGTCGATGACGACGAACAGGTGCGGCAGCGGTTCGAGGTCGGACCGCTGGTGGGCGCGCAGCGCGGCATAGTCGCCGATGTCGGCGACGTTGCCCGCGTCCTTGAGGACCTGCTGGCGGCGCTTGACCTCGCCAGCGAGTGAGGCGTGGACGCGTTCGACGAGGCCGGCCTGGTTCTCCAGATTGGTGATGACACCAGCGACGTGCGGCAGGTCCGCGAACGGCGCGAAAGTCGCACCACCCTTGTAGTCGACGAGGACCAGGGCAAGGTCCTCCGGCGGGTGTGTGGCCACCAGGGCGAGAACGAGGGTGCGCAGGAGTTCCGACTTCCCGGAGCCGGTGGCGCCGACGCACAGGCCGTGCGGGCCCATGCCGAGCTCCGAGGACTCCTTCAGGTCCAGGAGCACCGGCTCGCGGGAGTCGTTAATGCCGATGGGCACGCGCAGGAAGGCCCGCTCGCCGCGTGGCGCCCACAGGTGCGACACGTCGAGCTGCGCCACGTCGTCGATGCCGAGCAGGTCGGCGAAGTCGACGGGCCCGGTCAGGGGTGCGTCGGCAAGCGATTCGGCGGACAGACGCAGCGGCGCAAGCATCCGGGCCAGGCCCTCGGCGAATGGGATGCCGGCCTCGTCCACGGTGCCGTGGGAGCCGACCGGCTGCTGCCCGCGCAGATCCTCGATGACGACCTGATCGCCGTCAACGGTGATGCGGACGCCGACGTGTCCGGGCTCCTGGACTCGCTGTTCGAGCAGGTGCAGGACTGTGACGCCCATCTCCCGCAGGCCGACCGCGTCGTCGGGACGCGGCAGGTCGACAGCGTCTTCGCCGTGTCCGTCGGCGACGACGAGCAGCCGGGAGATCATGGACAGGGCGTCATCGCCGGAGAGACCGCGGCGGACCTCGGCCGCATAGGACGCCCGGCGGCGCAGTTCGGGGCCGAGCAGCCGGGCGAGTTGGGGTGCGGAGGGTGCGATTCTGCGCGCGGCTACCGGGCCGTCGTACTGCTCGGTGTCGAGCAGGTGCGGCAGCCACTTGGCCCACTCCCAGTCGGCGAGCCGGTCGCCGGGCACGGCGAGTGCCATCGCCACGTCGTCGGGGGCGTGCAGGGCAGCGGTCTGGACGAGCAGGGCGCGCGCGAGGCGCAAGCAGTCCTCGCGGGGGCCGATGACGCTGATGTCCCCGACACGGTCGAGCGGGACGGTGAGGGGGAGTTCGGTGCCGGTGCGGAAGCGGCCCATCAGCGCCGACGCCTCGTTGAGCATGAAACGGTCGGGCGGGGTGAGGACCGATGAACCCTGTTGAGCGATCTCCAGATCCCGTACGGGCATCTCACCGGTGCCGACGCGCACGTGCAGGAAGTCACCGTCGACGCGGCGGCGCTCCCACAGGCGGGCCGGATCGCGCACGATGTCGTAGAGGGCAGCCGGCGGCGGGTTGAGGACCTCGGCGTGTTCGCCTCGCTCGCGCTCCTGGTCGGAGAGCTCCTCGCGCAGGTCCTCCAGATAGGCGAGATACGCCTCGCGCTGGGTGCGGCGGGTGCGCTGAGCCTTGCCGCGCTGCGAGAAGACGAGCGCGACGGAGCCGATGACAGTGACGACGAGGATGATGGCGCCGAGCCCGGCGAACTGACTGTTGCGTACGACCGTCATCATCACCACGGACGACATGACTCCGGCGACGGGCAGCAGCGACATCGCGATATTGCCCGACTTCCCTTCGGGGAGGTTGGGCGGGGCCTCGATGACTCGCGCCTCGGAGGCAGCCGGGGGGCGGGTGGTCCTGGCCGGGCGGTGTATCAGTCGGGTACTCATCGTCGTCCGTCATTCACGATCGGGCTCGGCATCTGGTCAGTGACGCTGCTGGGAGAGGGAAAGCTGGAAGACGTCCGCGGCAAGGCGAGCGACGGCTTCCCTGGTCGGGTGAGCCAGCAGTTCGGTATGCAGCCGGCCGCCGGCTGCCAAGTGCCGGTCATACGGAAGAACCTGAACGCTCACCCCTGTGGACCTGAGCATCTGGACAGCCTCGTCCAGATCGAGCCCTGAATGGGGCACCAATTCGGTAAGCACGACAACCGTCCCAGCCATCACATGCCGCGGCAGCCCCTGCATCCACTGCAGCACCGAATACGTACTGCGGATGCCCTCCGGCGTGGCAGGTGTGGTCAGAACACGGCCATGCGCGGCAGCCAGTGCGACCCGGGCGACTTCGGCGGGCAACGTCTCACAGTCGATGACCATCACACCGAAGTAGCGACGCAGCGCCACCACGACCCGCTCGTACGCCCGGCTGTCCAGCATCACACCGATCTGGCCCTGGCTGGCCGGCAGCAGCCAGGCATTGTTGGGCAGCTGGACGAGATAGCCGGTGACGTCGAGCAGTGACATGTTCGGCTGGACGATGTCCGCGATATCACTGGTGGTCCAGCGCAGCGACTCGGCGCCGAGCCGCAGGGGCAGCGAGCCAAGTGCCGGATCTGCCTCCAGGAAAAGGACCGGGTCCTGCCGGTAGTGCGCGTACGTGGTGCCGAGCAGCGCGGCGACGGTCGACTTGCCGGATCCACCCCGGATCGAGGTGATGGCGATCTGCCGGCCGGTCGTCACGGGCTGCTGGAGCACCTGGGCAGTGCGGGTGATCTCGGCGACCTCCCGCGCGGCTGACGACGAGAGCGTACGACGCAGAGCGCGTGCGCCACGCGCGGCAAAGGACTCACCGTGCTGCGGCTTGAGGCGCACCGCGCCGGCCAGGCCCTTGTCCGGTGCGGGCTGGGAGATGGGGGCACTTTGGGGCGGAGGGCCCGGGGCGTAGGCGGCCGGGGCCTGCTGCCCCTGTTCCGGGTACTCGGGCCGCTGCTGCCAGCTGCCCTGAGCGCCCGCCTGCTGCTCCTGCCCGTGATATGGGTAGCCAGCTTGCCCGGCCACACCACCCCGGGTGGCGAGGTTTGGCACCTGGGCATTCTGCGACGGCAGGTCCGGACCCGACGCGGAAGCGCGGTACGCCTGCCCGCCGGGTCCCTGCGCACCCTCACCCTGCTGGGTACCGCTTCTCAGGTCGCGCAGCACGTCACCCTGCCAGCCGTCACCGTTCGGCATGCCTGCCCTCCACCCCCACCCTGCTGCCCCGCCCGGAGCGCCTGCACGTCGATTCAGAACTGGTTGAGCAGCTGCCCGTACACCCCGAACACACCGAAGGCCAGGGGGAAGAGCCCCACCATGCCAATGGACTCGATCAGATCGCCTATGCGTCGCAGCCGCACCTGCACATGCTCGGGCACCTGCACCGCCAAAACGACCAGCGGCAGCACCGCAGCTGCACACAGCACAGCCAGCGGCCCGACGCGCCCTGCATGCTCCATCCACCACGTCACCAGGCGTACCACCAGGCACGACGCGGCAGCGAAGAGCGCAACAACCTCAGCGATCAGCGGGAAAGCCCGCGCCCTCGACGCAAGCACCACGACGACGAGCGATACCAGCGCCACGGCCCACACGGTCGGCTTTTCGGCCAGGGTGAGCAACCAGCCTGCAGAGGTTGCCGAGACTGCAGTGACGATCGTCGAGAGAGCCAGGCCGCGATGGGTCCCCGCGAGCGCGGTACCCACCTGGTGACGGGTGACAGAGATACCGCCCGAGCGCCGGTCATCGAGCGCGGTAAGTCCCGACGCCATCAGAGCCAGGCGCGGCAGCAGACCGAGCACCACCAGCGAGAAGACACCCATGACGGCACCGAGCCGGGCAGGATCACCCTGAACGGCGGCAACCGCCTCCCACACAGCGGCGATCGTGGCCGTCGTGACGGCGCCAACGAGCCCGCCCTTGCCGAGTGGCGAGAAGTAACCGAGGAACACCAGCGTCAAGACCAGCGCACCCGCCACCGCAGCGAGCCGCGCGGTACCCGGCCAGCCGTAGGCATCGGCGGCCGTCCACGCGGTGAGAACGCCAATCCCGCCGGAGGAGACCAGGAGCGCGGTCGCCAGCCCCCGGTTTCCTCGTCCGATCCTGGCCACGAGCGCACCGGCCGCCAGGAGGACGAGCGCGATAGCTGAGAGAACACCGACCAGGGCGCCGAGCGGGAACTCACGACGGGCGAGCAGCGCGGCGATCACTGCGAAGGCGACGGTCGCCGCACCCGCGCAGGCCCGGCGGGCGACGGGGCGCCAGCGCCAAGCCCGCAAGTCGAGGTCGTCAGCCACCTGATCAGTGACGTCGTGCACTACGGGGGCGGGCGGCGCAGAATGCGTCGTGACGAGCCGGAGCACGGTGCCGTCGGCTATCCCGGCCGATGCCAGCGTGCTGTCGTGCGGCAGGACGGAGCCGTCGGATGTCATCAACTGCCGTGACATCGGGCGCGATGCGGGCCGGTCGTCCAACAGCTGCAGGACATCCGGGATCAACTGCCCTACGGGCGTATCGGCGCGCAGGACGACATCCGCCCGGCGTCGCTCGCCGACCAAGGTCACTCGGCTCAGTTGCGCCTGAGAAGCCGTTGCTCTGCTCACCACTTACGGGAACCTATCATCGCGGCGTTGACCCACCCTTGGGCCGAACTGGACATGCCTGTGCGTCCGACTTCCATACCGTCCTGTGCCAAGGAACCCTTCTCCCGCCACGGGGAGCTCTTCGCGTATCTCCCGGGAAACCTGCAAACTCTGTCCGAATCTCATCTGTGGACTCCTAGGGCTTCCCCGATCGCGTCGGCTGCTCGTACTGCTGCACCTGCCGCTGCTGCTTCTCCTGCTCAGCCTTCTGCTGCGCCAGCGTGTGCTGAAGGAAGGACCACCCGACACACCCCGCGCACAGGACAGCGGTGATAGCGATCCCCGCGAACAACTTCCCGAGCCGCTCATCCGCCGTACGCCGCCCCCGCTGCGCGCCGAACAACAGCGCATCCCGCATCCTGCGCCGGCGTACTGCTACTGATTCCAGCAGCTGACCGTCGTAATCCCGCGCCATTTCCTCGTCCGTCGTTTGAAGCCGCCTGCCGCACTCGCCATGGTCGATGAGCCCTCGGTCATTGGCGGCCATACGTGTGCCGTTGCTCCGAGACCCTCATGCATGATGGCGCACTTCTGTGCCTGCCGTCGTCCGGCTTGGCTCGTCGGGCAGCGTCATGCACCTGGCCGAAGCGGTGCATGGCGGGGCGACTCCAGATTTTCAGCGACCAGCCAGCACGTGTCCCGATGGTCCGGTCGACGCGACCACCGAAGCGTGCTCCGTGAGCCCGATTCCGGGCAGTGGGGCGGGTGAACCGGGGAGCCCGCCGCCGGGGGAGCCAACAGCACGTGTACGAGTGGGAGAAGCCGATCGCACGCTCGACCGCGTACTGACTCAGGTGCCGACCGCTCATAAGTCAGTGTGGGGTCCCCGTTGGCTGTGCCTGCCAGACAGCGCGGTCCATCGAATGCCAGGCGCATGACGGCGCACCATTGTCCTGGCACGGGATTGAACCTCCTTGATCTGCCGGGGACCGCGCTATCTATCAGCAAATCCCGGCCTCACCAAACCCGCGATTCTCTGGATCCTGGTGCTCCCCGGGGGCGGTGTCCTGTACTGCGCCTCGCGGGGACGGTGGGAGATCAAAGGCCCGCCCTGACCCACGACGTTTCATCGGGAGATTCGCGATGCGCAACCACATACAGCCCACTGTCGAGGCAGCGTTCATGAACGTACAGGACACGGCGAGGTACATGGGCATCTCGATGAACACTCTGTACGTCTGGCGCCACCGGCGGCAGGGACCGCCCAGTTTCCGCTTGGGCCCCGGTGGGCGGGTCATGTATCGCCGAGACCTGCTGGATGCGTGGCTGACGGAACAGCAGAATGCCGATTCGCGATCGAACCCGGCTCTCAATCCGGTGCGCAAGGCGCCGCAGCAGCGTCATGCGCGTCGCGCTGCTTAACCGCAAGAGGTGTCTGGTGTGGCTGGGCGTCCGCGGATGCCCTGTCCGTAGGACAAAAGTTGAAGACGTCAGCTGCATGCGGAATTTGATGCGCACAAAGGTCGTCTGTGTGTGTTGTGCAGCGCAGGGAGGCGCTGAGCGAGCCAGCTGCTGGAGCAAACGGAGGTCTGTCATGGCGGGGTACATAGAGGACAGGTGGCTCAAGAAGCGACCGAACAAGGAGACGGGCAAGCGCGAGCGAACGGCGCTGTGGGGGAAATGCACCCGCTACCGGGTCAAGGGTATTCCGGGCGTGCGCGACCGCTCGTTCGAGACGGTCGCGGATGCCAAAGCATGGCTGGCCGAGACGCAGACGGACTCGCGCCGCGGTGACTTCATCGATCCGCGCGATGGTGATATCACCGTGCGCGAGTACGTCGAAAAGCATTGGTGGCCGGCTCAGATACACCCAGCCCAGACGCTGGAGAGCATGGAGTACCGGATCTGGGGACAGGTGCTACCTCACCTCGGCGAACTGGCTCTCCGCGATGTCGGCGTCGCCGAGCTGCGGAAGTGGTCAGCTGACGTGCAACGCGAAGTCGGCTCGGGCACGGCGTACACCGCATGGGTGTACCTGAAGGCGATCATGCAGGCTGCCGTCGAGGACAAACGACTCTTCCGTAACCCGTGCAAGGGCAACAGTACGATCAAGCCGCCCAAGAAGCCCGAGCGGAGGGCGCGCTCCTGGACGCAGGAGCGCGTCGATGCGGTGCGGGCGGAACTCCCTAAGCGGTATCGGATCGCAGCTGACCTCGGCGTCGGGTGCGGGCTGCGACAAGGGGAAGCCTTCGCGTTCGCGCCTGGTGACGTGCAGGGGGAGTCCATTCACATAGCGCGGCAGATTCTGCGGTACAAGTCGCAGCTCTACTTCGGTCCACCGAAGGGCGGCAAGGAGCGCGATGCCCCCGTGACCAAGGCCCTGGCCAAGCGGCTGCTGGCGCACCAGGAGCAGTTCGAGGCGATCGAGGTGACCCTGCCGTGGCTCGATCCCGAGGAGCCCGACGTTCCCAGGGATGAGCGCCGCAAAGTGACTGTGCCGTTGCTGGTCACCACAACCCGTGGCGGAGCAATCAACCGGACCACGTGGAACACGAAGTCTTGGAAGCCAGCTCTGGCTAAGGCCGGGGTGATCCCCCCTCTTCCGAAGCAGGAGAAGGGCAAGAAGGCCACGCGCGTGTGGGAGCCGAGCCGGGAGCACGGCTTTCACGTCCTGCGTCATACTTACGCCTCGGTGATGCTCGAGGCGGGTGAGTCGATCGTGTCGCTGGCGAAGTGGCTCGGTCACTCCGATCCGGCGTTCACCCTCCGGACCTACACACACTTCATGCCGGAGGCCGGAGCGCGCGGCCTTGCCGCCATCGAAGCGTGGTTCGGAGATCTTGACTGAAAGTCCCTGAGAAGTCCCTGGGAGCGCAACCGAAGCCGTCTGGGCGGCAAACTAGCAGGTCAGAGCCTGATCCACTCCTCAGCGGGACAAAACCCGGCGTACAGGCCGACTCGTCCGCCATTACTACCCTGAACTGGGGAATGCCCTGGTCGAGGCCGTTGTGCGTCCATCGGGACTTCCTGCCCTGACCTGCGGCTTCCCGGGAGTTCCCGTGGGGATGTGCACGGGTTGTGCTCGAGTCTGTCGGGGCCCGCAGGCGCGGGCCTGTCGGCTGACGACGCTGCGATGCGCGAACCGGGCGGGACCGTGGGCTGCGGGCCGGCGATCCACGGCCCGCGATTGGGCTCGGCGCGGCACGCAGGCCCGGACTCTTGGCGGGGTGCGACCGCTGGGGGGCAACGCCCTGCGGTCTTTTGGCGGGTGGGGCGCCACGGCCGGCGAGCGCCCGGGTGGTGGCGACGCGCGGCTTGGCCGCAGGTTCGAGTCCCCGGCAGCAGCCGAAAACAAGGGCTGGTCGTGCCGGACTCCCTGTGAACTGTGGGGATTCGCTCGTCGTGACAATGTCGGCACATCTACCGAAGACGCGTGTCGGCTGATGTCGTGATGGCGCTACTCCGAACTGGCTTGCCCTGTGCCGGTTCGAACCCTTGGCAGGATCGAACCTGTGCACACGGCTCCGGAGAGCGGACGGTTCCCAAGCGGTTTCGCAGGTCAGACGGTTATCTGGGAAACCGTCAGGCTGACAGTCCGGCGTATGTTCCGCGACTTAGAAAAATCCCACTTTCTCCTGTAGGCGGGGGGATCTTGAGGTTGGTGACGCATCTGCCAGTGCGGAGAGAACGTCCCGGGGCGGAGGTGAGCGCCGTAGCCTCTCCGGGGGCGAGGCCGGTGGTGCTGACTGGTCCAGATCGGTGGCGAGCAGGCCTTGGCCGCTCCGGGCTCCCCGCCCCGCCGGAGGGCATAGGCCACGTCGCCATGCCGGAAACGTTGACGGGGCCGGCTTGTGGGGTCTCCCGGCACTCGCCCGGGGCGGCTCACGGTCGGATCGCAGGCCCGCGAAGCGGTGCACGTCGCAGGTTGACACGCAGTCAATTGCCTTGATTGCATTCCCGGTTGCACAGCTTTGGCTAATGGTGGGGGATAGGTAGCGTGGCGCTCGACAATCCGGACCTCAAAGATGTACTCAAGGACGTCGCGTCCGGTGCCCTTCAGCTGCCGGACTTCCAGCGAGACTGGAAGTGGGACGACGAGCGCATCAGAGCGCTCATCGCGACGGTGACGCTCAAGTATCCGCTTGGCGTGGTTATGTCGCTCCACACCGGTGGTACGTCCCCGTTCAAGGCGCGGGCGCTCAAGGGCGCAGAACCTGGTGAAGGCAATACGCCGGACCTGTTGCTACTGGATGGGCAGCAGCGGCTCACCTCCCTCTTCCAGGCGCTTCATCAGGACCGTCCGGTAGAAACACGGGACACCCGCGGCAAGGACATGAAGTGCTGGTACTACGTTGACATCGCCAAGGCGGTCGGATCGCCTGCCGACCGCGACGACGCGATTGTGTCTGTGCCTGAGGACCGCACCCTCAAGCGGGATTTCGCTCGCACGGTGGTGCTCGATCTGACGACGACCGAGCGTGAATGTGCGGCAGGGTACTTTCCGCTCCACTTCGTCTTCGACACGCATCGAGTGGGCTCCTGGCAGCAGGAGTTCGTGCGAGATCCGGCCAACTGGCCTCTGTGGATGCAATTTCAGGAGCAGGTCCTGCACAACATGCTGTCGTTCGACGTGCCGATGATCAAACTCGCGGCCACTACGACCACGGACGCGGTATGCGCGGTGTTCGAGCGAGTGAACACTGGTGGTGTGCCATTGAATGTCTTCGAGCTGCTCACGGCCACCTATGCGGGAAACCAGGATCACGTCGTCCAGTACGGGGACTATTACCGACTTCCGGACGAGTGGCAGCAGATCAAGCAGGTGCTGACGTCCGCGTACCCCGTGTTCGGTCGGCCGGAGGACGGGCCGGATGATGGGCTGAGCAGCAGCGACTTCCTTCAAGCTGTCTCTCTGGTCCGCACCTGGGAGGCCAAGCAGGCCGGAGCGGGCACGGCTGTGTCATGCAAGCGTCGAGACCTGCTGAATCTGCCACTGGCGGACTTCCGCCGGCTGGCACCGCGGGTAGCGGCAGCCTTCGGATGGGTGGGCAGTTTCCTGGAGCGTCAGTCCATCGTCCGAACAGGCGATCTTCCGTACCGTACCCAGTTGGTGCCGCTTGCCGCGGTGCGTGCACTCATTGGCGAGGAGACGGACATCCCGGGAGCCGATGAGCAGATCACTCAGTGGTACTGGTGTGGTGTCCTTGGCGAGATGTATGGCGGCTCGCTGGAGACCCGCTTCACCCGCGATGTCGAGCAGCTGATCGCCTGGATGCGGGGGGAGGCTGCCGCCGCCCCCGACACGGTTGTAGAGGCGGCATTTCTCGAGGACCGGCTGGACACTCTGACCACCCGTAACAGCGCCGCATACAAGGGAATCTACGCTCTGCTGATCAGGCAAGGAGCCGTGGACTGGTATTTCACCGACAGCCCACTCACCCCGGGACAACTGGTCGAGCACGCTGTGGACGTACGGCTGATCTACCCGAAGGCGTGGATTGCCAAGAATCATCCGACATGGGCTTCGTGTGCCACCTCGATCGTCAACAAGACGCCGTTGTCACTCAGGGCCAGCAAGAGCATGACTGGGCCGCCCACCGCATACCTCAAGATGCTGTCGCTGGAATCGGGCATGCGCCCCGAATGGTTCGAGGATGTCGTGGCCACCCACCTTGTCGATGTGAACGCGCTTCTCGAGGATGACTTCATTCGCTTCTATGAGAACCGCGCCAAGCGGCTTCTGGACCTGGTGATGGCGGCCATGGGCAAGCGCACCGTCGTCCGTGACGCGGCGGAATGGTGAGCGCAGCCATGCCACAGAATCCCAGCGAGGAGCAACTCCTCGCCCTGAAAGGCAAGCAGATTCCCGTCCTGGAGCTTCTTACTCTCTTCGGTACTCGCCTGCGGAACGATTTGACGGTCCCGCGCGTCGAGCAGGCACTCAAGGACGCCGGCTTGACCACCCTGCCGTACTTCGGCACATGCAACCACGCTGCCGACATCCAGGTCGTGGCGTGGCAGCAGCCGGCGCCGCAGGAGTCGGCTGAGGCAACCGCTGATGAGGCTGCTGAAGACGCCGGGGAAATGCCCGCTGGGGGGCTGCCGGCGCGACCTCTGCGGATCGGAGACATCCCGTCCGCAGTGGGTGGGCTGTTCTCTGTGACGCCGGAGACAGCACTGACTCAGGTGACCTACCTGATGCGAACGAAGAAGTACTCCCAGATTCCCGTCATCGAGGGGGGAGCGACGCTTCATGGCGTCGTCACCTGGAGCTCGGTCGCAAAGGTGTACGAGACCACGTCCGCCGCCGTCCTAGCGGAGGCGATGGTGGAGGACCCGCCTGTCGTCGAGGTGCATCACGACTTCTTCTCGCTGCTTCCTCGGGTCAGCGAAGATGGTTATCTTCTGGTCAGGGCGAATAATGGCACCTTCAGCGGGATCGTGACGGCCGCCGACATCACCCAGCGTTTCGAGACGACGGCCTGGCCGTTCTTCGTCGTAGGGGAGATCGAGTCCCGGCTGCGGAAATGCCTCGGTACGAAGATCAGCGAAGACGCCATTCGCGCGGTGCAGGGGCCCCAGGCCAACAAGCAAACCGGTCTGATCACCGATCTGATGTTCAGCGGCTATGTGAAGTTGCTCGATGGTGACCAGCAAAACCCTGCCCTCCGCACTCGGTCGAACGACAATTGGCAGGCGCTCGGCTGGCCGGGAGTAGACCGGGTCCAGTTCGTGCGCCAGCTCGACCGGGTACGCGTGATCCGTAACGGCATCGCGCACTTCGACGCCGAGCCGCTGACTGCGAGACTATGCAGAGAGCTTCGGGAGTTCGTCGGGCTGCTCCGGCAGATCACCTGATTCAGAGTGCCGGGCGACCACGTGGTGGCCCAGCCGAGGTTCTCACCTCAGCCCGAACCGGCCCCACAGCAGTACCGGCTCCAGCCGCAGCGTCCGTAAAGGGCCTGGGCCCCGTCGTAGTCTTGCAACCGCCGCAGTACTCCCCGAATTCGGCCGCCCCCGAGTCGGGACCCGGCCGGGGATGGCTAAAGCCGTGGAGACGACTGGCCTTAGACCATGTCCTATGTGGTCAGTCGGAGGAGTCGCTTGTAGCTGCAGAGGGTGGCGGCGAGGCCGAGGAAGGCCAGGTAGTTGCGGGGGTGTCGTTCGTAGCGGTGGTTGAGTTCGGCGGTAGCCGGTCAGCCAGGCCATGGTGCGTTCGATGACCCAACGGCGGCGCCCTAATCGTTCGCTGGAATCGACTCCTTTACGGGCGATGCGCACGCCGATGTGCTTGCCCCAGAGTCATTTCCGCAGGTGGGGTACGTCGTACGCCTTGTCCGCATGCAGGCGCTGGGGCTTGAAGTGCCGACCGCGGTGGGGGTCGTGTCTCGTTTGGTGGCCCTGAAGCATGGGCTTCAGGGCTTGGCTGTCGTGGGTGTTCGCGGCGGAGAGGCCGACAAGTAGGGGCAGTCCGTTCGCGTCCGACAGGACGTGCATCTTGGAACCCGGCTTGCCCCGGTCCACGGGGCTCGGGCCTGTGAGTTCGCCCCTTTTTTAGCCCTGACGTGCGCGGAGTCGAGCACGGCGCGGGACAGGTCGAGCAGGCCGGCGTCGTCCAGGCGGTGCAGGATCTCCTCGTGGAGCCGCCCCCAGACGCCGGCTCTTGACCAGATCAGGAACCTGCGGTGGGCGGTCGACTTCGAAATCCCGAAGCACGGTGGCAATGCCCGCCAGGCGCAGCCGCTGACCAGCACGTAGATGATCGCGGCGAACAGCGTCTCATCAGGCGTGTCCTGTGTCCCGCCGCCCTGCGGTCGCACTTTCGACGGCGGGATCAGCGGCTCCGCGATCTCCCACAAACCGTCCGGAACAATCCAACTCCACGTACCCCGCCCCATGCGCAGTCCAACGAACCAAACCCACATAGGACACACTCTTAGCCACGATCCCTGCTGACGATATAGCTGATTGCTGAACGCGCAGGACGGCCACTGGCCGGGCTGAAGCGGGGTGGAGGCAGCGCAGGTATGGCGGGGCCGGGCATGCTCGCAGCGGGCGTGAACGAGCCGCCTACTACGCGCTCCCGCTCTGGTATCCGACCCAGCGTCTCCACGGTTGGGCCGGAGTTCGACCCGCGGCGGCAGCCCTTCCGCGTCCCAACCGGAGCCCCACCACCGTCGTGGGCATCGATCCTCCTCCGGTTCTCGACCCGGACCGTACCGGGCCCCCAGGCGGCGGGCTTCCGTTCAACCAAACCGGGAGTACAGGCTCGAACAGCCGGCGGATGCGTCAGCGGAGCGTGGTGCGTGGGGGCTGGGTTCTGGTATCCGGACGGCGAGAGCCAGGGAGGCGCTGGGGTGGAGAGGGCGGTGTTTCTGGGTCGAGGACGACAGCGCCGGCTTCGCGGGCCAGGAGACGGTGCGTGCCTTCCCAGGTGCGTGTTGTGCTGCGGTCCCGGCGCTCTTCCCAGCGTTCCTGGAGACGCATGCCGGTGAAGATCGCGAAGGCGCAGAGGAGGATGGTCACGATCAGTGCGTAGATCGGGGTGTAGTGGTCGTCGAACATAGATCGGTGTTCGTCGACTTGGCGGGCGTTGATGCCGAAGAAGCCGAAGAGCAGGCCGAGGGTTCCGCTGACGGTGGTGACGAAGGTGACGGCGACGACGGTGCGGACGCGGCGGCGGTCGGCGGCGCGCCGACTACGGCGGCAGCTTGTTCTCCCTCGCCGGACTTCCACACGTCGGAGGCGTCGCGTCACGGCTGGAGGCCGGCAAGCTGCGGCGGAGCGTTGCCGAGGTGATGGGCATCCTCCGTGAGCGGGAGGAGTTCTTCCACGCCCACCACATCGACTCCATGCAGACGTACCGCGCACGCCGCGCGGGTGGCCATTACGACGACCATCTGTGGGGCGATGTCTTCCTGGTCATCGACGGCTGGGCCGCGTCCAAACGTGAGTGGGAGAACCTGGTCCCCGACATAGAAGCTCTGGCCCTGCGCGGTCTCGCCTATGGTGTCCACCTCATCGTCGTGGCTACCCGGTACAACGAGATGCGGCCTGCGCTCACCGACCAGTTCGGCGCTCGCCTGGAACTGCGCCTGGCGGACCCGCTCGATTCCGCACACGACCGCAAACGCGCCCGTAACATCCCCATCAACCGTCCCGGTTATGGCCTCGCAGCAGGAGGACTCCACTTCGTCACCGCTTTACCCCACCTCGACAACCCCAACTTCGACACCGTGGAGAGCCCGGCATGGAGCAGCGAGCAGCTTGTGGCGCAGATCGAGGCTCACTGGGCCGGGCCAGTGTGCCCACCCGTCCGGATGCTTCCCGATCGGCTGTCCGCGGACGACCTGCCCAAGGCCAACGAAACGCTTGAGCTCGGCTGCGCCATCGGGGTCGAGGAAGCCACCCTCTCCCCGGTGTACGTCAATCTCGACACCGACCCGCTGCTGGTCATCTACGGCGAGAGCGAATCAGGAAAGTCCGCACTCCTGCGCCTGATCGCTCAGCGCATTGCCGACCAGCGTCAGCCGCATGAAGCGCTGCTGCTGGTCGGCGACTACCGGCGCGGCCTGTTCGGGCATCTTCCTGAGGACTACGTCCTGCACTATGCGCCGGCCGTTGGTTCCCTGGAACAGGGGCTGGCGCAGCTCGGCCCCCTGCTGGGCACTCGCATGCCCACCGAAGACACGACTGCCGAACAGATGCGTGCCCGTAGCTGGTGGCAGGGGCCTGAGGTCTTCGTCGTCATCGACGACTACGACCTGGTCGCCCTGCCCTCAGGCAACCCGCTCGAGGCCATCGCCGAGTACCTGCCCTACGCCGGCGACATCGGACTGCGCGTCATCGTGGCCCGCTCCACGGCAGGCGCCGCCCGTGCGACCTTCGAACCCGTCACCCGACGTCTCAAAGAACTCGGCGCCCAAGGGATCATCCTCTCCGGCGACCCCGAAGAAGGACCGCTCATCGGCGCTACCAAGGCCACGCCCATGCCCCCGGGCCGGGCGCAGTTCGTTCCCCGCCGGGGTCCCACCGGGCTCGTGCAGATCGGCTTCCTCCCAGCGGCCTCGTGAGCCTTGCCGAAGGTCACCACCCGGTTCATGTGTCGGATGGCGTCCGGCAGGTCTGTTCGGAACTGCTGTAGCTGTGCTGGGGCATGTTCGAAGACTTGAAGTCGTCCCAGGGCAGGTCAGCTTGTGGGGGCCGGGTGCTCGGCTGGTTGAGTGACCGCGGTGAAGGCGGCGATGCCTTCGTGCCGACAGCGCGTTGAGCAAGCGTGACGTTCATGACATCTGGTCCGGTTTCGAACCGTTCCATCCCTCTAGTGATGGTATCGGTGCTGCTCCTCTTTGCGACCGCGGTCCCGGCTGCGGCTGACACCAGTGCTTGTACGCACCACTTCGCGGGGCCTCAGGTCTGTATCCGACTGGAGGGTCGCAATCATTTGAATTCCGTGACGGCGATCTGGATCAACCCTTCGCGGGGGACGAAGCACCGGCAGGTCAGAGTCTTCATGAATGGTCGGCGCTTCAGCACAGCGCAGGCACACCGGGTCGGAAGTACGCTCAGCCATAGGTGGGGCAGATTCGACACCGGTACCGATACCAAACTGTGCGTGAAATTCGTCGGAATCTCGCGGATGGCCTACGAGATGACGAGGTACATCGGGGATCGTGCGCAGCTCTGACGAAACTGACCGCGGCTGCGTCACCATGCGTCGCTCAGTACGGGTCACCGTCCGCGATCCGCTGCGACCGCGTCCGCATCACCGTGAGCGAGTCCGGATCCTCTGCGGGCCACTCCCTACGCCCCACAGCTCGCAGGTACGGAATGCCCTTCCTGATGTCGGTGACGATCGCTCGGCGGCCAGTGGCCTCCTCGACTTCATCGCCAACCTGCGGACGCTGACTCGAGCTAGTCATGGCCACCGCCGAAGATGCCGATGGTGAGCACAAGAGCAAGGGCGGCCAGGCACGTCAGGTAGGTGACGATGCGGCGCTGATGTGGAGTCACGGGGCCTTCCCCTCAGAATGGCGCTCAGGGTCGGTTGGTCGGACTCGTCGAACGTGGTGACCGTCCGGCCTCCGGCCGCGAAGATGCGCTGTTGGAGCAGCAGACGGTGCGTGGTGTCGGTTGCCAGCCTTTCCCTGGTGTGCACAAGGCACAGCGCTTCGAGATGGCCCGCCTCTGGCCGCATGGCGGTCAGCAGCGCTGCCAGCTGCGGGCGGTGCACGGCGAGTGCGTGCTCGCCGAGGTCGACCCAGCAGTCGGCAACAGCCCAGCCCATGCCCTCGGCGTAAAGGCGGCAGCCGTCCAACCGCATGTGGAGCTGTCGGCGGGAGCGGCTGGCGCAGCGGTCGTAGACGAAGGCCAGCGGAGGCATCGGGGTGGTCATCGTCGGCACTTCGCACTGTGCCGGGTCAGCACGTACTGACAATCCCGAGCGAGCTGGTGGACCTGGACGTGAGCGGAGAGTGTGCCCTGCCCGAGACCCTGCCTGGTCTGTCGTTCGATTCCGTCGAGCCGGGCCTTCAGCCGATGTGTGTCGATGCTGTTGGGCCATAGATGCCGGGCCGACTCACAGACCTCGGGTAGGAGGAGAGCGATGCGCCGACGCAATTCCTCTTCCAGTTTAGTCAGTGCGTCGTGCTCCGGCCGGCCGGAGCCGAGACACAGCGCGCGTCGGATCGTCGCGCTGATTGCTTCCACATCGACCGGCAGTGACTCGTGCCCAGACCTCGCTCCTACGAGGTACGAAATACGATGGGCCGCTTCCCCTCGTCGCCGTACTGCCCGACCTCGTACCCGTAGGAGGTGAATTAACTTGCGGGTTATGGGAATTGACATTGCAGGCCAGCGTGACAGGTGCGCGCATGTTGTTTTTCTGCAAGCCCTTGGACCCAGTCTTCCCTCTACCTACACAGGGCCGCAGCTCTGTCGCGCGAGGGCATGCACCCTGAAGTAGGCAAAGCCCTGCACGGGGCACTTGGACTTTGGGACCGCCGAACCGAGGGCGACGTTCTGGATTGGCACTCTGGTTTGGAGAGGATCAGCTGAAGTGAACTGAGGGTAAGGTTCGCTCTGGACAGGTTGTTCAAACCACCAGCATTGTGAATTCCATGAACGGCTGAGCGTCCTGCCTACCGCTGCCTGATGACAAGCGCTCATGCGGCTGATAGGAATGGGGAAAGCCCGCCTCATCGACGAATAGTGATAAGGCGGGCTGGGTCATGAGATGCGGTTAGCGCCACTCTACTTGCCTGGGTTGTCCCATGGAGGGTTCATCGGACGCCGGTACCAGTACCATGCGCGGTCAGCCATCGACACCTCCGCGGCCTTGGCCAGGTTTTCCCCGCAGTCGTCGTGAGTGAGTGCGCGGTACGTCTCGTCTACCTGCTGCACAGCTTCCCTGACGCGCTGCTGGTCGTCTGGAGGCAGTTGTGCGATCACATCGTCGATCTGGTCACGCAGTTCGAGATCTTCCACATACATCGAGGCTGGGTACCACGACGAGGGCGGCCAGTCTGTTGCCATACGGACTGTAAGCCGTTCCCAGTTGACCAGAGGGTAGAGGGTGTCCCGTTGCGAGTGACCCTTGGGAACGCAGGAATCGGTGAGTGGGGTGGGCAATTGCAGAGGCTTGATGATCTCTGGAATAAATCGCACTTCAGCATCGGGGAATTCCGGGATGAAGATCTCGGAGACCGCAACTGTCCAGCGTGGAGGATCGTCTTCCGATTCGGTGGTGTTGATGTAAGGCACGTGACCGTCAGCTGTGGCGGCACGGTCGACCCACGAAATGTCCGGGTAGTCGGAGGAGAAGACGACGACGACTCCGAGCGTACGCGCTACAGTTAGCGCGAGCACCTCCTCCGAGAGCTGCGGCGTGTCGTCAGCAGTCGTAATGGACAGCGACCAACGGAGATCTCCACTGAGCGGCGCGTACTCGCAAGTGACGGCAGCATCCCAGTTCCGCGAGTCAAAATCCGATTGGTCGCAGACATCGACCTCATCAACGGTGAGGCTGAAGAGCGAAGCGAGAACCGGAGCGATTCGATCAGGGATTCTGTCACCGGTTGTCAGCAGGGTGCACATCACGAGTTGTACGTCCTCCACAGTTCGATCGCCTTCTGGACGGCACCGGGTTCCTGTTGGAACTGTTTCGCGTTGGCGAAGAACTTCTCACACTGGCTCAGGTCGCCATTGGCGCGCATTACAGCCCCCAGGGCGCCGTATTCGGCGCGGGTTAGCGTGACAAGACCCGGTCCCGACTTCGGGAAGACGGTACCACTCGGCTCGATCGTGTAGGAACGGCCGTTGATCTCATACACCTGGGCTTCCTGATTCCATCTCGCTTTACCGGCCGCAATATCTGCTATCTCTTGCTTGATTGCCTCATTGTGTCCTGGAAGAACAACAGTGTTGGGTTCCTTCGCAGGTCCGCGCTTGACGCCACTCCAGAAGTGCCGAGGGTGAGGCGCCCTCAGGGTCTTCCCTCGGGCAGCTCCTGTGACGTTCTCCGCGGCTTCCCAGGAAGATCGACCTCCCGAACCAGCCGATTTCCCAGCCCCTGCGGCCCCTTCAGCGTTGCGCATCAAGGGTCGACCAGCCGGACCGATCGGCCCTCCGCCGGCCATCGCGAAGCGCGAGCCCCCCAGGTTGGGCATCGATATCTCGAAGTTGTGCAGCGGATTCTTGAGGTTGCCCAAACCGTCCAGGTTCATCTTGCCGAAGGCGTTCTTGAAGCCACCGGCGTCGCCTACGGCTTTTGCCGCGCGGCCCGCGCCGCCCAGGGCGCCACCCAGCAGGATCCCGCTGGTTCCGGCGTCTTTGATCTCGGCAAGGTTGATGCCGTGTTGTTCGCCGAGGAGGTTGCGGCCGCCCTGGGCGACCACGACGTCCACGGTGATGGCTTCGATCCCGCCGATGGCGGCGGTGGCCAGGACGGTGCCGGCGATCTCGGCGACGGTGGCAGAGACAGCGATGCCCGCCGTGCTTGCCGCTGCGACGATCGCTTCGGTGGCGCCGACCGCTGCGACCTCACTGATGCCGCCGGTGAAGAGGGCCAGGGCTGTGCCGGCGACGAGGACCGCGCCGGCGATCTCCAGTTCGTGTTCGATCTTCTTCTTCGCGTCGGCTATCTGGTCCGCGAACTTGTCCAGCGCCTTGGCCATGTCCTCCGCGGCGGAGGCGACGTCGTCCAGGTAGCCCTTGCCGCCGCCGTGGTACTTGCGCCAGAAATTCTCGAAGGCGTCGATCGACTGGCCCTTGTTGTTGTCGATAACGTCCTGTGCGGACTTATGTGCCGCGGAGGTGATGTCCTTGACGTCGTCGGCAAAGGTTCGCCAAGCCCGTGCGGCTTCCCGGAGTTCGTCCTCGTCACCCTCCGGCCACCACATGCCAGTGAGGTCCTGGACTATCTCCTTGGCCTTGTCTGCGGCACTCAATGTGCACCGCCCCCAGCGGACTTGAGGCCCGAGGCGCTGGAGTGATCCGCGTCCTCGTGGTTATCAGCCATGTCCTTCATGGACTTGTGGATACTTTCCAGGCCCTTCACCAGTGCCTGGGCGGCACGTTCGATTTGGGCGCGATGCGGACTGTAGACACCCTCGAACTTCTTACCCTGCTCGTCGTTCCCCCATGGCTCACCGAGCCCATCGAGTGAGTGCTTCAGCTTCCCTGCCGCTTTCGCCAAGGCGGCAGACTCCCTGTGGAATTTTGGTGCTTCATTCTTCAATTGGTCTGTGTCGACATCGAAGCCAGAATCGGCCATCGTTCCCCCCGGAGCGACTGTGTCCAGATGCACTACGGGCTTACCCTGTGCCACTGACAGTGCACCCGGCTGGCTTCGTCCGCCAAGCCCCTTGTCGATTTCGTCATGATTACGCGCGTTATGGGTGAGGTTGATGTGGCCAGTCGTGGCTCAAATCAGCCCACATTGTGGGTAGTTCAATCACCCAGAATCGGCGGAAGTCGCGACCGAGTGGTCGTTGCAACACCCAGCTCGGGGAGTGCGATCCTTACGCGGCCCACCCTGCCCAGCCACCTGATGCGTTCTCGGTATGGTCGGCGCAGCTCGTGGCGTTGTCCGACCCGCCGGTGTTCGGAGTGTGGGGGCGCTCGCACCGCCGCCGGGGATCCGGCTGTTGGTCGGCATGTGGTTGCCCTTCGTTGCCGCCTGGAGCGCTGTGGTCGTCGGCCCGTCCCGTGGGGGTGTTGCTGGGCGGGCCGGCGCCGTGGCCTGCGTTGCCGCCGACCTGCGTCACCTCCGAAGACCCCAAAGCGATCCGTGACCGCCTGCCGACCGAGCAGAATCAACTGCCGGTGTCGCTGTGTGGGGAGAGGCGGGGGAGCTTGCCCCGTTCGCGTATGTGGTGGGAGTGGAGGAGATATCCGAGGTGCAGCCGGTTTTTTGCTCCCAGCCTTCGCATGAGGTCCGAGACATGACGCTGGCAGGTCCGTAAGGACATGCCCAGCCGGCGGGCGATGACCTTGTCCTCAAGGCCCTCTGTCAGCAGGTGGGCAATCGTGGTCTTGATGTCGTCCAGGACCTGGTCGGCGGTCACCGGGTCATACCGGCAGGGGAAGGGAATGGCCGTGCTCCAGGCCGGTTCGAACGCAGTCCGCATGAAATCGACCACGTGCGGGTCCCGGACGATCAATGCGCCGTACCGGTCGTCGCGCAAAGGGGTCACCGCCACCTTGCCGTCGAAGAGGAGCAGCTTTATGAATTCGTCGCTCCGGGTGCGGACTTCGGCTCCCCGCCCTGTGACGTGATGGACGAACTCGGCGGTCGCGGGGCTGAATCGTGCGGTGTGCTGGTAGAGGGTCCGCAGCCGGACGCCTCGGTCCAGTAACTCGTCGGTGCGCTCCCGTGATTCCTTCAGAGCTTCGGCGGGCCGCGCTCCGCCCGGCTGCGCGGTGATCACTTCCTCGGTGGCCTCGGCAGCGAGCTGGGTGAGGGCCCGGCGGACCGAGGCCAGATCCGGAATGACCTCCAACGGGCTCGACGCGGCCTCGTGCAGCGAGGCGTTCTCGTAGACCTGCGCGAGTTCGGAGTACACCTCACGGATGGCGTCCACCTCACACCGACGGCGGTTGAGTTCCCTGACGATCGGCCAGACGAGCTGCACCCTGGCGCTTTCGGGCGAGAGGGCCCGCAGGGTGCCCTTCTCCCACGAGGATCTGCACAGCAGCCTGAGCGTCATCAGCTTGTCGATCGCCTGGTCCAGGGACTCGTCGGACATCCGCGTCCGCGCACGCGCCTCGTGGGTCGGGATGCCTTCGGGGACCTCGGCCAGGAACCGGTACACAGCCCGGACTTCCTCACTCAGAACAGGCCATTCCCCTGTGGCATGAAGGCCGGATACCTCCACGTTGCACACCCCCGGTGTGTCTGAGTCGCGCGTCCCGTCGATACCTGGCACGCCGGAGGCCGACTCCGGAGGCGGAGTACACGGAGCGGCCTCGATTACCCCATCACTCATACTTTATGCCGAGTTAAGGAATTCTCGGTGGTGGCTTCGATGTTCGCCACAATTGGCTGGTTTTCGGTTGAGCCCGCAGGGGGCAGGGCGGGCCGGTGCGCGGACCGGATCGCTCCGTTCCGTGAGCCTTGACGTATCTGCGCCAGACGCAGACACGACACCCCGTGCGTGTGTACGCACAGCCCGTTGTCACGCAGGCTCGTCATGGTGCCGGTTCCCTGAAGACACGGAGTTGCCATGACACTCACCGCACGATGTCCGGCTGTACCCGTACATGACGCCCTGACCAGCGGCCCGTCGGCTCTCGGCCTTGGCATGACCGCCGACCTCGGCCGGGGAGACTGAGCGTTCCTCCTCCCCGGCAACCGTCCGCTGACAGGAGTTCCGTCCGTGAACGCAAGGCGCTATTCGCTGACCCCGCAGATGGCCCAGTACGACGACTTCGTCGATCGCGGGGAGACCCGCTGGGTGCCCTACCTGATGTACTTCCACCGGGCGGACTACCGCTCCGGCGTGGTGAACACCGACCGTCTCGGATTCCGCGTCTCCCATGGCGCGACCGGCACCGCCTCCGTCGCCGACGCACCCGCCGAGGGCACGGTCAACGTACTGGCAGGCAGCTCCACCGCCTTCGGCGTGGGCACCACCAGCGACGCCGCCTCGATTCCGTCGCGTCTGTGGTCCCGGCACGCGCCCTCCGCTCCCTGGCTGAACCTCGGTGCCCGCGGATACTGCTCCACCCAGGAGATGATGCTCTACCTGCTGCACCGCGAGATGCTGCCGCCGGTCGACCGGATCGTCATCCTCTCCGGGCTGAACAACCTTGCGCTGGCCGGCCTCCCGCGGGCCCTGCAGGGCGATTACGGGGCCTTCTTCTTCTCCGGTGAGTACTACCAGCAGATGGAGGAGCTGCGCTCGCGCCACCGCAAGGCCAAGCGCACCGGCCGGTTCGGGCGCGGCGAACGCCGGTCCGCCGAGCCGCCTCCGCCGGCACCTGCCGACGAAGCGCCGTTGACGCTCGACGAACGGCTGACGACCGCCGTCGAGCGCACGGCGCTCGACCTGGAGCGCTTCAAGCTGCTGGCCGGCACCTCCGGCACCCGGATCTCGTTCGCTCTTCAGCCGCTTGCCACCTGGGTGCGGGAGACCCCGTCGCCCGAGGAGGCCGAGCTCTTCCACGAACTGGACCGCAAGCAGTCGACGTTCTGGCAGCTCTTCGGTGAGATCGCCCCCGCCGAGGTCGGCCGCCGTTACGCCGAGGGCATCGCGCAGGCGTGCGCGAAACACGATGTGGCGTTCCTGGATCTCAACCCGCTCGTGGCGGATGCTGCAGATCCCGGGCAGTGGCTGTTCGTGGACCGCGCGCACTTCACCGACGAGGGCTACGACCTGGTCTCCGGTCTGCTGGCCGCGGGCCTGGGGCTGTCCTGACCACGGGTTCGGCCCTCCCGACGACGGGCCCGGTCCTGTGCTGACCGCGCCGACGAGCCCCGCACCGCACCCGCCACTCCTGAAGGGAACCTCCCATGGCACTGCTGCGTAAAGTGCTCGGATTCTTCCAGCGCAAGCGCAAGACCAAGTCCAAGGACGACGCCTCCATCTACCCGATGTTCTGACACCCCGGAACCGGAACCGGAACCACAGGAGGAGCGTCGATGCAACGCCAGCAGTCGGCGGCCGGCACAGCCGGCCTCCGGCCCCGGGCCGTCGCGGAGGAGTGCCGCACGCTGTACGTACAGGCAGCGGACCCGGAGGGGTTCCCCCCGAGGGTGGCGATTCCCGACGAGTACTCCCGTGCGCTGACGGCATCCGCACAGACGCTGGAGGACTGGGAGCGCCGGGCCGGCGCATGGTCGGCCCGGGCCGGCGGCGGCTATCGGGCTCTCGCGGCCCGGGCCGCCGACCAGGAGGCGAGGGATGCCCTGGTCCGCCGGGCGGCCCTCGGCGCGGCTCCGCTCGCGCTGGTCTCGGGCGCCTGGCTGCAGTGGCTGAGCAGTCCCGGCAACGGCGACAGCGAGCTGACCATGCGCACGCTCGCGCTCTACGCCCAGGACCTGGGTGCCGGGCATCCCGGAGCCGACCGGGGCAGCGCGTACCGGGCCCTGCTGCACCACCTGCGGCTCGCCGAGCACGCGGCCCCCGTCACCCGGCTGACCCAGGACCCGCAGGTGTCCGACCTGGCCTTCGCCCTGCCCGGGCCGCTGCTGGCCATGAGCCGACGGCCCGACGAACATCGAGCGGAGCTGGTGGGCGCCGATCTGTGCCTGCGGGCGGTCGGGCTGCTCCCGCCCCTTGCCGTGGTGCGTGAACTGCTCCCGGCGGCGGCCGACTGGACCGCCCTGGACCCGGGGGCCGCCCGTCGGGAGGATACGCCGACGGGGCTCACGCTCGGCCGTGCCGCGGCCGCCGCGCTGGCGGCGGAGAGCCCGGACTCGCCGGGGCTGATCGCGGGGTTCCGCTGGGCCCTGGACCTGCTGCAGCGGTGGAATAACGGCCTGTACGAGGAGGTGTCGGCGGCCCTGGACCCGGCCCATGACATGGCGGAGCTGCTGAGACTCCGGGCCCGCGAAGCGGCTCTGTACCACCAGGAGTTCAAGGTCGAGGGCCGCACGCTCGGCGACTGGTTCACCGAGGCCCGTACCGCACCCCACGGACTGCTCCAGGCCCTCGCGGCCAGTCGCCTGGTCCGGCCGGGGAGCCCCGAGCGCAGCCCTTTGCTGCGCGGCCTGATCTCCGAGAACGGCCCGATGTTCCGGATCTTCTCACCTGCGGACGAGGCCGTGATCCGGCGCTGGATCCGCTCGCTGCCCGCGGCCGCGGCCGCGGCCGCGGACCACAACGGACAAGACCCTGCCCCGGGCACGGCCATGGACCCGGGCACGGCCGCGGACCACAACGGACAAGACCCGAACCCGGTCTGGGCCCCGGACCCGGCAACGGACCCGGCGCGGCCCCTCCCCGCCCAGATGGCGGCGGTACGCGGCCCGGCCGCGCGGCGCGACCGGACACCCGGCACCCTGCGCGAGGCGTACCACCTCCTGCTCAGCCGCGGCGACACACCCGCGCTGCGCCGGTACGCCACGGGGTACGTACACGGCTGGCTGGCGCGTTCCCGCGTCGGCTGGGACACGGCCGGGCATCTGCCTCCACCGCACTGGGACCCGCGGGGACTGCGCCCGTGGCTCCAGGAGCAGCACGACCGGCACGGCCGGGAATTCGAGCAGGGGGCGGACGCACCCCTGCCCACCAAGGAGGCACTGGTCGACGCCACCGTGCAGCTCGCGCCGCTGACCCTGATAGACGGCAGCTGGCTGCAGGGCTTCACGGACTACGGCCATGCCTCCTCGGACGTCGGCCATCTGCTGTTCTCCACCTACTGGGACGAACTCGGCAACGGAGACCTCGGCCTCAACCACCCCCTGATCTACCGCGAGGTCCTGCGGGAGATGGGGGTCGAACTGCCGCCCACCGCCTCCCGCGAGTTCGCGCAGTGGCCGGGGTTCAGCGAGGAGTCGTTCGAGCTGCCGGTGTACTGGCTGTGCATCGGCCGGCTGCCACGCACCTTCCTGCCGGAAGTGCTGGGGCTGAACGTCGCGATGGAGCTGTCCGGCGTCGGCGGCGGCTACCGGCGCGCCCGTATCGGCCTGGAGAAGTACGGGTTCAGCACCCGGTTCGTGGACATCCACAACACCATCGACAACGTCGCCACGGGCCACTCCGCCTGGGCCGCCGACGCGGTGGACGCCTATATGGCCACCGTGCCCTCCGTACTGGGCCCGGGCTGCGAACCGGGCGTCTGGGAGCGCGTCAGGACGGGCTACCGGTCGTTGAACCCACCGGGCGGACGGCGCGCCAGAAGGGCCGCCCGGCGTGCCACGCGCGCATACGAGACCAAGGGAGAGATTCATTGAGCCACGTCCTCGCCTTCATCGCCATCGCCCTGGTGGTGAATCTGACACCGGGGCCGGCGATGCTCCACTGCGTCGCGAGCGGCGTCAGCAGGGGGCCGCGGGCCGGTATCAGGGCAGCTCTGGGCGTGGAACTCGGGGTCTTCGTCTACGTCGTGGCGACCGTGACCGGACTCGCCGCGCTCCTGGTCTCGGCCCCGACCGCCTACACCACGGTGCAGCTCATCGGTATCTGCTTCCTGGCCTACATGGCCTGGACGAGCATCCCGCGCGGCAAGCAGGGCGAAGGGGAGGACGGCGTCACCCAGCGGGGTTCCGGTGCCCGCCCGTTCGTCAAGGGCTTCCTGCTCAATGTGTCCAACCCGAAGATCGCCCTGTTCTTCCTGACCATCCTGCCCCAACTGGTGCCTTCCGGAGCAAGCTCCTGGCAGCTCCTCGCCTTCGGCCTGGGCTTCAACCTCTCAGGATTCACCGTCAACACCCTGGCGGGCCTGCTCGGCCACCAGCTCGCCCCCGCCACCGACCGGCTCGGCCCCGTCCGCAACGTCCTGCCCTGGATTCCTCCCGCGGTGTTCCTCGCCCTCACCGCGGCCGCGCTGTGGAGTGTGATCACGTGATGCGAGAACGGCTGGACGCCCTGCGGGCACGAATAGACGCCGCGGCCACGGCAGCGGGCCGGCGCCCCGAGGCGGTGGAACTGCTCGCCGTGTCCAAGGGACACCCGGCCTCCGCGATCCGCGAGGCCCTTGCGCTCGGCCTGGAGCGCTTCGGCGAGAGCTACGCCGGCGAGGCACTGCCGAAGACGGCCGAACTCCGTGGCTCGGGTGCCCAATGGGTGTACCTGGGGCCGATTCAGAGCAACAAGACCAGACTCCTGGCGGAGAATTTCTCCTGGGTGCTGGGGCTCTGCTCGCAGAAGGCGGCCCGGCGCCTCGACGCGCAGCGCCCCGGCGATCTGCCGCCGCTCCAGGTGTGCGTCCAGGTCAACGCCGACGGCGATCCCGCCAAGGCGGGCCTCGCCCCGGATCAGCTCGACCCGTTCCTGGAGTCGGTCCAGGACCTCAAGCGCCTGACCGTCCGCGGCCTGATGACCATTCCGCGCAAGGCGGTGCCCGCCACCCCCGTGACCGGCCCGCCCGCCTTCGAGGTACTGGCCGAACTGTTCGCCAAGCAGGTCGCGGCAGGGCACCGGTGGGACACCCTCTCCATGGGGATGAGCGGCGACTTCGAGGCGGCGATCGCTGCCGGATCGACCCAAGTGAGGCTCGGGACGGCACTGTTCGGCCCGCGGCCCGCCAAGCCCGGCACCCGCACCCCAGGAGTGGACGCTCACCATGACTGACCTCGTTCTGGGTATCTCCGCCTACTACCACGACAGCGCGGCAGCCCTCGTGGACGGCACGACGATCGTCGCCGCCGCGCAGGAGGAGCGCTTCACCCGGCGGCGCCACGATCCGTCCTTCCCGGCCCAGGCGGTGTCGTACTGCCTGGCCGAGGCGGGCGCGACACTGCGGGACGTCGGCGCAGTGGCCTATTACGAGGATCCGGCGCTCAAGTTCCGCCGTGTGATGGCCTCGTACGCCGGCGCCGCGCCGTTCGGCTTCCGCTCGTTCCGGGACACCCTGCCGGAGTGGCTGCGCTGGAAGCGGCGGGCCGAACGGACCGTCCGGCGGGAGCTGGCGGCACTGGGGGCGGGAGCGGTGCCGGACATCATCTGCCGCCGCCACCACGAGTCGCACGCGGCCTCCGCGTTCTTCCCCAGCCCCTACGAGTCCGCGGCCGTGCTCTGCATCGACGGGGTGGGGGAGTGGGCGACCACCTCGCTCTGGCACGGACGCGCGGACCGGCTCGCACCGCTGGCCGAGCTGCGCTTCCCCCACTCACTCGGCATGCTCTACTCCGCGTTCACCTACTTCTGCGGGTTCAAGGTGGACTCCGGCGAGTACAAGCTCATGGGTCTGGCGCCCTACGGCACGCCTCGTTACGCGGACCTGATCCGCGAACGGCTGATCGACCTCAAACCCGACGGCTCCTTCCACCTGGACATGCGCTACTTCGCGTACCTGCGTGGTCAGGTGATGACCGGCCGCCGCTTCGAGGAGCTTTTCGACGGGCCGCGCCGCCGTCCCGAAAGTCCCCTGACGGAGCGCGAATTCGACCTGGCCGCCTCCGTGCAGCAGGTGACCGAGGAAGCGGTCCTGCGGCTGGCCAGGACCGCGCAGCAGCGGACCGGGGAGACCCGGCTGTGCCTGGCGGGCGGCGTGGCGCTCAACTGCGTCGCCAACGGCCGGGTGATCCGCGAGGAGATCTTCGACGGGGTGTGGGTGCAGCCGGCGGCCGGTGACGCGGGCGGTGCCCTGGGCGCGGCGCTCGCCGTCGCGATGGAGGGCGGCGCCGAGCGCACCCACCTCGCCGGCGGCGGGGACGCCATGTCCGGAGCCCTGTTGGGTCCCGCCTACCGGGACGAGGAGATCCAGGCGTACCTGGACGGCGCCGGCGTGCCGTACACCCGGTTCGAGACGGACGCCCTCGCGGCCAGGACGGCTGCGGAGCTGGCGCGGGGCAAGGTGGTCGGCTGGTTCCAGGACAGGATGGAGTTCGGGCCGCGCGCCCTGGGCGCCCGGTCGATCCTGGGCGACCCCCGCGACACCGAGATGCAGTCCGCGATGAACCAGAAGATCAAATTCCGGGAGTCCTTCCGTCCCTTCGCGCCGGCCGTCCTCGACACCGACGCCGAGGACTACTTCGAACTCAAGCAGGAGAGCCCCTACATGCTGGTGGTCGCGGACGTGGCCGCCGCCCAGCGGCTGCCCGCCCCCGAGGACACCGGCGCCCGCGGACTGGAACGGCTGAAGGTCCACCGCTCGACCATCCCGGCCGTCACCCACGTGGACATGTCGGCCCGCGTGCAGACCGTGAGCCAGGAGGCCAACCCGGCCTTCCACCGCCTGCTGACCGCCTTCAAGGCCGAAACCGGCTGCCCGGTCCTGGTGAACACCTCCTTCAACGTGCGGGGAGAACCCATCGTCCGCTCGCCCGAAGAGGCCTACCGGTGCTTCATGCGCACCCGGATCGACGTCCTCGTGCTCGGCAGCTTCCTGCTGCTCAAAGAGGCCCAGCCGGCCTGGAGCGAGGACGGCGACTGGCGCGACGAGATCCCCCTCGACTGACCCTCTGCCGGACCAAGGAGACTTCCCATGACCATGCGGAACCTCGCACTCCTCCTGCTCTACTGTCTGGTCGTCGTCCCGGCGGGGATCGTGGCGAGCCTGGGCCGCGACCCCCTGCGCCGCGCCGTCGACCGCGCCGCCCGGACCTACTGGATCGCCGCCGGGGGAGGCCGCAACAGCACAAGGGCCTGAGCGCGGGGCCCGTACGGCACGGCCCGACGACATTGCCCTCGTTCTTGCCCTTGACCGTGTCTTGGGGCGGTGCCGACCGGTCAGCTGTTGTGTCCGGGCCCGATGCCCTTCCCCGGCAGCGCGAGGCCGGTGCAGCCGGGGCGCTTTGCCTGGTCGCGCGCGAAGGCGAGGAGCAGGCTGCGCATTTCCCCGCGTGCCATCGGAGTACGGCCAGGGGACGGGGCGCTTCTGATCTGGAAACTGACGGCTTCGCCGTCGCAGCGGGCGGTGGCACGGCCGAATCCTTCGCTCATCACAGGACCCCTCCCGAAGGGGGTCTGGCTCTGGCTCCAGGTTCCGTACCGGGTAAGAGCCTGCGCCAGCTGCCCGCTGTTCCCGCTGTTTCCGCTGGCCTCACTGTTCCCGCTGTTCCCGCTGTCATCGCTCCCCCTCGGATCGACGGCGGGGGACCGTATGCCCCGACGCCCCGATGCCCCGATGTCCGGACGCCTCGATGTCCCGACGGGCGGACGGCCTGATGCTTTGATGCCTGCGGAGAGCCCGCAGAGGACGTCTCTCGTCGGCGCCGGCAGGTGCGCGGTCCGGTCCGGTCCGGCGTGGCACGGCATCACGGGCCGCGGCCTCGGATGGCGGTTGTGGCGCCGGGCTCTCCCCTGTGGAGCCCGGCACCACCGCTCGGAAGGCGGTAGTTGCGAGGCACGGAAACCGTGCGATCGGTCCCCACGTGCAAGGTGAACCCCGGTCGCACAGTGGCACCGCCCTGGCGAGGATCCTTCAACAACACCGCGTTGTCAACAATCGTTAAATCCGAGAGCGTTGGCGACTGTCTTCCGGGCCGTCCAGCGGTCGTACCCGACACAATTGTGGTGACATTTATGGCGTACGGTGCTGGCGACCGTTAATCTCGGAGTGGCTGCGAGTGCGCCGCCGCCCCCGCCTGTCTACCGACCAGGAGACCGCCCATCGCCATGGATGCCTCCCACGCGCACCCGGCGGATGGTCTCCCCGCCGTCGTCGCAGCGATTGACGAACTCCTCCGGGACCTGGGCCTCGGACGCGACGTCATCGACATCGACCACCTCTCGCACCGGACGGGCATCACGGTCCCTCGCGTCCAGGCGCTGCTCGATCACACCGGCCAGGAATCCGAGAACGTGCAGGAATCCTTCCAGGACCGCCTCGTCTTCCTGCGGGACACCCGTCGCAAGCCGGACGGGAAGAGGTACACCCTCGATGAGATCGGTGCGGGGGCCGGTATCTCCCACGGCCAGGTCGGCTACCTCCTGAACGGAAAGCGGAAGAGCCCCGGGCTGGACGTCACCCGGAAGCTGGAGAAGTTCTTCGATGTCGAGCCCGGCTTCTTCACCGCCACCGAATGTCAGGCGCTGTACCGGGCCCTGCAGTCGACGCACGAGCAGCTGACCCATCTCGCGCTGCTCCGGGGCAAGGGCATCGACCGGCTGGCGATGCGCAGCGGCACCAGGGGCGACAGCAAAATCGACCAGGAGCTCCGGGAGGCGCTTTCCGAGGTCCTGAGCCGGCCGGAGCGCGAGGATCCCGAAGTACGGGAGCTGACGGATCGTATGTGCTCCCTGCCCACCAGGAGCAGAAGGCGGGTCTTTCCGCTGATCCAGGGCCTGTTGGGGCTGGCGCGGCCCGAGAGCGACGACGGCCCGCCACCCGGCCGGCGCGACAGCTGAACGGCAACGCGAAGTCCGCGGCCTGCGCGGGCAGTGGCAGTTGAACGGCACGCGAAGTCCGCGGCCGGCGCGGCCGTGGCAACTGACCGGCAAGGGAAGTCCGCAGTCTGCTTGGTCTTCGATGCGGTGGGGATCAGCTCCTGCCGACCGCTCCCGGTGAGGTGCTGCCGGCTGCCGGGTCCGTGTCACGACGGCGACGCGCTGCCACGTATTCGCGGCCGAGAAGCCGGAGCGCCGCGGCCACGTCCGGACGGGCGGACCCGTCGAGCAGCGCGCTTCCCTTCCTTGCCACCGCTCGCAGGGTCAGGCCCTGGATGCTGATCAGGGCGCGGACGAACGGCCGGCTCCGGGCGTGCACCAGGTCCACGAGTCCGTAGGACGCGGTCAGTCCGGTACGGATCTGCCGGGCCTGGTCACCGACCAGCCCCCGGAAGCCCTCGGGGGCACCGTCCTTGCGGGGCAGGCCGGTGCGGGTCAGGTCGGTGCGGGTCAGGCCGTGGCGGGCGAGGAGTTCTTCCGGGATTCCCAGGCGTCCGTTGCCCAGGTCCTCGGCGAGGTCGTTCAGGAAATCGAGACGCTGACTCGCCTCGATGAAGCTCCGGCAGCCGGCCAGGTACGCGTCCGCGGGCGCCCCCGCGTCGAGCAGGCACGCGATGAGCATGAAGGCGGGCAGCGAATAGCCGTCGATGTAGTGCTGGAAGTCGCTCTCCGCGGCAAAACCCTGCGTCTGCACCTCCAGGGGCGCGCCGGCGAGGAAGTCTTCGGCGTACTGCCGGAGGCGGGGATGCCTGGCGATGGTGTCCAGGAGCGTCCGCAGCACGGGCTCGTCGGCTTCGCCGCTCTTGAGGGCGGTGTGCACCCTGCGCTCCCAGTCGGTGAGCGCGGCGATCCGCTCGCCGACCGGTCCTTGGTCGATGAGGTTGTCGCTGTGGTGCATGAACGCGGTCGCGGCGATGACGTCGGGCACGAGCTCGGCGGGAAGCAGCAGGCGCACGGCGGTGTACTCGGCGCGGGCGTACCGGGCCACCAGCCGGCGCTGCTCGCTGTAGTCGCGGCGCAGCGAGGGGTCCGTGATCCCTGCCCGGTCGAGCGTCTTCGGCCACGTGGCCATCGTCGGCTCTCCTCCTTGTTGGCGGTGCACTTCACCTTAGGTGATGGCGGCCCAGGGGCCTGACCTGATCCGTCCCGGTACCGACGGCCCGCACCGCGTGGTGCGCCGGCTTCCTGGGCGAGGGCGTGCGCGGTGGCAAGGCGACCCGGCCTGAGGGGGTGACGCCTTCGGCCGGGACGCCCTGCGGCGGAGAAGGGCAATGTGAGGGGCTTCAGCGGGTAGTGGCCAGGACCCGTGCCGCTCGGGCCAGTACCCGGGGGCGGGTCAGCGATTTCGGATGCCGGCGCATGTGTACGACGTCCATGAACGCCTGGTTGACGCCGGAGTCGATGACGGACGCTTCCGTGATCTTGTCGCCGGCCCAGCGGACGAGCCGGTAGCCACGGGGGCGCGGGCCCCGCACATGAGGCTGGGCGAGGTCCGCGGTCGCCGACACCTGCCAGGCCGCATCGACCACCACGGCGGCCCGCCGGAAGTACTCCCAGGCCGGATCGTGCGGAGAGGACCCGGCGCGCAGATACGTGGACAGACATGAGGCCTGCAGCGCGGCAAGCGTCAGGCCCTGTCCGTAGACCGGGTTGACCGAGGCGGCGGAGTCTCCCACCGCCACCAGCCCGCCGGGGAACCGCCTCAGCCGGGTGAAGTCGCGCCGCCGGCTCTCCGGGAAGGGGAAGGTCCGGACGTCGCCGAGCAGGGTGCACCGGTCCGCCACCTCGTGCAGCGGAGCGACGCAGCGCCGCATCCGGGCCAGGAAGCCGGCCGGATCTCGCCCCGGGCGGTGATCGGTGTATCCGGCCAGTACCACCATCCAGCGGTGGTCCTCCACCGCCACCATCGCCCCCGGTTCGCTGAGCGTGGGCTGGTACCCACTGGCAGGGCCCGGCGACGCGTGCGCGACGACCGTGGAGGGGAGTTCGTCCCCGCGCCGGAATTCGGCCGTGGCGTAGCCGAGGTCGATCCTCATCCGGTGCAGCGGGGCCTGGTCCCACCCGCCGCGCAGCAGCCAGGTGCCGAGGCGGCTGGACCGCCCCATGGCGTCGACCACCAGATCGGCGTCCAGTTCGTCCTGCTGACCGGCATGAGGTGACGTTTCCTCAGCGGACGAGTAGCGCACGCCGCAGACCCGGCCGGCGCTGAAGCGCAGGTCATCGGCGCGCCCCTGCAGGACGCGGACATTCGGCAGGGCCGTGACCCGCCGGCGGACCCGGCCTTCGATGAACGGGCGGGTGGCGCCCAGCATCCGGAGGCCGGGAACCGGAGCCTTGAGTGTTCCGTCGACGTAGAACTGCACCTCGGAGCCGGTCCCCAAGCACGCCCCGCCCGCGACGAGTTCGCCGGTGATGCCCGGGAACCAGCGTTCGAGGTGGGTGTGCCCCATGGACAGCAGCGCATGCAGTTGCCGTCGATGCGGAGCGCCGCGCCCGGTGCCGTCTTCCCCCAGGTCATCCGCTTCGAGGATGACGACGTCGTCGGCATGGTCGCTCAGCACGCGAGCGGCGTACAGGCCGGCGATGCTTCCGCCCAGAACCACAGCTCGTCTCATCAGAGTCCCCCTTTGATTCGATGGTGCCCGCGCCTCGGGGCGCCGGGCATGGTCGGGTGCCCGGGGCCGGCACGGGAGCGGCCAATTCTGCCGCAGCGGGCCGGCGGGACGGGTGGCCGTGGCCGCGGGGCTCCCCCACCCCGCACCCGCAGGCCGAGGTCACGTCGGCCAGGGGGAGGCACCCCCTACGGCCGCTCGGGCACCTCGGTTGGCGCGGGTGCCTCGGTCGCCTCAAACACTTCGGGCACCTCGGTTGCCTCAGGCGTCTCGGTGGCCTTGCTCGTGGAACGCTGTACGCGCACCGCCCGCAGAGCCGTGGCGACCAGCGGGGCGTTGAGTGCCTGGGCGACGCGCAACAGTCGTTGGCGTTCGTCGGAGGCGGGGGTGTCCTCGCCGGGCAGCGCCACCTGCGGGCCCCCGGGAGCCTGGGGATGGCCGGAAAAGCCCCGCAGTGCCGCTTCGCGCCGAGCGGCTTGCAGGCGCTGGGCCGCGTCCCGCAGGGCAGCCGCCGTGGCGGCCGCCTCCAGGTCCCGCTCCGTCAGGCGGCGGGCGTCGGCCTTCCCCTGGGACGGCTCGTATGCGTACGCGGCGTATACGGCTGCCGCGGGCAGGGGCGACACCCAGGGACGCAGCGCGCGCATCCCGTCCAGGATCTCGATCACGCGGCGGTGCAGATTGAAGCCGACGTTCCATGCCAGGCGATGGCTGCGTGCGCTGTCCACGCTGAAGGCCAGATCCTCGTCGACCCCTTCGACGACGAGATCCCACAACGGCTGCAGGGCTTTGATGTCACGCCGTTCGCGCAGCCATGCGCCCACCGCGGCTCCCGAGAGGCCGTAGCTGGTGATCAGGGCGCCGATCGAGCCGAAGGTGGAGCCGAGCACCCCTACTGTGTCCAGGGTGTGGTTGCCCAGGGCGGCCAGCGTGACGGCGGGGGCGCAGCACACCACATAGCCGAAGACGAACAGCATGGCGATGCCGAAGGAGCGCAGCGCGCGCTGGAAGCGGGGGTCTTCGAGCTTCACCATGCGGCACTGCCGGTAGGTGCTCAGGGTTCCGCAGGCCAGCGTGGCAAGGAAGACCCCCAGGAACACCCGGATCAGCGGCTCGGTCGCGAAGTTGGTGTTGAACTTCAGGGGGTCCGCCGGGCCGGACAGGTCGGCGGAGCAGAACGCCAGCACCATGACGGCCGGCGCCGCGACGTACGCCGCGGACCACAGCGTGACCCTGCGGCGCAGCACCGCGGGACGCTGCCGCAACCGGGGATCCCACAGCATCGTGAGCAGATGGAGGAGGGAGAAGCAGGTCAGGATGCCGATGTAGACGGGGAGGGTGGCGAAGCTGGGGACGCCGGTGAGTTCGCCCAGCCTCCGGTACCCCACCGGAGCGGCCATCGTGAACACCAGGCCGGACGACACGAAGTTCACCGTGATCAAGGACAGCGTGGGGGTGGGATCGCGCAGCAACGCCAGGCACTTCCACCCGGCAATCACGAAGTCGAGGATCGCAATGGCCAGGTAGACGACGTTCGACGTGCTCTCAGACACCGGACCTCCGGTGGGAGAGCGCCGAGGAGAGGAACCCGTTGGTGCTCTGCTCGCGCCGCAGTTCGAGGTGGCGCTGCAGCATCACGGTGGCGAACGCCTCCGCCCGGCGTTCATGGGCGCTGTCGTAGTGCGACCGGTTCAGGACCTGCAGCACCGGGCCCGTCTTCAGCCCGGGAAGCAGCTGCCGCACGGCTTCCTCGGTCATGAGCTGGTCGGAGGAGCCGTCGTCGGCCGGATGCTCCTCCCACAGATGGAACAGCTCGTGAAGGCTGGCGTGGAGGCGGGTCAGTTCGTTCGCGGTGGAATCCACCACGATGAAGTCCCGGTCCTTGCCACGGGCGCAGAATCCGGACACTTGCTGAGGAAGCGGCACTTCAGTGATCGTGATCGGCTTGTTGCGCCGCACCGCCACCGCGTCGACGAGGCCCTGCATGTCCCGTACACCGGACAGCCGGAGATCGCGGTGGACGAGACGGGTGACGGACCAGGTGGCGAAGAAGACCGCCAACTGCTCTCGGAGCGAGGTCCACGGGGAGCTGGGAGGCCGGTGGTGAGGGGGCTGCGGCAGTGCTGCTCGCTGCGCTGGACCATGACGGCGGGGCCACCACATGAACGGATACTCCTACGGCTGTTGCTGCGCTCGGGGTGAAGAGGGGACGGTACGGGGGCAGGGCTGACGCCGGGCTCGGTGGGTGTCGGACGGCCGGGGCCGGTGGGTGCCGGACGGTCGGGCTCGGTGGGTGCCGGGCGGTCGTGGGGCCGGGGCGGGGCCGGTCTTCAGGGCCGCCGGTGCCGTCGGTGGGCTGCTTGTGCGGTGACGGTCGCGGTGACGGGCACCGAGCGCGTCACGGTCCCTCCTTCGCCGGGGCGTCGTGCGGGTGTGTGTTCCGGTCTCAGCCAGAGTGACTGTAGGGCTACCGAGGGATACCGCACGGCATGTTTCCGGCGGGACGAGACGGAGGAAGGCCTTCTCCGGCCAAAGACGGAGCCGGTCCGGACGCGGCCCGCCCTCCCGGCCGATGCTTCGAGGGCGCCCCTGCCTGCCGGAACGCCCGTATCGCCCCGCAATTCGCTGCATGTCCAACCCATTTCGACTGGCGAGAGTGTAGTGCAGGCCCCTGCCCTTGGTGAGGGACAAGTTACCCCGCGCTCCCGGGCGGCCCCGCGGGCGGGATGCCTGGGATACCTGCTGGTCAGAGAGGTGCGCGCCGGGAAGAGCCCGACGGGACCTGCCGGTCCGGCCGCAGGTCGTGGCCGTCCTCGCCGGGCGGCCAGCCTCCTGGCGTCCCCCTGCGTCCCCGGCGTCCCCCGGTGGCCCCCTGGCGCCCCGCCCTCATGCCGTGGCGCCCCCGCGGATCCCCGCGGACAATGGGAGGCGGGAGCGGTGGCGCCCGTCGGCCCGGACGGTGGGCTGCGCCGCGGCAGTGCTCAGTGCTTCGGGGGTTGCTCCGAGGACGGTGTGATGCTCGTCGACTGGGATGCGCCGATCACGATGGACGACGGGGTCGAGCTCCGCGCCGATGTGTTCCTGCCGGACGACGGTGCGACCCACCCCGTGATCATGAGCCATGGGCCGTACGCCAAGGGGCTCGCCTTCCAGGAGGGGTTCGCCCCCATGTGGCGCACCTTGTCGGACGAGCACCCGGATGCCGTCGCCGGGTCCTCGAACCGCTACCAGAACTGGGAGACGGCCGATCCGGAGAAATGGGTGCCCGAAGGGTACGTGGTGATCAGGGTCGACTCGCGCGGTGCCGGCCGGTCACCGGGCTACCTGGACATCTTCTCGCCGCGCGAGACGCGGGACTACTACGAGTGCATCGAGTGGGCGGGGGTCCAGCCCTGGAGCAACGGCAAGGTGGGGCTGCTCGGCATCTCGTACTACGCGGTCAACCAATGGCAGGTCGCCGCGCTGCGGCCGCCGCACCTCGCGGCGATCTGCCCGTGGGAGGGGGGCACCGACTTCTACCGTGAACTCACCCATCACGGCGGGATCCTGCACACCTTCCTGCAGCAGTGGTACCCGGTGCAGGTCGCCTCGGTGCAGCACGGTGTGGCCGGCAGCCCCTGGCACCGGATCACGGGCGTTCCGGTCACCGGCCCCGGGGTGCTGAGCGACGAGGAGCGGGCGAAGAACGCGGCGGACACGGTGGGCGCGGTGCACGATCATGCGCTGCTCGACGCGTACTACCGGGAGCGGACCGCGGACCTGCCGCGGATCACCGTTCCCGTGCTGTCCGCGGTCAACTGGGCGCATCCCCTGCACACACGGGGCGGTTTCGAGGGGTATGCGGGGGTCGCGAGTGACCACAAGTGGCTGGAAGTGCATGGGCTGCAGCACTGGGTGGAGTTCTACACGGACTACGGGGTCGGCCTGCAGAAGCGGTTCTTCGGGCACTTCCTCCAGGGCCGCGACACCGGCTGGGACGAGCAGCCGCCGGTCCTCCTCAACGTCCGGCGGGCCGACGGCGGCTTCGAGCAACGGCCGGAAGGGGAGTGGCCGTTGGCGCGCACGCAGTGGACGGCGTTCCACCTCGATCTCGACCGCCTGGCGCTCGCGCCGGCGGCGGCCCCCGCCGAGCAAAGTGCCGGGTTCGATGCGCTCGGCGACGGTCTGACGTTCTGGACCGAGCCCCTGACGGACGAGCTGGAGCTGACCGGGCCCGCCTCCGCGTCGCTGCGGGTGGCGTCGTCGACCACGGACGCCGATCTGTTCCTCACCCTCCGGGTGCAGGACCCCGGCGGCCGCGATGTCAGCTTCGTCAGCGCGGTGGACCCGCGCGGGGCGGTCGGACTGGGCTGGCTGCGGGCCTCGCTGCGCAAGCCCGACCCCGCGCGCAGCGAACCGTACCGGCCCTGGCACCCCTTCGACGAGCGGCAGCCGCTCACCCCCGGCGAACCGGTCGACCTGCACATCGAGATCTGGCCGACGTCGGTGGTGGTGCCGGCCGGATACCGCCTCGGCGTCTCGGTGCAGGGCCGGGACTTCGAGTTTCCGGGGGAGGGGCCGTGGCCGTCGGCGTCGGCGTCGGAGGTCGCGATGCGGGGCAACGGTGCGTTCGTGCACACGGATGCCGAGGACCGGGGCTCGGACGTCTACGCGGGCCGGACGACGCTGATCAGCGGGGGGAGGCAGCCGTCCTTTCTGCTGCTGCCGGTTGTGCCGGGAAGGGACGGTGGGTGAGGGGGCCGCACGCGGTCCGGCCGTACGGCCCCCGAGGCGCGGGGCCGGAGGTCAGGACGACTGGGCCGTGGTGTAGAGGTTCTTGGCGTCGTCGCCGAAGTAGGGGCCGAACATGGTGTTGGGCCAGAACTGGTAGCCGAAGCTGTTCACCGAGGACTGCAGACCGGTGCCGGTCTTCTCGTCGAAGGCGGTGAACCAGGGGCCGCCGCTGGAGCCGCCGGTCATGTTGCAGGCCAGACCGTGGTCACCGGAGAACAGCGGGTCCTTGAAGGTGGTGCCGCTGCAGTAGATCAGCTTGCTGCCGTCGTACGGGGCGGCCGCGGGGAAGCCGAAGGCGTACATCGCCTTGCTGTAGCCGGAGTTGAAGGACAGGCCCTGGCCGCCGACGACATCGGTGAGCTTCTTGCCGTCGAGCGGGGCGACGACCGCGGCACCGACGTCGTAGTTGATGTCCTCACTCGCCGTCCACTGGGGGGTGGAGAGCGTCTTGGCCGCGGGCCACTTGCCGTACGGGGCCTCGCCGTCGTGGTAGCCGGGGACGAAGACCCAGTCGGTGTGCCAGACGCCGCCCAGCTTCACACAGTGCCCCGCGGTGAGCACGGTGCTCTTGTTGCCGCTGGTCACCGCGTCGCCGGAGCAGGACGCGGTACGGCCCTGGTAGGTGAAGAACACCCGGCCGGTGGTCTTGGTGACCGCGCCGCCGCCGGTCCAGGGCCCGCCGGCCTGGGGGAGCGTGCCGGGGAGCAGCGGGGTGGCGGAGGGCGCCTTCGAGGCCTGCGGGAGCTGCGGGAGCTGCGGGAGCGTGGGGGCCACCTTCAGCGGGGCGCTGCGCGGGACGGCGGTGGTGGGGGCGTGCTTCGCGGGTGCGGCGAGGTCCAGGGGAACGGCGCTGCGCATCCGCTCCGCGGTCCAGAAGGCGCCGGGGGCGGTCCGCGGGGCGGGGGAGCGGTGGGAGCTCGGCGGGGTGGCGGCGGCCGAGCCGGTGGGGAGCAGCAGGGCGAGCAGCGTACCGGCGGCGGTCAGGGTGCCGAGGGCGGCCCGGGACCGGTGCGCGCGGTGTGCCGCGGGCGTGCCGTGAACTGCCGGTATGCCACGAACGGTTCGTCTCACGCGTAACTCCTTCTGCGGGGGCCGCGCGCGACGGGGCGCGCCGGCCGCGGGGGAACGGGGCCGCGCGCGGGCGGCCCCGGCAGATGAGTGGTGCGGATCCGAGGTAAGGGTGCCACCGCAAGCGACAGGAGGGCAGGGGTCGTACGGGGATTCGACGCGCCGGGCCGGTGCGGCGGCTCGGCCCCGGGCCCGCGGCCGCCGCGATCCGGCCCGGCGGCGGATCCCGCCCCGGCGCCTTCCCGGCCCGCCGCCGGCCCCGCCCTCCGCCGTGCCCTCGACCCCGCCCGCAGCCGTTCTCCTCAACCCCGCCCGATATACGGCATGTTGGTCGCCATCACCGTCGCGAACTGCACATTGGCGGTCAGCGGCAGCTCCGCCATGTGCACCACCGTGCGGGCCACGTCCGCCGCGTCCATCACCGGCTCCACCGCCAGTTGGCCGTTCGCCTGCAGAATGCCGGTCTGCATCGGGCCGGTCATCTCGGTCGCCGCATTGCCGATGTCGATCTGGCCGCAGGCGATGCCGTACGGACGGCCGTCCAGGGAGAGCGACTTGGTCAGACCGGTCATCGCGTGCTTGGTGGCGGTGTACGCGACGGAGTGCGGGCGCGGCGTGTGCGCGGAGACCGAGCCGTTGTTGATGATGCGTCCGCCCTGCGGCTCCTGGGATTTCATGGCGCGGAACGCGGCCTGGGCGCAGAGGAAGGAGCCGGTGAGGTTGACGTCCACGACCGCGCGCCAGTCGTCAGCGGACAGCTCCTCCAGCGGCACCGCCCGGCCGAACGTGCCCGCGTTGTTGAAGAGCAGATCGACCCGCCCGAAGCGTTCGCGGGCGGCGGCGAAGAGGGCGTCGACCTCATCGGGGCGGGTGACATCGGTCGGCACCGTCAGGACCGCGGGGCCGCCGGCGTCCAGCGGGCCCGCCAGCCGGGAGGTCTCGGCCAGTGCCTGCGCGCGCCGCCCGGCCAGGACCACCGTCCAGTGGGCGGCGATCAGCGCATGGGCGACCGCCCGCCCGATGCCGGAGCCGGCGCCGGTGACCACGGCGACCTTCCGGTGCGGGGCCCCGCCCTGCCGTGCCTCCTGTGGTGTGGGTGCCGTCTGCAAGCTCTGCCCGCCCCGCGAGGTCGGTGCCGGCAGCGTGGGCCGGTCCGCGGTCGCCGTGCCGCCCACCTGCCCGGCCCGTGCCCTCGGCGTCGTCCGCGCGGTCCGTGCCGGCTCTGTGTTCTCTGCCATGGCGGCAGCGTAAACGGCGTACGGCGGGCGGACGGGCAGCCGCCGCGCCTCAGCCCGTGGTGTGGAAGCGCTGCAGCACCGCGGCCTTCGTGGCGGTGAACTCCTCCTCGGTGAGGATGCCCTCCCGGCGCAGTTCGCCCAGTTCGCGCAGCCGCCGTAGCAGGGCGTCATGGTCGTCGGCGGGGGTCGCGCCGGCTGCCGGGGGAGCGGCCGGGGCGGGTGCCGGGGCGGCCGGCAGGGCCGGCGCGTCCGCCCTGAGGGCCTTGCCTGGGCCGGCCGACGGATGCGGCAGCCGCGCCGCGACCGCGGCCGCCAGCAGCGCCGTCGTGCCGCTCTCCTTCTTGAAGCCCCACAGTTCGATGGCATGGGGGTCGTGCTCCGGCGCGATCAGGTCGGTCGACCCGTGCGTCCGGAAGCGGAGATAGCCGGACTCCAGCCCGGCGGCGGCCCGCCACTCCACCGCTTCCAGATCGGCCGGCGCAAAGTCCCTGGGGCCCTGGTTCCGCTTGGTCTCACTGGTGTTCCAGCGCCATTCGAGGCGCACCCGCTCACCGTCGAAGGAGGCGATGCCGTCCACTCCCGCGGCCGACAGCGGCACGGCCGGGCCGGGCAGCAGATAGCGCTCGGCGGGCCCGTCCGGAATCTGCTCCAGCAGCAGGGCCTGGCGCACCGCGTCCACGAAGTACTCGGCGACATCGACCCGCGCGGCGTCCACGGCCACCTGGTACGGGTTCGCCTCGTCCGGCAGCCCGCCGCCGGTGACCTGCAGCAGCGGATCGGCGCCCTCCCGCAGCCGCAGTCGCAGCCGGCCGCCCTTGCGGGCCGGTTCGTAGGCGATCTTGGCTATCGCGATCAGCGGCACGGTGAACTCGCCGAGATCCTGGCGGAGTTTGTGCACCCCGCGCTCGTGCCCCGGCACGATCCGCACGGCCTCGTGGTCGAAGGTCCAGGTGCCGTCGCGCACCATCAGTTCAGCCATGCCCCGAATCCTACGGAGGCACGGCGGGTGCCGTGATTGTCCGACGGCGTCCTTTGCGGGACCGGTCCTCATCCACCTGTCATGCCTGCGTCGTGCACGGGACAGCGCCGCGCCGTCCCGCGGCCCTGCAATCACTGGGGACAACCGCCGCCAGGGGAGGGCCAGATGACGCACCACGCACCGCACGAGCAGGAGATCAGGGCCGCCGCCGCACACTTCGGCCGCCGCCGCTTTCTCACCGTCACCGGAGCCGCCGCCGCGCTCGCCTTCACGACCAACCTCCCGGGCACCGGCGCCTACGCCGCCGAGGCCGATGCGCGGAAGATCACCGAGAACCCCTTCACCCTCGGCGTCGCCTCCGGGGACCCGCGGCCCGGCTCCGTGGTGCTGTGGACCCGCCTCGCCCCGCGCCCGTACGAGCCCGGATGGGGGTCCCCCCGCTCGAACGAACGTGAGAGTGGGGGAGGCATGCCGGACGCCAGGGTCACCGTCCGCTGGGAAGTCGCCTACGACGAGCGCTTCCAGCGGCTGGCCGGCCAGGGCCGTGCCGAAGCCCACCCGGAGTTCAACCACTCCGTGCACATCGAGCCCACCGGCCTGGCGCCCGACCGCGTCTACTACTACCGTTTCCGCGCCGGCAGCTGGATCAGCCCGGCCGGCCGCACCCGCACCGCTCCCGCCCGCGCCGCCCGGCTCTCCGAGCTGAAGCTCGCCGCGGTCTCCTGCCAGGCCTACCACGACGGCTACTTCACGGCCTACCGGCACCTGGCCGAGGAAGACCTCGACGTCGTCTTCCACCTCGGCGACTACCTCTACGAGTACCCGGTCGGCGCGGCCGGCGGCGTCCGCAACTACACCGACCGCACGCTGCCCGCGGTCTTCAACCGGGAGACGGTCACCCTGGAGGACTACCGGCTGCGCTACGCCCTCTACAAGTCCGACCCGGACCTGCAGGCCGCGCACGCCGCGCACCCCTTCATCGTCACCTGGGACGACCACGAGGTGGAGAACAACTACGCCTCCGACATCAGCGAGGACCACCTCCCGCCCGACGAGTTCCTCGTCCGCCGGGCCGCCGCCTACCGGGCGTACTGGGAGAACCAGCCGCTGCGCCGCCCGCAGCGGCCCAAGGGCGCCGACGCCCGGCTCTACCGCCGCGTCCAGTACGGGCAGCTCGCCCAGTTCGACATCCTCGACACCCGCCAGTACCGCTCCGACCAGGCCTACGGTGACGGCTGGCACGCCCCGGGCCCGGAGTCCCTGGACCCCGCGCGCACCCTGACCGGCGCCGCCCAGGAGCGCTGGCTGATCGACGGCTGGCGGGAGTCCTCCGCGCGCTGGAACGTCCTGCCGCAGCAGGTCACCTTCTCCGAGCGGCGCAACGCCACCGGCGCCGGCTACCAGCTGAGCATGGACGCCTGGGACGGCTACGCGGCCTCCCGCGACCGGGTCCTCGCGGGCGCGGAGTCGGCGGGCGTGGACAACCTCGTCGTGCTCACCGGCGATGTGCACGTCCACTACGCGTTCGACATCAAGAAGGACTTCAAGGACCCCGGCTCGCGCACCGCGGGGGTGGAGTTCGTCACCACCTCGATCGCCAGCGGCAAGGACGGCGCGGACAAGCCCGGCAACTGGGCCACGTACCTGGCCGCCAACCCGCACATGAAGTTCTACAACGGCCGGCGCGGCTATGTGACCGTCACCCTCGGCCAGGAGACCGCCCGCGCCGACTACCGCACGGTGTCCGCCGTCACCACCCCCGGGGCGCCGGTGCACACCGCCGCCTCCTTCGTCTCCGAGGCGGGTGATCCGGGGCTGAAGCCCGCCTGACGGGGCCGACCGGGACCTGCGACCTAGGACCCCGGAACGTCCGGTTTCCGTCGAAGGGACCGGTCCGGAACTCGCCGGAAGGCGCCTTGTGCATGACACCATGGAGCCGCCCTCGACGACCCATGGAGACCTGATGACGGAGCCCGGCACGGCCGATTCCACGGAACTTCCCGCCATAGCCGAGCGGGACGCGGCAGCAGCACCGCACACACCGGCCCCGCTGCCCGCGTCCCGCCGCACCGGCCTCCTCGTCACCCTCGTCCTCGGCGGCCTCACGGCGGTCCCGCCGCTCTCCATGGACATGTATCTGCCGGCCCTGCCGCAGGTCACCGCGGCCCTGCACAGCCCGGCCGCCACCGTCCAGCTCACCTTGACCACCTGCCTGGCGGGCATGGCGCTGGGCCAGATGATCGTCGGCCCGATGAGCGACAAGTGGGGCCGCCGCCGCCCGCTGCTGGCCGGCATGGTGATCTACATCCTGGCGACCGCGCTGTGCGCGTTCGCCCCCACCGCCGAACTCCTCATCGGCTGCCGCCTGTTGCAGGGCCTGGCGGGTTCCGCCGGGATCGTCATCGCCCGGGCGGTGGTCCGCGATCTGTACGACGGCGTGGCGATGGCCCGGTTCTTCTCGACCCTGATGCTGATCTCCGGAGCGGCGCCGGTGGTCGCCCCGCTCATCGGCGGCCAGATCCTCCAGATCACCGACTGGCGCGGCGTGTTCGTCGTCCTCACCGTCGTCGGAGTGGCGCTCACCCTCCTGGTGTGGCGCAGGCTCGACGAGACCCTGCCGCCCGCCCGCCGCCACTCCGGCGGCCTCGGCCAGACCCTGCGCACCATGCGTGATCTGCTCGCCGACCGCGCCTTCTCCGGATACCTCCTGGTCGGCGCCTTCGCCTTCGCCGCGCTCTTCGCCTATATCTCCGCCTCGCCGTTCGTCATCCAGGAGATCTACGGCGCCTCCCCGCAGACCTTCAGCCTGCTCTTCGGCCTCAACTCGGTCGGCCTGGTGTGTGTCGGCCAGTTCAACGGCAAGGTCCTGGTCGGCAGGGTCAGCCTCGACAAGGTGCTCGGCACCGGCCTGGCCGTGATCGCGCTCGCCGCCGCCGGGCTGCTGGTGATGTCCTCCGGCGTCTTCGGCCGTCCCGGCCTGGTGCCGGTGGCCGCCGGCCTCTTCGTCCTCATGTCGGCGATGGGCCTGGTCATGCCGAGCACCAACACCCTCGCGCTGCTGCGTACCCCGCATGCGGCCGGCTCCGCCTCCGCGCTGCTGGGCACCTCCACCTTCCTGCTCGGCTCGGTGGCCTCGCCGCTCGTGGGCATCGCGGGCGAGCGAACGGCCCTGCCGATGGCCCTCGTACAGCTCTCCTGCGCCATATTGGCGCTCGTGAGCTTCCTGGGAATGTGCCGCCCGTGGCAGCGTAGGGGGGAGAGCAACGGGAGCACGGCCGGCGAGAGGACCAGGCTCTGAACGCACCGAGACTCACCTACGGCACCCCCGCCCGGGCGGGACTGGACCCCGCCTGTATGGAGCGGCTGGTCCGCGGCGTGCGGGCGCTGCCCGAGGGCCGTCCGCCCTGGGCCCCCGGAGTCGTCGTCCTGGCCGGCCGCGGCCCCGTCGTCGCCGCCGAGGCCGCCGCGGGCTGGGCGCTGCGCTACCGGTCCTACGACCCCGGGCTCGGGCGCGGTCTCGATCTGCCCCGCGACCGGTGGGAGCCGATGCGGGTCGGCACCGTCTTCGACCTCGCCTCGCTCAGCAAGCTCTTCACCGCCATCGCCGCCGTCCAGCAGGCCGAACGCGGCCGGCTGGCCCTCGACGACGAGGTCCGCGCCGACCTGCCCGCCTTCGCCCCCGGCATCACCGTCCGGCAGCTGCTCACCCACACCTCCGGTCTCGCCCCCGAGCTGCCCTTCCACGACCACCGGACCCGCGCCGCCCAACTGGCGCTCCTGTGGGCCGAGGCCGCGGCCCCCAGCGGCCGCCCCGGCACCGCACACCGCTACTCCGACCTCAACCTCATCGCCCTCCAGTTGCTCCTGGAGCAGCGCACCGGACACCGGCTCGACGCCCTGATCCGCGACGGCATCACCGGCCCGCTGGGCATGGCCAGCACCTCCTACGGTCCGCTGGCGCCGCAGGGCGTGGCCGCGACCGAGGACCAGCGGCGGCCCTGGGCCAAGGCGGACCGCGGCCTGGTCCGCGGCGAGGTGCACGACGAGAACGCCTGGGCGCTGGGCGGCGTGGCCGGTCACGCGGGCCTGTTCTCCACCGCCCAGGACCTGGCGGTGCTGTGCCGCACCCTGCTCAACGGCGGCGCCTACGGCACGGCCCGGATCCTCGGTCCCGACGCCGTCGCCGCCCTCCTCGACCCGCCGGGCCTGGGCTTCGGCGTCGACCAGCCGTACTTCATGGGTGAGTTGGCGGGCCGCGGCGCGGCCGGGCACACCGGCTTCACCGGCACCAGCCTGGTCCTCGACCGGGCCACCGACACCTTCCTCGTCCTCCTCGCCAACACCGTCCACCCCCGCCGCCACAACGGCGGCAGCGCTCCCCGCGCCGCGGCCGCCACCCGGCTGGCCCGCGCGGTCTCCCGCGCCACCTGACCGGGCAGGGCATCCCACGACGGGGCAGCGCACCCCATGACGGGGCAGGGCACCCCACGACGGGGCAGGGCACCCCATGACAGGGCAGGGCACCCCATGACCGGCAGCGCACCCCATGACCAGGCAGGGCATCCCACCGGGCCCCGTAGAATTTCCCCCATGCACGAGGAACTGCGCGCCGCGCTGGCGGGCCTGCTCGACGGCCTGCCGCCCAAACAGGCCGCGCAGGCCGTCGAGCGGCTGATCGCCAACTACCGGGGACGTACCCCCACCGACGCCCCGGTCCTGCGTGACCGCGCGGATGTGGCCGCGTACGCCGCCTACCGCATGCCGGCCACCTTCGAGGCGGTACGGGCGGCGCTGGCCGCATTCGCCGCGCGGGTCCCGGACTGGTCCCCGGCCACCCATGTCGACATCGGCGGCGGCACCGGCGCCGCCACCTGGGCCACCGCGGCCACCTGGGAAGGCCCGCGCAGCACCGTCCTGGACTGGGCGCAGCCCGCCCTCGACCTCGGCAGGGAACTGGCCGCCAAGACCCTCCCCGACACCACATGGCGGCGGGCGACCATCGGCGAGGGCCTGTCGGTCCCCACCGGCACGGACCTCGTCACCGTCTCCTACGTCCTGGGGGAGCTGCGTCCCGAGGACCGCCGTGCCGTCGTCGCAGCGGCGGCCGCCGCGGCCCGTAGCGTCGTCCTGATCGAACCCGGCACCCCCGAGGGCTACCTCCGCATCCGTGAGGCCCGCACCCAGCTCACCGAGGCCGGACTGCGCATCGTCGCCCCCTGCCCGCACGGCGACACCTGCCCCATCGTCCCCGGTGAGGACTGGTGCCACTTCGCCGCCCGGGTCAACCGCTCCTCGCTCCACCGCCAGGTCAAGGGCGGCTCCCTCCCGTACGAGGACGAAAAGTTCAGCTACGTGGCCGCGACCACCCTCGACGCCACCCCCGCCCCCGCCCGCATCATCCGCAAACCCCAACTCCGCAAGGGCCAGGTCCTCCTGGACCTGTGCACGGCGCAGGACGGCCTGCAGCGCACCACGGTGACCAAGCGGCACGGCACCCACTACCGCGACGCCCGCGACGCCTCCTGGGGCGACGACTGGACCTGACCCGGCTCCGTACCGGCACTGACCCCACCCGGGACCGGTCCTGACCCCACCCGGGACCGGTCCTGACCCCCCCGGACCGGCCCTGACCCCACCCGCGGGGATTCACGCCGAACGCAGCTCCCCCGTCACACACTTCACGCTTCCCCCGCCCTTCATCAGCTCGGCCAGATCCATCCCGATCGGCTCGTACCCCCGCGCCCGCAGCGGCTCGAAAAGCCCCACCGCCGCCTGCGGCAACAGCACATGCAGACCGTCGGACACCGCGTTCAGCCCGAACGCCGCCGCATCGGCCGCGCCGGCGAGCAGCGCGTCGGGGAACAGCCGGGCCAGCACGGCCCGGCTCCCGGCGGAGAACGCGCCGGGGTAGTACATGACCTCCGCCGCACCCTCCGCCGCCCCGCCGCCCGGCCGGCCCCCGCCGCCGAGCACGCACAGCGCCGTGTCGAGGTGATAGAAGCGCGGGTCGACCAGATCGAGGCCGATCACCGGCCGGGCGAAGTACTCCTGGGCCTCCGCATGGGAGAGCGGACTGCTGCGGAAGCCGCGGCCGGCCAGGAGCCAGGAGGCGGTGACGGCGAAGTCGCCCTCACCCTCGTTGACGTGCTGCGGGGTGCCGACGTCGGCGAAGCCGTGGTCGCGGTACCAGCGGGCGTGCACCGCGGCCTCGCCCTGCCGCTCGGCGAAGGCGAACCGGGCGCCGAGCACCCGCCCGTCCACGACGGTGGCGCCATTGGCGGCGTAGACCATGTCAGGGAGACCGGGGCGCGGCGCCAGCTCCTCGACCGTGTGGCCGAGCGCGCGGTAGCGGTCGCGCAGATCCTCCCACTGGGCCTGCGCCAGGGCGAGATCGACGGGCTTGCCGGGGTTCATCCAGGGGTTGATGGCGTAGCTGACCTGGAAATGCGTCGGCGGGCACATCAGATAGCGGCGGGGGGTGGCGGTGCGCCGGGGGATACGCAAGGAAGGCTCCTCACGGTGGCGGTGCTCAGGCGGGTACGTGATCTCGTACGCGCTCCCACATCGTCCGCCGCGCGGAGCCCCGGCGCCCCGGACCGAGCACCGTTCGGGTGGTCCGCGGCTCACTTCTCCTGCGCCCGCTCCTGGAACCTGCGCAGCAGTTCACGGCGCCGTTCCCGGTCATCGGGCAGCCCCTGGCCGCCGTGGTCCGCGGTGCCGCCGCCGCGCAGCGCGCCGCGCGAGAGCTTGGCGCGGGTGCCGCCGACCCCGAGCATCCCGCCGGCGTTTCCCTTGCTCATGGCGTTCCCCTTCCTCGTCGCTTTCCTCTTGAGCCTTTTGTGCTGCGGAACCTTTCCGCCGCGGCCTTTTCCTCCGCAGTGAACGAGACGTAGCGTCTCGCCCACCGCACTCCATCATGGACGAGACGCCGCGTCTCGTCAAGACGATACGTCTCGCCTCCCTCTGGCTAGACTCGCCGTATGGCCGACAAAGCAGCCCCCGACTCCACCCGTCGCAGCGAACGCTCCCGCCGGGCGATCTTCGACGCCGCCCTCGCCCTCGTCGGCGAGGTGGGCTACGACAAGCTCACGATCGAAGGCATCGCCTCCCGGGCCGGGGTCGGCAAGCAGACGATCTACCGCTGGTGGCCCTCCAAGGCCGCCGTCCTGCTGGATGCCTTCACCGCCGGCGTCGACGACTACTCCGCGCAGGGGCTGCCGGACACCGGCGACCTGGCCGCGGACCTGAAGTCCGTGCTGCATGCCACGGTCGACGAATTCAACGATCCGGCGTTCCAGGCCCCTTATCGCGCCCTCGCGGCCGCCGGCGCCAACGACGAGGAGCTCTCCCGCACCTTCGTCGCGCGGCTGATGGAACCCGGAACCCGGGTCTACGTCGACCGGCTGCGGGCGGCCCAGGAGGCCGGCGAGCTCGCCGAGGGCGTCGATCTGCGGATCGCCACCGAGATGATGCTGAGTCCCTTCTCACAGCGCTGGCTGATGCGTGCCGGCGAATTGACCTACGACTTTGTCGACACCCTTGTCGACCAGGTGCTGCACGGCCTGCGGCCACGCGGCTGAGCGCACCCGGCGGCCGGGCGCAGGCGGCGGCATCCTGTCGTCGATGACCTGAATTGCCGGTATTGGTCCGCCCTTCGTTCACCCCGGATCTCCACACCGGTCACCCGAGGCGCAGGATGGTGGCAGCATTGATCCCAGACCACCGCTCGAAGTGAGGGGATAGATGGAACGCAAGAGCAGGTTCTCCCAGTGGCTGCGCCGGCCGAAGAGCGGATCGGACGGCGGCGATACGGACACGGGATCAGCGGCTGCGCGCAGCCGCGAGGACCTGCTGCTGGCGGCGGCCGAAGCGGGCTTCCCGGTGGCCCCGGCGGCGCACCCCTCCGGCTACGGCTGTTCCTGTGAACGCATCGGCTGTCCCACCCCCGCCCGTCACCCCATCTCGTTCGGCTGGCAGACCGTCGCCACCACCGACCGCGACAAGGTCGCCGCCTGGGTCCGCACCCTCCCGCAGGCCAACTTCATCACCGCCACCGGCATCATCCACGATGTGCTGGACGTCCCCGTCGAGGCGGGCCGCAGCGCCCTGGGACGGCTGGACGCGGCGGGTATCGACGTCGGGCCGATCACCCTCAGCGGCGCCGGGTTCAACGGCCGGATGCTCTTCTTCACCGCCACCCGCGGCACCCCGGACGACGAGGACGAGTGGTGGCCCTGCGAGCTGGACTGCCACCCCGAGACCATGGACGAGCACCCGGGCCTGCGCTGGCACTGCCGCGGCAGCTATGTACTGCTGCCGCCCTCGGCGCTGCCCGGTGAGCAGCCCGCGGTGACCTGGCTGCGCGGCCCCGAGCTGGCCCTGCCCGACCCGCTGACGCTGCTGGAATCGCTCACCGACGCCTGCGCGGAGTTCAACGTCCGCGAGCCGCACCACCACGAGACGGCGGCCTGGCCGATCGGCCGCTGAGCTGACCCCGTCACCCCCCTTTGCTCATCCCGTATGCACACACCGAAGGGCCGCCGGGTCACCCCGACGGCCCTTCCTGGTAGGTACGAGCGGTTTCCCGGCCGGCTACAGCGGCTTCACCGCGGTCTTCGCCTCGATCCGGTTGAGGACCGCGACCTTCCCCCCGGCGCTCTCGGCAGGCACCTTGACCGTCTGGCCGGAGACCGTGGTGAACAGCATCCGGTTGGTCTTCTTCGGCGGCCCCTGCAGGAGGCCCTTCAGCTTCCCGACCGAGATCGTCGCTCCGGCGAACAGCGTCTGCTGCTGGTGGTAGACGGTCGAGAAGAACACCAGCGCACCGCCGTCCGTCGTCCGCAGCGCCACCGGCGGGTAGGTCGCGGGCGAGTCCTCCCACATGATGCGCTGGCCGGCCCGGTTGGCGTCCTTGGCGCGCCGCGCCCGCCAGCCGTCGGTCTGCGGTCCCGAGGCGAAGGTGCTGCCCTTGCCGGTGTTGAGGTAGTCGGCGTAGGTGCTGCTCAGCTTGCCGGGGTCGACCGCCAGACCGGACTTCGCGCCGGTGGGCACCGCCTCCGCGTAGCCCTTCTTGTCCGTCTTCAGCTCCGGGGCCTTGTTGCCCGCGAACGTCGCCAGGTACACCGCGCGCCACTGCTCGTCGATGCCGTTGCGGCTGAACACCAGGAACCAGCGGGTGTTCTGGCCGCGGGCGTTCTTGCGGTTGCTGGCCGCGTCCGCGATGAAGTACTTCGGCCACCCCGCCTGCTTGGGCACGGTGAAGTGCGGATCCGTGAACGCCAGGTCCTTGAAGCCCGGATTGCCCTGCGGCTGCAAGGCGTGTGACGCCTTTATCCCGGCCTGGTCGATGGCGAGCAGCGCGCCTCCCTCGAAGGAGGGGTTCAGCGCCGGATCGAGCTGATGGTTGGCCTTGTTGAAGCTCTCGGTGAAGTGCGTGAGCGCCTTGGCGCCCTCAGCCTTCGACACCGCCGGCAGCATCTCCCTCTCGCCGTGCACCGTCATGCACCCGCTCACTATCACCATCGCGGCCACTGCCGACGTCAGTGTTGCGGGCACCCGGAACGGCGACCTGCGTGTCATGGGGCTCGGGCTCCTTCGGGGCGACCGGGGCGGACGGGGCGGCCGCCGGGGTGGCACGATTCGGCGCCACCCTACCGGGGGCGAAGAAGATCGTGAGCGTGGGGATGAGATACAGAGCCCACACCGTGACCTGAAGAACGGTCGGGTCCGGCTGGAAGTTGAAGATGCCCTTCAGCAGGGTGCCGTACCAGCTGTCGGCCGGGATCAGGTCGCTGATGTCGAACGCCTGCGACGCCAGCCCCGGCAGGAGGTCCGCTTCCTGCAGATCGTGGAAGCCGTACGCCAGCACGCCCGCCGCGACCACCACCAGCATGCCGCCGGTCCAGGTGAAGAACTTCGCCAGGTTGATCCGCACGGCACCGCGGTAGAACAGCCAGCCCAGCAGCACGGCCGTCAGCAGGCCCAGCAGCGCACCGATCAGCGGCCGGACGCCGTCGTTGGCGGACTGCGCGGCGGTCCAGACGAACAGCGCGGTCTCCAGGCCCTCGCGGCCCACCGACAGGAACGCGGTGACCACCAGCGCCACGGTGCCCATCTGCAGCGCCGCGTCCAGCTTGCCGTGCAGCTCCTTCTTCAGATGCCGCGCGGTGCGCCGCATCCAGAAGACCATCCACGTCACCAGGCCGACCGCGATGACCGACAGCGAACCTCCCAGCGCTTCCTGGGCCTTGAAGGTCAGGGTCTGCGACCCGAACTGCAGCGCCGCGCCGAACGCGAACGACAGCACCACGGCGAGCGCGATCCCGAGCCAGACCGGACGCAGCGCCTCCCGCCGCCCGGTCTTGACCAGATAGGCGATGAGGATGCAGACGACGAGACTGGCTTCCAGGCCCTCGCGCAGGCCGATCAGGTAGTTGCCGAACACGCCGGTTCCTTCCCTTCCTTCATGTCCTTCATGGGCCGACGTCCTTCTTCCCGGCATCTGCCTGCGGTGTCGAGGGTGTCGGCGGTGTCGATGGTGTCGGCGGTGACGACGGTGTCAGGCGAACAGCTCCCGGCCCCACCAGTCGTCCGCGTTCCGGACGCCCGGCGGCACCGCGAAGACCGCTGAACCCACGTGCTGGATGTATTCGTTGAGCGCGTCGTTGGCCGCCAGCCTCTGCTGGAGGGGGACAAAACCATGGCGTACGTCCCGCTGGTAGGCGAGGAAGAACAGCCCCGCGTCCAGCCGCCCCAGGCCGTCCGTACCGTCGGTGAAGGAGTAGCCGCGGCGCAGGATGCGTATCCCGCCGTTGGAGTCCGGGTGCGCGAGGCGGACATGGGCGGTGGGCAGCATCGACTTCAGATGCGGGGTGTCGCGCTCGTGCTTCTTGCCCACCGGCGCGCCTTCGCCCTTGTCCCGGCCGAAGATGTCCTCCTGCTCCTTGCGCGAGGTGCGGTCCCAGGTCTCGATGTGCATCCGGATCCGGCGCGCGACGAGGTAGGAGCCGCCGGCCATCCAGCTCTCCTTGCCCTTCGCCTCGCCGTCCGCGACCCAGACGTGCTTGTCGAGCGCGGCGGTGTCGGTGCCCGCCAGGTTGTGGGTGCCGTCCTTGAAGCCGAACATATTGCGCGGCGTCTGCGCGTCCGGCGTCGTCGAGGAGGTCTTGCCGAAGCCCAGCTGAGACCAGCGGATCGCGACCTTGCCGAAGCCGATCCGGGCCAGGTTGCGGATCGCGTGCACCGCCACCTGCGGGTCGTCCGCACACGCCTGGACGCACAGGTCGCCGTCGCTGCGCGCCTTGTCGAGGTTGTCGCCGGGGAACTGCGGCAGATCGATCAGGGCATCGGGGCGCCGGGCCTTGATGCCGAACCGGTCCTTGCCGTCCTTCTCGAACAGTGTCGGGCCGATGCCGAAGGTGAGGGTGAGCCGGGACGGCGGCAGCCCGAGCGCTTCACCGGTGTCGTCCGGCGGAGCTTCCGCGAGCCCGCCGACCGCGCCGTCGCCGACCGGGTCCCCGGCCGTCATCCGCGCCGCCGCCTTCGTCCACTCCTTGAGCAGCGCGATCAGCTCGTCGCGGTCATCGGTGGTGACGTCGAACGAGGCGAAGTGCAGCCGGTCCTGGACGGCGCTGGCGATGCCCGCCTGATGCCTGCCGCGGAAGGGAACCGCGGAGCGCGAGGTCGCGTCCGCCCCGGCCGGCTGGGCGTCGCCGCCGGTGCGCAGCGCCGCCGCCGTACCGCCGGCCGCGACCGCGCCCAGCGCCAGGCCCGCGCCTCCCCAGCCGAGCAGGGAACGCCGGGACGGGGCGCGCCCGCCGGCGGTCTGCGCGGCCGTGCCGTCGGTGCCGGTCCGCGCGGCCGTACCGTCGCCGGTGGCCGTGCCGCCCTCGGTGGGAGTGCGGCCCTCGGCGGTCGTGGCGTCCTCGGCGGTCGTGCCCTCGTCCTGCGTCATCGTGCTCCCTCGCCCGCGGCGGACTACTTGGTGGTGGCCACGGAGGCGGCCAGCTTCGACAGCGGCTCCGCCAGCGCGTTGACGCCGTCGGAGAGCTTCTTGCGGTCGTCCTTGCCGACCGTGTCGTAGGAGGCGAAGCCGTCGGCGGACTTGCTGTCGCGGTGGTCGTCGAGCAGCGTGCGGATCGCCTTGAACTGCTTGTCCAGCTCCTTGGCGAGCGCCGGGTCGTTCTTGCCGACGACCGGTTTCAGCAGCTCGTACGCCTTCTCGGCGCCCTCGACATTGCCCTGGAAGTCGACCAGGTCGGTGTGGCTGTAGCGCTCTTCCTCACCGGTGACCTTGCCGGTGGCCACCTCGTCGAGCAGCTCCTTGGCGCCGTTGGCCATGCTGGTCGGGGTGATCTCGGCCTTCCCGACCCGCTTCTGCCAGTCCTTCAGATCGGTGATGAGCTGACCGGCGAGCTTCTTGTCGTCCCCGGAGATCTTCTTCTCCTCCCACAGGGACTTCTCCAGCTTGTGCCAGCCGGTCCACTTCTGGCCCTTCTCCACACCGTCGGCGCGCACATCGACCTTGGGGTCGATGTCACCGAACGACTCGGCGACCGGCTCGGTGCGCTCCCAGCCCACCCGCGAGAGGGCGTAGGCCTTCTTGGCGGCCTCGGCATCGCCGCTCTTGACCGCGTCGGCGAACTTCTGTGCCGCCGGGAGCGTCCGGTCGGCCTGCTCCTGGACGTAGGTGCGGTACGCGGCGACCGCGGCATCCAGCTTGGGGTCGCGCTTGGCGTTCGAGCCCTTGCCGCCGGCGGTCACCTTCTGGCGGATGCCGTGGCCCTTCATACCGGGCTTGCAGGCGACCTCGTACGCACCGGCCTTGATCTCCGCGGTGATCTCCGCGCTGGTGCCGGGACCGATGTTCTCCCGCTCGGTCACGATCCGGTCGCCGGGCGCGTAGACGTACACCTCGGTGACCTTGGAGCCCTTGTTCTGCACCGCGAACCGGACATGTCCGGCAGGGAACTCCTTGGCGGAGAGCTCACAGCTGGAGTCGGTCGCGGTCACCTCGACGGCGCCCTTGCCGCCCCCCTTGCCGTCGTTCTTCGCGGCGCAGCCGGCGACGGCGGTGACGGCCGCGGCCGCGGCGAGGGCGACGACGACGGAGGAGCGATGGGCTCGCATGCGGGGCTCCAGGCGGGCTCGGGTGGACGGAAGGGACTACGCGAACAATAAACAGTCAAGAGGATCGCCACTAAGGCGGCCCTAACTTATCTGAGGCTTACCTGTTTTCGCTCGCCCCGTCCAGTGATCCCGCTCTCATGAACAACGGCTGGATCACGGTTTGGCCCGCACCCGGTCACGGAACCGTCATGCGGTGGTCAAGGTAAGGGTCATGCCGTACGACCGGTGATGACCGGCGGAATTCCGGTCCGCGGTCAGCCGGCCGCCGCTCTCCCGGTGCCGGCCCTCGGTGGTGGCCCCGCTCGCCTCTGCCGCGCCGCCCGGCCGTGCGATGTACTGTCCGGGTGACCGAACTCGATGTGCTCCGGGTGTTCTGCGGGCCCGGTGGCGCCGGCGGCAATCTGCTGGGCGTCGTCCGCGACGGGGCGGCCGTCCCCGGCGACGCCGAGCGGGCCGCCCTCGCGGCCGAACTCGGCTTCAGCGAAACCGTGTTCCTCGACGACGCAAACCGGGGCACGGTGGACATTTACACCCCGAGCGTCCGACTCCCGTTCGCCGGGCATCCGTTGGCCGGTCTGGCCTGGCTGCTGCGGAGCCTGGGGCGCCCGCCGCGCACCCTGCGCCCGGCGGCCGGTGAGGTCGCGGTCCGCTTCGAGGGGGACGTGGTGTGGGTGCACGGGCGCGCGGAGTGGGTGACCGCCCGTGCCACCCGGCGGTACGCCTCGGTGGCCGAGGTCGACGCGCTGCCCGCACCGCCGCCGGGGGAGGGCTGGCTCTACGCCTGGGCCTGGCAGGACGAGGCCGCGGGCACGGTCCGGGCGCGGGGCTTCCCGCGGCGCGGCGACGGTGTCGTCGAGGACGAGGCCACCGGCGCCGCCGCCCTGCTGCTGACGCACGAGCTGGGGCGCCCGCTCGACATCCGGCAGGGCGCCGGCTCCCGGATCCTCACCCGCCCGTATCCGGACGGCACCATCGCCATCGGCGGGCGGGTGCGTCCCGGTACGCGGTAGCGGTCCGGGCGGAGCCCGGAGGGGCGGCCCCTACGCGCTCAACGGGAACTGCTCGCCCAGCTCCCGGAAGACCGCGCTGTTCAGCCGGAACGCGCGCTTGCATTCGTCGACCACCCGCTGCTTCTCCAGGTCGTCCACCGGCAGGGCGTCCAGCAGTGCCCGGTACTCGCGCTTGAAGGCGGCCGGGTTGGCGATGTCCTCGAAGACGTAGAACCGCACCCCGTCGCCCTTGCGGGCGAAGCCCCAGGTCTTTTCGGCCGTGCCGCGGATGATCTGTCCGCCCGAGAGGTCGCCGAGGTAGCGGGTGTAGTGGTGGGCGACGAAGCCGCCCGGCCAGTCGCGGGCGCAGGCGGCCACCCGGTCGGCATAGGCGCTCGTGGCCGCCAGCGGCTCCAGGCCGGTGCGCCAGGAGGGGCCGCCGAGGTGGGCGAGGTCGCGCTCCAGTGCGGCGGTGCGGGCCAGCTCGGGGCGCACGAAGGGGCCCGCGACCGGGTCGTCGGAGAGCGGCCCGGGGGCGTCCTCCAGGGCGCGGTAGACGAACCACAGCTGCTCGGTGTAGCGCCGGTAGGCGTCGACGCCGAGCCGGCCGCCGAGCAGGTCGCTCATGAAGGAGGAGTTCTCGGCCTCGGTGTGCTGCTCGTGGGAGGCGGTGCGGATGACCGCCGAGAACGGGGTGGCGGGAGCGGAGGGGTCGGGCGGGGTCGGGCTGGACGCTTCCAAGGCGGACCTCCGGGGACCGAGGGCGGGGGTCCCCCCCTGCTCGGATTCGAGAGCTTGGGGGAGGACGGGAACAGGCCGGCTCCGCGGAGCCGCCGACCCTGGGCTCACCCAACTGCTCAGGCTTACCTGAGTCAACCCGTTCCCGACGTCCTGTCGGTATCGAGCCTACGCCTGTTCCCGACGTCCTGTCGGTAAAGTCTCCCCGCTCCCGTCAGGGCAGCGTGAGGATTTCGGCCCCGGTGTCCGTGACCACCAGCGTGTGCTCGAACTGCGCGGTCCGCTTGCGGTCCTTCGTCACCACCGTCCAGCCGTCGTCCCACATGTCGTAGTCGTGGGTCCCCAGCGTCAGCATCGGCTCGATCGTGAACGTCATACCGGGCTTGATGTCGGTGGTGTGGTGCGGGCTGTCGTAGTGCGGAACGATCAGGCCGGAGTGGAAGGAGGAGTTGATGCCGTGACCGGTGAAGTCGCGGACCACTCCATAGCCGAAGCGCTTGGCGTACGACTCGATGACCCGGCCGATGATGTTGATCTGACGGCCCGGCTTGACGGCCTTGATCGCGCGGTTGAGCGCTTCCCGGGTCCGCTCGACCAGCAGCCTGGACTCCTCGTCCACGTCGCCGCACAGGTAGGTGGCGTTGTTGTCGCCGTGCACACCGTTGATGTACGCGGTGACGTCGAGGTTCACGATGTCGCCGTCCTTCAGGACGGTCGAGTCCGGAATGCCGTGGCAGATGACCTCGTTGAGCGAGGAGCACAGGGACTTGGGGAAGCCGCGGTAGCCGAGCGTGGACGGGTAGGCGCCGTGGTCGCACATGAACTCATGGGCGACCCGGTCCAGTTCATCGGTCGTCACGCCGGGTGCGATCAGCTTGGCGGCCTCCTCCATCGCCTGCGCGGCGATCCGGCCGGCGATCCGCATCCGTTCGATCGTTTCGGCGTCCTGCACCTCGGGCCCGGTGTACGGGGTGGGTGCGTCCTTCCCGACGTATTCGGGGCGCGGGATCGAGGCGGGGACGGGGCGGGTGGGGGAGATCTTCCCCGGGACAAGAAGTGACTGGCCAGACATGCCAGCGAGTGTATCCGCGGGCCGTCGGGCAGGATGGTGGCACAGAGCATCCACAGGAGGCGGTAATGGCGCTGTTCAAGAGGAGTACGGCCGGCAAGCCCGGCGAGTGGTTCTACTGCCTCGAGCACCGGAAGGTCGAGGAGGGCCCCCAGTGCCGCGCCGCCGACCGCCTCGGCCCGTACCCCACCCGCGAGGAGGCCGAGCACGCCATGGAGACCGCCCACGAGCGGAACGTGGAGTGGGAGACCGACCCGAAGTGGCACGACGGCCCGGGCCGGGGAAAGAGCGACGGGGAGGACTAGGAGCCTGTCTTCGCGGGGCTGCCCTGGTGGTGCCCCGCATCCCCGGGCTCAGGCCGGTGCCGGGTCCGCGTCCGGGGCGGGGGCCGCGGATCCGGAGCCGGGCCCGTCGCCGTCCTGCTCATCAACGCCGACCCGCTCACCGCCCCCGCCGTGGGACCCGGCTGCGGCGGCCCGGCGCTCCCGCATCCGCCGGGCGTGCTCATCCGTCCTGGCGTCGTACGCCATCAGCTTCGGCAGGCCGAGCGCCAGCAGACCGACCCCCGCGAAGCACAGCAGGCCGCCCAGCGACACCGACGCCCGTACGCTCGTCAGGGCCGCCATGCCGCCGACCCGGACCTGGCCCAGCTGCGGGCCCGCCGAGTACGACAGCAGCTCGATGCCGGCCAGGCGGCCGCGCAGCTCGTCGGGGATGGTCTGGTTCCACATCGCCGAGCGGAAGATGCCGCTGATCATGTCGCAGGCACCGGCCACGGTCAGCAGGAGCAGCACCAGCCAGACGTGGTGCAGCAGCCCGGCGGCGGCCACGGCCAGTCCCCAGCCCGCGGCGGCGAGTGCGATCGCACGGCCCTGCCGGTGGATGCGTGAGGTCCAGCCGCCGGTAAGGCTCACCAGGAGGGAACCGGCCGGCAGCGCCGCGTACATGAGCCCGAGTGCCCAGGGGGCATCGAGGTCGTCGGCGAGGAACGGGAAGATCGCCAGCGGGAAGGCGAACAGCATCGCGAGGACGTCGACGGCGTAGGTGCCGAGGAGTTCCTTGCGGCTCCAGGCGTAGCGCGCGCCCTCGGCGATCCCGCGCAGCGACGGCCGCTCGGCGTCGTGCGAGGCGGGCGACGGCGCCAGCCTCAGGGTGAGCAGCACCGAGACCACGAAGGTGACCGCGTCGACGGCGTACGCCCAGCGCAGCCCGGCGAGGGCCAGCAGCCCGCCGGCCAGCGCGGGCCCGGCCATGGCGCCGATATGCCGGCGCAGCGCGTTGAGTGCGGCGGCCGCGGCGAGCTGGTCGTGCGGGACGATCCGCGGCACGAGCGCGTCCAGGGCCGGCCGCTGCAGACCGGTCAGCGCGCTGGTGGCCGCCGCGATCGCGTACAGCGGCCACACCATCGGGTGCGGCAGCAGGCTGTTGAGCAGCAGCAGGACGGAGACCAGGCCGAGCGCGGACTCGGTCCACAGGACCAGCCGGCGGCGGTCGAAGGAATCCGCGAGCGCCCCGCCGTAGAGGCCGAAGACGATCAGCGGGACCAACTCCACCGCGCCCAGCGCCCCGACCGCGAGGGTGGAGCCGGTCAGCTCCTTCAGCTGGAGCGGCAGCGCCACGAAGGACAGCGAGCTGCCGAAGACCGTGATCACGCCCGCGCACCACATCAGCCGGAAGTCGCGCGACGAGCGCCAGGGCGCCAGATCCGGCAGCAGCGCGGAGAGGCGACGGCGGGCGGGCCGGGCGGGGTCCGGGGAACGCGGGGGAGGGGACGTGGAAGAGGGGGCCGAGGAGGGAGCGCTGTCCGAGGTCACGGGGCACCATCGTGCGTACCGGCACGGACCGGCGCAAAGGGTTTTAGTCCGCCGGCGGGGCCCCGCGGGGGCTACCAGCGGGGCGGCGGCGGGGCGGTCAGCCCGTCGGCGAGGCGGGCCAGGCGGTCGCGGAAGCGGCGGTGTCTGCGGGGTGCGGGCAGGCTGTTCTCTCCGGCGGCCGCGCTCACCAGATGCTGGACCGTGTCGAGATCGAGGTCGGCCGGTGCCCCGTCCGTGCCCTCGGGCGGGGGCGGGGGTGCGGCGAGCGCGTCATGCGCGAGGGCGTGCAGATCGCGGTTGCCGCCGTCCAGGGCGAGCACCGTGGCGCCGTTGCGGCGGGCGTCGTGCACCCGCTCCAGCAGCCCGGCGCCCGGCTGCTCCGGCGTCACGACCAGCAGCGTCTCGCCGCGTCCGGCCGCCGCCAACCGGCCGAGCCCCACTGCCAGATGGGCCGGTGCCCCGCCGGGGACGCGGTGGCGCACCAGCGTCGGTGACAGCTCGGGCAGGCCCGACCAGGCGGCCTCGTCGTCGAGGTGGGCGGCCAGGTGCCAGGGCTCGTACGAGGCGCTGCCGACCAGCAGCAGCCCCCCGCCGTGCGGGGTGACGGCGCCGCGCAGCGACCCCGCGAAGCGGCGGGTGGCCTGGACCCACTCGGTCCCGGCGAGAACTTCGCGCAGCAGGGCGACCCGTACGGCATCCATGGCCCGGCATCCTGCCGCAGTGCGGCGCTGTCCGGCTGCGGTTTCCACGGGTGTCACCCGTACGGGAAATGGGGGTGGTGGGGGATGTGGGGCGGAGGGGAGGGGAGAGGAGAGGAGGAAAGGGAGGGAGAGGCGGGAGGGGGCGGGCGGGAGTGCTGCCTCTGCCCCTGCCCCGGCCGTGGCGGTGGTCGTGTCGTGCGGCCTACCGGACGGGCTGCAGGCCGGCGGCGGTGAGCCGACGTCCTACCTCCGCCACGGCCTCCTCGCTCAGCGGGCGCTGAGGAAAGGCGGTGGCGCCCCCGTCGATCACGCCGAGGAGGTGGAGGGCCGCCTTGAACGCGCCCAGTGCGGAGGAGCTGCGGCCCATTTCCGGTTCGGGGCCGGCGTCGGTCATGGCGAACAGGGCGACCAGGCGTTCCTGTTCGGCGGCCGCCCGCTCCCAGTCGCCGGCCCGGGCGGCGTCGTAGAGGCGGACGTAGGCCGCCGGGTCGACATTGCCGAGGCCGGGGACGACGCCGTCCGCGCCCGCCAACAGGGCGGCGTCCGCGGTCAGTTCGGAGCCGGTGAGGACCGAGAAGCCGGGGGCGGGGCCGGTGCGCCGGGCGGTGCGGCCGCCGAGTGCGGTGAGCAGCCGGCGCAGCGAGCCCTCGTCGCCGCTGCTGTCCTTGAGTCCGGCGAGCGTGCCGTCCTCGGCCAGTTCCCGCACCAGTGACGGGGACAGCTTGCTGTGCACGGCGACGGGGATGTCGTAGGCGAACAGCGGGAGGCCCACGGCCGTGCGCAGGTGGCGGAAGTGCGCGGCGATCTCCCGGGGGTGGGTGCGGGTGTAGAAGGGCGCGGTGGCGACCAGGGCGTCGGCGCCGAGGGCGGCGGCGGTCCTGGCGTGGTCGAGCACCCGGGGGGTGGTGGTGTCGATGACCCCGGCGAGCACCGGGACCCTGCCGTCCGCGGCCTTGAGGACGGTTTCCAGCGCGGTGCCGCGCTGGGCGTCGGTGAGGTAGGCGACCTCGCTGGTGGAACCGAGGGCGAACAGCCCGTGGACACCGCCGTCGAGGAGGTGGCGCACCAGACGGGTCAGCGAGGCGGTGTCGATCTCGCCGCGCGGGCCGAGCGGGGTGCAGACCGGCGGGATGACGCCGTGCAGGGGGGCGGGCAGTGCCATGGGGGCTCCGGGGTCTCCGAGTCCGACATAGGACATCCCATGTCCTATGTCGAGCACAATAGACCTGTTCACAGGAGGTCGGTCAAGGATCCGCGGCCCGGTGGGGGCCGTCGCGGACGGACCGGCCGCGTGGCAGACGCGGGAGCGGGAGAAGGAGTTTCCATGGCGCGAGGGACGATGGCCGAGGATGTGCAGGCGCAGATCAAGCAGTTGATCCTGCAGCGCGGACTGACGCCGGGCGATCCGCTGCCCACCGAGGCCGAGCTGGTCGGTCTGCTCGACGTCAGCCGCAACTCGGTGCGCGAAGCGCTCAAGGCGCTGCAGGCGATGCGCATCGTGGAGATCCGGCACGGCTTCGGCACCTACGTCGGCCCGCTCACCCTGGAGCCGTTCGTCGAGGGCGTCGCGTTCCGTGCCGCGGTCCGCCACCTCCAGGGCGAGTCCAGCCTGTACGAGCTGATGGAGGTCCGCGAGGCGCTGGAGGCGGGCCTGATCGGCACCGTCGCCCGGAACCTGCCCGCCGAGGACCTTGCCGTCCTCAAGGGGCTGGTGCAGCGGATGGCGGAGGAGGCCCGGGGCGGGCAGGTGCAGAGCGCCACCGACCGGGCCTTCCATCTCGCCCTGTACCGCTCGATGGGCAATCACCTGCTGAGTGAGGTGCTGGACGCGTTCTGGGCGGCGCTGCGCCGGGTGCGGGAGGACCTTTCCGACGACGGCCCCGACCCGGACGTGACACATCGCCAGCACAAGGAGATCGTCGACGCGTTGGAGGCGGGTGACGGCGACCGCGCCGTGGAGGCGATGCACCGGCACTTCGACGGCATCCGGCGCCGGCTGGCGGAGTGGTGAGGGAGTCCGGCTGACGGGACGATGGGGGAGCCCGGCTGACGGAGTGGGGGAGCCCGGCCGGCCGAACGGCTGGGTGAAGGTGCCGCCGCGGGTGCCGCCGCCCCCGTTCACCGGGATGTCACCCCGTGTCGACGGTGCCTTTGCCGACCCGGGGAATGCCCCATGTGCGGTGTCTTGACGGCAAGTTGGGCGCTCCCTATGGTCGCCGCAGGACGAGGGACATCCTACGTCCCCGCCCGTGGGAGCGCCCGACCGCTCCCCGGGGCGGGCGACTTCAGCGCGTGCTCGACGAGCACCTTTCGCCGTATCCGCAGCCGCATCCTCGTGGGGGAGCCGATATGAGCAACCGCACCGTGCACCGCAGAACGGTCCTGGGCGGGGCGGCCGCCGTCGCCGCCGGCTGGGCGCTCACCGGCTGCGGCGGCAACGGGGACGGCGACGGCGACGGCAATGCGCCCCGGGAGCGCAAGAAGGGGCAGCGGATCCAACTGACCTTCTGGTCCTGGGTGCCGGGCATCGACAAGCCCGTCGACCTCTGGAACCGCAGGAATCCCGAGGTGCAGGTCAAGGTCGAGAAGGTGTCGGCCGTCAACGGCCAGCAGTACGCGAAGATGCACGCCGCCATCAAGGCCGGCAACCCGCCCGATCTCGGCCAGATCGAATTCCCGGTCGTCCCCGGCTTCCTCCTCGACAACGGGCTGCTCGACCTCGCCCCGCTCGGCGCCGCCCGCCACAAGAACAAGTTCTCCGGCTGGCAGTGGCAGCAGTCCGTCTTCGGCAAGGGCATCTACGCCATCCCCCAGGCCTCCGGGCCGATGGGGCTCTTCCTGCGCCAGGACCTCTTCGACAGGTGGGAGGTGCAGACCCCGCGGACCTGGGACGAGTACGAGGCCGCCGCCAAGGCCGTCCGGAAGAAGGGCGCCTGGATCGAGACCTTCGCGCCCACCAACGGCAACCGCTTCGCCGGCCTCGCCTGGCAGGCCGGCGCCAAGTGGTACGGGACGCACGGCGACACCTGGACCGTGCACCTCGACGACGAACCCACCCGCAAGGTCGCCGACTACTGGGAGTCCCTGGTCCGGCAGAAGCTCGTCAAGACCATCCCGGACCGGCAGAACGCCTGGTACAAGGATCTGCAGACCGGCGCCATCCCGGCCTGGGTGGGTGCCAGTTGGGGCGATGCGCTGCTGGCCGGCAATGCGCCGGGCACCAAGGGGAAGTGGCGGGCCGCGCCGCTGCCGCAGTGGAAGGCCGGCGAGCAGGCCTTCGCCAACTGGGGCGGCTCGACCACCGCCGTCTTCGCCAAGGCCCGCTACCCCGAGGACGCCCTGGACTTCGCCGTCTGGCTCAACACCGACCCCGAGTCGATGGCGCTGCTGATCGACGGCGGCTATGGCTTCCCCAGCGCCAAGAAGGGCTACGCCACCACCGATCTCGACGTCGACAAGGCCTTCTTCGGCGGCCAGGCGTACAGCAAGGTCTTCGCGGCCGCCGGGGCGCACGTGGACACCAGCTGGCGGTGGGGGCCCGGGGTGGACACCCTCTACCAGCGGCTCGGCGACGCCTTCACCGATGCGCTCGCGGACGGCGGCTCCTTCCGCTCGGTCCTGACGAAAGTGCAGGCCCAGACCGTCGCCGACCTCAAGGACAAGGGCCTGAAGGTGGAGAGCGGCGGGTGAGCCGGGACACGCTGAGCCGCCCCGAGCCGGCCGCCCCGAAGCGGACCCGCAAGGACACCGGCCGCCGCCCGCGCCGCGCCACCCGCACCGAGGCCCGCAACGCCCGCGTCGCCGCCGGTTTCGTCCTGCCGTTCCTCGCCCTCTTCGGCCTCTGCTTCCTCGCCCCCATCGGCTACGCCCTCTACGAGAGTCTGCAGAAGACCGAACGCACCGGCCCGCTCGGCCTCGGCGGCCAGGAACACGAGGCCTTCGCCGGCCTCGCCAACTACGCCCACGCCCTTCGCGACGACCGGTTCCTGGCCGGCTTCGGCCGGGTGCTGCTCTTCGGCGCCGTCCAGATCCCGCTGATGATCGTGCTGGCCACCGCCCTCGCGCTGCTGCTGGAGAGCGCGAGCGCCCGCGGAGTCCCCTTCTTCCGCAGCGCCTTCTTCCTGCCGTACGGCGTGCCCGGAGTGATCGCCTCGATCCTGTGGGGGTTCCTCTACGTGCCGGGCATCAGCCCGCTGGTGAAGATCGCCGACTCCATGGGCTGGAGCGTCGACTTCCTCTCCCGCGGCACCGTCCTGTGGTCCCTCGCCAACATCGTCACCTGGCAGTTCACCGGCTACAACATGCTGGTGCTGATCGCTCAGCTCAAGGCCGTACCGGGGGAGCTGTACGAGGCGGCACGGATCGACGGCGCGAGCGCCTGGCAGGTCGCCCGGCACATCAAGATCCCGCTGCTCCGCCCCGCGCTCGTGCTCACCGGTGTCTTCAGCATCATCGGCACCCTCCAGCTGTTCGCCGAACCCATGGTGCTGCGTCCGCTGGCCTCCTCCATCGACTCGGGCTTCACCCCCAACCTGCACGCCTACAGCGAGGCGTTCGTCGGCAACAACCAGCAGGTGGCGGCGGCCGAGGCGGTACTGCTCGCGCTGGTGGCGTGCGCGGTGTCCTTCGGCTTTCTGCGGCTGGCCGGCGGGCGCGCCGGGAACCGCGGATGACCCCGCCCCCGGTCCGCCACCGGATCATCACCGCCTCGCTGCTGACCGTCGCCGCGCTCTACTTCCTGGTGCCCGTCTACTGGCTGGCGGTCTCCGCCACCAAGAACAGCGCCGACCTCTTCGGCACCTTCGGTTTCTGGTTCTCCGGCCATCCGGACCCCGTCGACCACCTCGCCGACGTCCTCACCTACGACCACGGCATCTACGCCCGCTGGTTCGCCAACTCCCTCTTCTACGCCGGGACCGGCGCCGTCTGCGCCACCCTGCTGTCCGCCGCGGCCGGCTATGCGCTGGCCATCTTCCCGTTCCGCGGCCGGGAGGCGGTCTTCAACGTGGTGCTCGCCGGGGTGCTGATCCCCGGCACCGCGCTGGCCCTGCCGCTCTACTTCCTCTTCAGCGCGCTGGGGCTGTCCAACACCTACTGGGCGGTGCTGATCCCCGGCACGGTCAGCCCGTTCGGCGTGTATCTGTGCCGGATCTACGCGGCCGCCGCGGTCCCCGCCCCGCTCCTGGAAGCGGCCCGGATCGACGGCGCGGGCGAGGCCAGGATCTTCGGCGGGATCGCGCTGCGGCTGATGACCCCGGCGCTGGTGACCGTCTTCCTGTTCCAGTTCGTGCACATCTGGAACAACTACTTCCTGCCGCTGGTGATGCTCTCGGACTCCGACCTCTACCCGGTCCAGCTGGGCCTGACCTCCTGGACCGGCTACGCCGACCGCCAACCGGTGCTCTACCAGTACACGGTGGGCGGTGCCTTCCTGTCCGTGGTGCCGCTGATGGTGCTGATGACGGTGCTCCAGCGGTACTGGCGCACGGGCCTGACCGAGGGCGGCGTGAAGGCGTGACGGGTCCGCGGTGACGGGCGCGGGCCGGAGGGCCGGGCGGTGCGGTGCCAGGGCCTGACCTGTTTTGTCCCGAGGGCCTGGCCTGTCCGGTCCCGAGGGCCTGACCGGTTCGCGGTCGGCGCGTGACAGGATCGCTGTCATGACTACTCCTGACGATGACCGGTTCTCCCCGAACGCCGCGACGCGTGCGAAGGCCGCCCTCAAGCGTGACCCCTGGGACCTCCCGGACGTCTCCGGCCTGGTGGTCGGCGTCCTCGGCGGCACCGGCGACCAGGGCCGCGGCCTGGCCTACCGGCTGGCACGGTCCGGCCAGAAGGTGATCATCGGCTCCCGGGCCGCCGAGCGCGCCGAGACCGCCGCCGGTGAACTCGGCCTGGGCATCGAGGGCGCGGAGAACGCCGTGTGCGCCCGGCGCAGCGATGTGGTGATCGTCGCCGTGCCGTGGGAGGGCCACGCCAAGACCCTTCAGGCGCTGCGCGAGGAGCTGGCCGACAAGCTCGTCATCGACTGCGTCAACCCGCTCGGCTTCGACAAGAAGGGCGCCTACGCGCTCAAGCCGGAGGAGGGCAGCGCCGCCGAGCAGGCCGCGGCCCTGCTGCCCCGGTCCCGGGTCACCGCCGCCTTCCACCACCTGTCCGCGGTGCTGCTGCAGGACCCGGAGACCGAACGGATCGACACCGATGTGATGGTCCTCGGTGAGTCCCGCGCCGATACCGACCTGGTGCAGGCGCTGGCCGCCCGTATCCCCGGTATGCGGGGCGTCTTCGCCGGCCGGCTGCGCAACGCCCACCAGGTCGAGTCGCTGGTCGCCAACCTGATCTCGGTCAACCGGCGCTACAAGGCACACGCGGGGCTGCGCCTCACCGACGTCTGAGCCGTCCACGACGTTGGAGCGGCCACGACGTCCGAGCCGTCCACGACGTCCGAGCCGTCCACCCGGGCGGCAGCGGCAGCGGCCGCTGCCGGACCGCCGACCGGTGCACACGGGGCATGGGGGACACTGGGGAGGACCGCACCACTCCCGACAGGAGCCGCTTCCATGCCCCTCTTGCCCCCGTCCGGCCCGGCCCGCCGGCTCGCTCTCATGGCCCTCGCCGTGTGCGTCCTCTCCGTCGCCGCGGCCGTGGTCGCGTTCGCCCAGGGCAGCTTCGTCGGCATCGTCTGGATCCTGCTGGCGGGCATCTCCAGCAACATGGCGTGGTTCTACCTGCGCAGGGCGAAGCTCCAGCGGGCGCAGCAGGCCGGCTGAGCCCGGCGCGTCGAGGCGGCCTGCGGGGCCCGGCGCATCGAGTCCTCCTGCGGAGCCCGGCGCGTCGGGCCGGCCGGCCGGGCCCCGGTCCTCAGAAGAGGCCGCCGCTCTGCGGCAGCTGCGGCTCGCCCCGCCAGAAGCGGAAGAACTCCTGGCCGAGGTAGGTGTCGAGCGAGGAGACGCCGAGGCCGTGCAGGATCGTGTTCACCAGCTCGAAGAAGACCTGGTAGATCTCCGGGACCCACAGCAGCCCGAAGACCGCCAGCAGTCCGAACGGCGCGAACGGCTCCACCTGCCGCCGCAGCTTGTACGACAGCCACGGCTCGATCACCCCGTAGCCGTCCAGGCCCGGCACCGGCACGAAGTTCAGGATCGCGGCGGTCACCTGCAGCAGCGCCAGGAACGCCAGCGCGAAGCGGAACGGGGCGGGCACCCCGGCCAGCCCGTGCAGCCAGAACGGCGCCGTGCACACCGCCGCGAACACGATGTTGGTCAGCGGACCGGCCGCCGAGATCAGACTGTGCCGCCAGCGCCCCTGGATCCGGCCGCGCTCGATGAACACCGCACCGCCCGGCAGCCCGATCCCGCCCATGATCACGAAGATCACCGGCAGCACGATGCTGAGCAGCGCATGGGTGTACTTCAGCGGGTTCAGCGTCAGGTAGCCCTTGGCCTCCACCGAGATGTCGCCGCTGTGCAGCGCGGTGCGGGCGTGCGCGTACTCGTGCAGGCACAGCGACACCACCCAGCCGGACACCACGAACAAGAACACCGCGAAGCCGGTGTAGCCCGGGAAGGCCTCGCTCCACACCGCCCATCCCGACACCGCCAGGACGGCGACGAGCGCGAGGAAGACCGGGCTGATGCGGCGGTCGGCGCGTCGGATTGCTGTGGTCATGGTGCGGGGCTCCCGGATGTCTGGTGAGGGGCAGCCCTGACCGTAACCGCGTCACGGCGGCCGGCGCACGACGGTGTGCCGGCGGGCTCGTTCACGGACCCCTGCCCAGGACCCGTGACGCCGAAAACGACGCTCGGTGCCTGGAGAGTTGCGGCTTTCGACGACAATGGGCCGGTGCGCTATGGAATTCTCGGCACCACCCAGGCCGACCGGCCCGACGGCACCCCCGTCGCGATCGGCGGACCACGCCTGCGCGCGCTGCTCGCCGCCCTCGCGCTGCGCCCCGGCCGGGCACTCTCCCCGGACGTGCTGATCTCCGACATCTGGGGCCTGGACCCGCCCGCCGACGCGGCCGGGGCGCTGCAGGCCCTGGTCGGCCGGCTGCGCCGGGCCCTGGGGCATGCCGCGGTCGCCTCGGCCGACGGCGGCTACCGGCTGTGCGCCGAGCCCGACGCCGTCGACCTGCACCGGTTCGAGCGGCTTGCGGCGGAGGGTGGCCGGGCGCTGACCGCCGCGGACCCGGCCGGCGCCGCCGCCCTGCTCGACGACGCCCTGGCGCTCTGGCGCGGTCCGGCCCTGGCCGATCTGCCGGACGCGGGTGCCGAGGCCTCCCGCGCCGAACGCCGCCGGCTGGACGCCCAGCGGACCCGCCTCGCCGCCGACCTCGCCCTGGGCCGGGCCGACCGGGCGCTGCCCACCCTCCACGCCCTGTGCCAGGATCATCCGCTGGACGAACCCCTCCAGGCCCTGCGGCTGCGCGCGCTGCGGGCCGCGGGCCGCACGGCGGAGGCACTGGCGGCCTACGAGGAGATACGCACCGGCCTCGCCGACCGCCTCGGTGCGGACCCGGGCCCGGAGTTGCGCGCCCTGCACGCGGAACTGCTCCGTCCGCCTGCGGAGACGCTTCCGTCCCCGGCGCACCCCCACGTCCCCGGTGCCCCCCACGTCCCCGTCCCCGCCCCCGCAGCCGCGCACCCGCCCGGCGCCGTCGCCCTCACAGCCGTCCCCGTCCCCGTCCCCGTCCCCACCCCCGCAGCCGTCCCCGTCCCCGTCCCCGTCCCCACCCCCGCAGCCGTCCCCGCCCCCTACCTCACCCCGCCCCGCCCCCGCCCCGGCAATCTCCGTGCCCGGCTCACCTCCTTCGTCGGGCGGGACACCGATCTGGCGGCGATCCGCGCCGATCTGGCCGAGCACCGGCTGGTGACGCTGCTGGGCCCCGGCGGCGCCGGCAAGACCCGGCTGTCGCAGGAGGGCGCGGAGACCGCCGCGGCCGCCCTGCCGGACGCCTGGCCGCACGGCGTGTGGCTGGCCGAGCTGGCACCGGTGGACGATCCGCAGACCGTGCCCGAGGCGGTACTGACCGCGCTCGGGGCCCGTGAGACGGTCGTCCGCGGCACCACCGCGGATGGCCTGCGGGCCGCCGCCGATCCGACCGCCCTGGACCCGCTCGGCCGGCTCGCCGAGCACTGCGCGGGACGCCGGATGCTGCTCGTCCTCGACAACTGCGAGCATGTGATCGGCGCCGCCGCCGAGCTCGCCGAGCGGCTGCTGGCCGACTGCCCCGGTGTGACGGTGCTGGCCACCAGCCGGGAGCCGCTGGCCGTACCGGGCGAGGTGCTGCGGCCGGTCGAGCCGCTGCCGGCCCCCGTCGCGCTGCGGCTGCTGGCCGACCGCGGGGCCGCCGCCCTGCCCGGCTTCCGTATCGAGGCCGATGAGGAAACCACGGCGGCCTGCACCGAGATCTGCCGCCGGCTGGACGGGCTGCCGCTCGCCATCGAACTCGCCGCGGCCCGGCTGCGGTTGCTGACGCCCCGGCAGCTCGCCGACCGGCTCGACGACCGCTTCCGGCTGCTGACCAGCGGCAGCCGGACCGTGCTGCCCCGCCAGCAGACGCTGCGCGCGGTCGTGGACTGGTCCTGGGACCTGACCGACGAGCCCGAGCGTGCGGTGCTGCGCCGGCTGTCCGTCTTCGCCGGCGGCTGCGATCTGGCCGCTGCCGAAGAGGTGTGCGCGGGCGACGGCGCCGACCGGCGCGAGGTGGCCGGGCTGCTCGGCTCGCTGATCGACAAATCGCTGGTGGTCGCGTCCCCGGCCGGCCAGGCGCCGGGCGGCAGCCGCTCCGGCGGGGGAGAGATGCGCTACCGGCTGTTGGAGACGGTGGGGGAGTACGCCGGCGAGCGGCTGGACGAGGCCGGGGAACGGGCCGGTGCCGAGCGCCGCCACCTCGTCGCCTACCGCGAACTGGCCCGTACCACCGACCCGTTGCTGCGCGGCCCCGGCCAGCGGGCGGGGATGGAGCGGCTGGAGCTGGAGCACGACAACCTGCGCACCGCGCTGCGCCGTGCCCTCGCCGCACGTGACGAGCACGAGGCGCTGTGCCTGGTGCTGTCCCTGCAGTGGTTCTGGTCGCTGCGCGACCACCGCAGCGACGCCCGCCACTGGGCGACGGCGGCCGCCGAGCTCGGCCCCAACCCCTTCACCCAGCCCGCCGAACCGGCCCCCGACCTGCACGAGCGCCCCATCGACACACCCCCGCCGATGGCTGTCGAGCAACTGCAGGAGGCCCGCCGCGAGGTCCGGCTGGTCGCGCTCTCCAGCCGGGACAGCGATATCGAGGCGCTGCACGATCCGGCGATGCAGGAAGAGCTGGCCGGGATGCTCACCGTCTACCGCACCGGTATGCCGCAGACCTGCAAGGTGCCCGGCGCGCTGTGGTACTACGCGGTGCTGATCACCGGACGGTTCGACAAGCTGGCCGAGATGGTCGACAGCGGGGTGCAGGCCTGCCGCGACCTCGGCTACGCATGGGAGCTGGCCTACATGCTGCAGTTCCGCTCGAAGATCCTCAACGACCGAGCCGGCGGGCTGGCGCAGGCGTCCCGCGATGCCGACGAGGCGCTGCGCACCTTCCTGAGGATCGGCGACGTATGGGGCGCGGCCGAGGCGCTGGCGGGACGCGCCGAAACCCACGAGAGGCGGGGCGCGTACGCGTCGGCGGCGCGCGACTACCGGGCGGCGATGGTGCACGCCGAGAACCTGGGGGCGCACGGCCAGACCCTGCTGCTGCGCTGCCGGCTGGGTGCCGTACTGATCGAGGACGGCCAGGAGGGGACCGGCGAGCGGATGCTGCGTGAGGTGCTGGCCGAGGCGGTGAAGGGCAACAGCGGCCGGGACACCGAACCGTTCGCCCGGCTGACCCTCGCGATGTGGCTGACGCTGAAGGGGGCTCTGCAGGAGGCGCGGACGGAACTGCACGCGGTGCGCGCTCACCTCGGCGCGCGCGCCCCGGCCCTCTTCACCGGGATGCTGGAGTCGTCGCTGATCTCGCTGGACCTGGACGAAGGCCACGGCGGCGAGGATCTGCTGCCGCGGTTCCGGACTGCCATGGGCGCCATGCAGGACTCCCTGACGCAGATGATCGCGCCGGACCTCCCGGTGGTGCAACTCCTCACCGGCGCACGGGTGTTGATGGCGGCGCGGGGCGAGCCGGCGGGGCGGGACGCGGCGCGGCTGGTGGGGGCGTACGACGCGCTGCGGCCGGCCGGCCATGTCCCGCCGCGGATCATCCGCGACGACCGGACCCGTACCGAGGCGGCCGCGCGGGCGCTGTTGGGCGGTACGGCCTATGCGCAGGCGTACGCCGAGGGCGGTGGCCTCTCCCTCGAAGAGGCCACCGCCCTGGTCTGACGCGAGCCGGGCGAAGGCCGTCCCGCAGGGAAACCCCCTGCGGGACGCGCGTCAGGTCTTCTTGCGGAACTTCGCCACCGCGAGCGGCATGGTGACGGCCGTGATGGCGACCGCCCAGCCGAGGGTGATCAGCGTCGGATGGGTCACGGCGCCGTGGCCGTTGATCAGCGCACGGGACGCGTCCGCCAGGTTGGAGAGCGGGTTGACCTTGGTGAAGCCCTCCAGCCAGCCGGGCATCGACGTCGGCGGCGCGAAGATCGACGAGCCGAACTCCAGCGGCATCAGCACCAGCATCGCCATGCCCTGGACCGCCTGAGGGGTCTTCACGGAGAGCCCCAGCAGGATGAAGATCCACATCAGCGCGGCGCCGAAGGCGGTGCACAGCACGATCGCGCCGAGGAACTGCCAGAGGGTGCCGCCGATTTCCAGGCCGAGCAGGAAGCCCATGCCCAGCAGGATCGCGGTGGCGATCAGCATCCGGCCGATCTCGACGACGATCTTGGCAATGAGGACCGAGGACCGGGCGATGGGCATCGTCCGAAAGCGGTCCATCACGCCCTTGCGGAAGTCCTCGTTGACACCGCTGCCCACCGCCATGGCGATGTTCAGGCCCATCATCGCCATGATGCCGGGCACCAGGCGCTGGATGTAATCGTGCTGGTTGCCCTTGCCGGCGATCGCGCCGCCGAAGACATAGGTGAACAGCAGGATGAAGATGATCGGCATCAGCAGGACGTCCATCATGGACTCCGGGTCCTGCTTGATCTGCAGGGCGTTGCGCCGCACCAGCGCCCCGATGTGCCGCAGATTGGCCCGCAGACCGATCCGGCCCTCATCGGCGCCGGCCTTCACCCGTGGCGCCGTCATCGTTGCCGTACTCACGCCGACACCCCCGCGTACCGCTCGTTCCTGGCGTCCTCGTCCCCGTCCCCGTCCCCGGACCCGGACCCGGGCTCGGCCTCGGAGGTCTTCTGGCCGGTGATGGCCAGGAACACCTCGTCCAGGCTGGGCAGATGGGTGCTGATCCCGGCGAGCGCGATGCCCTCCCGGCCGAGCACATTGACCACCGCGGTCAGCTGCTCATCGCTGATGATCGGTACGTTGACCACGCCCCCGTCGTGGTCGGCGGTGGCACCCGCGATGCCGTCCAGGCCGGCCCGCTCGACGACTCCCGCCATCCGGTTCAGCTCGCCGGGGTCCGAGGGCCGGATCTGCAGCGTCCGCCCGCCGACCTTGGCCTTGAGCTCGTCCACCTGCCCCTCGGCGATCACCCGGCCGCGGTCGATGACCGTCAGCTCGTTGGCCAACTGCTCGGCCTCTTCCATGTATTGGGTGGTCAGCAGCACCGTGGCACCCTCGCGCACCATCTGCTGGACCTCCTGCCACACCTCGTTACGGGTGCGGGGGTCGAGGCCGGTGGTCGGCTCGTCCAGATAGAGGACCGCCGGCCGGCCGATCATCGAGGCGGCGAGGTCGAGCCGGCGGCGCATACCGCCGGAGTACTTGGCCGCGGCCCGTTTGGCGGCCTCGGTCAGCGAGAACCGCTCCAGCATCTCGTCCGCGCGGCGGCGGGCGTCCTTGCGGGACAGATCGAGCAGCCGCCCGATCATGTAAAGGTTCTCCCAGCCGGAGAGCTTTTCGTCGACCGAGGCGTACTGGCCGGTCAGGCCGATGGTGCGGCGCAGCGCGCGGGGCTGGCGGACCGCATCGAAGCCGGCCACGAAGGCGCTGCCGGCGTCCGGCACAAGGAGGGTGGACAGGCACCGCACGAGCGTCGTCTTGCCGGCGCCATTGGGGCCGAGCACGCCGAGCACGGTGCCTTCCTTCACGTCCAGGTCCACCCCGTCGACGGCCTTGACCGCGCCGAAGTGCTTGACCAGACCGCGCACCTCCACGGCGTTGCCGCCCTTGGTGGATATCGTCTGTCGCGTCATGGCCCCAAGGTGTCAGCCGCCACCGACAAGGCGCCGACAGGGCGCCGACAGGGCGCCGACACGGCGATCGATACCGGCCACGGCGCGAACGGTACGGCCGACAGCGGACCGGCACGGGCCGACGTGCGTCCGCCGTCTCCGGCAGCGGCCCGGCGGCACCCGCGCGAGAACGAGCCGGCGGTCTCGATGTGATCGGCGGATGTGTTGCTGCCCGCGCCCCTGGCCGGCGCGGGCCCGCCACCGTTCACCGCTGCCGGTGTGACCATGGGCGACGAAGCCGTCAGAGGACCGCGGCCTGAAGGTCTTCTTCCAGGCCGACGCCTCGGTCCCCGTGGCTCCTGCGTCCTTTGCGCCGACGTGGCCCGCGGCCTGCTGAGTGGTGACCTGACCGCTCAGCCAGTTGAGATCACCGGGTCGGAGCCGGAACGCATGCGCACCCCTCGGGAGACGACGGCCGGCATCGCGGTGCCGAGAGCGGCGAACCCCACGGCCAGGACGATCCACCCGAGCGCCCCGTGCTCAAGCACCAACCACGTGAAGACCGCGGGAGCGAACATCTTTCCGAGGTCGGCACCCATTGCGTGGGTGCCCTGGTACTGGCCCTGAGCATGGTCGGGAGCGAGGTCGAAGGCGATCGCCCAGCTTCCCGCCGCCTGCCGCACCTCGCCCAGGGCATGGGCGAGAGCACCCGATACGAGGAGCAGGCAGGCCGGAACCAGCGCCGCCTCGTCGCTCATGGCGAACACGACACATGCCACCGCCACGCATCCTGCACCCTGCAGGCTTGCCCTCGCCGCGGCCGCCGGGGTATCCGTGCCACGCGCCGCCTTGGTCTGGGTGCCCACGACGAGGACCGTGTTGACGACGAGGATGATCGCGCTCATCCACCGGGGAGCGTCCGTACGACGCAGCACCCAAAGGGGCAGGACTACATCGAGCAGGAGAGCGTGCGTGGTCAGCAGGCCGTCCAGGATGGTGAAGGTGAGGAAGGGCCCGTCGCGAAGCACCGCGAGAGCGGAGCCCGCCGTGGCCGGGACCGGCGGCACGCGCGGCTCTCGTGCCGTCAGCGCGCCCGTGAGGAGGAAGGCGACGGCGGTGAAGAGCACCGCTCCTTGGTAGCCGAGACGCGACCCCGCCGCGAGGACGAGTCCAGCCAGGCACGCCCCGATCGAGACGCTCACATTGCTGGCGGCCCGTACGTAGGCAAGAACACTGACCCGGTCCGCGGGGAGGATCAGGCCCGCGATCATGGCCTTCCGGGCGCTGCGACCGGCTCGGTAGGCTATCGCCTGGGCGGAAACGACGACAAGATATGTCCAGAAGCCGCTGACGAACAGCAACGCCGCGGTCAGCGGGGCCGACGCCAGGAACGACCACATCTGCACCGTTCGCGGCCCGGTCCGGTCTGCGAGGTGGCCGAGCGGGATGCTGCACACGAGCACAATCGCAGCCGCGACGCTCACGCTGACACCGAGCTGGCCCGGTGTCAGGTGCACAACGGTCACGGCATAGATCGCATTGATCGCCATCCACAGCCCTTGACCGAGACTCATCACCATGGTTATGAGAGTGAGGAGCCGGGCCGGGCCGGGCGGGGGGAGGAAGCGGCTCAGCACGGCCGGGCCGCCCCTTGGGGCGGTACGAGGTCCCGGCGCTGCCCGAGGCCACTTCCCTCGGCCGCGCGGAATTTCGGGTGGCCCCGGGGACCGAAGGGGTAACCGGATGCTGCAGGGAACGCTCCGCGCAGGAGCGTGCGACGCTGAGTCTTCATACTGAGGGCTCTCCTCGCTCCTATCTCCCGGCGAGGCTAGGTCATCGCACAGGAGCGACGGATGTTGTACGCATAAAGCGACTTGACTGCGAAAAACCTGTTTTGCTTGCAAATCCCAATGTCGTGATCCTGCTGGGGCAGCCGGTGATGGGGGCAGTGGCCCTGCTATCGGTGGGTACGGCGGAGCCGAGACGGTCAGAGTGACATCTGGCTGATGCGGCAGGGCGCCGAGCGGGCCGGCGCGGTGTGAGCAGAACGAGATTTTCTGGGTTAAGGAGCATTGCGCTCGCAACCTTCCGCACGGCCGAGGCGCAGCTAGGGTCCCTCTCATGTGCCGCCGTCAGGTAGAGCGTGCGGGCACGGGGGTAGAGAGCGTTCCACTCGGAAGTTCGGGCTCGAAACATTCCGTTTCAGCCTTCCTGACGAGTCGGTCCACGGGTGCGCAGAGCGCCCCGGGTGCGTATGCCTCCCGTCCCGGCTCGCTCATCAGCGAACAACGGCCCGCCCCTGCACCGCCGGAGGGGCCGACCGCCCCGGCCGGCAGACGCCACCCCGGAATCCCGTTACCGAAGTTCGGACCGACATGACCACAGCGCTGAACCGTCGCCTGGGCGCCGGTCTTCTCCACCATTCGAGCGTCCACCCCGACCACGTCGCCCTGACCCTCGGGCGTCGCGACTACACCTACGAGGAGGCCGCGAGCACCGCCCGGCGCTGGGCCGCCCTGCTCGTCGAGGCGACCGGCGGCCGCCCTCGGCGGGTCGGTGTGTTCGCCCACCGCAGCGAGGCCTCCTACCTCGGAGTGGCCGCCGCGCTGTGCGCCGGCGCCACCTTCGTGCCGCTGAACCCGAAGTTTCCGCTGCCGCGGACCCGCACCATGCTGGAGCGTGCCGACGTCGACGCCCTGATCGTCGACACGGCATCGCTGCCCGAACTCTCAGAAGTCCTCCGGGGGTTGCCCCGACGGCCGGTCGTCCTGCTGCCCGGCACCCGGCGTGCCGACGTCGTGGGTCTCGGCGCGGAACGGGTCCTGGACGCGGCTGACCTGGCGGCAGCGGCGCCACTGGATCAGCTGCCCGAGGTGTCGCCCGACGACCCGGCTTACCTGCTGTTCACCTCGGGCAGTACCGGTACGCCCAAGGGCGTGCCGGTCACCCACACCAACGTACGGGCGTTCCTCGACGTCAACCAGGACCGCTACCGGCTCACCCCCGACGATCGGCTCACCCAGACCTTCGATCAGACCTTCGATCTTTCGGTCTTCGACCTCTTCATGGCTTGGGAGAGCGGGGCTCGAGTCTGCTCGATGGAATCCATCGAGCTCCTGGCACCATTCAAGTATCTTGAGCGCAACGGGATCACCGTCTGGTTCTCGGTGCCGTCGGTCGCGGCCATGCTCCGCAAGCGCGGCGTCCTCAAGCCCGGGACGCTGCCCACGCTCCGCTGGAGCCTGTTCTGCGGCGAGGCGCTGCCCCGGGCCACCGCCGAGGCATGGCAGGCCGCGGCACCGCAGTCGACCGTGGAGAACCTGTACGGTCCGACCGAACTCACCATCGCGTGCACGGCCTACCGCTGGGACCCGCGGTCGAGCCCGGCGGAGTGCGTCCACGACAACGTGCCGATCGGAGCGCCGTACCCCAGCCTGCGGGCACTGGTCGTCGATGAGGGGCTGGCCCCTGTCCCGGACGGTGAGACCGGGGAACTGTGCATGGCCGGCCCCCAGACCACGCCTGGCTACTGGCAGGCTCCCCGACTGACCGCGCAGCGCTACTTCGAACGCGACGGCAGGACCTACTACCGCACCGGCGACCTGGTGCGCCGACAGCGTGGCCAGTTCGTCTGTCTCGGCCGCAACGACCAGCAGGTCAAGGTCGGCGGCCACCGCATCGAACTGGGCGAGATCGAGGCCGTGCTGCGCCGCGCTGGTGCCGTGGAGGCCGTCAGCCTTCTGTGGCCCGACACCGGGACGATCACCGCGGTGGTGTCGGGAGCGGAGGACTCCGCGGTTCTGACCGACGCCTGCACGGCCAGCCTCCCGCCCTACATGGTGCCGAGGTCCGTGCAGGTCATCGAAGAGATGCCGGTGAACGGCAACGGCAAGGTGGACCGCATGGCGCTGTGCCAGTGGCTCGACGAGCGGGCGGCCCTCATATGACACGCCACATCGACCGTCCGCAGGAGGGGCAATCATGAGCAGCGTTGACCGTCTTATCGCCCGTACCCTCGGTATCGCCGAGGACCGGGTCACCGACACCCTTGAGTACCAGTCGATCAGGGAGTGGGACTCACTCGGCCATGTGTCGCTGATGGTGGCGCTCGAGGGGGCGTACGGCGTCGTGGTCGACGACGAACGGCTGCTTGCGCTGCGCTCGGTGGCGGCGATCCGTGCGTTCGCCGGTGGACATACCCCAAAAACGGCCCCCGCCCCCGAGGCAGCGGAACGCACCACCGTGCACCGCGGTCTGGAGGGCATCAGCTTCGACCACACCTCGATCACGCGCATCGACGGTGCCGCGGGGACCCTGGAGTACCGCGGCTACAGCATCCACGATCTGGCCGAGCACGCCTCCTTCGAAGAGGTGGGATATCTCCTCATCCACGGTGAACTGCCGGACGCCGCAGCCCTGGAGACCTTCGAGAAGGAACTGCGCGCCGCCCGTGCACTGCCCGGACCGGTCCTCGACCTCGCCCGCTCGCTGGCGCACGCTCGTCCCATGGAGGCGCTGCGCACCTGCGTGTCGGCGCTCGGCGCGTTCGGTCCGCAGCGCGAGCGCGGAACCGACGAGACGTATGAACAGGCCCGCGAGGCCGGTATCGCGCTGATCGCCCAGATCCCGATGATCGTCGCAGCGCACCACGCCTTCCGCAGTGGGCGGGAGCCGCTGGTGCCGGCTGAGGAGACCTCGCACGCGGACGCCTTCCTGACCGCGTTGCTCGGCGAGCGGCCCACCCCCGCCGCGGTGCGGTTCCTCAACAAGGGGCTGATCGTCCACGCCGACCACAGCGCGAACGCCTCGGCGTTCACAGCCCGGGTCGCCATCGGCTGCCGCGCCGGCATGACGGCCGCGCTCACCGCCGCCGTCGCCGCGTTCGGCGGCTCGGTGCACGGAGGGGCGGCCGAACGGGTCGTGGGCCTCATCGACCAGGTGGGCTCCCCCGAGCGGGCCGGGACGCACGTGGCCGAACTGCGACGTCGGGGCGAACCGGTGATGGGCTTCGGCCACCGGGTGTACCGGACGGAGGACCCGCGGGTACGTCATCTGCGCGCCACTGTCGTCGAGTTGAGTGAGGAGCGCGGCGACACCCGCGGTCTCGACATCCTCGACGCCGTGTCTGCCGCCATGCAGCCCTACCACCGGCACGGCGTCGCGCCGAACGTGGACCTCTACGCAGGACTGGCCTACCGGCTGCTCGGATTGCCCGACGACCTGGCGGTCTCCCTCTTCGTGGTCGGCCGCACCGCGGGCTGGGTGGCCCAGGCGCTGGAGCAGCAGTCGAACAACGTACTTATCCGGCCGCTCCTCGACTACATGGGGCCGCAGGGGCGCGAGTTCCCGACGGCGGCCCGCTGAGCCGGCACGGGCCAAGAGAGAAGCGAGTTTTCCATGATCAGCCGCACCCACGTAGGCGGTCGGGCAGCGAGGTTGTTCAGCCTGCCCCGATTCGCCGCCGGAAGCGCATTCGACCTCGACGCCGTCCCGTACAGCGGTCGTGTCCTGCTGGAGTCCCTGCTGCGTGCGGGGGAGCCGACGACGGCCGCGACGCTCGGCAGACGCCTTGCGCTCGGCGAGCACCCCGACCTGGAAATGCCCTTCCGGCCGGCCCGCATTCTCGTGCAGGACTACACCGGTATTCCGCTCCTGGTCGATCTCGCCGCACTGCGCGCACGCGCGGCCGAGCCGGGGCGCGTCAACCCCGCTCTGCCGGTGGACGTGGTCGTCGACCACTCGGTGCAGACGGACTGGGCGGGACAGCCGGACGCGCTCGCCAGGAACGAGGCGCTGGAGCTCGACCGCAACCAGGAGCGGTATGCGTTCCTGAAGTGGGCCGAGGGCGCGTTCGACGGGCTGCGGGTGGTCCCGCCCGGCCGAGGCATCGTCCATCAAGTGAATCTGGAGCGCCTGGCAACCGTCGTTGCGGAGGGCTCCCGGCCAGACGGGCTGCTGTTTCCGGACACCGTGATCGGCACGGACAGCCACACCACGATGGTGAACGGCCTCGGCGTCCTCGGCTGGGGCGTGGGCGGTCTGGAGGCGGAGGCCCTGATGCTGGGCCTGGCCCAGCCGATCCGGATCCCGCAGGTGGTCGGCGTCCGGCTCACCGGGACAGTTCGCCCCGGCACCTCGCCGACCGATGTGGTCCTCGCACTGACCCAGCGGCTGCGCGAGCACGACGTACGCGGTCTGATGCTGGAGTTCACCGGCCCCGGTATCGCCTCGCTGTCGGCACCCGACCGTTGCACCATCGCCAACATGGCTCCCGAATACGGCGCCATGACCGCCTTTTTCCCGGTGGACCGGGAGGTCCTGGACTATCTGCGGCAGACCGGCCGCCCTGCGGCGGACGTATCCCTCGTGGAGGAGTACTGCCGGCACCAGCGGCTGCTCAACGAGAACAATGCGGCCGTGGAACCCCGGTTCGGCCGTTTGATCGAGTTCGACCTGGGAGAGGTCGGGCCGAATCTCGCTGGGCCGAGCCGGCCGAACCAGCGGATCTCGCTCGCTGAACTGCCCAGCTCATTTGCCTCCTTGATTCCGGATGGACCCCGGAGCGAGGGCGGACTCACCGAGGGCGACCTCGTCATCGCGTCCATCACTTCGTGCACCAGCACCTCCAATCCGAAGGCCATGCTGGCGGCCGGGGTGCTCGCCCGACGAGCAGTCGAGCGCGGACTGACCGTCCCCCGACACGTCAAGACGAGCTTGTCTCCCGGCTCACGGGCCGTGACCCGCTATCTCCGGGACGCGGGACTGCTTGCGGATCTGGAGAAGCTGGGCTTCCATGTCGCCGGATACGGCTGCATGACCTGCAACGGCGGCAGCGGCCCGCTGAACGAGGGCATGGGCGAGGTCGTCGAGCGCGGAAGCCTGACGGTCGCCGCGGTGCTCAGCGGCAACCGCAACTTCGAATCGAGGGTGCACGCACAGGTGCGTGCCGGATACCTGGCCTCACCGGCTCTCGTCGTCGCACTCGCCCTGGTCGGCCACGTCCGTGTCGACCTGGAGAATGAACCCCTGGGCACCGGCAGCGACGGAGAGCCCGTCCGCCTCATGGACCTCTGGCCGGACAGTGCCGAACTGCAGGCGCTGGAAGCAGAGTTCGTGACCCCCGAAGTGTTTGCCGACGACGCGGCGTCGCACTCGGCATGGGAAGCCGTCACCGCGCCCGGCTCCGACCTGTTCGACTGGGACGAGGACTCCACCTACATCAAGCCCCCGGCTTACATCGACGCGGTGGGCCGCTCCGGCCCGCTGAGCGGTGCTCGGGCGCTGCTCGCGCTCGGCGACGACATCAGCACCGACCACATCTCGCCAGTCGGTGCGATCCCGGCCGACTCGCCCGCCGGACTCCATCTGCGCGCGCACGGGGTGAGCGACTTCAATTCGTACGGTTCGCGGCGTGGCAACCACGAGGTGATGGCCCGTGGCACCTTCAGCAACCCACGGCTGCGCAACCGCCTTGTCGGCGACGGGGCGAGCGGCGGCAGGACCCTGCACCTGCCGAGTGGGGAACGGATGCCCGTCTTCGAGGCCGCGGAGCGCTACGCGAGCTCGGGCACACCGCTGATCGTGCTGGCCGGCCGGAGCTACGGCATGGGATCGTCGCGGGACTGGGCAGCCAAGGGCCCTTGGCTGCTGGGAGTCCGGGCGGTCCTCGCCGAGAGCTTCGAACGCATCCACCGCGCGAATCTCTGCGCCATGGGTGTCCTGCCGCTGCTCCTGCCTGAGGGACGGAGTTGGGCCGACCTCGATCTCACCGGGCACGAGGAGTTCGACCTGGCGCTCGGCCCAGTGCGGGAGACGGGCGAGGCGGACGTCACCGCCGGCGGGATCTCCTTCACCGTACGCGCCGACGTCCATTCGGCGGGGGAGTGGGACGTCCTGCTGGCGGGCGGCACCCTGCCGTATCTGCTCGGCAGGCTGGGAACCGAGGAAGCACGATGAGCGGGCATGTTCTCGACGAGCTCGGTATGTGGTCCGCGGCCGGCGCCGAGGCGCTCGCCTGCGGAGCCAAGACCTTCGTGCCGGTCCACGTGGGCACCCACGACGTGCGCATCGGCACGCTGCTCGATCTCCTGCGGCGGCACGAGGGACTGCTGCCGCCGCGCACCGGGCACCTGGGCAACTGGGAAGACATTGCCCTCGGTCGCTCCGGGCCCATGGACTTCAACACCGCGATCTGCGGCGAGGGCTACGGCTATCCGCTCATCTACGGCTTCACCCGCACCGAGGCCGACACCGAAGGCGGGGACGAGGCGTACCAGCCGGGCTCGCTGATCGAACAGGGCAAGCGGCACATGCTCGGGCTCTACACATGGGACGGACAGGGCTTCGCCCGCCGCGACCGAAGCCGCCCGCTGTTCTGCCCGCTGACTCTGGCGGAGGCGGACGGGGAGCTCGTCCCGCTCGTCGAACTGCACTGGCGGCGGATGCTCGCCATTCCCGGCTACCGCTTCAAGCAGTGGGCCGCCGCTCTGGTAGACAACGGTCCGCTGGTCGTCGACATGCTCTGCCTGCTGCTTGAACAGGCCGACAGCAAGCTGAAGCAGAGCCCCCGCCTCTCGGAGTTGATCAGTCATGCCGCACGGCTGGACGGCGAGGTGGGCCGCTGCGAATTGCAGCGGGACGGTACGGGCTATGTGCTCGAAGGGCACCGCTACCCCTCTGCCCGCGCGCTGGCCGAAGCGGTCCTGCTGACAGTGCGTGCACTGGTGGAACCACGATGGTTCTTCGACCAGTTGAGACACGTGCCGCCGGTCCTCCCCGTGATGTCGCTCCAGTTGACCAACGTTCTGTTCGGCCTCCTGGACATGCACCATCCGGACCGTCCGGCCGGCGCTCCCGAAAGCCCTTTCATCACCCATCTGCACTGGGGCGCGCGCGCCATGGCCGGCTGCCCGCCCCGACGTGGCGGGTACCTGGCGCGCCGGTCAACGGTCAGGTCGCTGCGGGCCATCACCACCTCGCTCGTCCAGAACTTCGACGAGGCGAACCCGCTGTGCTTCGTACTGCTGCCCGCGCAGATCTTCATGCTCTGCCCGCCCAGTATGTCGACCGGTGACCCCGAGGTGCTCGCGAAACTGTTCGAGACCGTGCTCGCGGCCGGGCCGGACGACTCGTACGCGACCACACTCACCTGGCTGTCCACGCATCGCGACCGCCTGTCGGAGTATGTGCGGGCCCGCTTCAAGAGCGGCAGCGGGGTGCGCGTGGGCGGGACGCCCCGCGACCCGTCGGTGCCCGTGAAGCCCGAGGGCTTTGCTGACATGACGTTCCGTCAGGCGTGCGGCGTCGTTGCGGCATTCGAGGAGGTTCTTGGGTGAAGTTCACGCACCGTACGGTCTCCATAGCCCTCAAGGAGCCCTTCACCAGCAATACGGGTGTCACCACCGAGGTGCGCCAGAGCGTGCTCGAGCTGTCCTGGAAGGGATTGACGGGATATGGCACGGCGCGCGGGGCCGCCCCCGCGGAACTCGACGTGTGCGCGCCCTGGCTCCAGGACGCCTCGCCGTACGAGCTGCGGCGCGTGCTCGACGGGCTTGCGGCGGCAGGCGCCACGGCCCCGGCGACCTCCGTCGTGGACATGGCACTGCACGATCTCCTCGGCAAGGCTGCCGGGCAGCCGCTGAACCAGCTCCTCGGCCTTGCCGGACTGCCGACGGCGCCGACTGCCCTGTCCGTAGGAGTGTGCCCGGACGACGAACTCGTTGCCCGGGCCCGCGAACTCGCCTCCTGGCCAGTTCTCAAGCTCAAGTTCACCCCCGATGACGACGGCCATCGCGCCGGGGTGCTGCGCTCGGTCTACGGCGGGCGCATCCGGGTCGACGGCAACGGATCCTGGACCCCGTGCCAGGCCCTGCGGGTCGCCGAGGAGCTGCACCGGCACGGCGTCGAACTCCTCGAACAGCCCGTGGCCCCGGGGGCGTTGGACGACCTGCGCCATGTGCACGAGCATTCACCGGTGCCGGTCTTCGCCGACGAGGACTGTATCGGCCCCGTCGACATCCTGCGGCTGCGCGGCCGGGTGAGCGGCGTCAACATCAAACTGAACAAGTGCGGAGGGCTCCTCAACGCCCGCAAGATGATCACGCTCGCCCGGCACTGCGGGCTGGAGGTCATGCTCGGCTGCAAGCTGGAGAGTGCGCTGGGTGTGACGGCCATGGCGCAACTGGCCGGCCTGGCTGACCACCTGGACCTCGACGGTCACGTCGGACTGCGAGGCGACCCGTTTCAGGGCGCCGCGGTGGACCATGGCGTGATCACCGTGCCGAAGACCCCGGGGCTCGGCGCCGGCCCGAACCTCACCCCCTACGGAGACAACTGACATGCAACTGCGCTGCGCTGTGCTCGACGACTTCCAGAACATCGCCATGACGGTCGCCGACTGGAGCCCGGTCGAGGACCAGGTGGAGATCATCACCTTCACCGAACACTTCCCCACCGAGGACGCGCTGGCCGCCGCACTCGCCGAGTTCGACATCGTCGTTACCCTGCGCGAACGAGTAGCGTTCCCGGCCTCCCTGTTCGGGAGTCTGCCCAGGCTGAAGCTGCTCATCGCCTCGGGGATGCGCAATTCGGTGATCGACTTCGCCGCGGCTGCGGACAACGGAGTGACCGTGTGCGGCACGGCGAGCACGTCGACGCCGCCCGTCGAGCTGACCTGGGCGCTGCTGCTCGGACTCGCTCGGGGTGTGGTGCCCGAGAGCAATGCGCTGCGCGAGGGCGGCCCGTGGCAGTCCACGGTCGGCGCCGACCTGCACGGCCGGCGCCTCGGTCTGCTCGGGCTCGGGAAGATCGGCAGCCGGGTGGCCCAGGTGGGCCTCGCCTTCGGCATGGACGTGGTGGCCTGGAGCCAGAACCTCACCAAGGAGCGCGCCGACGAGGTCGGCGTGGGCCTGGCGGCTGACAAGGAGGAACTGCTCCGCAGCAGCGACTTCGTCTCGGTGCACCTGGCGCTGAGCGATCGCACCCGGGGCCTGCTCGGAGCGCATGAACTGGGCCTGATCAAGCCGGACGGGTACCTGGTGAACACCTCGCGAGCGGCCATCGTCGACCAGGACGCCCTGCTCGCCGCGCTGCGCGAGGGCCGGATCGCCGGGGCGGGGCTCGACGTCTACGACATTGAGCCGCTGCCCGCGGGCCACCCGATGCGCTCGGCGCCCCGGCTCCTCGCCACCCCCCACCTCGGCTATGTGTCCCTGAACAATTACCGCACCTATTACGGCCAGGCGGTCGAGGACATCCAGGCGTTCTTGTCGGGTTCGCCTGTGCGCCGCCTCGGCTGCTGAGTTCTGCCGGGGGCACAGCCCCCGGACCCCAGCAGCCGCGATCCGGCCGGACCTTGAAGACCGTCCCTCTGCCCAACGGGAGATCCACGTGAGCCCGCACCGCCGCATGATGAAGCTCGGCGCCTTCCTTCCCGCGCCGGGCCACCACGTCGCCGCCTGGCGCCACCCCCACGCACGTCCTGATGGAGGACTCGACTTCGACTACTACCGCTCGCTGGTGCAGACCGCCGAGCGCGGCAAGTTCGACATGATCTTCCTCTCCGACGGGGCCGGAGTGCGGACCAAGTACCGGGACTCGGACGAGCTGAGCCGTCAGGGGCGCATGGTGCACTTCGAGCCGCTGACGCTGCTGTCGGCGCTCGCCGTACACACCACCCACATCGGACTGACGGCCACCGCTTCCACGACGTACAACGAACCGTTCAACGTGGCCCGTCAGTTCGCCTCGCTCGATCACCTCAGCGCGGGCAGGTCCGGCTGGAACGTCGTCACGTCGGCCACCGACGCCGAAGCCCGTAACTTCAACCTGGACAAGCAGCCGGAGCACGCCGCCCGCTACCACCGTGCCAGGGAGTTCATGGAGGTCGTCGCCGGCCTGTGGGACAGCTGGGAGGACGATGCCTTCCTTTACGACAAGCGGTCGGGCCGCTACTTCGACCCGGCCAAGCTCCACATACTCGGGCACAAGGGCGAGCACTTCTCCGTGCGCGGACCGCTGAACGTGGCCCGCCCGCCACAGGGCCACCCGGTGATCGTGCAGGCCGGGTCCTCTCCCGACGGCCAGGACTTCGCCGCCCGGTGGGCCGAGGTCGTCTTCACGGTGCAGCAGACCCTGGACCAGGCGCAGACCTACTACCGCGGGCTGAAGAAGCAGGCCGGCGACTACGGCCGCAATCCCGACGAGGTGAAGATCCTGCCGGGAGCGTTCATCGTGGTGGGCCGCACTCAGGGTGAGGCCGAGGACAAGTACGCCACGCTCCAGGAGCTGGTCGACCCGGTAGTCGGCCTCGGCATGCTCTCGTACCAGCTGGGCATGGTGGACATCTCCGGGTATCCGCTTGACGGTCCGCTGCCCGAACTGCCGCCGACCGAGGGCAGTACCAGCAAACAACAGCTGATCTACGAGCAGGCCAGGCGGCAGGGCCTGACCATCAGGGAGCTGTATCTGTCCGTGGCGGCCGGGCGAGGCCACCGCTTCCTGCTCGGCACGCCGGAGTCCATCGCGGACGAGCTTGAGGACTGGTTCGTGAACGAGGCCGCCGACGGCTTCAACATCATGCCCGACTACCTTCCCGACGGTCTGGATGCCATCGTCGAGCTGCTCGTTCCCGAACTGCAGCGGCGTGGACTGATGCGCACCGAGTACGAGGGCACCACGCTGCGGGAGAACCTGGGGCTGCCCCGACCGGCCTTCACCACGTCAAAGGCCATGCCGTGACCGTCGAGGCGGTGGTATTGCGCTCGGTGCTGCGGGCGCATGCCTCCGGCGTCGCGGTGGTCACTGCCCACGGCTCCGCCGGTCCCGCAGGGGTGACCATCACGTCGTTCACCTCTCTGAGCGCCCGGCCGGCACTGGTCTCCTTCGCACTGGCCGACACGTCGAGCAGCTGGAACCTGATCGAGGAGTGCGACTGGTTCGGGGTGCAGCTCCTCGGCGCGCATCAGTCCGAGGTGGCCGAGCGGTTCGCGAGCCGCGGTATCGACCGGTTCGCTCCACCCACCAGGTGGCGCGTTGGCCCCCACGGAGTGCCGCTACTCGACAACTGCCTGTGCTGGATGGTCTGTTCGTGGCATCACCACATCAGGGTCGGGGACCATCATCTGGTGGTGGGCGCCGTCGAGTACGCGCAGGAAGGGGTGCCGGGGGACAGCCTGGTGCATCTGCACGGGGCCCTTTGTCCCGTCACCTCCCACACACCCGAAAGGATCTGAGCCGTGCCCAGAGTTCTGCTGCTCTCCCGTCAGCCACTCGCCACGCGCCCGCTCCAGGAGTGGCTGGACGATACCGCGGACAACATCGTCCTGGTTACCACGCCCAAGGCCGTCGCCGGCGCGGAGGACCTCCTCGCCGAAAGCTTCCCGCGCCATCGGCTCGTGTCCGACTACCACGCCTGGGCTGTCGGGCAGGCCGCCGAAGAGGCCGCCCGTGAGCACGGCGTCGACCTCATCGCAAGCACCAGCGAGAGCGATGTGCTGAGGGCCGCCCGGCTGCGGGTCCGCCTAGGACTGCCCGGCCAGGGCACCCATTCCGCCACCGCGTACCGGGATAAAGTGGTCATGAAGCAGTTGGCGCGTGCGGCCGGTATCCGCGTGCCCGCTTTCGCCGCGATCGACGATCCGCTGGACCTGCTCGACTTCATCGATGCCGAGGGCTTTCCCCTCGTGGTGAAGCCTCGTTTCGGGGCGGGGGCTGAGGGGGTCGCGATCCTGCGCACCATGCAGGACGTGACCGCCTTCCTCGGTCGCCAGCGCGAGTCGGACGTGCCGTATCTGCCGGGCCAGTGGATGGCCGAGAGCTTTGTGCACGGGGATTTCTTTCATGTGGACGGCATCATGAGGGACGGCCGGATCGTCCACGCCTGGCCGGCCCAGTACAGCGGTGGCCTCGCGGAGCGCGTCCGCGACCATACGCAGGTGAGCAGCGTGCTGCTCGCACCGGACGACGAACGCACCGCCGTGCTGCAGCGGATGGCCGCGGAGGTGATCGCCGTCCTGCCCGCCGCGCCGCTTCCCCTCGCCTTCCATCTCGAAGCGTGGATCGGCGTGGACGCCGTACCGGTGATGTGCGAGATCGCCAGCCGGGCGGGCGGCGCCCTGGTCGCCGACGTCTATGAGCGTGCCTTCGGGATCCATCTGGCAAGGGAGGGACTGCGGGCGCAGTGCGGCGCGGACCTCGCGCTGACCCACCAGCCGGTGGCTCCCGACCCGGCCGCCGGCTGGGTCCTCCTCCCGCCCGGCCACGGCAGTTTCGCACCACCGGCAGAGCCCTGCCCGGTACCGGGAGCAGAGCTGAATCTGCTGCTGAAGGCCGGGGCGCAGCGGCAGGGCGTGCAGCACGCAGTTGATGCGGCGGCCACTGCCTTGGTCCATGCGGGGACCGCCGAGGAGGTCCGCAAACGCATGGCGGGGCTCATGGAGTGGTGGCGCACGAGCGCCGAATGGCGCTAGGTGTTCTGTCCGGCACGTTGGTGACGGACGACACGCCGAGCTCGCAGGCCGCTCCGCACTGTCCCCACTCTCCCTTCGGTGTCACGCGCCGGAGTAGTAGTGTTCGGGGCGGCCGCTGTCCCCGTACTTCAGGGTGATCCGCAACCTGCCTGATTCCTCGAGGTATTTGAGGTACCGCTGAGCGGTCGACCGGCTGACCCCTGCTTGTTCCGACACCTCATGGGCCGATACCGGCCGATTCGTCCGGGAGGCGATCTGCTGGATCAGCTCGGCGGTCCGCTCGGTATAGCCCTTGGGCATGGGCCTGGCGGCGGCTGAGGTGCGAAGGGTGCCGAGGATGCGGTCGACCTTCTCCTGGTCCATCTCCACGTCGCTCAGGGCGCCGCGCAGATAGGCGTACGCCTCCAGCTTGTGGCGCAGCCCCTCGGGGGTGAAGGGCTTCATGATGTACTGGAGAACTCCGGCACGCAGAGCCTCCTGGATCGAAGCGGCTCTCCGGTCTGCCGTCACCATGATCACGTCGATGTCCTGGCTGTGCCGGCGCAGTCGGCGTGTGAGGGACAGCCCGCTTTCATCCGGCAGGTACTGATCGAGGAGGATCAGATCGATACCGCCGCGTACGACGGCGCTGAACGCCTGGGCCGCACTTTGCGCCCTGCCCGCCACATGGAAGCCAGGGACTTTGGAGACGTAGCGCGCGTTGATCTGCGCGACGTAGAAGTCGTCATCCACGACCAGGACTTCGATCATGACACACGCCGTTCGGCGGCGAGCGGCTTCGTGGACGGCCGCGCTCCCCGGCCCGTCGCGGTCACGTTCTTTCCGGCCGGCAGGGCTCGGATCAGCGATTCACCCATCAGCCCATCACCTGTGCGACTGTGATCAGTTCCTCGTCGAACCGATAACGGCGGTTGGGTGTGGAGTGCACGTATGAGTCTGGTCGGGTACAACGGCCGGTCCCCCTATTCCCTGAACGCTTTGAGGCCTGTTGAGGCGTTCGGCGCGCGCTCGACTCAACAGGCAGGCGTGGAGTACAGGTTGGTCGGACCCCGACGCCTCAGGCGGCTGTAACCTGTCGCCTGAGACCATTGATCCTGATGAATGCGCTCCAAACAAGATTCCCCAGGCAAAGAGCTTTTTGCGTAAAATTACCCTGAGGCTCTCGGGGGGGAACGCACACCGGGCCCCACCGCAGGTGGCGTGTGGTCCTCGATCTCATCGCCGCGGGGGTCATGCTGCTGTCGCGGCAGCCATGCCACTCGATCCGGCGTGGCTGCTGATGAACCGGACCCCGCAGGTCGGCAGCTGCTGACGCGTCGAGGAGTGGTCCAGACCGCCAAGGCTCATACCGGACCGGACCACTGTCGCGTCCGCAACTGGATCGCCGGGCACCGCGACGTCACACGGCCCGGCGATCCGAACCACCCCGTGCACGGTCAGGAGCCGCTACATCTGATCGTCTCAGCCAGACTGCCGGACTGGTCAACCGGCGCAGAGGTCACCCGGTCATGGCCAGGCGAAGCCACTACCGACGAGGGCTCGCAGACGCACCCGGAGGATGGCTCACGAAGTCGCAGCGCAGTGCTAGTGGAAGGTGTGCTCCTCCGCCGGGAACGCTCCGCCGACGACGTCCTCGGCGAATGCCTTGGCCGCTCCGCCGAGCTGTGCCCGCAGGTCGAGGTACTGCTTGACGAACTTCGGGACCCGGCCGGCCGTCATTCCGGCCATGTCGGTCCACACCAGGACCTGGGCGTCGCAGTCCGGGCCCGCGCCGATCCCGACGGTCGGGATGTAGAGCGAACGGGTGACCTCGGCCGCCAGCTCGGCGGGTACCGCCTCCAGGACGACCGAGAACGCACCGGCGTCCTGCACCGCCTTGGCGTCCCGCAGCAGCTGCTGGGCCGCCTCCTCGCCGCGGCCCTGAACGGGGTAGCCGCCGTAGGCGTGGACCGACTGCGGGGTCAGCCCCACGTGCGCCATCACCGGGATGCCGGAGGAGACCAGCAGCTCCACCTGGTCGGCGGAGCGCTCGCCGCCCTCCAGCTTGACGGCGCCCACTCCGGCTTCCTTCACCAGCCGGGTGGCGTTGCGCAGCGCCTGCACCGGGCCTTCCTGGTACGAGCCGAACGGCAGATCGCCGACGACGAGCGCGCGTTTCGTGCCCCGGACGACCGCCGCGGACAGCAGGGTGATCTCGTCCATGGTGACCGGCACGGTGGATTCGTAACCGAGGTGGCAGTTGCCCATCGAGTCACCGACGAGCAGGACGGGGATGCCGGCCTCGTCGAAGACGGAGGCGGTCATGGCGTCGTAGGCGGTGAGCATCGGCCACTTCTCGCCGCGCTCCTTGGCGGCGGCGATGTCCCGGACGGTGATCCGGCGCGACCCCGAGCCCCCGTACAGAGACTTGGCAACCGGCTTCTGGGCAGGCGAAGGCTGCGTCATGGTGACGGCTCCTGTTCGTCATCTCGAGGCACCCTGACGGTGTCCCCGGACTCGTCTCCATGCTGGCACGGCCCGCGTACAAAGGAAAAGGGGAACGGACGTGACCGCTCTCGCTTCGGCCGGAAGACGGCGCTTGCTCCGCCCGGAAGTCATTCGGGCTTAGCCCGGCGACCGCTCTCGCTTCCGCCGGAAGACGGCTACCGCTTCGCCCGGAAGAAGGGACCCTCCGCGCGGCTTCCCGATACGGAACGGCCCCGTATCGGAATAACCCTAGGGTGCCGGCATGGCCTCCTCCTCCAGCACCCCGGGCGCACCGCCGCCCCGACAGATCCCGGACCCCGTCCACCGCCGCCGCTGGGCGATCCTGTCCACCCTCATGCTCAGCCTGCTGATCGTGGTGCTGGACAACTCGATCCTCAATGTCGCCATGAAGACGATCGCCACACCGGCTCCGCTCGGCCTCGGCGCCACCCAGAGCGAGCTGGAGTGGGCGATCAACGCCTACACGCTGGTCTTCGCCGGTCTGCTGTTCACGGCGGGCCTGCTCGGCGACCGGCTGGGCCGCAAGAAGACGCTGCTCGTCGGCCTGGCCGTCTTCGGCGCCGGGTCGGTGCTCGCCGGGGTGTCCGGATCGCCGGCGGAGCTGGTCGCCTTCCGCGCGCTGATGGGGCTGGGCGGCGCCTTCGTGATGCCGTCCACCCTCGCCATCCTCATGAACGTCTTCGAGCGGGACGAGCAGCCCCGGGCGATCGGCATCTGGGCCGGCGGGGTGGGTCTGGCCATCGCCGTCGGCCCGATCGCCGGCGGGCTGTTGCTCACCCACTTCTGGTGGGGCTCGGTCTTCATGATCAACGCTCCGGTCGTGGTGGTCTCGCTGGTCGCGATGGTGATCCTGGTGCCCGACTCCAAGGACCCAGGTCCCGGCCGGCTGGACCCGTTCGGGGTGCTGCTGTCCGTCGTCGGACTCGTTCTGCTGGTCTACGGCATCATCAAGGGCGGCCAGCTCGCCGACTTCACCGACCCGCAGGTGGTCGGCACGATCGCCGGCGGCCTGGCGGTGCTGATCGTCTTCGTGCTGCACCAGAAGCACAGCGACCACCCGTCCATCGACATCAGCTACTTCCGCAGCCCCGCCTTCTCGGCCGCCATCGCCGCCATCGCGCTGGTCTTCTTCGCGCTGATGGGTGTCGCGTTCTTCACCGTCTTCTACATCCAGAGCGTGCGCGGCTACACCCCGCTGCAGGCCGGGATGCTGTTCCTGCCGCTGGCCGCCGCCCAGACGATCTTCGCGCCCCGGGCCCGGCTCGCCGTCGACCAGTACGGCGCCCGCGCGGTGTGCACCTTCAGCATGTTCGTGGTGGCCGCCACCATGTCGGGCATGCTGCTGCTGGACACCGACACCCCGATCTGGGTCCTGGAGGCGCTGTTCTTCCTGCAGGGCGCCGGCATGGCACACATCATGCCGCCGGCCACCGTCGCGGTCATGCAGGCGCTGCCCCGGGAGAAGGCCGGCTCCGGCTCGGCGCTCAACAACGTCTTCCGGCAGGTCGGCGGCACCCTCGGTGTCGCCGTCCTCGGCTCGCTGCTGTCGACGAGCTACCGCGACCGTATGCAGGACACCCTCGACCGGCTGCCGGGAGTGCCGGCCGCCGCCCGGCACGCGGCCGGGGAATCCATCGAGGCGACCCACGGGCTCGCGGACAGGATGGGGCCGGCGGGCCGGTCGCTGACCGCCACGGCCGACGATGCCTTCATCCACGCCATGCACATCACCGCGCTCGGCTCGGCCGCCGTCGCGCTGCTGGGGCTCGTGGTGGCCGCGGCCTTCCTGCCGGGCAAAATGACACCGGCGCCGCGGCCGGCGGAGCCGCAGGAAGAGCGGAAGGCGGGCGTGGAGCGATGAGCCGGGCGGCGGCGGACTCCGGGGCGGCGGCCGGACAGCGGCCGGGCCCGGCGGTCCCCGGGCGCCGCGGCCGGCCGCGCAGCGCCGCGGCCGACTCGGCCATCATCGAGGCGGTGCTGCGCCTGATCGAGGACGGGGCCTCCATAGGTGAGCTGTCCATGGAGCGCATCGCCCGCGAGGCAGGCGTCGGCAAGGCCACGGTCTACCGCCGCTGGCCGGGCAAGAGCGCGCTGATGCTCGATGTCATGCGGTCCCTGGACGTCCCGGGCCCGCTCCTGGACGGCACCTCGGTACGCGACGACCTGGTCTCGCTGCTGCAATTCCTGCGCCGTCGCGGCCTGGCCAAGCGCAGCTCCGCGCTGCTGCGCACCCTCGTCAGTCATGTCCAGGCACAGCCCGAGCTGTGGGCGGAGTACCACGACACCGTCGTACGGGCCCGCCGCGAGGCGCTGCTCGGGGTGCTCCGGCGCGGGGTGGCGAACGGCGAGATCCGCACCGACCGGGACCTGGAGACCGTCGCCGATCTCTTCGTCGGGCCGATGCTGGCCCGCGCCCTTCTCCACGAGTGGAAGGAACTGCCCGAGAGCCTGCCGGCGGACATCGTCGACATGGTCCTGGAGGGCGTACGGCCGGCGGCAGCGGATGTGACGGCAGCGGATACAGCGGCAGCGGATGCGGCGGCACCGGGTGCGACGGCAGCGGGTACGGCGGCGGGCGGCACCGGCTGAACTCCTCGGCACGGCAGAGGGCTTGGGGGCAGGGAAACCCGGCCCCGGAACTCCGTGCGCAGACGGCCCCGTATGACCGGCCCATGCCCGTTCTGTCACAGCCGCTGTCATGAACCCCTATACCGGAACCCCGACCCGCCACCATGCCGTCCTCACTTCTAAGAAAGCGCATTACGGACCATCGCCTAGGGTCGGAGACCACAGGTGAGGCGCGGCGGAGCAACGCAGTGAGGACAGCTACATGGCGCAGGCATACATGACGGAGCCGGGACAGGGGCACAACCCCGGGCAGGCCGGTTCCCGGGCCGAACGCCTGCGGAACTGGTGGCGTCCCGAGGGCATGTGGCGGCGCGGCATCGTGCTCGCGGTGCTCGCGGTCCTGCTCGGTCTGCTGATGATGCTGCACTCCCAGATCCCCAACACCGTGGGGAACCTGGGAAGTCTGCTGGAGACCTTCCTGCCGTGGCTGGGACTGGGCATCCCGCTGCTGCTCGTCGTCGCGGTGCTGCGCCGCTCGGCGACCGCGCTGGTGGCGCTGGTGCTGCCGGCCTTCGCCTGGGTCAGCCTCTTCGGCGGGCAGATCACCGACAAGGCGGGCAACGGCGGCAATCTCACGGTTGCCACCCACAACGTCAACGCCGACAACCCCGATCCGGCATCCACCGCCAGGGACATCGTGGCCTCCGACGCCGATGTGGTGGCCCTGGAAGAGCTGACCGGCGACGCCCTGCCCGCCTACCGGAAGGGGCTGGCAAAGGCGTATCCGTACCACACGGTCGAGGGCACCGTCGGGCTGTGGAGCAAGCGCCCGCTGTCCGAGACGAAGCCGGTGGACATCAAGATGGGCTGGACCCGCGCGCTGCGGGCCACCGTCACCGCCGCCGACGGCCAGAAGTTCGCCGTCTACGTCGCGCATCTGCCCTCGGTACGCGTCAAGGTCGCGGCGGGCTTCACCGCCAACCAGCGTGACGGCAGCGCCGCGGCGCTCGGCGAGGCGATCGCCGCCGACCCGGAGAAGAAGGTCATGCTGCTCGGCGACCTCAACGGCACCATGAACGACCGCTCGCTGGCCCCGGTCACCTCCCAGATGCGCTCCGCCCAGGGCGCGGCGGGCGACGGCTTCGGCTTCAGCTGGCCGGCCGCGTTCCCGATGGCCCGGATCGACCAGATCATGATGAAGGGGATGGCCCCGGTCAAGGCCTGGGTGATGCCCGAGACCGGCAGCGACCACCTTCCGGTCGCGGCCACGGTGAAGATCTGACCGGCACGCTGACGGACGGCCGAGGGGGATCCGGGGCGGGCCGCTGAGGAGGGTCCGGATGGGCTGTCGAGGGTGATCGCGACGGACTGCCGACGGTGATCCGACGCGGGTTCGTCACGCCCCGTTCCCCCGCTGGAATACTGCGCCTGAGAGACTTTGTTCCGTAAGAGAACTTAAGTACTTACGGTCCGTGCGCTGCGTGCCCGCCCGCACGCAAAACCCTGAAAGGTCTTTCATGCCCTTGGCTCTGCTCGCGCTTGCGATCTCGGCCTTCGGTATCGGCACCACGGAATTCGTGATGATGGGCCTGCTGCCCGACGTCGCGGACGATCTGGGCACCTCGGTGCCCACCGCCGGCTACCTCGTCTCCGCCTATGCCCTCGGCGTCGTCATCGGCGCTCCGCTGCTGACCGCCCTCGGCTCCCGTATCCCGCGCAAGCGGATGCTGGTCTGCCTGATGGCGGTCTTCACCGTCGGCAACCTCGCCTCCGCCCTGGCTCCCACCTTCGGGCTGCTGATCGCCGGCCGGCTGCTGGCGGGGCTCCCGCACGGTGCGTTCTTCGGCGTCGGCGCGGTGGTCGCCGCCCGGCTGGTGCGCGAGGGCCGCCAGGCCCGTGCGGTCGCCACGATGTTCCTCGGCCTGACCGTCGCCAACATCATCGGCGTCCCCGCCGCGACCTTGCTGGGCCAGCAGCTCGGCTGGCGTGCCACCTTCCTCGTGGTGGCCGCCATCGGGCTGGCCGCCATGGCCTCCCTGGCCCGGCTGATCCCCCCGCTGCCGGCCGAGGAGCGCACCGGCCTCGGCAGCGAACTGCGGGCGCTCGGCAACCGGCAGGTGCTGCTCGGCCTGCTCACCACCGTCTTCGGGTTCGCCGGGATCTTCGCCGTCTACAGCTACCTCGCGTCGATGATGACCGAGGTCACGGGCTTCGCCGCGGGCTCGGTGCCGCTGGTCCTCGCCCTCTTCGGCATCGGGATGACCATCGGCGCGCTCGCCGCGGGACCGCTCACCGACCGGGCCCTGCGCCCGACCCTCTACGGCTCGCTGGCCGCGCTGGCTCTCGTCCTGACGGCCTTCCACTTCACCGCCCAGGTGAAGTGGGCGGCACTGGTGACGGTCGTCCTCATCGGCGCGGTCGGCTTCCTGACCACCACGCCCCTGCAGATGCTGGTCATGAACAAGGCCCAGCAGGCCCCGACGCTGGCCGCCGCCTCCAACCAGTCCGCCTTCAACCTCGCCAACGCCGGGGGTGCCTGGGTCGGCGGCCTGGCGCTGGCGGCAGGCTGGGGCTGGACCTCCCCGACCCTGGTCGGCGCGGTGCTGGCCGCCCTGGGCCTGGCCGTCGCCGTCGTGGCCGGTCTCCTGGACCGCGGTGCCCACGACTCCTCCCGGATCGTGGCCCGCGGTGCCGGGACCCGCGGTGCCGGGACCCGCAGCGGTGAGACCCGCAGCGGTCAGGCGGAGGCCGGGCAGTCCGCCGGTGCGCAGACCGCGGCCGAGGGCCACCTCGGCTGACCGCCGCCCACGGCCGGCTCCGTCGGCCGGGCAGGCCCACCAGCCGGGCAGGCCCCGGGAAGGAAGCCGACAACCCGTCAGCTCCTTTCCCGTCAGCTCCCTTCCCGCCAGTGGTTGGTGATCGGCAGGCGCCGGTCCTTGCCGAAGCCCTTCGCGGAGATCTTGGGGCCGGGCGGGTACTGGCGGCGCTTGTACTCGGCGTGGTCGACCATCCGCAGGACCCGCGTCACCAGGGTCTCGTCGAAGCCCTGGGCGACGATGTCCTCCCGGCCGCGGTCGTGGTCGACATAGAGCTCCAGGATGCGGTCCAGGATGTCGTAGTCGGGCAGCGAGTCGGTGTCGACCTGGCCGGGGCGCAGCTCGGCGCTCGGGGGCTTGGTAAGGGTGTTCTCCGGGATCGGCGGGATCCGGCCGCGGTCGGCGGCGGCCTGGTTGCGCCAGCGGGCCAGTTGGTAGACGACCGACTTGTAGACGTCCTTGATCGGGCCGTAACCGCCCACCGAGTCGCCGTAGAGGGTCGAATAGCCGCAGGCCAGCTCGGACTTGTTGCCGGGGGCGAGGACCAGGTGGCCCTCCTGGTTGGAGAGGGCCATCAAGGTGGTGCCCCGCAGCCGCGACTGCAGATTCTCCTCGGCCAGCCCGGTCAGCGGCAGCGCAGCCATGTACGCGTCGAACATCGGGCCGATCGGCACCGTACGGAAGGCCAGGCCCGTACGGCGGGCGAGTTCGGCCGCGTCGGTGAGGGAGTGCTCCGAGGAGTAGCGGGAGGGCATCGCCACGGCGTGCACGTGCTCCGCCCCCAGGGCGTCGCAGGCGAGCGTGGCGACCAGCGCCGAGTCGATCCCGCCGGAGAGGCCGAGCACCACGCTGCCGAAGCCGTTCTTGGCGGCATACGCGCGCAGGCCGACGACCAGCGCGGTGTAGATCTCCTCCAGGTCCGTGAGGCGTTCGGCCTCGCCACCGGGCGTCTCGGGCGGGTAGGGCGGCAGCGGGTCGGGCGACAGGACGTGGTGGTCCACGCGCAGCCCGTCGTCCAGCACGCCCGCCGGGGCCACCGGCGCCGCGGCGGGCAGGTCCAGGTCGACCAGCACACAGCCCTCCGCGAACTGCGGCGCCCGCGCGATCACGGTGCCTTCCTTGTCGACGACGATCGAGTCGCCGTCGAATACCAGCTCGTCCTGGCCGCCGATCATCGCCAGATAGGCGGTGGTGCAGCCGGCTTCCTGCGCCCGCTTGCGGACCAGTTCCAGCCGGGTGTCGTCCTTGTCCCGCTCGTAGGGCGAGGCGTTGACCGACACCAGGAGCCCGGCGCCCGCGCTGCGCGTCGCCGGCACCCGTCCGCCGTCCTGCCACAGGTCCTCGCAGATGGCGAGCGCGACATCCACCCCGTGCACCCGCACGACGGGCAGGGTGTCGCCGGGGACGAAGTAGCGGAACTCGTCGAAGACGCCGTAGTTGGGAAGGTGGTGCTTGGCGAAGGTCAGCGCGACCTCGCCGCGGTACAGCACGGCGGCGGCGTTCTGCGGGGCGCCCGCGGGCCGGCCGTAGCGCGGCTTGGCCTGCGCACCGCGGTCGAGATAGCCGACGATCACCGGGAGGTCGCCCATGCCCTGCGACGCCAGCCGGCCGGCCAGCGTCCGCAGCGTGTCGCGGCTCGCCTCGACGAACGAGGGGCGCAGCGCCAGGTCCTCGACGGGATAACCGGTCAGCGCCATCTCGGGGAAGGCGACGAGGTGCGCGCCCTGGTCGGCGGCGTGCCGGGTCCAGCGCAGGATCGCCTCGGCGTTCCGGTCGAGCGCGCCGACACAGCTGTCGATCTGGTTGAGGGCGAGACGAAGTTGAGGCACTCCGCCAGTGTAATCGTCTTTCTGACGCAATGGGGGGTGAGGAAGGGCGGAGACGTGTCGGCGGTGCCTCGGGGGCGGTGCGACGGGCGGCGTGACGGGCGGTGCGACGGGCGGCCAGGGAGAGGCCCGCGGGGCGCGTCCGCCGCACACCCCCGTGCCGTGCGCCGCCCTCCGCCCCGGTCCCGTCCGTCACACGCCCTCCGGCCCGGGCGCGTCCGCCGCACACCCACGGGCCGCCGCTGCTACTTCTTGCGGTAGCCGATGATCGTCATCATCCCGGACTCCGAGTGGTAGATGTTGTGGCAGTGGACCATCCACAGCCCGGGGTTGTCGGCGTGGAAATCGACGTCCACCCTGCGGCCGGGCAGCAGGATCGTGGTGTCCTTGCGGGGCCCGCCGTTGGGCAGCGCGAAGGTGTGGCCGTGCAGATGCATCGGGTGCCACATCCTGGTGTGGTTGCGGAAGATGATCCGGACCCGCTCACCGGCCTCGACGGGATACCGCTGCGAGGGCGTGTACGGGCTCCCGTTGATCGCCCAGTCGTACTTCTCCATGGTGCCGGTGAGGGTCATTTCGATGGTGCGATCGGGGCGGCGCGACGCGGAGCGTACCGACGCGGCGGCCGTCAGCCGGTCCGCCGTCACGATCCTGCCGTAGAGGCTCTTGGGCCGGGCGGACGGGCCGGGCGCCTCGCCGCTCCCGGTGCGCAGCAGGCCCAGCGCGGAGCGCCCCTTGCCCTCGGCGAGCACGGTGAGCGGGAAGACGCCGTCCCCTGCCGTGACCAGGACGTCATAGCGTTCGGCCATCCCGATGAGCAGTGCATCGGTCTCGGAGTGCTCGACGGGGAGGCCGTCGGTGTGCGTCACGGTCATCCGGTGGTCGCCGAGTGCGACGCGGTAGGCGGTCTCGCCGGCCGCGTTGATGAAGCGGATCCGGATGCGGTCGCCGGGCCTGGCGCGGAAGGTCCGCGGGTCATGGACGGAGCGGCCGTTGACGAGGTGGTAGGGGTGGTCCACATCCCCCGCGTCGTGGCCGAGCAGCCTGCTCCGGGCGCCCTTGAGGATCCGCGACGGGCCGTCGGAGGGGACGACCGCCCCGCCCATGGTGTGGGCGCCGCGCCCGCGCTCCCGTGGGGGGCCCATCTCCGTCTCGCCATGGCTCATGGGCCCGCGGTCCACGCCTCCGTGCAACTGCTTGAGCACGCTCTCGGGTGTGCTGCCGTCGACCCCGTCGACCCAGTCGTCCATCAGGACGATCCACTCCTTGTCGTAGGAGAGCGGTTCCCTGGGGTCGTCGACGATCAGCGGCGCGTACAGCCCGCGGTCCAACTGGAGACCGTAGTGCGGATGCACCCAGTGGGTGCCGGGGGTGGTGACCGCGAAGTGGTAGTCGAAGGTGGCGCCGGGCCTGATGGACCGCTGGGTCACCCCGGGTACCCCGTCCATGTCGTTGCGCACCGTCAGCCCGTGCCAGTGCAGCGTCGTGGGCTGCGGGAGGTGGTTGGTGAGGGCCAGCGCGATCCGGTCGCCCGCGGTGACGCGCATGATCTTGCCGGGCAGCTCATCGCCGTACGCCCAGGTCTCGACGGTACGGCCGCCCAGGTCGAACCGGCTGACACCGGCGGTCAGCGCGAAGTGGCGCACGGGGCCCCTGCCCCGCCCGCGCTCGGCCTCGGCGACCTCCGGGCCGTCGGGGGACACATAGCCGGACGAGGGGCGGCCGTCCGGACCGGTGGAAGGGGCCGTGCCGTTCATGCCGTCCATACCGGAGTGCGGGCCGAAGCCGGTCCGGCCGGTGGCACAGGCGGACAGCAGACCGCTGCCGGCGGCGGCGAGACCTGCGCCGAGCAGGGTGCGGCGGGAGTGCGTACGCATGGGAGAAACACCTCGAGACGATGTCGGTGGTGATCTGGGCGGGGTCACTGCCGCGGGCTCCGGTGGGCGTCGGCTGCGGGGCGTGCTCCTGCACGCGCGGCACCGACGGTCAGGCGGGGAGTGCGGGGCGCGGCGGCCCGGATATCGGCCACGGGCCGCCGAGTCCGGCGTGGCCGCCGTATCCGGCCACCGGGTATCCGGCCACCGGGTGTCCGGTCACCGGGTGTCCGGGCGTCTGCGGGGTGGCGGGGGCGGCAGGCGGCGCGGTGAACAGCAGCAGCCGGCCGCACCACGCGGCGGTCGTGCCCTGTTCCTGCATCGCGGACCTCTCGACGGACGGCGAACCGGCGGACGCGGGAGGAGGTCCGCTTGACGCAATCTACCCCCTAGGGGTATGGGTCTCGTGGTGGCCCGCCGAGCGGAGTGCCATTGCGCCGTCCGGCGGATGACCCGAGCACTCCCGGCAGCCGGCAGCCGGCAGCCGGGAAACGACCCGGCGGGCCGCGGCGGCGCCGTCCGCCGGGCGGGGAGGGCGAGGATGACCGCCGAGCGGGGGAGGGTCCCGTTCAGCGGGCGGACAGCAGACCGCTGAGCTGCGGCACCTGCTCCCGCTCCGCGGCCTCCAGCGCCAGCCAGGACCCGTCGGGGAACGCGAGGTCCACCCGGCGGGTGTGGCGCGCGGGATGCGGCTCGCGCCGCAGGGCGTAGCGGCCGCGGGGCAGTTCGCCGAGCGGCCGCGCCGCCTCCCGGTCCGGCAGTGCGGGATGGCTCAGCAGCAGCAGCCGCTGGTCGGTGAAGGCCAGCGCGAGCCGGTGGTTGTCGTACCGGAGCTCGTCGTCGGTGCCCGTCCGGGTGGTGACCGCGAACCACCCGGCGGCGCTGTCCCAGCCGCCCTCCCAGACCCGGCCCCGGAAGATCCGGCGGAGCCCGTACCAGGTGTGGTGGGCGCCCCGCTCCAGCAGTCCGGCGGGCAGCGAGCACACCCACATCACGGCGGCCACCGGCAGGAAGATCCGCCCCCACCCCGTGAACCGGGCCCGCTCCTGCGCCTGTGGCTTCGGCCGTCGGCAGCGCCTGGGGATGCGATCGGGCACCAGGGGGTCGAGCCGCACCGGCAGGGCGCCGAGCAGTGTTTCCCCGGGCCGCAGAAGGGCCGAGCCGTGCGCAAGGAGCCAGGCGTCCCGCTCGGGGACGACGGGGCTGGGGTGCATGTCCGTCTCCCTGTCCGTCTCTCTGTCCTTCTCGGCGCTCGGCCGGGGGGCTTCGCCGGGACCCTCCGCTGCGCCGGCGGACCGCCCGCTGTGATCCGGGTCGTTCATGATCCGGAATCAGCGTAGGAAGGACAGGGAACGGTCCCTTCAACACCGGGTCAACGGCCGCTCAGGCTCGTTTCAAGACTCCGTCAAGCCCCCCGTTTGCCCCCGTCCGCTGCGCTGAGCCCGCTCGCCACGGGAAGGATGCGAGGTGAGGGTTACGGGACGGCGGTTCTGATTCAGGCCAAGGGTGCGTAATGTGACGGTAACCCCCTCACGTGATACTGGTGTGCCACGTCGCGTGATCCGGCGCGTGTGGACAGGCCGATTGACCTGCAAGGATTGGTGACCCATGGACAAGCAGCAGGAGTTTGTGCTCCGCACGCTCGAGGAGCGCGACATCCGCTTCGTACGGCTGTGGTTCACCGATGTCCTCGGTTTCCTCAAGTCCGTGGCGGTGGCTCCCGCGGAGCTGGAGCAGGCTTTCGACGAGGGCATCGGCTTCGACGGCTCGGCCATCGAGGGGTTCGCCCGGGTGTACGAGTCGGACATGATCGCCAAGCCGGACCCCGGCACCTTCCAGATCCTGCCCTGGCGCGCCGAGGCCCCCGGCACCGCCCGGATGTTCTGCGACATCCTGATGCCGGACGGCTCCCCCTCCTACGCCGACCCGCGCTACGTCCTCAAGCGCATCCTGGCCAAGACCTCCGACCTCGGGTTCACCTTCTACACCCACCCGGAGATCGAGTTCTTCCTGCTCAAGGACAAGCCCGTGGACGGCCAGCGGCCGACCCCCGGCGACTCCTCGGGCTACTTCGACCACACCCCGCAGAACGTCGGCATGGACTTCCGCCGGCAGGCGATCACGATGCTGGAGTCGATGGGCATCTCGGTGGAGTTCAGCCACCACGAGGGCGCTCCCGGCCAGCAGGAGATCGACCTGCGCTACGCCGACGCCCTCTCGACCGCCGACAACATCATGACGTTCCGGCTGGTCATGAAGCAGGTGGCCCTGGAGCAGGGCGTGCAGGCCACCTTCATGCCCAAGCCGTTCTCCGAATACCCGGGCTCGGGCATGCACACCCACCTCTCCCTTTTCGAGGGCGACCGCAACGCCTTCCACGAGTCGGGTTCTGAGTACCAACTCTCCAAGGTGGGACGTTCCTTCATCGCCGGCCTGCTGCGGCACGCGGGGGAGATCTCCGCCGTCACCAACCAGTGGGTCAACTCCTACAAGCGCATCTGGGGCGGCGCCAACCGCACCGCCGGCGCCGGCGGCGAGGCCCCCTCGTACATCTGCTGGGGCCACAACAACCGCTCCGCACTGATCCGCGTCCCGATGTACAAGCCCGGCAAGATGGGCTCCACGCGGGTCGAGGTCCGCTCCATCGACTCCGGCGCCAACCCGTACCTGACCTACGCGGTGCTGCTCGCGGCCGGTCTCAAGGGCATCGAAGAGGGGTACGAGCTGCCGGCCGGCGCCGATGACGACGTCTGGGCGCTTTCCGACTCCGAGCGCCGGGCGATGGGCATCGAGCCGCTGCCGCAGAACCTCGGCGAGGCCATCGAGCTGATGGAGCGCAGCGAGCTGGTCGCCGAGACCCTTGGCGAGCACGTCTTCGACTTCTTCCTGCGCAACAAGAAGCAGGAGTGGGAGGAGTACCGCTCGGAGGTCACCGCCTTCGAGCTGCGCAAGATGCTGCCCGTGCTCTGAGCCACCGCGCCACCGAGAGGCTGCACCCATGGCACTTCCCGCTCCGCAGGGCCGGCGGAGCAGCACCTACACCCGGCTGCTGAGGCACGGTTTCACCGACCCCTCGGCGGCCGGGGAGCTGCTGGACGCCCCCGAACTCGCCTCCGTACGCGATGACTCGGTACTGCTCGAAGCGCTGGGCGCCACCGCCGACCCGGACCTGGCGCTGCACAGCCTGGTCCGGCTGGTGGAGGCGCAGGAAGGCGACGAGCAGCAGACGCTGCTGAGCACCATCGTCGCGGCGAAGCCGCTGCGCGACCGGCTGCTGGGGGTGCTGGGCGCCTCCGAGGCGCTTGCCGACCATCTCGTCCGCCACCCGCGCGACTGGCAGTCGCTGGTCACCTACGAGTCGGTCGACCTGCACCCCACCACCCCCGAGTTCGAGCTGGCGCTCGCCGAGGGGATCTGGGGCGGCAAGAACGCCGAACGGCCGCGGGCCGACGCGCTGCGCACCGCCTACCGCCGCTCCCTGCTGGGCATCGCCGCCCGCGATGTGTGCGGCACGACCGATGTCGCCGAGGCCGCGGCCGAGCTGGCGGACCTGGCCACCGCCACGGTACGGGCCGCCCTGGAGATCAGTTACGAGGAGGCGCCCGGCGACGCCGCGGTGTGCCGGCTGGCCGTCATCGGCATGGGCAAATGCGGCGGCCGGGAGCTGAACTACGTCTCGGACGTCGATGTCATCTTCGTCGCCGAGGCCAAGGAGGGAGTGGACGAGGCCCAGGCGCTGCAGGCCGCGACCCGGATCGCCGCCCGCATGATGCGCCTGTGCTCGGACAACACCGTCGAGGGCACGATCTGGCCGGTGGACGCCAACCTGCGCCCCGAGGGCCGCAACGGGCCGCTGGTGCGCACCCTCTCCAGCCATCTCGCCTACTACCAGCGCTGGGCCAAGACCTGGGAGTTCCAGGCGCTGCTCAAGGCCCGCCCGATGGCCGGTGACCTGCAGCTGGGCCAGGAGTACGTGGACGCGTTGGCGCCGATGGTGTGGGAGGTCGCCGAGCGGGAGAACTTCGTCGCCGACGTACGCCAGATGCGCCGCCGGGTCGTCGAGAACATCCCCGCGGCCCAGGTCGAGCGGGAGCTCAAGCTCGGCCCCGGCGGACTGCGCGACGTCGAATTCGCCGTCCAGCTCCTACAGTTGGTGCACGGCCGCAGCGATGCCACGCTGCGCAGCGCCACCACCCTCGACGCCCTCGCGGCGCTGGCCGCAGGCGGCTACGTCGGACGCCAGGACGCCGCGGCCCTGGACGCCGCCTACCGCTTCCTGCGTACGCTGGAGCACCGCATCCAGCTCTTCCGGATGCGCCGTACCCATCTGATGCCCGAGGGTGAGGGCGAACAGCGGCGCCTGGCACGCTCGTTGGGCCTGCGGACCGAACCGGTCGACACCCTCCGCAAGGAGTGGAAGTGGCACGCCAGGGAAGTGCGCCGGCTGCACGAAAAGCTCTTCTACCGTCCGCTGCTCGATGCCGTCGCCACCCTGGAGCCCGGCGAGACCCGGCTCTCCGCCCGGGCCGCAGGACACCGCCTCGAAGCGCTCGGCTACGCCGACCCGGTGGCCGCGCTGCGGCATCTGGAGGCGCTGGCGTCCGGCGTGACCCGCAAGGCCGCCATCCAGCGGACGCTGCTGCCGGTGCTGCTGGCCTGGTTCGCGGACTCCGCCGACCCGGACGCCGGCCTGCTCAACTTCCGCAAGGTCTCCGACGCGCTCGGCAAGACGCCCTGGTACCTGCGGCTGCTGCGCGACGAGGGCGCGGCCGCCGAAAACCTCGCCCGGGTGCTGTCCGCCGGCCGGCTCGCCCCCGACCTGCTGCTGCGCGCCCCCGAGGCGGTCGCGCTGCTCGGCGCCCCCGACGGGCTGCAGCCGCGCGGCCGGGCCGCGCTGGAGCAGGAGGTGCTGGCCGCCGTCGGCCGCGCGGACGGCGCGGAGGCGGCGGTCGCGGCGGCCCGCGGAGTGCGCCGCAGAGAGCTGTTCCGCACGGCTGCCGCGGACGTCATCGGCGCGTACGGCACGGAGTTCAGCCCGGCGGACAACGATCACGGCCACTCCGTCGACGCCGTCGGCTCCGCGGTCTCCGACCTCAACGCCGCCACCCTCGCCGGTGCCCTGCGCGCGGCGGTCCGCCAGCAGTGGGGCGACACCCTGCCCACCCGCTTCGCGGTGATCGGCATGGGCCGCTTCGGCGGCCGTGAGCTGAGCTACGGCTCGGACGCCGATGTCCTCTTCGTCCACGAGCCGCGCGAGGGCGCCGACGAACAGGAGGCCGCCAAGGCCGCCCACGCCGTCGCCAACGAGATGCGCCGGCTGCTCGAAATCCCCTCCTCCGACCCGCCGTTGCCCATCGACGCGGATCTGCGCCCGGAGGGCAGGTCGGGCCCGCTCGTACGGACCCTCGCCTCGTACGCGGCCTACTACCGGCGCTGGTCGCTGGTGTGGGAGTCGCAAGCCCTGCTGCGCGCCGAACCGGTCGCGGGCGACGCCGAGCTGGGGGAGCGGTTCATCGAGCTGATCGACCCGCTGCGCTATCCGGCCGAGGGCCTGGGCGACGACGCGGTCCGCGAGATCCGCAAGCTCAAGGCCCGGATGGAGGCCGAGCGGCTGCCCCGCGGCGCCGACCCCACCACCCACGCCAAGCTCGGCCGCGGCGGCCTCAGCGACGTCGAATGGACGGTGCAACTGCTGCAGATGCAGCACGGCTGGGAGGTCCCCGGCCTGCGCACCACCCGCACCCGCGAGGCACTGGCCGCCGCCCACGCCGCCGGCTTGATCGGCACCGAGGACGCCCAGACCCTCGACGAGGCCTGGGTCCTGGCGGCCCGGGTACGCAACGCCGTCATGGTCGTCCGCGCCCGCCCCGGCGACACCTTCCCCGTCGACGGCCGCGAAGTGGCAGCCGTGGGCCGCTACCTCGGCTACGAGGAAGGCCACATCGGCGAGATGATCGACGACTACCGCCGGGTGACGCGGCGGGCGCGGGGCGTCGTGGAGGAGATCTTTTACGGGGCGTGAGGCGGTCCGCTGCGCTGTGCTTCCCACGACGGGAAGCCGGCACCGTGGGAAGTTAAGCCACCGCAATACGCGACAGCCGATGCGGCAGCGTCCCGAACCACACACACGCCATCGCGAAGCCGAAGCCCAGGCACAGCACGCCCCCCATCGCGTCCAGCCAGAAGTGGTTGGCGGTGGAGACGATGACCAGGAGGGTCGTGGCGGGGTAGAGCAGGCCGAGGGTCTTGGCCCACCGCGACCGGGCGAGGAGCGCGATGGTGATGCCGCACCACAGGGACCAGCCGATGTGCATCGACGGCATCGCGGCGTACTGGTTGGACATCGAGGCGAGGTTGCCGGACGCCATCGAGCCCCAGGTCCCGTGGTTGACGAGGGTGTCGATGAAGCCGCCGTCCGGCATCAGCCGGGGTGGTGCCAACGGGTAGAAGTAGTAGCCGATCAGGGCGATGCCGGTGGTGGCGAAGAGTGCCAGCCGGGCGGCGGCATAACGGCCGGGGTGCCACCGGTAGAGCCAGACCAGCACCCCGATCGTCACGATGAAGTGCAGCGTCGCGTAGTAGTAGTTCATCGTGACGATCAGCCATGTCACGGAGTTCACGGCATGGTTGACGGTGTGTTCGACGGCGATACCGAGGGCGTGCTCCGCCTGCCAGACCCAGTCGGCGTTCCTGAGGGCCTTGGCCTTCTGCTCGGGCACCGCGTTGCGGATCACCGAGTACGTCCAGTAACTGACCGCGATCAGCAGGATCTCGAACCAGAGCCGGGGAGTGCGAGGAGCACGCAGACGGGCCATTCGCCTCTCGGCCACCGGGTGGTCCGCGCGTTCCCCCTTGGGTGGCGGGGTGGTCGGCAGGCCGTCCAACGTCCTCGTATTCGCTTCACCCATAGGCAGACAGTCTGCCAGAAAGGGGCGTACCGGCGATCATCCTTCGGTCGGGTATTCGATGCCTCATATCGGACTTGCGGGGGACGCCGGAACCCCTACCACCGGGGTACGAGGGGCCGGCCCTCTCTTTTCGGGGCCATTCCTTGACAGGCGATGAACCGCCCTTTAGACATTTGCTGCACCGTTACTCTTGGCCCGTCAACGGGGGTTGAAACGATGGCCGACGCCTTACGGATCAGTCCGGACGAGCTGCGCGCGTCCGCGCGGGCCGCCGATCATCTGGCCGACGACAACGACAGCGAGATCAGCACCGCGCTCGAACAGACACGCACCGCGGCCGACGCGCTCTCCGCCTGGAGCCTGGGCGACCGCCTCACCGCCACCGCCACGGACTGGGAAAAGGGGCTGAAGGGTCTGCAGTCCCGTATCCGCAAGTCGGCGCGGGACCTGCGCTCCACCGCGGGCTCGACCGACAGCACCGAGTCGCATGTCGCGCAGTCCATGCGCGCGGTCCTGGGGTGACGGCCCGTGAGTAGCGAGTTCACGCGACTGTTCAAGCTGGACGTCTCCGATCTCGAGACCGCCGAGTCCGGCTGGAAGAAGCTCTCGGACCAGCTCGAACGCTCCCGGGACGCCCACCGCCACCGGGTCACCGGGCCGCTGCACGAGGAGTGGCAGGGCGAGGCGGCAAAGACCGCTCTCGACACGATGGAGAAGCACGAGAGCCAGCTGGCCCTCGCCACCCAGCAGGCGATGCTCATCCAGACCACGCTCGGCACCGCCGCTCAGGAGCTGACGGCCGCCCGTTCCGACCTGCGCCGGGCGGTACGCGCCGCGGAGGACGACGGCTTCGAGGTGACGGACGACGGCGTCATCAACCCGCCCGCGGGCGGCCCCTCCCAATACGGCGGTTCGCTCGACGGGCACCGCGACGCCATGAACCGTGCGCTGAAGCGGGCGCAGGACGCCAACGACCGGGCCGTCGCGGACCTCGGCCGCCTCGAATCGAAGGTGCTCACCTCCCCTGGCGGCCGGCAGGACACCGCAATGGACGCCAACGAGGTCTCCCGGCACGCGGGCGTGCGGGTCAGCGACATTCCGCTCAACGACCTTGAGGGGGAGAACTCCCGCTGGTGGGCGGGGCTGTCCGACGAGAAGAAGGAGCTGTACCTCGCCGCCTATCCGGGGATCATCGGCGCAATGAGCGGCCTGCCCTCGGACGTACGCGACGAGGCCAACCGCACGGTGCTCGATCAAAAGCTGGAAGAGCTCAACAGCAAGAACCCCAGGGAATCACTGGAGACCGAGGGCAACGCCTACCTGAAGCGCCGCAGGAACCTGCTGGCACTGAGGGACGCCCTCGACGAGGCGGACGGCGGTCCCGAGCGCAAGCAGCCGTACCTGCTGATGCTCGACCCCGAGGACGACGGCAAGGCGGCGGTCGCCCTCGGCAACCCGGACCGCGCCGACCACACCGCCGTCCTCGTCCCGGGCACCGACACCACGCTGGGCAGCGCCCAGGGCCAGCTCAGCCGCATCGACCGGCTGCACGACGCCGCCACCCGGGAGGCCGCGCCCAACGAACGCGTCTCCACGGTCTGGTGGCTCGGCTACGACGCCCCCGAGTGGGAAGGCGGCAAGAAGTGGGACAACGGCGGGGTGAGCACCGAGGACCGCGCCAATGAGGGGGCCCCGGACCTGCGCCGTTTCGTCGGCGGTCTGCGCGAGTCGCACCATGGCTCGCCCACCCACATGACGGTGATCGGCCACAGCTACGGATCGACGACGGTGGGCGTCGCGGCGAGCGGGGACGGCGGCCTGGGGGCCGATGACATCGTCGGGGTCGGCAGCCCGGGGATGCACGTCAACGAGGCCGGGGACCTGAACATCGACCCGGACCACGTCTGGATCGGCAACTCCAGGAACGACGAGATCGTCGACGACTTCTCCGACTTCAACCTCGGTGACAACCCGGCCGAGAAGCCTTTCGGCGGCAACAACTTCTACGTCGACCCCAAGGGCGGGCACAGCGACTACTGGAACGACGACAGCAAGGCCCTGGAGAATCAGGGCAGGATCATCGCCGGGGAACGGCCGCGCACGGTCCCCAAGGACGACAACGACTGGCCGCTCTATCCCGGATAGCGGACAAGCGGCACGCGCTCACGGGCAGAGAGGGAGGACCGTGGTCACCGCACGTACGGCACACCGCGCGCTGTGCCTTGCCGTGCTGCTGCTCACCACGGCCTGCGGCGGCGACAGCGAGGAGGACAAGAACGCCCCCCTGCCGCGCAAGAGCGAGGCGCAGGCTCTCGGCGAGGCGCGGCAGTACACGAAGACCCTGGCCGGTTCGTCGGGGGTCGAGCTCGCGTCCCGTACGGCCGTGAAGAGCTTCCACGAGTGCGTCGGGAAGGGCGACGAAACCGCCCAGGACGGCCGCTTCACCTTGACGTACCACGTCAGGGGCGAACTGCCCCGGGAGCAGCACATCGCCGCCGCCCGCAGGCTCCGCAAGGCGCTGGAAGGCGGGCGGATCACCGTCGGCCATCTGGACGAGAGGCCCGGCGACGACCGGCCGGTCATCCTCGACGGCAGTGTCATCGGGAGGCGGAAGGAGCGGATCTCCCTCACCGTGGAGAGCGTCGAGCAACCCGACAGCCTGCAGTACGTGGTCACGACGCCCTGCTACCTCCCGCCGGGAGTGCGGCAGCAAGAGTTCTGATGCCGTACCGGGCCCCTAGGGGGTGGCCCGCAGCGGCTTCGGGATCCCGGCCGGCTTCGGGGCCGAGGCGGTCGAGCCGCGGACCACCAGCTCGGGGTGGAAGACGAACTCGCTGTGCGGGGCCGGGGTGCCGCCGATCTCCTCCAGCAGCGCGCGCACGGCCGCCTGCCCCATGGCCGTGACCGGCTGCCGGATCGTGGTCAGCGGCGGGTCGGTGAAGGCGATCAGCGGGGAGTCGTCGAAGCCGACCACGGAGATGTCGCGCGGGACGTCGAGGCCGCGCTGCCGGGCCGCGCGGACCGCGCCGAGCGCCATCATGTCGCTGGCGCAGACGAGGGCCGTGGCGCCCCGCTCGATCAGCGCGCCCGCCGCGGCCTGGCCGCCCTCCAGTGTGTAGAGGGAGTGCTGGATGAACGGCTCCGCCTCGGCCGGACCGGTCTGCAGCCGCTCCTGCATGGCGCGCACGAAGCCCTCGATCTTGCGCTGCACGGGCACGAAGCGCTTGGGGCCGAGGGCCAGCCCGATCCGCCGGTGGCCGAGCGCGCCGAGATGGGTGACCGCGAGGTCCACCGCGGCCCGGTCGTCGGGGGAGACGAAGGGCGCCTGCACCTTGTCGGAGAAGCCGTTGATGAGGACGAACGGTACGCCCTGGCCGCGCAGCTGCTCATAGCGCTGCATATCGGCGGAGGTGTCGGCGTGCAGCCCGGAGACGAAGATGATGCCGGCCACCCCGCGGTCGACCAGCATCTCGGTCAGTTCGTCCTCCGTGGAGCCGCCCGGCGTCTGCGTCGCCAGGACCGGCGTATAGCCCTGGCGGGTCAGGGCCTGCCCGATGACCTGCGCGAAGGCCGGGAAGATCGGGTTCTCCAGCTCCGGGGTGATCAGCCCGACCAGCCCCGCGCTGCGCTGCCGCAGCCGCACCGGGCGCTCGTAGCCCAGCACGTCGAGGGCGGCGAGCACGGACTGGCGGGTGGTGGCGGAGACACCGGGCTTACCGTTGAGAACCCGGCTGACGGTGGCCTCGCTGACACCCGCCTGTGCTGCGATATCGGAGAGCCGGGCGGTCATGGGTGGGACTGTACCGGTCTGCTGTCAGATTGCCCACCAGGTGCAGCTGTCCCCGGGGAGGTGGGCGGCGGCGCCGTCGATGGTCACCGGGGCGCTGGAGAGCAGCGGTGTTCCCGGCGTGGGGAGTTCGACGTCGTGCCCCAGGGGATTGACGGTGCACAGCACGCCGGGACGGGTGAAGGCGAGCACCCCGTCGGGGGCGGGTGCCCAGCTCATCGCGCCGTCGCCCAGTCCCGGCAGCCGGCGCCGCAGGCCGAGGGCGGCGCGGTAGAGCTCCAGGGTGGAGGCGGGGTCGCCGGTCTGGGCCGCAACCGTGAGCGGTGCCCAGTCGGCGGGCTGCGGCAGCCAGCTGCCGCCGGGCCCGAAGCCGTACGGCGGCGCCTCGCCGGACCAGGGCAGCGGCACCCGGCAGCCGTCGCGGAAGCCGTCCTGGCCGCTGGTGGAGGCGACGCCGTCCGGGGCGGATTCGGTGTCGGTGCCGGGGCCTGCCGCTCCGGTCGCCCGGCCGCCGCGGAAGAACGCCGGGTCCTGGCGGACCTCGTCGGGCAGGTCGGTGACCTCGGGCAGGCCCAGTTCCTCGCCTTGGTAGAGGTAGGCGGAGCCGGGCAGTGCCAGCATCAGGAGGGTGGCGGCGCGGGCGCGGGCGAGGCTGCCGCCCAGGCGGGTGGTGTGGCGTACGACGTCGTGGTTGGACAGCACCCAGGTCGTGGGGGCGCCGACCGAGGTGGTGGCGGCGAGCGAGGCGTCGATCACCGAGCGCAGCGCGTCGGCCTGCCAGGCGGCGTTCAGGAACTGGAAGTTGAAGGCCTGGTGGAGCTCGTCGGGGCGTACGTACAGGGCGAGGCGTTCCGGGGTGGGGGCCCAGGCCTCGGCGACGCCGATGACCTGCTTGCCGCGGGCGTCGCCGTAGCCGTCCAGCAGCCGGCGCCAGGCGCGGTGGATGGCGTGTACGCCGTCCTGGTCGAAGAACGGCAGGACCTGGCTGCCGATGAGCTGGGCCTGGGCGCCGTGGCCGATGTCCGGCAGGCCCGGGGCCTTGATCATGCCGTGCGCGACATCGACCCGGAAGCCGTCCACCCCGAGGTCGAGCCAGAAGCGCATGATGGCCTCGAATTCGGCGTGCACCTCCGGGTTCTCCCAGTTCAGGTCGGGCTGCTCGGGGGCGAAGAGGTGCAGGTACCAGTCGCCCCGGTCGGTGCGGGTCCAGGCCGGGCCGCCGAAGACCGACTCCCAGTCGTTGGGCGGGAGTTCGCCGCCCTCGCCCTTGCCGGGGCGGAAGAGGTAGCGCTGCCGGGCGAGCCCCGGGTCCGTGAACCACGGGTGCCGGTCGGAGGTGTGGTTGGGGACGATGTCGACGATCACCCGCAGGCCCAGGTCGTGGGCGCCGCGGATGAGCTCGTCGGCGTCCTGGAGGGTGCCGAAGAGCGGGTCGACGGCGCGGTAGTCGGCGACGTCATAGCCGCCGTCGGCCTGCGGTGAGGCGTAGAAGGGGGTGAGCCAGACGGCGTCCACCCCCAGGTCCCTGAGGTAGGGCAGCCGCTCGCGGACCCCGCGCAGATCGCCGATGCCGTCGCCGTCGCTGTCGGCGAAGGAGCGGACGTACACCTGGTAGATGACGGCGTCGCGCCACCATCCGGGACCTCGGCCCGGTCCGGGGGCCTGGGGGGCGGGGCTGGGGGAAGTGAGCTCCTGGGTCATCTGCCGTCCCTGTCGAGGTCAAGAGGCGTCGGTGCCTTCAAGCAATCAACGCTCGGGCGGGCGCGGGGTGACGGTGCCGGGAGCGCCCCGAGGGTCCCCTTCCAGCCATCTCGTTGCAGTTCGTTCCCGCAGTCTTGCAGAAATTTGCCGCAAGGTCTTTCGGTTTGTTTTCCGCGCTGTTACGTTCCTGACCGCCATCTGAGGCATTTCCCTAAGGAGTTCACATGCGGCGTGGCATACGGGGCGCAACGGCCACCGCGCTGGTAGCGGGCCTGGCACTGGCGGCGACGGCGTGCGGCGGAGGTGACGGCGGCAGTGGCGGCGGCAGCGGGGGCGAACTGTCCGGAACCGTTACCTTCTGGGACACCTCCAACGACGCCGAGAAGGCGACGTACCGCAAGCTTGCCGAAGGTTTCCAGAAAGAGCACCCGAAGGTCCACGTCAACTATGTGAACGTGCCGTTCGGCGACGCCAACGCCAAGTTCAAGAACGCCGCCGGCGGCAACTCCGGCGCCCCCGACGTGATGCGCACCGAGGTCGCCTGGACCGCCGACTTCGCCAACCTCGGCTACCTCGCGCCCCTCGACAACACCCCCGCCCTCGACAAGACCGACGACTACCTCCCGCAGGCCGTCGGCTCCACGAAGTTCAAGGGCAAGACCTACGCCGCACCCCAGGTCATCGACACCCTGGGCCTCTTCTACAACAAGAAGCTCCTCAAGGACGCCGGCGTCGAGGTGCCCAAGTCCTTCGCCGAACTGGCCACCGCCGCCAAGAAGATCAAGGCGAAGACCGGCGCCACCGCCCTCTACCTGCGCGGTGACGACCCCTACTGGTTCCTGCCCTACCTCTACGGCGAAGGCGGCGACATGGTCGACGCCCGCGACAAGGTCGTGGAGATCGACGACGGCGCCGGTGTCAAGGCGTTCAAGACCATCAAGAGCCTGGTCGACTCCAAGGCGGCCGTCACCGACGCCACCGACGGCCAGGAGAACCAGCTCAAGGCCCTCAAGGACGGCACCGTCGCGATGGCGATCGACGGCCCCTGGGACATCGAGGGCGCCCGCGCCGGCAAGGCCTTCAAGGACAAGAAGAACCTCGGCGTCGCCCCCGTACCCGGCGGCAGCACCGCCCAGGGCTCCCCGCAGGGCGGCTGGAACCTCTCCGTCTACGCCGGCAGCAAGAACCTCCAGGCCTCCTACGCCTTCGTCAAGTACATGAGCTCGGCCACGGTCCAGCGGCAGACCAACGAGAAGCTGAGCCTGCTGCCCACCCGCAAGTCCGTGTACGAGGTCCCGGCCGTCAAGAGCAACGAGATGGTCCAGTTCTTCAAGCCCGCCGTGGACGGCGCCGTGCAGCGCCCCTGGATCGCCGAGGGCAACTCGCTCTTCGAGCCGGTCAAGGTCCAGATGAACAAGGTGCTCACCGGCGCCTCCTCGCCCGAGCAGGCCGCCAAGGCGGCCGGCGACGCCTACCGGAAGCTGCTCAAGGACTACAAGTGACCTTCGCTGTACGGGTGCGCCGGACGCTGGGCACCCACTGGTACGCATGGACGATGGTCGCCCCGGTGGTACTCGTCATCGGGGTGATCATCGGCTATCCGCTGGTGCGCGGCGTCTTCCTCTCGCTCACCGACGCCGACGAGGCCAACGTCGAGCGGAACATCGGCGTCAACCACCTCCCCGCCACCTACAAGTTCACCGGCCTGGACAACTACAAGGCGGTGCTGGCCGACGGCGTCTTCTGGGACCGCCTGGGCTGGACCGTCGTATGGACCGTCGGCTGTGTCTCGCTGACCTTCCTGATCGGCCTCGCCCTGGCGAACATGCTCAACCGCACGCTGCGCGGCCGCACCTTCTACCGCCTCGCGCTGATCCTGCCGTGGGCCATCCCCGCCTTCATCTCGGTCTTCACCTGGCGGATGCTCTACAACGAGAAGAACGGCATCCTCAACAAGCTGCTGGCCGGCGGCGGCATCGACGCGGTCCCGTGGCTCAACGACCCGACCTGGGCCAAGCTCTCGGTCATCGCCGTCAACGTCTGGCTGGGCGTGCCCTTCATGCTGGTCGCGCTGCTCGGCGGACTGCAGTCCATACCCGGCGAGCTCTACGAGGCCGCCGAGATGGACGGCGCCGGCGCCTGGCAGCGGTTCCGCAACATCACCGTCCCCGGACTGCGCGCGGTCAGCAGCACGGTGATCCTGCTCTCCACCATCTGGACCTTCAACATGTTCCCGGTGATCTTCCTGCTGACCCGGGGCGGCCCCGGCGACGCCACCGAGATCCTGGTGACCTACGCCTACCGGCTCTCCTTCCTCGACAGCCCCCGCAACTTCTCCGAGTCCGCGGCCTGGGGCGTCCTGATCCTGGTCCTGCTCTCGGTCGTCGCGGTCGTCTACCGCCGGGCGCTGCGCAAGCAGGGAGAGGTGTGGTGACCATGACCCCCACGAGCACGTCCCGCACCCGTACGGCACGTACGGGCACGACGTCCACCGGCACGGCACCTGCGAACGCGGCGCGCACGGCCCGTAAGCGCAACGAACGGTCCCGCCCGGCGTCCGCCGGCCTGCACGCGGCCCTCGCCGTCGCCGCGGTCGTCGCCGTCTTCCCGCCGCTCTGGCTGCTGGTGACCTCCTTCAAACCCACCAACGACGCCTTCTCCACCAGCGTCGTCACCCACTTCACCCTCGCCAACTACACCCACGTCCTGGCCGGCACCGAGTTCCTGACCTGGTTCAAGAACTCCGTGATCATCGTCGGGCTGACCACCGTCCTCGGTGTCTTCATCGCCGCCACCACCGGCTACGCCGTCAGCCGCTTCCGCTTCCCCGGGATGCGCCCGCTGATGTGGCTGCTGCTGATCACGCAGATGTTCCCGGTCGCGGTGCTGATCGTGCCGCTGTACAACCTGCTGGCGAGCCTGGGCCTGCTCAACCAGCCGGCCGGCCTGGTCATCACCTACCTGACCATCGCCGTCCCCTTCTGCGCCTGGATGATGAAGGGCTACTTCGACACCATCCCGGTGGAGATCGACGAGTCCGGACGGGTCGACGGCCTCAACCCCTTCGGCACCTTCTGGCGCCTGGTCCTGCCGCTCGCCAGACCGGGCCTGGCCGTCACCGGCTTCTACACCTTCGTCACGGCCTGGGCCGAGGTCGCCTACGCCTCCGCCTTCATGACCGGCGAGGAGAACCTGACGCTCGCCGGCGGGCTGCAGACCTTCGTCAACCAGTACACCAACGACTGGGGTTCGATGACCGCCGCCGCCGTGATCATCGCCGTGCCGGCCGCGCTCGTCTTCGCCTTCGCCCAGCGCCACCTCGTCGCCGGACTGACCGCCGGCACCACCAAGGGTTGAGATGACTTCACAGCACACCACCACTCCTGCCGCCGACTGGTGGCGCCACGCGGTGATCTACCAGGTCTATCCGCGCAGCTTCGCCGACGGCAACGGCGACGGCATGGGGGACCTGCCGGGCATCCGCAGCCGGCTGCCGTACCTGCGCGACCTGGGCGTGGACGCCGTCTGGCTCAGCCCCTTCTACGCCTCCCCGCAGGCCGACGCCGGTTACGACGTCGCCGACTACCGCACCATCGACCCGATGTTCGGCACCCTGGCCGACGCCGAGGCCGTCATCCGGGACGCCCACGCCCTGGACCTGCGCATCATCGTCGACCTCGTCCCCAATCACTGCTCCGACCAGCACGAATGGTTCCGCCGCGGACTGGCGGAGGGTCCGGGGTCGGTCCTGCGCGAGCGCTTCCACTTCCGCAAGGGGCGCGGCGAGAACGGCGAGGAGCCGCCCAACGACTGGGAGTCCCTGTTCGGCGGCCCGGCCTGGACCCGGGTCCCCGACGGCGAGTGGTACCTCCACCTCTTCGCCCCCGAACAGCCCGACTTCAACTGGGACCACCCCGCCGTCCAGGACGAGTTCCGCTCCATCCTGCGCTTCTGGCTGGACCTGGGCGTGGACGGCTTCCGGGTCGACGTGGCCCACGGTCTGGTGAAGGCACCGGGACTGCCCGACATGGGGCACGGCGAACAGCTGAAACTGCTGGGCAACCAGGTCCTGCCGTTCTTCGACCAGGACGGCGTCCACGACATCTACCGCTCCTGGCGCACCGTCCTCGACGAGTACTCCGGCGAGCGGATCGCGGTCGCCGAGGCCTGGACCCCCACCGCCGACCGCACCGCCCTCTACCTCCGACCGGACGAACTCCACCAGGCCTTCAACTTCCATTACTTGAACGCGGAATGGGACGCGGCCGCCCTCCGCGAGGCGATCGACTCCTCCCTCGACGCCATGCGCCCGGTGGCGGCCCCCACGACCTGGGTGCTGTCCAACCACGACGTCGTACGCCACACCACCCGCCTGGGCGGCAGCCTCGCCCGCGCCCGCGCCGCCACCCTCCTGATGCTGGCACTGCCCGGCTCCGCCTACCTCTACCAAGGCGAGGAACTGGGCCTGCCCGAGGTCACCGACCTGCCCGACGAGGTCCGCCAGGACCCCTCCTTCTTCCGCGCCACCGGCCAGGACGGTCTGCGCGACGGCTGCCGGGTCCCGCTCCCGTGGAGCGGCGACGCGGCCCCCTACGGCTTCGGTGACGGCGGCAGCTGGCTGCCGCAGCCCGCCGACTGGGCACCGCTCACCGTCGCGGCCCAGACCGGCGACCCCGCCTCCACCCTGGAGCTCTACCGCACCGCCCTGACCCTGCGCCGCGCCCACCCCGGCCTCGGCGCGGGCGACGCGGTCGAGTGGCTGGACGCCCCCGACGGCGTCCTGGCCTTCCGCCGCCCCGGCGGCCTGGTCTGCACCGTCAACACCACCGGGGCCCCGGCCCGTCTGCCGGCCCCCGGCCGGCTGCTGCTCTCCTCCCGCCGACTGAACGCCTCCGGCGGCGCCTTCGACGGCACGTTCGACGGCACGTTTGACGGCGACTTCGACGGCGGCTTCGAGCTGCCCGCCGACACCGCCGCCTGGTGGGAGGAGTGACCCTGCCCGACATCCATGCCGCCCCCCGGCTGTCCGACATCGCCGCCCAGGCGCAGGTCAGCGAGGCCACCGTCAGCCGGGTCCTGAACGGCAAGGCGGGCGTGGCGGCGGGCACCCGGCAGCGGGTGCTCGCCGCGCTCGACGTCCTCGGCTACGAGCGCCCCGTACGGCTGCGGCGGCGCAGCGCCGGGCTGGTCGGCCTGGTCATCCCCGAACTGACCAACCCGATCTTCCCCGCCTTCGCCCAGATCATCGAGCAGTCGCTGGCGGGCCACGGCTACACCCCGGTGCTGTGCACCCAGATGCCGGGCGGAGCCACCGAGGACGAACTCGTCGAGCAACTGGAGGAACGCGGCGTCACCGGCATCGTCTTCCTCTCCGGACTGCACGCCGACACCCGCGCCGACCCGTCCCGCTACGCCCGGCTGGCCGCCCGCGGCGTCCCGTTCGTCCTCATCAACGGCTACAACGACCACATCGACGCGCCGTTCGTCTCACCCGACGACGGCGCGGCGGCCCGGATGGCCGTGCGCCACCTGGCCGAGCTGGGGCACCAGCGGATCGGGCTGGCCGTCGGCCCGGCCCGCTATGTGCCCTCCCGCCGCAAGGCCGAGGGCTTCGCGGCGGCGCTGGGCGAGTCGTTCGGCCTGTCGAGGGGGCAGGCCGAACGGCGCGTCCAGCACACCCTGTTCAGCGTGGAAGGCGGACATGCGGCCGCCGCCACGCTGCTCGACGACGGCTGCACCGGCATCGTCTGCGGCAGCGACCTGATGGCACTCGGCGTCGTCCGCGCGGCCCGCCAGCGCGGCCTGGCCGTCCCGGCCGACCTCTCGGTCGTCGGCTTCGACGACTCCCAGCTCATCGCCTTCACCGACCCGCCGCTGACCACGGTGCGCCAGCCGGTGCAGGCGATGGCCACGGCGGCGGTCGGCGCCCTCATCGAGGAGATCCACGAACGCGCCCAGGGCCGCCAGACGCCGCCGCAGCGCACGGAGTTCGTCTTCCAGCCGGAACTGGTGGTGCGGGGGTCGACGGGGCCGGCGCGGCAGTGAGGTCCGCAGCTTCCGTCAGTGTCGGCCGATCCGCTGGTCGACCTGGTAGATGGTCTCCCACGGCACCTGCTGCCAGGGGCTTTCACCGTTCGCGGGATCCAGCAGGCTTCGCGCCGCGCTGACGGTGTCCTCCTGCGTTCCGGACCATTCGCTGCCCGCCGAGCGCATCCACAGCTCCCGCCCGGCCACGAAGTCGTCGGCGAACTGCTGCCAGGACCGGTAGGTCTGGGCCACGGGTGCCACGGCGCTGCCCAGCAACTGCCAGGCACCCGGTTCGTCGACGTACCCGGCGGCGAACCCCGCGCGGACGATCCAGACGTAGCGGCCGAAGTCCCACGCCACCGGCGGGCGCCCGAGCGCCGGGGCCATCTGCATCCGGTGGCCCTCGGTGGCCAGCCACTGCAGGGTCGAGTGGAAACTCTCGGGCGAGGTGACACCCCAGCCGGTCTTCAGGCTCACGCGGGATTGCAGGGGGTTGATCCGCTTCAACGGATAGAGCGCCAGATGGCGATGGCCCCAACTGCGCTCCGCGAGGATCGCGTCGAGCGAGACGAGCCACTTTTGATGGCCTGTCAAGACTGCGGGATAACGCTTGTGCGCCGGCCGTCCGATGGCCATCTTCACCAGCGTGACCGCAAGAATCCACATGTTCATGACGCCTATCCTCACAGGCCCCGAACCGTCGGGACGACGACGGGCCGGCGGCCGGTCCAGGGAGATGGCGACCGCCCCACAGCTGTCGCCCGAGTCCGGGTGGTAGCTGCTCTTGAAGCGCCGATAACCGGTGAACAGCGGTCGATAGGTGAAACATAACCCCGGTGCGTAGCGTCCCTGCCCGGACGAGTTGTCATTCCGGAAGGAAGAGAACGACGTGAAGATGCGCAGGAACGCGGGACGCACTCTGGCCATGGGCGCCATGGCCGCTTCCCTACTGATACTGGGAACGGGTGCCGCAAACGCCGCGACCGGCACGCTGGAATTCTCCGGGAACGGTGAGCGGACGCTGACCAACCCCAAGGACGGGACCTGCTACAAGCTCGCCAAGAGCTCGCCGGCGGGCTCACGGGGCTACAAGACGATCACCAATCACACCGACAAGAAGGTGACCTGGTACGCCGCGGACAACTGCCAGGGAGACGGCTCGGCCGTCGCCCCCGGGGAGAGCTCGGAGGCCAGTGGCACCTGGTGGCCATTCGTCTCCATCAGGTACGTCAAGATCGGCTGACCACCCGGGGCCGGCCGCCGCCCGCAGCACTGCGTATGCGGGCGGCGTTCGCTTCCGGCACGGGCCGGGTCTCCCGCCCGTCTCGGTGCCGGTGCTGAGCCTCTCGGCGCGACGCCGAGGGGCACCATCAGACGGCGGGGAGTCCGTACAACCGGCCCGAGTGGGCCACGAGCAGCCGGCGTCCCGCCGCGGTGACATGCCGGCGCCCGTCGTCGTGGGCACTGTCGTTGTACGTCCGGCGGAGCTTGCCCGTGCGGGCCTCGAAGGCGTGGATGCCCCCGAGGGGCGTGAAGTGCCGGGAAACCGACCTGGCGAGGCGTCAGGCAGTAGTCGTCACGGCATACGTCACGAAGGCCGCCCAGGCACCGGCCGGCACGGCGAGCTGCGGCCCGCCCTTGTCCTTGGAGTCGCGGATGTGGACGGTGGCGGGGCAGGCGGCGATCTCGACGCAGTCGCCACTTGAGTCGCCGCTGTAGCTGGACTTCCGCCAGGAGAGGGCGATCTCCACGCAGCTGTCGCCGGAGCTGCCGCTGTAGCTGCTCTTGAACCACGCCAGTTCGCCGCCGGTCGTCATAGCGCTCCTCGCATCCTCGTCAACAGGCCCCGGGAGTCGTCGGGGGTGAGGGCCTGTGACCGCAGTTTCGCATAGCGCATATGGAGGGTGGTGACGGTCTTCGGGTCGGCGATGAACTGGCCGCTCTCCTGCCCCTCGCAGTAGCAGAACCGCTGGTTCTCCTCGGTCTCCAGCAGTTGCATCGGCCCGTCCATGCCCGCGTGCACCTCCCGCTCCAGCGGCATCACCTGTAGCTCGACGTTCCGCAGCGCGGTCCGTTCCAGCACGTGGTCGATCAGCCCCCGTGCGGCCTCCGTGCCACCGGTCCGGCGCTGGAAGACGTGCTCGTCGATGATGAAGCTGAAGGCGGTGTTCTGCCGCTCGGCCAGCAGCCGCTGCCGGTCCAGCCGGGCCGTGACCTGGACCTCGACCTGTTCATCGGTCAGCAGGGGCAAGCGCTGCTCGAACAGCGTCCGCGCGTACGCCTCGGTCTGTAACAGGCCGGGGACCAGGCGGCATTCGTAGGTGCTGAGACTCACCGCCTCCTTCTCCAGCTCGGCCCACATCCGGAACCAGGACGCCAGCCCGCGCTGCCGTGACAGCCGCTTGGCCGCCTTCCGCAGCACCCCACCCGCATCCAACGCCTCCTCCGAACGCTCGACGAACGTCTTCGACGGCAGCCGCCGGCCCTGCTCCACCGAGGCGATGTAGTGCGACGAGTACTGGATCTCCGGCGCCAGGGACTCCTGGGTGAACCCGGCCTTCTCCCGTAGTGCCTGGTACACGGCGCCGAAGATGCGCAGGCTGTCGGACGGTTCGGGTTCGCCGCCGCCGTCGTCGTAACGGTCGGTGAGGGTGGTGGTGATGGTGTCTTCCATGTCGGTGCTCCGCAGTCACTGGTGAGACCCCGCAAGTCACCCATCGTTACGCCCCGTTACTCGTCCCGTCCACACTCCGGACTCGTACAGTTCCCGGTGTACGAGTCGGGTACCTGGCCTGCGAGCGGTCCGACCAGCAGCGTTGCCCGCATGCACAGTCAGCTCACCCCGGGCGGCGGCGCCCGCATCCCCGTCACCGTACGTACGTTCACCCAGCGCTTCAGCTCCACCCGGCGGGGCGCCCGGCTCGCCCGCTACCTCGCGCTCCAGCAGCTCGACGTCTGGGGCTTCCCGTACGGCGGCGAGGTCTCCGACACCGCCACCCTGATCGTCGGCGAACTCGCCGCCAACGCGGCGACCCACGGCCGGGTGCCCGGCCGGGACTTCGAGCTGTGCCTGACGCGGGTGCCGGGCTCGGCGCGTCCCGGCACCCTGCGGATCGAGGTCGCCGACACCCGCACCGAGAAGCGCCCGCCCGCCCCCGGCACGTTCGCGCCCCCGCCGCCCGACTCCGAAAGCGGCCGCGGCCTGCTCCTGGTGGCCGCGCTCGCCTCCCGCTGGGACGTCGTCGACCGGGCCCCGGTGGGCAAGGTGGTCCGCGCGGAACTGGACCTGTAGCGTCGCCCGGCTCTGGACCTGGAACATATTGACCTTTTGTGCGACGCCAGAGGTTGGACGCTGCCGGCTTCGTCCGCCGAGGCGATGCGCAGGCGGCGACGTGACCGCCGTCAGTACGGGGATCGACGGGGGGCAGGGTGGCTGCGTCTTCGATACGGCACCTGGGCCTACCCCTGTCCGGAGGGTGAGCAGCGCTTGACGGGCCGTCAAGCGACTGCTGGGCTGGCTGTTCCAGTCAGCCAGTCGGAGGTTGCCCAGGTGTCCAGGTCGGATCTTCGCGCGTTATTCCGGTCGAATGATCGTGAGCTGAAAGCCGTTGACTACTTCGCCGACCGACGTGACGAGTGGGCCACGGTGGTGGAGAGCCTCGTTCGCCATACCCGACGGGTGAGCGAGGCCGGGTTCGATGTCGAGGATCTGGAGACCCCGCGGCGCAATGTTCTTGTCTTCTACGGTGTCGGGGGCATCGGCAAGTCCACGCTGTCGCGGGGCGTCGCCGAGCACCTGATGGACGGCGAAGCACGCCGCGCCGACTGGCCCACGCTGGATCCCCGGGTGGGGCGGGTGGCCCCGGTACGCATCGACCTGTCGCGTGATTCCGGCAGTGACTTCGAGTCCCTGATGCTTGCCCTGCGGCTCGCGGTGGTCGAGCTGGGGGAGCCGATGCCGGCCTTCGACCTTGCGTTCCAGCGCTACTGGGAGCGCAATCATCCTGGAGAGCCGCTTGAGGAGTATCTGCGGCGCCGCACGTGGTTCAGCCGGTTTCCGGGATCGCGGTCACTGTCCGGGCAGATGCAGTCGGTGCTGTCGGACGTCGCGCAGGCGGCGTCCTTGCCCGGAACCGCGGGCGCGCTCGTCGGAAAGGGGCTTCGGTCGCTTGTCCGTGCGTTGCGGGACCGGCGTCACCAGGTCCGCTCGCTTGCCGAGTGCCGCCGTCTGGCCGACCTGCTCGAAGCTGAACCGGACGTGGAAGCCCTCAGCTACTACTCGCATCTGCTCGCCTGGGATCTCAGCCGGGTCTCGGCCAAGCGTCAGGCGACGCTTGTCGTCCTGCTGGACACCTTCGAGGATGTCGGGGACCGCGTGCACCGCGATCTTGAGCGGCTGATCCAGCGGGTGGCCTGGCTGATGCCGAACGCCCTCTTCATCATCACCGGTCGGAACCGTCTGCAGTGGGACGGTGCGGAACTGGAGGGACAACTGGACTGGGCGGGGCCCGACTTCTGGCCGCTGCTCGTCGGCGGTGCGGTGGAGGAACCGCGCCAGCACACTGTCGGGTACCTCTCCGCGGAGGACTGCGAGAGGTACCTTTGCGAGCGGCTGACAGTCGGCAGCCGGCCGTTGATGGATGACAGCGCGCGGCACCTGATCACTGCCAACTCGCACGGGCTGCCGCTGTACCTGGACCTCGCGGTAATGCGCTTCTTGGACATGTACCGCAAGAACGGCCGTGCCCCGGTGGCAAGCGAGTTCAACCTGGACTTCCCGGCGCTCGTGGCGCGGACCTTCCGGGATCTCACACCGAGCGTGCGGCAGGTTCTGAGAGCGGTGAGCCTGCTTGACTCGTTCTCGGTCGAGTTGGCCGCCGCCGGTGCCGGGCTCGATCACGACGCCCCGGCGCTGGAACTGGTCGAGCGCCCCTTCGTGGATCTGGACCCAGGCGCCCCTTGGCCCTACCGGCTGCACAATCTCGTACGTGATGCCATGCGGGAGGCGGACTCGACGAGCGAGGACCGCTGGAGCCCGGCAGACTGGCGGCGGGCTGCCCAACGCACGGTCGATGCCTTGGAACGTGAGGCGGACGGAGACCGAAGGCGTCTGGTCGCCGCCCTGCGGCAGGGACTGACGCTGGCCCGCGATTACGGGCTGGAGCTCGGATGGCTGCAGGACGCGGCGTTCCGCTACGTCGACGACTTCGTGTGGGAGCCCGTCGAACTGCCGGCCCCGGCTGCGCAAGCGAGCCATCACGCCCGGACCGGCAGTGCGGCCGAAGCACTGGCCGTCGCGTTGTCCGTGATCGCGCGGCGGCAGCGGCGTCACCGGAATGAAACCGCCGAGCAATTGCGCGAGGTGCTGGCATCCGGGCAGTTGCCCGAGTCACTGGTGGAGCTGCCGCGCTACTTCCTGGCGGAGTGCGACCGCGATCTCGGGAACTTCGCGGCCTCGCTGGAGGGGATGAGGCAGGTCGTCGACGCCGGGGGACGACTTGCCCCCACTGCGGCCCGTGGCCTGGTACACCTCGCGCGCCGCGTGGGACGGTTCCCCCAGGTGCATGCCGCGGCCGAGGCCCTTGGGGCGGAAGGCCGCCGGGACCGGGCGCTCGGCGACCTTTGGTGGACCCAAGGGAACATGGCGCTGGCCTGTTCCTCGTACGCGGTCAACCGGGACGAAGCACTGCGGCTCGGCCAGCCGGGCGAGGCGGCGCTGTCACAGGCATGCCTGGCCTTCGCCGCTGCGTTCCGGGACCGCCCTCGCGCCAGGGAGGAGATCGCGCGGGCGCAGGACGCCTTGGGCACGGTGTCGATCCGGTGGGCGGAGCTTCAGACGAAGATCGCATCGCTCGTGCGGGATGCGGGTGTCAGCACCGATCTGCCGGCCCGCGCCGAGGCAGCCGTCGAGGAGGCGCGTGAGGCGGGACTCACCTCGTCTGTCGCGTATGTGCGCTTCGCGGTCTGTCTCCATGCCGCGGTCCTGGGCGAGTCGGCCATGCGCGACGAGGCGCGTGAAAGGCTGCACGAGTGTGTACGGGGCGAGGAATTCGCCTACCTGGCCGAACTGTCGTACCTGATGGCGGGCGAAGAGCCGCCCGCAGATCTGCCGCGCGCCGAGTGGGTGGACGAGCGAAGCCGAGTACGGGCACGCTGGGCCGCGATTGTCGATGATCGGCGCCGAGAGGCCGCCGCACACAGAGGAGACTGAGCCGGGTGGCCACGTACACCAAGCTGGACCAGATCGACCTGCCCGCTGTGTCTGAGCGCTACGGGCTGCAGGACCCGCAACTGGAACCTCTCAAGGGCGGCGCGGCGAACTCCAGCTTCCACGTGTCCAGTCCATCCGGTGACTTCACGCTGACCATCCTCGACAACCACGACATCGTGAGCGCCCGGCGCCTGGCGACGTACACGCAGGCCGTGTATCGGCTGGGCGTGCCGACGACCGAGGTTGTTCCCGCCCTCGACGGAGCGCTGATCACCACCTTCGACGACGGCCGCCCGGTCATCCTCAAGAGGTGGATCCAGGGGGAGGTGCGTGAGCCGCTTCCGATTCCGTTGCTGCCCGAGGCGGGGCGCATCCTTGCGCAACTGCATGCCCTGAGGCCGGAGTCGGAAGGGCTCGGCGGCCTTCCCTGCGGCACGCGCCGCCTCTCGGCTGAGCAGTTGGACGCCATTCCGCAGTTCGCAGACCGGAAGTTTGCGGTGTGGCTCGCGGCTCGCCTGGAGCGGGTGCGCAGCGCCGAAGCCGACAGCGAGCGTTCTCGGAAGGTCGTACACGGGGACCTTTTCGCCGACAACGTGATCGTGCGTGACGATGGGGCTCTGTCCGTACTGGACTGGGAAACGGTCTCGCTTGACGATCCCCTGCTGGATCTCGGCATGACGGCGGTCGGACTGGCGGCGGAGGATGACGTCCTGGTGCCCGAACGGCTGAGTGCTCTGGTGACGGGGTATCAGGCTTTTGCGCCCCTGTCGGAGGCAGACGCAGCCGCATTGCCCCTGGAGATCGAGCACGCGGCGTGCATTATCGCCTTCCATCGCTACTACCGGCACAACGTCCGGTTTCCCGACCCGAACAAGAGCACCTACCACTTGAAGATGATCAAGTTCGTGGAATCCGTGCGAGCCGCGACTCGGGCCAGCCAAAATTGAGGGGGTGAGCTGGCGAGAACCCTCGCCCCTTCACCTGGACGAAGAGCGCCGACGAGATCTTCGATCGCCGCCCCCCTCGCATATCTTGATCGAATTCCCAGCGGAGGGCGTCTGGATGACGGATTCTATGGGGATTGCTGGTGATAGCCCATCAGCGCCCGCATCACGGGTCTAGAGTCCTCGGTGACCGACCGGTTACCGGTGGTGGGCTCGGGGCGAAGGGGCGTGGAGTGATCGAGCTGGCCAGTGTGATCAGGGATTTGCGGGAGGAGTTGGAGCAGGCGGTCGTCGCGGCGAAAGATGCGGCGCTGCGCTTCGAATTGGGGACGATCGAGCTGGAGGTGTCGGTCGCTCTGGAACGCACCGGGCACGCGGGGGCGAAGGTGCGGTTCTGGGTGGTGGAGTCCGGTGCGGACGCGACGGTCGGCGCCACCTCGACCCAGCGCATCACACTGGCCTTGCAGCCGACCCTCACACGGCCGGACCACCCGGTGTACGTCTCCGGAATCACCGGCAAAAACGAGCAATGAATCCCGCGGGCGGCAGGGCGGCCGAGCCGGACGGGCTGGACGCGGGGCGAGTGGTCCAGGTCCTCACCACGCGGCGGGCGGGCCCGGGACGGCGTGGGTCGGGCTATCGGGTGAGTGGGCATGCGGTGCTCACCGCCGCGCATGTGGTGAGTGACGCGGTCTCCGTACGGCTGCGGTTCTTCACCGAGGACGGTGGCACGACGGAGTTGTCCGGCGAGCCGGTCTGGGCGGACGCGGCGATGGATATCGCGGTGCTCAGGATCGCGAGGGAAGCGAGCGCCGGCGGGCCGGGCGCCGCCGAGGTCCCGCCGGTGCGGTTCGCCGGGATCACGCGGCCCGTGGAGTGCGAAGCGCTGGGTTTTCCACGGTTCCGGCTGCGCCTCGGTAATGCGTCGACGGACCATGACGATCCCACGTGGTACCGGGATTCTCACCACGCGCGCGGCACGACCACACCGTTGTCGTACCTGCGCGCGGGGAGCCTGGAGATCTCCGTGGAGCCTCCTGAGTACGACCCCGAGCCGGGCCGTTCCCCTTGGGAGGGGATGTCGGGGGCCGCGGTGTGGAGCGGCGGGTATGTGATCGGGGTGGTCAGCGAGCATCACCGCTTCGACGGGCTCGGCAGGTTCGCGGCAAGCCAGGTGAAGCGCTGGTACCGCCTCGCTCCGGACCGGATCAGCGCACTCAGCGATCTGATCGGCCTGCCGGCCGATGCCGACCGGCTCACCCAGCTCCCGCTGCTGTCGCCTCCGCGGCCGGAGGCACCGGGGCCGGACGACGCGCCGGAGGTGCAGGAGTCGGCCGGGAAGCTCGCCCGTGAGGTGTACGAGCAATGGCGTCGCGAGGGGCGGTGGCAGCCGGTGGGGGACCCGTCCCCGCTCGCCGTGCGCTTCGGGTGTACCGAGCGGAATGTGTTCGATCACTGGGCCAATATCCGCCGGGCCCCGTTCGGGACGGTCGCGGAGCCCCTCCCGCTGGACGGTCGGCTCGACCGGATCGTGGAGGTGTACGAGTCCATTCCGTCCCGTCGGCTGGTGGTGCTGGGGGAGGCCGGGTCGGGCAAGACGGTCCTGACGCTGCGTTTCGTCCTCGACCGGCTGAGGGCCCGCGCCGCCGGCGACCGGGTACCGGTGGTCTTCGGCCTGGGGTCATGGGATCCGGTCACCACCTCACTGGACGACTGGCTGTGCGGCCAACTGGTGCGCGACTACCCCTTCCTGGACGCTCCCGCCGGGCAGCGCGGGAACCTGGCCGGTCTCCTGCTCGACGAGGACAAGATCCTTCCTGTTCTCGACGGTTTCGACGAGATCGCAGGCGGCCTGCACGGTGCGGCGCTCCGAGCGCTCAACCGCACCACCATGCCGCTGCTGCTCACCACCCGCCCCGCGGAATACAGCCGGGCCGTGGAGGACAACGGCGTGCTCACCGAAGCCGCCGTCATCGAGCTGGCGGACCTCACCGTGGACGACTACGCCGACTACCTGCACCGGGGCAGCCGGCCGGTCAGAGACGGCGGCGAGGACAGTACCGCGTGGAAACCGGTCCTGGCCCGGCTGCGCGAAGAGCCGGACAGTGCGGGCGCGGCGAACCTCGTCAAGGTGTTCGCGACCCCGCTGATGGTCGCCCTGGCCCGCACCGTTTACCGAGGCACTCCCGGGCACCAGCCCTCAGATCTTCTGGACGTCGAGAAGTTCGCCTCCCCGGAAGCCCTGCAGGAGCACCTCCTGGCAGCCTTCATCCCCGCCGTCTACGACCCCACACCGACCGGCCGCGGTACCGGCCGTCGCCGCCGGCACCCCGAACGCGCCCAGCGCTGGCTCGGCTACCTCGCCGCGCACCTGCACGAACTCGACACCCGCGACCTCGCCTGGTGGGAACTGGGCACCACCATGCGCCTTTCCTCGCGCATGCTCGTCGTCGGGTTCCTGGCCGCACTGGCCTTCGGGGTGACGACCGGGATCGGGAACCTCCCCGTGGACTTGCTCGCGACCGAGCACGGGCTCGGGTTCGCGCTCGGTCGGGGCCTCACGGTCGGGCTCCTGCACGGGCTCCTCGCCGGGCTGGTCTTCGGATTCGTCTACGGATTCGTGTCCGGGGGCGCCCCACGTGAGCCGTCGCGCGTACGCCTGCAGATCTTCGGCGGGACCAGACAGACGCGTGCCAAGTTCCTCCCCAGGTCCCTGCTGGGCCTCGGGTTCGGGCTCTTGTTCGCGCTCGCGCTGGTGCTCATGGACAGGTGCCTGGTCGCGCCGCTGGGGTTCGACGACGGACTCGACGGCGGGCTCCTGGGCGCCATCCTGTTCCCGCTCGAACTCGGGCTCGGTGTCGGACTGGTGCTCGGCATCATGGCCTGGCTGGAAGCTCCCATCGAGATCGGATCCGCGGTCAGCGCCTCGGAATTGTTGAGCACGAACCGCAAGAACGTGCTCTTCCACATGTTCGTGTGGATGCTCGTGATCGGGCTCCCGGCCGGACTCGGATTCGGGCTCCTCTCCGACCCTGTCGGCGTGCTCATGCCCGGGCCCGTCCGCGGGCTCCTGGCCGGGCTCGTGTTCGGGATCGAGGCGGCGTTCGGGGGCGGGCTCGGATACGGGCTGAGTTTCACCGCTTGGGGGCAGTGGGTGGCCCTGTCGCGTATCTGGTTGCCGCTGACAGGCCGGCTTCCCTGGGCGGTGATCGCTTTTCTGGACGACGCTCACCGGCGAGGCGTATTGCGCCAGGCCGGCGCGGTCTACCAATTCCGCCATGCGCGGCTCCAAGACCACCTGACCCAGGTTTCCCAGCCGCACCACGCCTTTCGCCCATCGGGTTCGCCGGGCAGGGCAGACCCGGATCGTCCGGGGAACCGTCCGCGACCGGAAGGACGTCTTGATTCCGGTAACACCCGCCATTCGCGTCCCGATGGGACATGCAGCGGAACAACTCACGGGGGTGCCAATTGGCTGCCAGGCGCAGGACGGGAAAGCCGAGGGTGAGGATCGCCCTCGGGGTGGTGACGGCATTAGGGGTCGCCGTCGGAATCGTGGGAGTTTCCGGAGCCGGCACCGCGGCCGCACAACCGGCTTCCCGGACGATGAAGTACACCTGCAAAGTCCCGGTGATCAAAAACCAGCCGTTAACGGTGAAGATCGACGCGGATATTCCGGAGTCGGTCACCGCCCACGAAGCCAGCCGTAAATTCGCCATCGGTGCGCGGACGACAGTGGACGCGGGTCTTACGGCGAAGCTCCGCTTGATCGGTGTGAAGACCGTCGAGGGCACGGTGGCCGCGAACGTCGGCGTGTCCGCGCCGCAAGGCGACAGGCGCATCAGGGTTCCCCTCGGCATCGCCAAGACCGGCGTCCCGGCATCCGGTTCCTTCACGGTCGCGGCGACCGGCGCCGCGCCCGCTCTCACTTTCAGCCGGCCGGGCACCGCGCGGATCACCGCCGGCGACATCTCCCTGCACGTCGTCGGGAAGAAGGCCGGCGGTGGCGTTCTGGGGCAGGCCGACGTGCGGTGCAGGCTGAACGCCGGACAGAAGGACGTCGTGGGGTCGTTCGAGATCACGGGAAAGGGGAAGGCCACCCGGTCGGCCACGTCCGGCGCTTCGGCCACGTCCGGCACTTCGGGCACGTCCGGCACTTCGGGCCCGTCCGGCGCTTCGGGCCCGTCCGGCACCTCGTCCACGTCCGGAACGTCGGGCACGAACGCCAAGGGCACGACGGCCTCGGGCGTCACACCCGAGCGGACCTCATCCGCGGCCCGTGGCGCGGCGGCGGGGACCACCGCGACCACCGGCCAGGAGACCGGTGACCTGGTTGTGCCGGTCATCGGCACTCTTGCCGCGGGCGCCGTCGCCTTCTGCGCCGGCTCGTGGCTGAGGAGCCGGCGCCGCGCCGCCGGCAGCCGCTGAGGAGACCGCCTTGCCGATCCCGGCCCCGGCGTCGGGATCCTGTCCGCTCCCGCCTGCTCGCCGCGCGGAGGCGCGCCGAGGTCCCTGGCGCGCCGTCATCCGCGACATATTCGCCCGGAGTGGCGGGGCCGGCCCTCACCTGCCAGGCGCATGCCGAGGAGACCGCCTGGACGGAGAGCCACGTGCCGCGCCGGTCCGGCCGTCCGGGCGCGTGGGCCCGCAGGGCGGGCCTCCGGTCGGCCGGACCGGCGCTCGTCAGGGAACGTAACACCCTTGCAATGTCTTGCGTAAGGTCTTGCAACAACTGGTTCCGGCGGCTAGAACCGTCAGCAACACTGGCGCCGTCGCCCCCACCGGCGCCTTTCAACGGCCTTCCGGGCACGGCGCGTTGCCGAGCGAGGTCACTCCACCCCCTCAGGAGGAACCGTGCTCCACCGGATCGGAAACGCCGCCCGCAGACCCATGGCTGCCGCGCTCGCCCTCGCGGCGGGCGCGGCGGCCTTCCTGACAGCACCACAGCCGGCGGCGGCCGCTCCGCCCGGCGCCAAGGACGTCACCGCCGTCCTCTTCGAGTGGCGCTACGACTCGGTCGCCGCGGAGTGCCGCAGCAGCCTGGGCCCGGCCGGATACGGCTACGTCCAGGTGTCGCCGCCCCAGGAGCACATCCAGGGCCCCCAGTGGTGGACCTCGTACCAGCCGGTCAGCTACAAGATCGCCGGGCGGCTCGGCGACCGTACGGCCTTCGCCGACATGGTCGCCGCCTGTCACGGCGCGGGGGTCGAGGTCGTCGCCGACACCGTCATCAACCACATGACGTCCGGCTCCGGCACGGGCACGGGGGGCTCCCCGTACACCAAGTACGACTACCCGGGCACCTACTCGGTCTTCGACTTCGACGACTGCACGGCACCCGTCTCGAACTACGCCGACCGCTGGAACGTCCAGCACTGCGAACTCGTCGGCCTCGCCGACCTCGACACCGGCGAGCCGTACGTCCGCGGCCGGATCGCCGCCTACCTCAACGACCTGCTGTCCCTGGGCGTCGACGGCTTCCGCATCGACGCCGCCAAGCACATCCCGGCCGACGACCTCGCCGACATCAAGAGCCGGCTGAGCGATCCGCACGCCTACTGGAAGCAGGAAGCCATCTACGGCGCGGGTGAGGCCGTCTCCCCGGCCGAGTACCAGAGGACCGGTGATGTGCAGGAGTTCCGCTACGCCCGTGACCTCAAGCGGGTCTTCCGGAACGAGAACCTCGCCTACCTCAAGAATTTCGGCGAGGGCTGGGGCTACCTCCCGTCCGCCGAGGCCGCCGTCTTCGTCGACAACCACGACACCGAGCGCGGCGGCGACACCCTCACCTACCAGGACGGCGCCGACTACACCCTCGCCCACGTCTTCATGCTGGCCTGGCCCTACGGCTCACCGGACGTGCACTCCGGCTACGGGTTCACCGACCGGGACGCCGGGCCGCCCAACGGAGGGAAGGTGAACGCCTGCTGGCAGGACGGCTGGAAGTGCCAGCACAAGTGGCCCGAGATCGCGAGCATGGTCGCCTTCCGCAATGCCGTGCGCGGCGGTGCCGTCACCCACTGGTGGGACAACGGTGCCGACGCCATCGCCTTCGGCCGTGGCAGCAGCGGATACGTGGTGATCAACCACGAGACCACCACCCTCAGCCGCACGTTCCAGACCTCGCTGCCGGCCGGCGGCTACTGCGACGTGCAGAGCGGCCGGGCGGTGACGGTGGACGGCTCGGGCCGCTTCGCCGCCACGCTGGGCCCGGACACCGCACTCGCCCTGCATACGGGGGCACGCACGGGCTGCTCCTGATCCGGCCGCGGGCCGCCGCGCGCATTTCCGGCCCGCCTCTTTGCCTGCGGGGCGCGCAGGCCCGCGCGCCCCGCACCACCACCCCCGTACGACCCCCGAAGGAGCCTCTTCGTGAACGGCCCCCTGCGCCGTACCGTCGCCGCCATGGCGCTGGTCCTGTGCGCCGCCGCTCTTCCCGCCGCGTCCTCCGCGAGCGCCGCGCCGGCGTCCGCGCCGCCTCCCGCTGACCAGGCCCTGGCCCAGTGGATCGACCGCGACACCGTCGTCTGGAAGGGCGCGGAACACACCACCTCCCAACTGGAGTTCGGGGCGCACGGCCGGCGCATCCGGCTCACCCCCGGCACCCTCAGCCCGTCCGAACGGCTCGCCTATCCGCATCTGACGGGCCACCCGGCCTTCACCGTCGACCCCCGTGACCGCCGTCTCGCCCGTACCGCACTGCGCGGCAAGCTGCTCGCCACCCAGCGCACGGCCGACGGGGGGCGTGCCACCACCGGCGTCCAGATACCCGGCGTCCTGGACGACCTCTACGGCGCCCGCGCCCGGCACGCCGTGCTCGGCCCGGTCTTCCGCCACGGCCGTCCCACCCTCTCCGTCTGGGCCCCCACCGCCCGCACGGTCGCCCTCGAACTCGACGGCCGCAGGGTCCCGATGCGGCGCGACGACACCACCGGCACCTGGCGCGTCACCGGCCCCCGCGACTGGACCGGAAAGCCGTACCGCTACCTCGTCACGGTCTGGGCGCCCACCGTCGGCAAGACCGTCACCAACAAGGTCACCGACCCCTACTCCACCGCGCTGACCGCCGACTCGGCCCGCAGCGTGGTCACCGACCTCGACGACCCGGAGCTCGCCCCGCCCGGCTGGCCGGGGCTGACCAAGCCCGCCGCGGTACCGCTGCGCCGCGCCCGCATCCAGGAGCTGCAGCTCCGCGACTTCTCCGTCGAGGACCGCACCTCCCGCCACCCGGGGCAGTACCTCGCCTTCACCGACCGCCGCTCCGACGGCATGCGGCACCTCGCCTCCCTCGCCCGGTCCGGCACCTCCTACGTCCACCTCCTGCCGGCCTTCGACTTCGCCACCACACCCGAGCGGCCCGCCGGCCAGTCCCGCCCCGGCTGCGACCTGGCCTCCTACGCCCCCGACTCCGACCGCCAGCAGGACTGCGTCGGCAAGACGGCCGGCCGCGACGCCTACAACTGGGGCTACGACCCGCTCCACTACACCGTCCCGGAGGGGTCCTACGCCTCCGACCCGGGCGGCCCGGCCCGCACCGTCGAGTTCCGCCGCATGGTCCAGGGCCTCAACGGCGCCGGACTGCGGACCGTCATGGACGTCGTCTACAACCACACCGCCGCGAGCGGCCAGGACCCGCACTCCGTCCTGGACCGCATCGTCCCCGGCTACTACCAGCGGCTCATGGACGACGGCGGCGTCGCCACCTCCACCTGCTGCTCGGGCACCGCTCCCGAACACACCATGATGGGAAAGCTCGTCGTCGACTCCGTCGTCACCTGGGCCAAGGAGTACAAGGTCGACGGCTTCCGCTTCGACCTCATGGGGCACCACCCCAAGGCCAACATCCTGGCCGTCCGGAAGGCCCTCGACGCACTGACCCCCGAGAAGGACGGCGTCGACGGCAAGAAGATCATCCTCTACGGCGAGGGCTGGAACTTCGGCGAGGCCGCGAACGACGCCCGCTTCGTCCAGGCCACCCAGCGGAACATGGCCGGCACCGGCATCGCGACCTTCAGCGACCGGGCCCGGGACGCGGTCCGCGGCGGCAGCCCCTTCGACGGCGACCCGCGCGTCCAGGGCTTCGCCTCGGGCCTCTACACCGACCCCAACTCCTCGGAGGAGAACGGGAGTCCGGCCGAGCAGCGCGCCCGGCTCCTCCACTACCAGGACCTCATCAAGGTCGGTCTCACCGGCAACCTCGCCGACTACACCTTCACCGACACCACCGGCCACCGCGTCAAGGGCTCCCGGATCGACTACAACGGCGCCCCGGCCGGCTACGCCGCCGCCCCCGGTGACGCCCTCGCCTACGCCGACGCCCACGACAACGAAACCCTCTACGACGCCCTCGCCTACAAGCTCCCGCCGCGCACCGGCGCCGCCGACCGCTCCCGTATGCAGGTGCTCGCCCTCGCCACCGCCGCCCTTTCGCAGGGCCCGGCGCTCTCCCAGGCCGGCTCCGACCTCCTGCGCTCCAAGTCCCTGGACCGCAACTCCTTCGACAGCGGCGACTGGTTCAACGCCCTGCACTGGAACTGCGCCGACGGCAACGGCTTCGGCCGCGGACTGCCGCCGGCCGCCGGCAACAAGGACAAGTGGCCCTACGCCCGGCCCCTGCTGGCCGACCCCGCGCTCCGCCCCGGCTGCACCGCGATCCACCAGACCTCCGCCGCCTACCGCGACCTGCTGCGCATCCACGCCACGGAACCGGCCTTCGGCCTTCCGACCACCGCCCGGGTGCAGTCGGCGCTGTCCTTCCCGCTCTCCGGGAAGGACGAGACCCCCGGTGTGATCACCATGCGGCTCGGCAACCTCGTCATCGTCTTCAACGCCACCCCGGACCGCCAGGACCAGACCGTCCGCGCACTCGCGGGCGAGCGCTATGCCCTGCACCCCGTGCAGGCCCATGGCGCGGACCGGATCACCGCCGCTGCTGCGTCGTACGCGCGGACGTCGGGCACCTTCACCGTGCCGGCGCGCACCGTGGCGGTATTCCGGCGTGGTTGAGATCGTCACCGTCGTCGGCGAGCCGGAAGGTGATCTCATCTTGCGGCGGGCCGGGTCCGCTGCGCGGGCTGTGGGTGTCAACGGGCGTCGGCAGCGCCGGGCTCACGGTCCGTGGGGCGCTCCTCGCCATCGGCCGGCGGTCCGTCGAGGTCCATGACCGGCCGTAGCGCTCCCAGCAGGGCGCCGACGCACATGTCGTGCAGTTCGGCGCGGCTGAACGCCTGGTGCGCCAGCCAGTCCACGCACAGGGTGCGGACGAACACCAGCCAGCTCATCAGTGCCGCCGACACCATCTGGCGGGGGCCCTCGCCGAGCAGCGTGGAGTCGAGCAGCCGCCGTCGCAGCTCGGCCAGCTCGTCGGTGATGACGGCCTGGATCACCGGGTCACCGGCGAGCACCCGGTTCGCCGCGAGCACGGTGTTCCGGTGCGCGACGAAGTAGTCGATGTGCGCGTCGAGTCCGGCGGACAGCTGCTCGCGCACCGGGCGGTCCGGGTCGAGTTCCGTCCGGGCCAGCAGCCGGTCGGCGGCCTGTTGGTAGACCGCGGCGAACAGATCGCGCTTGTTCGGGAAGTAGCGGTAGAGCAGCGCGCGGGAGACGCAGGCCCGTTCGGCGACCTCCTCCATGAGCACCTCGTCGTACGGCTTCGCGGCGAAGAGCTGGGCGCCGACGCCGAGCAGTTGGCGTCGGCGCTCGGCGGGTTGGAGTCTGCGGCGCGCGGTCACACTTCCAGGCTACTTGACACCTGTCTACTACCGGTCGTACGTTCCCCGCTAGTAGACAGGCATCCACTAGCGGGGAAAGGTGGCCGCCTCATGGCCGGACTTCTCAAGTGGCTGGTGCTGGCGATGGGGGCTGCCTGCGCGGCGATCGGCGTCTTTCATCTCGCGCTCGGCATCGACTCGGTGCCGGGCGAGGGCGCGGCCGGCGCGACCGTCGACAGCCGGGAGCGGTACTACGGAGCCGTCTTCCTCGGCTACGGCCTCGCCTGGATCTGGGCGGCACGGCAGTCGCCGGTCCCGTCCACGGCGGTGCGGTGGCTCGCCGGCATCTTCCTGCTCGGGGGCATCGGCCGGCTGCTGTCGATGGCGGTCCACGGACCGCCGCAGAGCTTCCAGATCGTCCTGACGGTCCTCGAACTCGCCCTGCCGCCGCTGTACTTCTGGCTGTCGGGCGCCGACGAGCGAGTGGCCGACGCGGCGGGCGGTGCACGATGATGTGAGGATGTCCGCAGACTCCCGCGCCCATTCGTTCAACGCGGCCGCTGACCAGTACGCGGCCGGCCGGCCTTCGTATCCGCCCGCGCTTTTCGATTTCGTCGAACAGGTCATGCGCCGGCCCCTGGCGGGTGCCCGCGTCGCCGATGTCGGCGCGGGCACCGGAATCGCCACCGCTCTGCTGCGTGCGCGCGGGGCTGACGTGACCGGTGTGGAGCCGGGCGATGCCATGGCCGCCCGGTTCCGCACCGGGCTCCCGGACGTACCGATCGTGCGGGGCGACGGCAACGCCCTCCCGCTCGCGGACGCCTCCCACGACCTCATCACCTACGCGCAGTCCTGGCAGTGGACCGACACCGCCCGCTCGGTCCCGGAGGCGCTGCGGGTCCTGCGCCCGGGCGGTGCGCTCGCGGTCTGGTGGAACACCACCGCCTTTGACGTGCCCTGGATCCGTGCACAGCACGAGCGGATCGCGCACCACTGCGGAGTGGCACCCTCTCCCCGGGCGCGTCCCGACGACGGCGACGCCATCCGGCTCGCGGGCCTGTCGGGGCTCCGGGCCGTGCGCCGCCGGGTGCGGTGGAGCCGCACGGTCCCGCTCGACACACACCTCGCCAACATCACCAGCCGCTCGGCGTTCCTGGTCCTCGCCGAGGACGACAGGCGGTCCTTTCTCCGCGTGGAGCGCGAGCGACTGCGCGAGCTCTTCCCCGACGGAGCGGTGGAAGAGGCCTATGTGGTGGACCTGTTGGTGGCCACCCGCCCGTGACCTGCACGGAGGCTGCAGACGTCTGTCCGGGATCCGTGGCGCGATGCGCTAGCCCACCGCCCCGACCTCCTTCCCGTTCGCCAGCCGGCCCTTCAGTTCCGCCCGGTCGCCCGACTTCGCCGGGAGGGTCAGCAGGCGGCCGGGGGCCTGGCCGTGTACGTCGCCGGTGGTGGTGATCGAGGTGACCTGGCTGCTGCCCGCGGCCAGTAGCCACCACTGACCGGTGGCGGACTTCCACAGCACCCCGGCCAGGGCCCGCGGTGCCCGGGGACCGCAGGCCGTACCGCCCTCGGCGCGGGCCGCCACCGTGCCGGGTGCGTAGGGCCGGCCGCCCGCTGCCGGTGTCTGGATCTGGGCCATCGTCCGGCTGCCCGGACCGCGCCAGGTCTCGGCGCGGGTGCACAGCCACGCCGCGCTGCCCGCGCCCCCGGGCAGCGGCTGGTGGGCGAACTCCCAGGCGTTCACCGCGCGGACGCCCTGGCCGCGCACCGCGGCAAGCTGGCAGGCCGTGCGCGCCCAGGCCGTCCTGGCGCGCGGGGCGGTCACCTCGCGCGGCTTGCGGGGGGTGCCGTACGTCAGCCGGGCCGGGGCCAGTTCACCGAGGTCGGTGAGCAGGCGGCCGCCCATCCGCAGCGCCGGCCAGGTCGTGCACGTCGCCGCGGGCCGCGGTGTGGGCACCGGACCGGTCGTGCCGTCGGCCCCGATCCGCAACCGGCTGCCCGGCTCGTCCGGCTTGATCAGATCGACCAGCCGCGCGGACTTCACCCACGGCGCGGTCAGATACCGGACATTGCCCTGCGTACGGCTCACGACCAGCGCGCTCGCGGAATCCGCCGCCGCGCCGTCGGTCCGCGCGAAGTCCACCGCCGCGCCGGTGCCGTCGCTCTGCCCCTCGCCGTTTGCCGCCTCCGCGTAGCGCACCACCCGCAGCCCGTCGTGCAAGAGCACCACGACGACGTGGTCCACCACGCCCGCGAAGAGCAGTTGGGCCGGGCCCGCGGCCGGTCCTGTCGGGGTGCCGGGCGTCGCCGAGACCGGGACCCCGGCACCGGGCCTGGCCCACACGGCCAGCGCCCGCCGCAGCAGCGCCTTGTCGTGGATCCGGTCGCCGCGGGCGGGCCAGGCCGAGAAGTCCTGCCGGGCGGCGTTCTTCCAGGCGGTCGCCGAGGTCACCATGAGCTTGCCGGGGTCCAGGGCCGCTTCGGACGCCGCGTTGCGTGCGTACGGCGGGGCGGCGGCGCCGTCCGGACCCCAGCCGTCGCCCGGCATCCCCAGCAGGGCCCCGCACACCAGCACCGCCACCCCGGCGGTCAGCACCGCCCGGCCGTGCTGCCGCCGCCGGATCAGATCCGTCGGCCTGGCCTGCAATGCGCACGGATCGAACTCCGGCGACTCCAGCAGCGACCGGTCCCGGCTGCCGGCCGGCGTGGCGGCCCGCTCCGCCTCGTCCAGCGCCGCACGGGGGTGTGCCACGCCGACGGCCTCCAGCACCCGGCGCGTCTCGGGGCTGCTCAGCCGTTCCAGATCGCGCAGCACGAACGCCGCCCGCCCCGGGCCGGACAGCGCCGACAGCGCCTGGTCCAGCGCGAGTTCATCGGCCCCGCCGGAGCGCGGGAACAGCCGCAGGCCCCAGACCTGGGGGAACGGGGGCGGCACCGCCGGCAGCCACCGGCGCGAGCGGCCGGCGGCCAGGGCGGCCCGCAGGACCCGCAGCCGTACGAAGGCATAGCCGGGGTCGATCGCCGCGTCCGTGCCGGCGCGCTGGGCGGGCAGTCCCAGGCCGCGGGTGGAGCTGCGCTGGCGCGGCAGGGTCCGCTGCACGACGGCATGCGCGGCCAGCACCCGCCGGCCGCGGCTCTGGCCCGGCGGCAGGACGAGGTAGGCCAGCCGGACCAGCCGGGGGTAGTGCTCGACCAGCGCCGCCTCGGCCTGCTCGACGTCGATGACGTCACCGATGTCCTCAAGGCTGCCGGGGGAGGTGCGGTCCGGACGCTGGGGTGTCGCTTGCTGCTGCTTCACGTTCGGTGAAACGAGTGATTCCTGTGATGGTCACCGGCCCTCCGGGGCGCCCTGACGGGTGACGACCACACGGCCGCGGCCACCGCGTTGGGTGGACCGCGGTGGCCGCAATGACTGCCGGACGGGCCGGCTTCGGTGCTGCACGTCGGGCTTCGGTGCTCTGCAGGTCGGACTTCGGCGCTGCAGGCCCGGCTTCAGCGCTGCAGGTCGAACTCGCCGTCGCGCGCGCCGAGTACGAACGCCCGCCACTCCGCCTCGGTGTAGCGCAGTACCACATCGGGGTCCGTGGAGTTGCGCATGGCCACCGCGCCCCGCTCCAGGAAGGCGATCTCCACGGCCTCCTCGGCGTCTCCGGGGGCGCGCTGCCAGGTGGCGTCGGAAATGTCGAGGGCGTAGAGCCACTCCTTCTCAGCTGCGGCACTCATACCGTGATCCCCTCGCTCGTGGTGCGTTCCCGGTCAGGGTACGCGGCGGTCAGGCGAGCTTCCAGCGGCGGAATTCCGCCGTCCCGCGGTCCCCCGTCGAGGAGTTGGCGGCACACTGGTGCAGACCGGTGTCCTGGCGGGCGGCGGCTCCGGGGACGGTGACGGTGGCGATCTCGTGCCAGGTCGCGCCGTCGTCGGTGGAGCAGGAGCCGGTATAGGTGCCCGCGGCCCCGGCGTCCTTCCCGCGGGTGAGGCGGAGCAGGACGGGCGCGGCGACGCCGGTGATCCGCCGGTAGGTGTCCAGGGTGCCGTCGCCGTTCGCGTCGTAGGACAGCACGGCGCCGTTGGCGGGGGTCACGGAGAGGTTGAGGAAGCCGAGGGCGTCCGCGGCATCCGCAGCGCCTGTGGCTGAGGAGGCGTCCGGGGCGGACGGGGCGCTCGGGGCGGACGGCGCGGTGAGGCGGTTGCGGACGACGAGGCCGGCGCGGGCCCAGGGGCCGGTCGGGTCCTGGGAGGTCACCTCGACGGTGACCGAGCCGCCCGCGGTGAGCGCGCCCGGCCGGTAGACCGCGCCGAACTCGGCGGTGGCCTTCCACAGGTCGGCGCCGCCGCCGTTGACGGCCAGCCGGTCGCCCAACTGGCCGAAAACCGCCGCATTGGTGGTGACGGTCCGCAGCTCGTCGTCCAGCGGCCCCGCCACGTACAGGGTGCCGTGCCGCGCCGCGCGGATCCGGGGTTCGCCCTTCGGGCCGTAGTCGACGGCCAGGTCGTACGGGAGCGGGTGCAAGGGGGTCTTGAGCGGACCGGCGGGGGCGGTGACCTGCCAGCGGGCGCGGCCGGTGCCGCCGGGCGGGAGCGAAGGCAGCGACGCCGGGCCCGAAGCGGTGGCCGCGACGCCGGTCAGCGCGAAGTCCACCCGGCCGGTCGCCCGCAGCCCGTTGACGTTGCGCAGCGCCGCGGTGACGGTGGCCCGGCCGCCCGGCGGTAGCGCGGGCGGTTCGGCGGTGACCGTGACGGTGCCCTGGTAGGGGGCCTTGGCGAGGGTGTCGTGGACCCGCCGCGCGGTGCGGTACGCATCGGTCGTCGGGCGCAGCGGATGGGTGGTGCGCGCGCGGGTCCAGGGCTCTTCCCGGGCGTACCAGTCGAAGGTCTTCGGCGGCCGGTCCGCGGCCAGCGCGTCGGCCAGTTCGTCCAGGTACGCCTGCCACTGCGGGAGATGGACCTCGCGGATCAGGCCGTGCCAGTCGCGATTGGCGTAGTTGGCGAGCGAACCGCCGTCGGCGGTGGCCCGGTCCGCCCAGGTGGTGACCAGCGCCCGGGCGCTGTGTTCCAGCCGCGCCTCCTCCCCGGCGCCGGTCGCCATGGCCTTGGCCTGTGCCAGCCAGGGCCCCAGCAGGAACAGCCGGTGCGCGCCGGTGACCTCGTCGCACAGCCGCATCAGCCGCAGCCACAGCTCCGACAGCGCACGGAACGTCATACGGTCCTTGCGCAGGTAGGCCTCCTGAAGCTGCCCGATCAGCTGCCAGGACCGGTTGGCGAGGGCCTGCCGGGCGGCGTCCGTCAGATCGTGGCGGTAGGCGTCGCTGCCGCGCAGCGCGGGGCGGACCGTCAGCAGCGCGGCGAAGGCGGTGTCGAACGCCGCCGGGTCGAAGGCCGGGGTGTGGGTGGCGTAGACCGTGCCGGAGCGGGCGGCCAGCGAGGGGCGGGCGGCGAAGACCGAGTCGTGGGGCCGGCCGTCCTTGCTGGAGATCTCGTACGCGCTGGTGCGCAGTGCGGCGTACGCGGCGCGGGCCCCGTCGTCGCGGGCGCCGTAGCGCAGGTCGGCATAGCCGTCGAACCAGGCGGCGCGGTCCACCGGGCGCTCCCGCCAGGCCAGTTCGCTGAACAGCTCGAACGCGGCCGGGTCGCGTTCGGCGGCCTCCGGCATGTACGCGGTCCCGGCAAGCTTGCTGCCCGGTTTGTCGCGCCAGGTGGTGAAGCGCTCGGCCCAGATATGGGTCTTGGCGCCGAGGGTGGTGCGGCCGCCGAAGTTGGGGATCGAGCCGAAGGCGTACGGCACCCCGCCCCAGTCCCGTTCCCGGTCGGTGACCGTGTCCAGGTCGCTGAGGCCGTCCACGACCAGCATCCGGTCGTGGTCGACGGCGTCCAGCAGATCGCGCCGGGGATTGCCCTGCCAGCCCAGGATCACCCAGATGGCATCGGGGCGGGCGGCGCGCAGTGCCTTCTCGACGGCGCGGGCGGCCTCCGGCACGGGCACATCGCCCGGGTCGCCGCCCTCGTGCAGCAGGTCCATCTTGAAGTGGTCGGCGGGGCCGAGGAGTTGGTGCTGGTGGCGGTAGAAGGAGGCGGCGGCTGCGGCGAAGGCGTCGGTGCGCGGATCGAGCCAGTCGGGGCGCTTGAGGCCGGACCAGGTGCCCTGCGGCACGGTGCGCGCGCCGGGGTTGCGGGCGGCGAAACCGTCCGGGACGGTGCCGAAGTAGCCGGGCAGGACGGGGTGCATGCCGAGCTCGCGCAGCCGGTCGGTGATCCGGCGGCCCAGCCCGGCGCGCTTGTCGATCAGTTCGCGGCTGAGCGGGCCGCCGTAGCCGCTCATGTTCTGCAGCAGCCACCACGGCTGGTGCGAGGGCGCGGGAAGCCAGGCGCGGGCCTCGGCGTCAAAGTAGCCGGAGTCGGTCAGCAGCCGGTGGTAGACGGCCTCGGCGCCCGGGGTGACCAGCACCTCGTTCACCCCGTGCAGCGCCAGCACATCGATCAGCCGCTCCCAGTGCGGCCAGTCCGCGTACGGAGCGGTGTAGCCGTCGTGGGTGTCATTGAGGGCGAAGCGGTGGCGCAGCGAGGTGGACCGGTCGACCGGCGAGGCCGGGGCGGGCAGCCGGCCGGGGAGCTCCACCTGGTTGCCGGCCCAGGACAGATGGGCCCGGCAGGTGTACTTGAGGTACCAGTGGACGCCGGTCAGCAGGACGGCGGGGGTGGTCCCGGCGACCGTGATACGGCCCGCCCGGCCGTCCACCCGGAAGCGGTCGGCGCCGCCCTCCGGGGCGAGCGGCACCAGCTGGAACTGGTCGGCGTGCCGGGGCAGCAGCCGGGTCAGCGCGGCCCGCGCCGGTTCCGTGTCATACGCGGCTCCGGTGCCGTACGCCGTGCCGGTGTCATCCGTCGCTCCGGTGTCGTCCGCCGGTGCCCGCTCCTGGCGGCGGGCCAACCGCCCTACGGCCGCGGCGCCGGCGGCGGGAGCGGCCCCGCCGAGCGCCGCCCCGGCCCCGATCGCTCCGGCGGTTCCCAACAGTGCGCGTCGTGACGGTCGGCTCATGCGTGCTCCCACTGCTCGGTGGTAACAAACAGTCTCCGTGCGGGTGGCACGCTAACGGTCGCCCGGCCTCAGTCCAAGACGGTGTGCGGCGGGATGCGGCGGGATGCGGCGGGATGCGGCGGGACGCGGGGGATGAGGCGGGATGAGGCGGGATGCGGCCAGGCCCCGGACACACCGGCCGGGCCATCGGCCCGCACAGCCGCCGCGCGCCCGGCCCCGGAGCGCGGCGACCAGTGTTCCGCGGACCCTCATCCGTTCGCTCCCTGGGCTTCACGCGCCCGGCCGGCGGGCCCGGGAACAGTCTGCCGCGTAGAGAAGGGCCAGGTCATCGGGTTGCGCCCGTACCCAGGGCGTACCCGGACCACTGCGGAGCAGCGGAGCGGTGCACCGGCTGCTCGCTCCGTACGGCCCGTCGGCCCCGCTGTCTCACCGCCCGTCGACTCGCACAGCCTCCCCACTCCCCAAGGAGGGCTCTCATGAGCATGGCATCGACCGCGTCCACTGCCGTTTCCCGCACCGCTTCCGTTTCCCGCACGGCTGCCCTTCCCCGCACCGCCTCCGCTTCCGTTTCCCGCACGGCTGCCGTTCCCCGCACCGCCTCCGCTTCCGTGCCCGCTCCCGTCCCCACGCCCGCGGCTGTCCCCACAACCGTTCCCGCTCCCACAGCCGTTCCCGGCCGGGCACCCGCCGTTCCCGCTCCCACAGCCGTTCCCGGCCCGGCACCCGCCGTTCCCGGCCCCGCACCCGCTGACGACCCCGGCTACACCGCGGAGATCGCCGACACCCGCGAGCAGATCCGCGCCGCGCAGCGGCTGCGCCACCAGGTCTTCGCCGGCGAGATGGGGGCGACCCTGCACTCTCCGCTCGCCGGCCACGACATCGACGCCGTCGACGATCTCGCCGACCACCTCATCGTCACCCACACCGCCACCGGCGACGTCGTCGGCACCTACCGGCTGCTGCCGCCCGGCCGCGGCCCGCGGCTCTACTCCGACGGTGAGTTCGACCTCGGTGCGCTGGCGGAGCTGCGCCCCTCCCTCATCGAGGCCGGCCGCTCCTGTGTCCACCCCGCCCACCGCAACGGCGCCGTCATGACCCAGATGTGGGCCGCGCTCGCCCGCTACACCCTGCTCTCCGGCCACCGCTACCTCGCCGGCTGCGCCTCGGTACCGCTAGCCGACGGCGGTACCGCCGCCGCCCACGCCTGGGGCCTCGGCCGCTCCCGCTACGCCGCCCCGCCCGGGCTGCAGGTCACCCCGCACCACCCCTGGCACCCCTCCGTCCCCGTCCCCGCACGCCCCACCCTGGCCCAGCTGCCACCGCTGCTCCGCGGCTATCTGCGCATCGGCGCCTTCATCTGCGGCGCGCCCGCCCATGACCCCGAGTTCGACGTCGCCGACTTCTTCGTCGTCCTGGACATGGAACGGCTCGGCGACCGCTACCGCCGCTACTTTCTGGGGGAGCGGTGAACGGCCCCTGGGACGTCTGGTCCGACTGCACTCCGGACTGCGCCACCCACGCCCTGCCGCGGGTACCGGCGACCCGTATCGCCCGGCGCGGCGCCGCGTTCGCGCGCTGCGTACGGCGGGCGCTGACGGACGGGGAGCGGATGGCCGATCCGGTACGGCTGCGGGCCCACGCCGGGGCGCTGCTCGATGCGCTCGGAGTCCGCGTCAAGGGCGCGGCCGCGCTCACCGCGGGCGATCGCGACGGTGACGGCACCGGTCCTGGCTCCGGCCCTGGCTCCGGCACCGGCACCGGCACCGGCCTCGGCTCCGGTCCTGGCTCCGGCCTCGGCACCGCCAACGGCCCTGGCCCTGGCCCCGGCACCCTCATCGTCATCAACCACATCTCCTGGCTCGACATCCTCGCCCTGCTCGCCGTCGAACCGGTCACCCTGCTCGCCAAGCGCGAGGTCGGCACCTGGCCGGTCGTCGGCGGCCTGGCCCGCGGAGCCGGTACGCACTTCATCGACCGTACGAGCCCCCGCCGACTGCGGCACACCGTCCGGGAGGTGTCCGAACTGCTCGGCGCCGGGCGGTCGGTGGCGGTCTTCCCGCAGGCCACCACCTGGTGCACCGCCGACCGGGGCGGCTTCCGCCGGGCCACCTTCCAGGCCGCCCTCGACGCGGGCGCGCCGGTCCGCCCGGTGACTCTCGAATACACCCAGCAGGGCCTGCCCAGCACGGTCGCCGCGTTCTGCGGCGAGGACACCTTCGCCGCCTCGCTGCGCAGGGTGCTCGCCGCCCGGGCGCTGGCCGTTCGCGTCACGGCACATCCGGTGCTGAACCCGGCGGACGGGTTCTGGGACCGGCGGGAGCTGGCGGAGCGGGCGGCGCGCGCGGTGCTGGGCGGCCGGCCGGAGCCGGGTGCGGTGGCGGTCCCGGAGGCGGGCGCGGTCCCGGAGGCGGGCGCGGTTACGGAGGCGGGCGCGGTGGCAGTCCCCGAGGTCCCCGTACCGCAGGTTCCCGTGCCGGAGGTCCCCGTGCCGGAGGTTTTGGTACCGGGGCCCGCCACACCGGATGCCCCGGCCCGTGTTTGAGCAACTGGACCAGCTCACCGAGCCGCTGCAGGGCATGCTGGGCTCGCCCTGGCTGTGGCTGGTCGTCCTGTTGGTGTCCGGTCTCGACGCGCTGCTGCCGTTCATGCCGAGCGAGACCACCGTCGTTCTGCTCGCCGTACTCATCGGCCCCGACCTGCCGCTGCTCGCCCTGCTGGCGGGCGTGGCGGCGGCCGGGGCACTGGCGGGTGACTGCCTCGGCCATGCCGTGGGACGGTACGCGGGGCCGCGTGCGGTCGCCCGGCTGCTGCGGGGGGAGCGTGGCCGGGCCCGGCACTCCAGGGCCCGGGCGCTGGTCGAACGGCATGCCGCCCTGCTCATCATCGCCGGCCGCTTCCTGCCCGGCGGCCGGGTGATCGCCGCCCTGTCCACCGGGAGCGTCCGCTTCCCGCTGCGCCGCTTCGTCGCGCTGGACGCGGTGGGCGCGGGCATCTGGGCGGTGGGCAGCGCGGCGCTCGGAGGTCTGGGCGGCAGGGCGCTCACCGATTCCCCGGCCGAGGGGATGCTGCTGGCCTCCGGGGCCGGGCTGGTGGTGGCGGGCTGCGTGGGCGCTCTGCACCGCCGGTCCGCACCACAGGACGGGGAACGGGGCACGCCGAAGCGGTGCGGACCCCGGATACGCGCACTGTGAGACCGGGCGGGGGAGCGGTTCCCCCGCCCGGTCTCAAGGCCTCCCGGTCTTAAGGCCTCCCGGTCTTAAGGCCTCCCGGTCTCAAGGCCTCCCGGTCTCAAGGCCTCCCGGCCTCAGATGCCCGGCACGTACTTGTAGCCGACCCTCCGCACCGTCACGATCGACGCCCGGTGCGCGGCGCCCAACTTGCGCCGCAGCCGGGCGACATGGACATCGACGGTACGGCCGTCGCCGACGTGCCCGTAGCCCCACACCGTGGACACCAACTGGTCGCGGGTGTGCACCCGGTGCGGATGCGCGACCAGATGGGCCAGCAGCTCGAATTCGAGGTACGTCAGGTCCAGCGGTTGGCCCTGGACCTGCGCGGTGCGCTGTTCCGGGTCGATCCGCACGATCTCGTCGCCGGTCGGCGTGCTCACTCCGGGGCCGGCGGTGGCCGGCGGCGGGACGGTCGCGACCTGCTCGGCCGGTACGAGAACGAGGTAGCCGACCATCGGCGGCCGGCCCGGTAGCGCGGGCAGGCTGTGCTGCGGGGCCGGGAGCCAGGTGGCGCCCGAGTCCAGCAGCTCGGCGACCGAGGGGACGCCGGGGGGCGAGGCGCCTTCGCCCGGGGCCGAGGCGGGCGACGCGTGGGCCTCGTCCGGCGCCACGGCGCGCAGCCGGTGGCGCGGGGGGTGCGGGGGGTGCGAGGCGGGGTGGGCAGCGTGGGCGGGGAGGGGAGCCGTGGCGGAACCGGCGGTCAGGGTACGGAGGTTCGACATCGGAAGTCAGCTCTTTCGCGCAGAGGGGCGTCGGGGACGTCATGCGCGCGGGCAGGGCGTGAAACGCCGGTCAGCGGCGTCGATAAAGGGTGTGCGGGCCCGCGCTCAGTGCGCGCGGCAACACAGACGGTCGAATGCGTGCGCCTGCCGGGACGGCCAGAAAGGCTCGAGGTCGCTGCGACCTGTCGCGGTGTCGGTGAGGCTGGCCATGGGCCTATTGAACCAGACGGCCGGTGATCTGTCCCTCGTGCGGCGGACCCTGTGACGGGAGTCGCCGCACCCGAGCCGCGCAGGTGCCGGGACCGGGAGCGCCCGCACTCGCCTCGCCCGTACCCGTGTCACTTCGCTCCCGCCCGTCTCCCCCTTCCCGCCTGCATCCCTGTCCCCATCGCCAACCCGAGCGCCAGCGCCACCAGATGCCCGGCGTCGGTGAACGTGCGCCGGCGGCGCAGCACGGGCCAGGTCCCCAGTGCCAGCAGACCGGCCGTTGCCGCGGTGCGCGCGCCACGGTGCGGGACGGTGGCGGCCAGGGCGCCCACCGTGGCGTTGAAGCCGTAGCTGGCTCCGACGTCGATGGCCCGCGCGGTCGCGTCCGGCGGCTCCGCTCCCGTGGCCTCGGCGCCCTGAACGGCGCGGGCTCCGGCGCCGGTTGGGCGAGTTCCGTCCGGTGGCCGGCAGCGCAAGGCCGCATAGACCAGCAGACTGGCCCCCACGTGACCGGCCCCGAACACCCCTGCCGTACGCCAGGTGCCCCAGCGCGCCTCGGCCGTGCCGAGGGTGGCGAGCAGCGCGGCGCCGTAGGCCACCGGCAGCGGCTCCTCGACGAACGCCGCACTGGTGACCAGCGTCTGCCACCTTCCGGCCCGCAGATTGGCGACGTTGGTGGAGTGCGCCCGCAGCAGTTCCGTGCGCTGCCGTCCGGGCAGCCGCGCGGTGGCGTACGCCCCGAGCTGTACGGCACCGACATAGAGCGGCGCGGCCCAGGGCACGGCGACCGGCCGACCACGAGGGACGGCGGCCGCGGACGTCAGGACGCGCGATGCGGCCCGGGACAGGGGGCCACCGGGCGTCATCCGCGATGCGGCCCGTGACACGGGGCCACCGGGCGTCATCCGCGATGCGGCCGTCGGCATCTCAGGCTCCCGCTCCCGTTCTCGGCAGCCGCTTGCGCCAGTCCAGCGGGGCGACCTCGATGATCCGGTCCGGGTTGCCGTCCCACTGGGCCGGCAGGCCCGCCCCGGTGAGCGCCGCCACCACCGTCCGCCCGACCGCGGTGCGGTCCTCCGCGGAGGCCTCGCCGGTATCCGCATAGACGCCGTAGCGCACGGCCAGCCCATGGCCTTCCGCTGCCGCCTCGGTGTCCTGGAAGTGGAAGAAGACGAAGCCCCGGTCCCCTCCGGCACGTTCGTGCGCTATCTCGCCCACCGCGCAGTTGCTGCAACAGCTGAAGTTCATCCGGGCGGTCAGCCCCTGGGCGTCCAGTGCCCCGAAGGCCCGCTCCACCCGGTCGGCGTCGGTCACCTCGGGCCACTCGGCCTGTTCGCCAAGCCGCTCCTCCCACAGGCCGCCGACGATCCGGCGTGCGTCGTCCAGCGAGACCGGGGGGTCCTCGGGGCCGAAGGCCTCGCAGACGCCCTGCGCGACCTCGTGGAAGTCCCGGAAACCGCCATGGATCTGCTGACGCGCCCGCTGCTCGGCGACGGCACGGGTTTCCGGATCCAGACCGGGCGTGGAGTACAGGTCAGCCCACTGCCAGTCGAGCGCCGTACGCCAGGCCTCCCCGCCGCGCGCCCAGTCCAGGAAGACCTCCACGACCCGCTCGGCGTCGCCGCTCTCCGCGCGGAAGTGCCGCTCCGGCGCGCCGTCGCGGTACTCGACCGTGAACGGCCCCTCGTCGTCCCGCCAGACCTGCACGAAGGCCTGGGCCTCCTCGGGGAACCGCTCGACGACCACGAAATGGTCGTCGTCGGCGCCGATCCGCCGCAGCAGCCCCGTGAGTTCGGCTTCGTCCGGGCGTGATCGGTCCGGGCCGGACTCGGTCTTGACGCTGATCTCAAGCATGACCCCAGCCTGCCAGCAGCCACTGACAAACACCCCCTGAGCCGCCCTCGGAACGACCGTGGGCACGGCGAAGGGGCCGGACCGCACCGGTCCGGCCCCGCACCCGCGGTGGTGAAGACGTCAGATCTGCTCGCGCCGCGCCAGCTCCGTACAGCAGGTGTCCACCATCAGCCGGGTGACCACGTACGGGTCGACGTTGGCGTTCGGGCGCCGGTCCTCGATGTAGCCCTTCTTCTCCACCTCTACCTGCCAGGGGATGCGCACCGAGGCGCCGCGGTCGGAGGCGCCGTAGGAGTACGCGTCCCAGGGGGCGGTCTCGTGCGCGCCGGTCAGCCGGTCCTCGATGCCGGTGCCGTACTGGCGGACGTGCTCCAGCGGCTTGCCGTCCTGGCCCAGCGCCTCGCAGGCGGTGATGATCGGGTCGTAGCCCTCGCGCATGGCGCGGGTGGAGAAGTTGGTGTGCGCGCCCGCGCCGTTCCAGTCGCCCTTGGCCGGCTTGGCGTCCAGCGACGCGGTGACGCCGAACTCCTCCGCCACCCGGTGCAGCAGCCAGCGCGCCACCCACATGTGGTCCGAGACCTCCAGCGGCGGCAGCGCGCCGACCTGGAACTCCCACTGGCCGGGCATGACCTCGGCGTTGATGCCGGACAGGCCCAGACCGGCCGCCAGGCACAGGTCGAGGTGCTTCTCGACGATCTCCCGGCCGAAGATCGCGTCGGCGCCCACGCCGCAGTAGTAGTCGGCCTGCGGGGCCGGGTAGCCGCCGCCCTCGGGGAAGCCGAGCGGACGGTCACCCTTGAGGAAGGTGTACTCCTGCTCGATGCCGAAGATCGGCTCCTGGCCGGCGAACCGCTCCGCCACCGGGCGCAGCAGCGCCCGCGTGTTGGAGGGGTGCGGAGTGAGGTCGGTGTGCAGCACCTCGCACAGCACCAGCAGGTGGTCGCCGCCGCGGATCGGGTCCGGGCAGCTGAACACCGGCTCCAGCACGAGGTCCGAGGAGTGGCCTTCGGCCTGGTTGGTGCTGGAACCGTCGAAGCCCCACCGGGGCAGCTTGCTGCCGTCGGACAGGATCCGGGTCTTGGAACGGAGCTTGGCGGTCGGCTGGGTGCCGTCGATCCAGATGTACTCGGCCTTGATGCTCACGGGGTCCTCTTCACGGTCGGTGCGGGTACGGTGCGGGCGTACCGCCGCACTCTCGCAACGCGCCATTTCTCGTCCGTTGCCCGTTTGTGAACCACAGGTTACCGAGCCGGACATCCAGCCTTTCCTAAGGATTTTCGCCCCGAGAACCTGGGATTCCATGAGTCAATGTGCTCGTCTTCACATCTTTCCGATGTGCCCCAGGCCTCAGGTCCGCCGCTTCAGCGGCCCCTCGGACCCCAGGTGCCTCACCCGGCACGTCGGCTCCTCGCCGCTGGGCCCTCTCCCCGCCGGCGTCCCCCGCCTCCGCGGTACGCCCCGGGCCGCTCAATCCCCGGCCCCGCCCGCCCCCCGCGGGACACTGGCCCCATGACGACCCCACGCATCGGACTCCTCGGCACCGGCCCCTGGGCGCGACGCGTCCATGCCCCCGCCCTCGCCGCCCACCCCGGCGTCGAGTTCACCGGCATCTGGGGGCGCAGGGCGGAGGCCGCCGCGGCGCTGGCCCAGGTCCACCGCACCCGCCCGTACGAGAGCCCCGACGAGCTGTTCGAGGCCTGCGACGCCCTCGCGATCGCCCTGCCGCCGTCCGTCCAGGCCGCGCTGGCACTCCGCGCCGCCGAGGCCGGCTGTCATCTCCTCCTGGACAAGCCGGTGGCCACCACCGTGCCCGAGGCCCGGGCCCTCGCCGCCGCCGCCGACCGGGCGGGTATCGCCTCGGTGGTGTTCTTCACGGCGCGCTTCGGGGCACGGGAAGGCGAGTGGATCGCCGCGCAGGCCGCGGCCGGCGGCTGGTTCACCGCCCATGCCGACTGGCTCGGCTCGGTCTTCGCCGACGACAGCTCCAGCCCGTACGCCGATTCGCCCTGGCGTCGCGAGAAGGGCGGGCTGTGGGACGTCGGCCCGCATGCGCTGTCGGTGCTCCTGCCGGTCCTCGGTGATGCGGAAACGGTCACCGCGGCCCGCGGCCCCGCCGATGCCGTATTGCTGACGATGCGTCACAGCAGTGGCGCGGCCAGTTCGGCGACGCTCGGCCTGACCGCGCCGGCCGCGGCGTCCGGCGTCGAGATCACCCTCCGCGGCACTTCGGGCATCACCTCCCTGCCCCGTCGCCAGGACGGCCCCGACGTGGCCTACCGGCACGCGGTCGACGCCCTGCTGGCCGCCGTCGAGACCGGTCTGCCCAACGCCTGCGACCTCCGCTTCGGCCTCCGGGTCACCGAAATCCTGGCGGCGGCGGAGGAAACTCTCCCGTCCCTCACGCCTGACGGGTCATGACCACTCGTCATGCCTGGCGGGTCATGACCACATGGCGAAATTGGTCGTGGAGGGCATCAGTGAACGTCCGTAGCGTCAAGGCCGTGACCGCTTCGTCACGCTCCCCGTCACCGGACCAAGGGACCCACCGCCATGACGCCCGTCACCGGCTTCACCAGTTACGCCGACGCCCTTCTCGCCGCCCTCGCCCGTGACCCGTCCCGCACCGCGGTGACCGTCGGGGAGGACGGCGAAGAGATCACCGCCGGCGCCCTGCACGCCACCGTCCACCGCATGGCGGCGGTGCTCGCCGCCCGCGGCATCGGCCGCGGCCACACCGTCTGTCTCCTCAGCGGCAACCGCCCCGAGGTGCTTGCCGCCCGCTACGCCGCGGGCCTCCTCGGGGCCCGGGTGGTCTTCCTGTACGACGGCATGGCAGCCGAGACCCTGGCCCGGATCGTCACCAGCGTGGACACCACCCTGCTCCTGGTCGACCCGGCCCTGAACGACACCGGGCGCACGCTGCTCCACCACCTCAGGGGCCCGCTCCCCGAGGTCATGACCCTGGGGGAGGGCGCCGCCGAGCTGGGTGCCGACCTGCTCGCCGCCGGTGCCGCACTCCCCGCCACCCCCGAGGTGCCGAGCGCGGCGCGCCCCGAGGACGACTGGTGCGTCCGGCACACCGGTGGCACCACCGGCATCCCCAAGGGCGTCCGGATGAGGCACGCCCCGTACGCCCGGATGGTGATCCACCAGCGCATGGAGGCCGCCGGCGATCCGCCCCGCTTCCTGGCCTGCACCTCGCTCGCCCACCTCGCGGGCATCCTGGCCGATGCCACGCTCGTGGCCGGCGGCACCGTCGTGCTGCACCGCGCCTTCGACCCCACCGCCGTACTCGCCGCCGTCGCCCGCCACCGCATCACCCACCTCTGGCTGCTGCCCCCGCTCCTCTACCGGCTCCTCGATGACCCCACCCTCCCCACCACCGACCTCAGCTCCCTCACCCGAATCTCCTACGGCGGCTGTGCGGCCTCACCCACCCGGCTGGCGCAGGCCGCCGAGGCCTTCGGGCCGGTGCTGTTCGGGCTGTACGGCCAGGCCGAGGCGATGTCGATCACCGAGGCCCGCCCGGAGGACCACCTGCGCACCGGCCCCGGCGGACGCATCACCGTCGGCCGCGCCCTGCCCGGTGTGACCCTCGCCGTGCGCGACGCGGACGGGCGGGACCTGCCGGCGGGGGAGCGGGGCGAGGTCCATGTGCGCTCCGACGCGGTGATGAACGGCTACTGGAAGCAGCCCGAGGTGACCGCGCAGGTCCTGCGGGAAGACGGCTGGCTGCGCACCGGCGATGTCGGCGTGCTGGACGACGAGGGCCGGCTCTACCTCGTCGACCGGGTCAAGGACCTGATCATCGTCGTGGGCGGGCACGTCCACCCGGCGGAGGTCGAAGACCTGCTGCACACCCATCCCGCGGTCGCCCACTGCGCCGTCTACGGGGTGCGTGGGGCTGACGAGGCCGAAGAGGTGCATGCCGCGGTCGTCCCGGCCCCGGGCCACCGGGTGGACGCCGACGGCCTCCGCGCTTTCGTCACCGAGCACAAGGGCGCCCTGTACGCCCCGGCCGCCGTCCGTGTCCTCGACACCATCCCCCTCACCCCCGTGGGCAAGCCGGACAAGGCACTGCTGCGGGCCACGGCCGCGACCGACGCGACCGCCGCGACGGCCTGACGAACAGCCCTCCGCACGGCTCCTCCACGGGCCCTCGCAAGGCTCCTCCGCAAGCGCCCTCCGCACGGTCCGTTCCGGGCTCCAAATCCCCCCTGGCCAGGGGCTTTTGTCAGTGCCCGGCAGTAGAATGGGAACCAGTCAGTGAGGGTTCATCCACGCTCCAGGAGGTCCGCCGATGGCCGCTGCCACACTCATGACGAAGCCTCTCCCGGCCCACCCACTGCCCAAGAAGCCGCTGCCCGCCGGATGGCCGCGTGAACGGTACGAATCGCACAACCGCCGCCTGAAGGCCATGCGGCTCGCCATAGCCCTGCTCGACACCGGCGTCTACCGCCCCGAGCAGGCCCACAACCGCAAGATCCGCGGCACCGCGGCCGAGATCGGGGTCCACGCCCCGTCCGAGACGACCTGCCGCCTGGTGCGCGCCCTCCTCTACGACCACTGCTGACAGCTCCCCGGCACACCACAGGGCGGCCGGTCCCGGGACTTCCCCGGGGCCGGCCGCCCCTTGCCGTGCCCGCCCGGGCTCACCCGCCCGAGCCACCGTCCGCTGTTCCCCCGCTGCGGCCCTCCGCGGCGGCATCCAGCTCCGTCACCTCCGCCAACGCCTCCTCAAGCCACTCCACCCAGAAGGTCTCCAGGCCGATACCGGCCCGCAGCACCACCCGCCGCAACCGGTCCTCCGGATCCGCCGCGGCCCCGAAATCGCGGTCCTCGATCTCCTGGTACTCCGCCAACTGCCGCCGGTGCAGCGTCAGATGCCGCCGCAGCTCCTCGTCGAGCCCGGCCCGCCCCACCACCGCCGAGGCCCGCAGCCGCAGCAGCAGCGCGTCCCGGATGGGCTTGGGGTCCTGCTCGCCGCCGGCCCACCGGGTCAGCTCGGCCCGTCCCGCGGGCAGCACCTCGAACTCTTTCTTCTGCCCGCGGGACGGTTGCGCGCTCGGCAGCGCCCGGATGAACCCGGCCTGCTCCAGCTTCCCCAGCTCCCGGTAGATCTGCTGGTGCGTGGCCGACCAGAAGTAGCCGATCGACCGGTCGAACCTGCGGGTCAGCGCCAGCCCCGACGACGGCTTCTCCAGCAGGGCGGTGAGGATGGCGTGCGGGAGTGACATGCCGCCATCCTAGGCAGCCGGCGGCAGGTCCCGGCGGCAGGTCACAGCGCCGCCGCCAGCTCCGTCCCCTGCGCGATGGCGCGCTTGGCGTCCAGCTCCGCGGCGACGTCCGCACCGCCGATGAGGTGCACGGCGCGCCCCTCGGCCCGCAGCTCCTCGTACAGATCCCGGCGCGGCTCCTGCCCGGTGCACAGCACGACGGTGTCCACGGGGAGGGTGCCGGCCGTGCCGTCGACGGTGACATGCAGGCCCTCGTCGTCGATCCGGTCGTACGTCGCCCCGGCGACCGTCGTCACGCCGCGGTGCCGCAGCTCCGCACGGTGGATCCAGCCGGTGGTCTTGCCGAGGCCGGCGCCGACCTTCGACGTCTTGCGCTGCAGCAGGTGCACCTGGCGCGGGGACTTGGGGCGCTCGGGCGCCCGCAGGCCGCCGCGCTCGCCGTACTCCGTGTCGACGCCCCAGGCGCGGAAGTAGGTCTCCGGGTCCTGGCTCGCCGCGTCGCCGGCGTCGGTCAGGAACTCCGCGACATCGAAGCCGATGCCCCCGGCCCCGAGGATCGCCACCCGCTCGCCGACCTGCGCGCCGCCGCGCAGCACATCGAGGTAGCTGACCACGCTCGGGTGGTCGACGCCCTCGATCTCCGGGGTGCGCGGGGTGACTCCGGTGGCCACCACGACCTCGTCGTACCCGCCGAGGTCCCCGGCCGCCACGGGGGTGTTCAGCCGGACCTCCACCCCCTGCCGTGCCAGCTGCGTACGGAAGTAGCGCAGGGTCTCCTCGAACTCCTCCTTGCCCGGCACCCGCTTGGCGAGGTTCAGCTGTCCGCCGATCTCGTCCGCGGCGTCGAACAGCGTGACCTCGTGGCCGCGTTCGGCGGCGGAAACGGCACAGGCGAGCCCGGCGGGCCCGGCACCGACCACCGCGAGCCGCTTGCGCCGCCGGGTGGGGGCGAGGACCAGCTCGGTCTCGTGGCACGCCCGCGGGTTGACCAGGCAGGACGTGATCTTCCCGCTGAAGGTGTGGTCGAGGCAGGCCTGGTTGCAGCCGATGCAGGTGTTGATCTCCTCGGCCCGGCCGTCCTGCGCCTTGGCGACGAAGTCCGGGTCGGCGAGGAAGGGCCGGGCCAGCGACACCATGTCGGCGCGCCCGTCGGCCAGCAACTCCTCGGCCACCTCAGGGGTGTTGATGCGGTTGCTGGTCACCAGGGGGATGGTGACCGAGCCCATCAGCCGCTTGGTCACCCAGGTGTAGGCGCCGCGCGGCACCGAGGTCACGATGGTGGGGATACGGGCCTCGTGCCAGCCGATACCGGTGTTGATGATCGTGGCGCCGGCCGCCTCGATCTCCTTGGCGAGCGCCACCACCTCCTCCAGCGTCGAGCCGCCCGGAACGAGGTCCAGCATGGAGAGCCGGTAGATCAGGATGAAGTCCGTGCCGACGCGCTCGCGGGTACGGCGGACGATCTCCAGCGGGAAGCGCACCCGGTTCTCGTACGAGCCGCCCCACCGGTCCGTGCGCTGATTGGTCGCGCCCACGATGAACTCGTTGATCAGATAGCCCTCGGAGCCCATGATCTCGACACCGTCGTACCCGGCGGACTTGGCCAGCTCCGCCGCCCGCACATAGTCCTCGATGGTCTGCTCGACCTCGTCGTCGGTGAGCGCATGGGGCGCAAAGGGGCTGATGGGCGCCTGGATCGCGCTCGGCGCGACCAGATCGGCGTGGTACGCGTACCGCCCGAAGTGCAGGATCTGCATCGCGATCCGGCCGCCCGCGGCGTGCACCGCATCGGTCACGGTCCGGTGCTGCGCCGCCTCCTCCTCGGTGGTGAGCTTGGCCCCGCCGTCGTAGGGCCGTCCCGCCTCGTTCGGCGCGATACCGCCGGTCACCATCAGGCCGACGCCGCCCCGTGCGCGGGCGGCGTAGAAGGCGGCCATCCGGTCGAAGCCGTTCTCGGCCTCCTCCAGGCCGATGTGCATCGACCCCATCAGCACCCGGTTGGGAAGGGTCGTGAACCCGAGGTCGAGCGGGCTCATCAGGTGCGGGTACTGACTCATGGGGGCCTCCTGGCGCGGTGGTCGTGACAGCAGTTGTAGACCAGCCGCCAGCCTTATGCAACAAGTTGCATAAAAGCGTGACGCAGGCGACGCCGGCGCGCCCGCCCGGCACCCTTTCGCGCCACACTCCCCGCCGTGCGCCTCACCGCACTCCCCGTCGTGCCCCTCGCCGCACTCCCCGCCGTGCGCCTCGCCTGCACTGCTCGCCGTGCGCCTCGCCGCACTCCTTGCTGTGCCCCTCACCGCGCGCACCGGCCGCATCGGCGCAGTGTGACGTATCACAGACAACACAGGGGCGCTGTGGGAACTTCAACTGTGCTACTCCTCAATGGAGTTGCCGAAGAGCCGAAGGTGCGGGCCGGACGGCACGCGGACCGCACGGATCGCCTGGTGGGGGCGTCCGGGGCGAGGCCGCGGGCCCGGTGGCGGGCCTCCGGTTCAAGACGGTCTGCCCGTACGTGGAGAGGGTCGCATGAGCACTGTGCAAGCCATCACGCCCGACCAGGTGGTCGACACCGCCCGGTACCCCCTGTCGCAGCTCGACAGTGCCGAAGGACGGGCCGTGATCACCCGTGCCCGGCGCGAACTCTCGGAGACCGGCTGCACCGTGCTGCCGGACTTCATCCGCCCGTCACTCCGCGAGGCGCTGGAACAGGAGTGCGCGGCCTTCGCGCCGCACGCGCACTACGACGTCGAGACCGTCAACGTCTACAACATCGCGGTGGACCGGGCGCTGCCCGAGGGTCACCCCGGCCGCCGGACCTTCCAGCGGGGCAATGCGTTCGTCCCCCGCGACCGCGTCCCCGCGAACTCCCTCATCGGGCGCCTCTACTCCCACACGGCGTTCCAGGACTTCATCGCCCGCTGCTTCGGACTGCCGCAGCTGCACGAGCTGGCGGACCCGCTCTCCGGGCTGGTCCTCAACGTCGTCGCGCCGGGCATGGAGCACCCCTGGCACTTCGACACCAACGAGTTCACGGTCAGCCTGCTCACCCGCCAGGCGCAGGACGGCGGCGTCTTCGAGTACTGCCCGAACATCCGGTCCGCCCAGGACGAGCACTTCGACGACGTCCGCGACGTCCTGGACGGCCGGGGCGAGCGGCTGACCCGGCGCCTCCCCCTGCACCCGGGCGACCTCCAGTTGTTCAAGGGCCGCTATTCGCTCCACCGGGTGAGCCCGGTGCGCGGGGAGCTCGCGCGCCACTCCGCGATCTTCGCCTACAGCGAGCGCCCCGGTGTCATCGGGAGCGTGGCACGGACCCGGCAGCTCTTCGGCCGGGTGCTGCCCGAGCATCTGGCGGCCGAGGGCCGGGCCGTGCGGGGTGACCGGCTGCTGGATTAGCGGCCGGCGAGGACACGCCGTCGCCGTGCACCGCCGCCCGCTCCGCGCTCCCCGCGGCGTCGGACACGGTCGGTAACGGCGCGACCATGGACGAGTGACATCACAGGCCCCCAGGCTCACAGGCCCACAGGTCCCCACGACCGGAATCGAGAGAGCAGAATTGAACACCCGTCAGGAAAGGCCCGCAGTCATGACGACCTTCGCCCACGAGGACAGCCTGCCGCGGGTGCCCCTGCCCACGCTGGAGGCCAGCGCCGAGCGGTTCCTCGCCTGGTGCGCACCGCTGCTGACCGCCGACGAGCTGGCGGCGACCGAGGCGGAGGTGGCCGCCTTCCTCCGGCCCGGCGGCCCCGGCCGGGCACTGCACGCGGCGCTGGAGGAGTACGACGCCACCGAGGGCGTCCACAGCTGGCTCGACACCTTCTGGCCGTACCGCTACCTGGGCCGCCGCGACCGGATCGCCCTCAACGCCAACTTCTTCTTCCTCTTCCAGGACGCCGTACCCCGGCCGTCGCAGGTGGAGCGGGCCGCCGGTCTCATCGCCGGAGCCGTCGACTACAAGCGGCAGCTCGATGCGGAACTCATTCCTCCCGTGGTGCAGCGCGGCGCACCCCAGTCGATGATCCAGAACAAGTACCTGTTCTCCGCCACCCGCATCCCCGGTGCGCAGCAGGACTCCGTCCGCAGCCCCTACACGGCCGCCTGGCCGGGCCCGTCCCGCGCCCGGCACATCGTGGTGTTCTTCCGCGGCAACGCGTTCCGGATGGACGTACTCGGCCCTGACGGTGCCCCGCACAGCCTCGACGACCTCGAAGCGGGGCTGCGCGCCGTACAGAAGGCCGGCGCCGAACCGGCCCCCGAGGGCACCTCGGTGGGCCACCTCACCACCATGGCCCGCGCCGAGTGGGCCGCGGCGCGGGAGTCCCTGCGCGCCGGCCACCCCCGCAACGCGGACGCCCTGGACGACATCGAGACCGCCCTGTTCTGCGTCTGCCTGGAGGACTTCGCCCCCGAGGACACCCAGCAGACCTGCGACCAACTGCTCTACGGCGACCGCGGCAACCGCTGGTTCGACAAGGCCGTTTCCCTGATCGTCTTCGCGGACGGCCGGGCGGGCATCAACGTCGAGCACTGCGAGCTGGACGGCACCACCATCCTCAGCTTCACCGACGCCCTGCTCAGCGCCCCCGCCGAGGAACACTCCCGCCGCTCAGGAGCCCGCCCCCAGGGGCTCCCCACCCTGGAACCGGTCGTCTTCGAGCTGGACGACGCCCTCCGGGACCAGGTGCGCTCCGCCGCCGAGGCGTTCGCGGCGTACGGGGAGAGCACCGCGACCCGCACCGTCTCCTTCGACGACTTCGGCAGCACCACCGCCAAGGCCCTGGGCTCCTCACCGGACGCCTTCGTCCAGCTCGCCTACCAACTGGCCCACCAGCGCGCCAAGGGCCACCTGGGCGCCACCTACGAGTCGATCGCCACCCGCCAGTGGCGGCGCGGCCGCACCGAGGCGATGCGGGTGGTCACCCCGGAGATCCAGGCGTTCGTCGCCGCGATGGAGGACCCGGCGGCCGACGCCGACACCCGTCGGGCCGCCTTCCGGGCCGCCGCCGCGCAGCACGTCGCCCGCGCCAAGGAGTGCCAGGCCGGCGACGCACCCGAGCAGCACCTGTGGGAGCTGGAGCTGATCCAGCGCCGCCGCGGCACGGAACTCGGCGTGACCGAGCAGCCCGCCCTCTACCGGACGCCCGGCTGGCTGACGATGCGCGACGACTACCTGAGCACCAGCTCGGCCCCGTCCGCCAACATCCAGTACTTCGGCTTCGGCTCCACCAGCAGCCGCTGCATCGGCGTCGCCTACGTCCTCCTGCCCGACCGCTTCCACCTCTACCTGAGCACGCCACTGGCCGTGGCCGACCAGATGCACACCTTCGCCGACCGGCTCCGGGAGGCGGTGGCGGAACTCCGCGAGCTGCTGGCGACCGGTCCGGCCGGGGCCTGACACGTCCTCCCCGCCACCGGGGCCCGCCGCCACCGGCCATCCGCCATCGGGCATCCGCCACCGGTCGGCCGCCACGGCGCCGGCCCGGTGGCGGGGAGCGCGCCCATCCCCCTACTTCAGCAACCGCGACATCCGCCGGTCCGCCAGAACCTTGCCCCCGGTCTGACAGGTGGGGCAGTACTGCATCGACGAGTCACTGAACGACACCTCGCGGATCGTGTCCCCGCACACCGGACAGGACTCGCCCTTGCGCCCGTGCACCCGCAGCCCGCTCTTCTTCTCCGCCTTGAGGTCCTTGAGCGCCAGCCCACGCGACCGTTCGACCGCCTCACGGAGCGTGCTGCCGATCGCCTCGTGGATCCGCGCCACCTCCTCCCCGGAGAGCTTGGCGGCCAGCTTGAACGGCGACATCCGCGCCACGTGCAGAATCTCGTCCGAGTAGGCGTTCCCGATTCCGGCGATCACGCTCTGGTCCCGCAGCACCCCCTTGATCTGCCGGCTTTCCCCCGCCAGCAGCCCTGCGAAGGCCTCCGCGGTGAACCCCTCGGAGAGCGGATCGGGCCCGAGCCGCGCAACCCCCGGTACCTCCAGCACCTCCCGCACGACATACACCGCAAGGTGCTTCTGGCTCCCGGCCTCGGTCACCTCGAACCCCGCCCCGTCGTCGGGCTCCCCGAGCCGCACCCGCAAGGCCAACGGCCCCTTACCGGGCCGCGGCGGCGCCTCCGGCAGCCGGTCACTCCACCGCACCCACCCCGCCCGGGCGAGGTGCATGACCAGATGCAGCCCGCCGACCCGAAGATCAAGAAACTTCCCGTGCCGCTTCACCCCCTCGAACGACCGCCCTTCGAGCGCGGTCAGCGGCGGCTCATAGGTCTTCAGCGCATGCACGGCAACCGCATACACCCGCGCGACGGACCGGCCGACCAGCCGCTCACCCAGAAACCGCGACAGCGACTCAACCTCCGGCAATTCAGGCATAACGCCAGTGTGCCTTGGAAGTGCGGTGGACACCGTTCGCGGCGGGTGGAGGTTCGGTGCCGCGAGCGTGACCATGGCGGGGACCGTGGCGGAGTCCTTGGCTGTCACCGTGACCGGCGTTCTTGGCTGTCACCGTGACCGGCGAACCAGATGAACCAGCCGAGCCCGATGACGTCGCAGCCAGTAATGTCCGGTCACCACGGCGAGCAGCGGACCCCAGGCCGTCAGCGGCAGATAGCAGGCGGTCATGATCCAGTACGCGATGCCGTCCGGTGCGTCCGGGTGGCCCATGGCCTGCGGCGCGTTCCAGCCGAGCGCCCCCAGCCCGCCGAAGGCGGTGAGGACGGCAGCCCCCAGCCCGGCCGGGAGCACGGCCACCGCCGTGGGTACCCGCCGGCCACTGAGGAGCGGGATCCAGCGGGGAAAGACCTCGCCCCAGCGCTGCACCAGGCCGAGCGTCAGCAACCCGAGGCCCTCGGCGAACAGGGTCAGAGCGATCATGTAGAGCGAGAACCCGCTGCCGAAGGTCACCGTGGCCATCGCCTCGTCACCGGTGAAGCCGACCGGTATCCCCAGGGCCGCCACGATCCGCCACAGGCCGCTCGGCAGCGGGGCCAACGCGGCGAGGCGCGCGAGCCGGACCACCCAGCGCGGTGGCTCGGTGACGGCCGTGGACTTCGCGGCCGCCACACGGGATGAACCGGATGCGCCCAACCTGCCGGCTGATTCGGCAGCGGCACTCCCTGACGCGCCACCCACCGTCGTCCTCACATATCGCATACCGAACAACCCGCCTTCCAGGACCCGTTGGGGCCGCATCGCCCCGGTGACGCGATCAGCTTCCGAGGCGGGGCGGGTCCGCGGCCATCGGCCAACCGGCAGATCTCCGGGCGCGGGAAGCGGCGGACTGTGCCGATCGGCAGAGGCGGCACCCGTAGCGCGCTCCATAAGCTGGACCGGACGGAGGACACGCCCGCGGGACCGTGGGGAGGACGCGCCCGCGAGACCGAGCGGAGGACGCGCCCGCGAGACCGTGGGGAGGTGCCCGCCGGGCGGGGACCAGGCGGGCCGGGGGAGAGGACCACTGATGGGACTGGCACATGGCCTTGCAGCGGCACGTGCCCGCGCGGGCCGGGGGAGAGGGCGGCGATGAGACATCGCCCTGCGTCGTTACCGTCGGTACGTGCCTGGTCGGGCCGAGCGACCGCGCTCACAGCGGCGCTCCTGCTCACCGCCACCTTCGGAGGGGCCCCGGACACCGCACAGGACTACTCCGGCCCGCTCTTCGCGGCGGCGACGGCGCTCGTCGTGCTGCAGGCGGCCGCTTTCCGGTGGGCGCCGTGCCGGGAGGCGGCCGCGGGCACCGGCCTCGCGGCAGCCGCGCTCATGCTCTGGGCCCAGCCGCTCGTGCCGGCCGCGTCACTCTACGAACGGGTCGGCATAGGGGCGTTCTGGTTCCTGCCCACGCTGGCGGCGGCCGCAGTGGGCGGTTACCCCCGGCTGATGGAACGCCGCGGAGCCCGGGCCGTCCGCGAGGCCCGGCACCGGCAGCAGCTGGAACTCGCCCACGACCTCCATGACTTCGTCGCCCACGACATCAGCGGCATCGTGGCGCAGGCCCAGGCCGCCCGCTTCGTGGCCGACCGGGACCCGGAGCTGGTGGCCGGTGCGCTGGAGCGGATCGAGCGGGCGGGCCTTGCCGCGCTGGCCTCGATCGACCGCACGGTCCACCTGTTGCGGGAGCCGGGCCGCGAGGCCGGCCGCGCGGCCCTCCCCGGCACGGCCCGGCTCACCGAACTCGTCGACAGGTTCGACGCGGCCGGCCGCACCCGGGCCCGTCTCACCGTCACCCCCGCGGCGCAGAGGGCACTCTCCCGCGAGGCCGCCGCCACGATCCAGCGGGTCGTCACCGAAGCCCTGACGAACGTCCGCCGGCACGCCCCCGACGCGGCCGCTGTCGAGGTGACTCTCACCCACGAGGACGAATCCGTCCGCCTGACCATCACCAACGACACCGGCCGCACCCGCAGCCACGCCCGCGACAACGGCGGAACCGGCCTGCTCGCCCTCACCGAACGCGTCCGCGCCCTGAACGGCACCCTCCACACCGCCGGCGACAACGGCACCTGGCGCCTTACCGCGACCCTCCCCGCCCCACTTCCCGCCCCTGGAGACCCGGTATGACGCCGACCCCGACCCGCGTACTGATCGCCGACGACCAGCACGACGTCCGCAGCGGCTTCCGGATGATCCTCGACTCCCAGCCGGACATGACCGTGGTCGGAGAGGCCGCGGACGGCATCCACGCCGTCGACCTCGCCCGCACCCTGCGCCCCGACGTCGTCCTCGCCGACATCCGGATGCCCCGCCTCGACGGCCTGGAGGTCACCCGCCGACTCGCCGCGCACACCCGGGTCGTGGTCGTCACCACCTTCGACCTCGACGACTACGTCCACGCCGCCCTCCGCCACGGCGCCGCCGGCTTCCTGCTGAAACGCTCCGGCCCCACCCTCCTGATCGAGGCGGTACGGGCGGCAATGGCAGGCGACACCCTGATCAGCCCCCAAATCACCGTCCGTCTCCTACGCCACCTCACCCCACCGGCCACCGCCACCCCGGCCCCGGGCCCACTCACCACCCGCGAACGCGAAATCGCCCGCCTGGCATCCCACGGCCTGACAAACGCAGAAATCGCCGCCCGACTGGTCATCACCCCCGGCACAGTGAAGACCCACCTCGCCAACGTCCAAGCCAAGCTGGGCGTCCGCAACCGCGTAGGAATCGCCGCCTGGTCCTGGCAATCAGGCCTCGCAACTCCAGGGACCCTCCCGGCGCAACCACCACACCCCGCACCACCGGCCCGGCCTGACACCTCGTGAGCCCCAACGGCGAAGGCCGCCACCCCAAAGACTGGGCGGCGGCCTTCGCAGGACTCCGGCTTAGATGTCGAAGTAAAGCATGATAAGTGGCGCCAATGCCCTCGGAACCAAGGACGGAGTGGACCTGGGGCAGACCGCCAAGGCCGGCAAGGAAGGTCTCCAGCAGGGCGTGCAGGATGCCAAGGACTCCGCGAAATCGGCCGCGACAACCCGATGGAACTCCTCAGTGCCGGCGGCGGCAGTGGGGGCGGAGGCGCCGGCGGAGGGTTCAGTTTCGATCCGGATGAGCACGACCGCGTAGTGACCGGCCTGCAGAGCGCAGGTGGCACCTTCCGTAACAAGGCAGGCGGCAAGATCGGCCGGGCCAGAAGTCACCACGGGCGTACCCGTGGCAAGGACGCCATAGCTGACGCGGCTAACGCGATGTTGGACAAGGTCATCGACGGCATCGAGGACGGCGTCAAGAAGACCGCCAAGCACCTCGACGACAACATGACCCGTGGTGTGAAGCAGATGGCCAAGAACCATCAGGACAACGACCGCAAGCTGGCTGAGCACTTCACAGGAATCGGCAAGGGCGACAAGAAGGACCCGAAGGCGCCGGGGGGTGGCAGCGGCGGGATCGGTAACCGAGTCGGCGGCAAGAAGCCGGGAAGCAGCTCACCGAAATCGCCCCTGCGGAACGGGGCAGCAGAACCGCACAAGACCAGCACCCCAGCGGACAGCCGTAACTGTCGAAGCGACCCGATCGACATCGCCTCGGGTGAGATGGTCCTGGCTCAAGAGGACGTCAGCCTGCCGGCTGTTCTGCCGCTACTGCTCTCGCGAACCCATGTGTCCTCGTACCGCTGTGGCGGGTGGTTCGGTCCGTCGTGGTCCTCGACCCTCGACCAGCGCCTGGAGCTCGACGACAAAGGTGTCGTCTTCGCTGCCGAGGACGGCATGATCTTGGTCTACCCGGTGCCCGGGCATGATGAGCCGGTCCTCCCCGTCGAGGGCCCCCGATGGCCGCTTGGCTGGGACCCGGAAACGCCCGGTGGACTCCGCATCAGCGACCCGCAGGAGGGACGCTCCTGGCACTTTGCCAAGCCGGCCAACGTCACGGGTGAGCTGAGAGGGTTGAGCGCCTCACAGCTCCCGCTGACGGCCATCACCGACCGGTACGGGAATCAGATCGACATCGACTATTCCGACGACGGCGCCCCCAGCGAGGTCTGGCACAGCGGCGGATGCCGGATCCGTGTCGAGACCGCAGGGCTACGGATAACCGGACTGCGCCTGCTGGGTGCGAGGAGTTCCGACGCGGTGGCACTGGCCGCCGAGCCCACCGGTAGTGCGGAGGCCGAGGACGACTCCGCGGTGGGACTGCTGCTGACTGCATTCGCCTATGACGGTAACGGGGATCTCACTGAGGTCACCAACTCGTCCGGTGTACCAATGCGCTTCACGTATGACCAGGACGGCAGGATCACCTCCTGGACCGACCGCAATCGGCATCGGTACGGCTACCTCTACGACGCGGCGGGGCGCTGTGTCGAGACCCGCGGCGAGGGCAGTTTCCTCGATGCCGTCTTCGTGTACGACGACGAGGCGCGCTGCACCCGGGTGACCGATGCACTGGGACAGGTCACTGTCTACCACCTCAACGAGCGCGGTCAGACGACAAGGGAAACCGATCCCTCGGGCGCGGTCACCACCTTCGAATGGGACCGGTACCGCCGACTGCTGCGGCGTACGGACCCGCTGGGCCGTACGGTCACGATGGAGTACGACGCGGCGGGCAACGCCACCGCGGTCACCCGCCCCGACGGCTCGCGGATGACCGCTGTCTACAACGACATCCACCAGCCCCTCCTCATGGTCGGTGCGGACGGCGCGGGCTGGCAGTACGCCTACGACGATTGCGGAAACCTGCTGCAGATCATCGATCCGGCCGGAGCCACCACCAGCTATGAGTACGGCTCGTTCGGGCATCAAGCGAAGGCGAGCGCAGCAGTGAAGCCGAACGGGGGCCTTGTCCCGAGGCCCGGCCACGAACGGCAGCCAAAGTGGATCGCCCAGACCGGCAAGGTCAACCCCGGCACGCTGGGCAAGAGCAAGAATTACACCCACAAAATGGAGTTCCACTGCAAGCCAGAGGTATTGGCCTGGCTGAAACAGTACGAGATCAAGCCGACCAACGAGCCAGGCCGCTATGCGGTACCGGCGGACAAGATCGATGAGTTCGACAAGTACGTGGAGAAGACGAACGTCCAGCCGCTCGACTCAGGCGGTGGCCGTAGGAGGAGACGATGAATCCGTCATCGCCGCGCGGACGCCTGCGCGATGCCCTGCTGTATGTCGGCGAAAGGGGTGACGTAAACGAGGCCGGCCTCAGTGCGGCAGTCACCACCGCGCTGCGCGAACTGGCTTCGGAGGCGCTGGGCGAGCGATCGCGTGTCGAACTGATCACCGTTGGCGCTGAGGACCACCCCTGGGGACGAAGCCTCGGTCTTCGGCTTGCGGACTACGACGTAGAGCTGCCGGATGTGCTCTTGTACGCAGACCAGAGCGACCTTCCGCCCCAAGTGCAGGAGAGTTATCCGACTTTGCGCCAGGAGGAGTGGGAGGCCGTACTGCTGGTCTCCAAGCTCATCTTCATGGGTCTTCAGTCGGAGCCCGAGCCTGTGCGCGACGATGCCGGCCAACGTCCGCAGGTCACCCCGAGACCGCCCCGGTCGGTAGCGAGAGAGCAGTTCTGCCAGGCGCTGGCTGCCATTTCAGAACGCGCTGACCTGCACCAGGACGAACTCACTGAGCAATTGCGTACCGCGCTCCTGAACTTCGCGTCGGAGACACCCGACAACAAGGACGCCGCTCAGCGCATCGCGGTGCTGCGCACCGGGGAGCCTCAGCAAGGACCGCGCTTGTGCCTCAGCCGCTCGGGGTTGGCCGTCGCGGAGGTAGTGCTGAGCGCTGGTGGCTGTCCTGTCCCCAGCTGTGTACTGGAGGAATTCCCGGACTTGACCCAGGACGAGTGGAACGCCGTCATCCACGTCACAGGACTGACGCTCATGGCGTTCGAGGCCGAGCCGGCGCGCGAGGTGGGGTAGCGTCCGTGTCGCGTCGACGGTCCAGGGTCGGCAAAGGACAGTCGGCAACCATCCACGGCGGACCCAAGTGGGCGAGCCAGACGCGTATCTGATCTGCAGCCTGGGCCACATAGCGAATCCAGCTGGGCTCTGGATGTCTATGAAGCAGAGGGTCGCGACAGACGACGAGCGGTTGCCTCCACTCGGGTGGAGGCAACCGCTCTGATCTTTTCCGTCGGCTTGCCGAGTTCGAGCTTTACTTTCTAGATGTCGAAGTACAGCTCGAACTCGTGCGGGTGCGGGCGGAGCTGGATCGGGGCGATCTCGTTGGTGCGCTTGTAGTCGATCCAGGTCTCGATCAGGTCGGAGGTGAAGACACCGCCCTGCTGGAGGTACTCGTTGTCGGCCTCGAGGGCGTCGAGGACGGCGGGGAGGGAGGTGGGGACCTGGGGGACGCCCGCGTGCTCCTCGGGGGCGAGCTCGTAGAGGTCCTTGTCGATCGGCTCGGCCGGCTCGATCTTGTTCTTGACGCCGTCCAGGCCCGCGAGGAGGAGGGCGGAGAAGGCGAGGTACGGGTTCGAGGACGGGTCCGGCGCGCGGAACTCGACGCGCTTGGCCTTGGGGTTCGAGCCCGTGATCGGGATACGCATGGCCGCGGAGCGGTTGCGCTGCGAGTAGACCAGGTTGACCGGGGCCTCGAAGCCGGGGACCAGGCGGTGGTAGGAGTTCACCGTCGGGTTGGTGAAGGCCAGCAGCGACGGGGCGTGCTTGAGGATGCCGCCGATGTAGTAGCGGGCGGTGTCCGAGAGGCCCGCGTAGCCCTGCTCGTCGTAGAAGAGCGGGCTGCCGCCCTGCCACAGCGACTGGTGGACGTGCATACCGGAGCCGTTGTCGCCGAAGATCGGCTTGGGCATGAAGGTCGCGGTCTTGCCGTTGCGCCAGGCGACGTTCTTCACGATGTACTTGAAGAGCATCAGGTCGTCGGCCGCGGCGAGCAGCGTGTTGAACTTGTAGTTGATCTCGGCCTGGCCGGCGGTGCCGACCTCGTGGTGCTGGCGCTCGACCTGCAGGCCGGCCGCGTCCAGCTCCAGGGAGATCTCGGCGCGCAGGTCGGCGAAGTGGTCGACCGGCGGGGCCGGGAAGTAGCCGCCCTTGTAGCGGACCTTGTAGCCGCGGTTGTTCTCCTCCGAACCGGTGTTCCAGGCGCCGGCCTCGGAGTCGATGTGGTAGAAGGACTGGTTCGCGCCGGTCTCGAAGCGCACGCTGTCGAAGACGTAGAACTCGGCCTCGGGGCCGAAGAACGCGGTGTCCGCGATACCGGTCGAGGCGAGGTAGGCCTCGGCCTTCTTGGCGATGTTCCGCGGGTCACGGCTGTACTGCTCGCCGGTGATCGGGTCGTGGATGAAGAAGTTGATGTTGACGGTCTTGTCGCGGCGGAACGGGTCCACACGAGCCGTCGACAGGTCCGCGCGCAGCGCCATGTCGGACTCGTGGATGGCCTGGAAGCCGCGGATCGAGGAACCGTCGAAGGCCAGTTCCTCGGCCGGGTCGAACGCCTTCGCCGGGATCGTGAAGTGCTGCATCACACCGGGCAGGTCGCAGAACCGGACGTCAACGAACTTCACGTCCTCGTCGGCGATGAACTTCTTGGCCTCGTCGGCGTTCTGGAACATCCAACTCCTCCTAGCCCGGTCACCGGTCGGCGGACGCGGGATTGCTACTCGGAACGCGACCATGTGCGGTGGCGCGTTGCCCGACCATAGGCAGGCGGGATTTCCCAAGCATGACCCATTTGTTTCGCCGAGGTTAACCGGCGCACGCCTGCCTTTATTCACCAGTGTGACCCATAAAGGGGCATTTTGGCCCGGGGTGGCGGCCGTTCGTTGCGGCGCCGTGCCGAGTCGTTCCGCCCCTGGCGGCACGCCCCCGGGTCCCGGCCCGGAAGGGGGGCCCGAGCCGCCTCGCACCGGACCTCGGCGCAGCGAATGTATGCGGTCGCAGTACCGTGGTCGGGTGGACAACAGGCAAGCAATCGGATCGTGGATCTCCGGGCCCCGCGCGGCAGCCGAGGACATGGGTGTCGAGTTCGGGTACCGCGGGCAGCAGCTCGGGCTGCCGGAGACGGGGCCGGGCTCGATCGCGCGCCCCGGGCGCCGCTTCGCCGCGCTCTTCCTCGACTGGGCGCTGTGCATGCTCATCGCCTACGGCCTGCTCAGCGGCGGTAAGGCGCAGTCGGCGAGCAACTGGGCGCTGGTGGTCTTCGCGGTGCTCAGCGTGCTGACGGTGGGCACGGTCGGGTTCACACCGGGCAAGCGGCTGCTGGGCCTGCGGGTGGTCGCCGAAGGCGGCGGCCGGATTTCGCTGCCGCGGGTCGTGCTGCGCACGGTGCTGCTCGTCGTGGTCATCCCGGCCGTGGTCTGGGACCGGGACGGGCGGGGGCTGCACGACCGCCTCTCGCGCGCCGTACAGGTCCGCATCTGAGCCCGTATACCGTGAGCCGGCCGCGGTGGCCCCGCCGGCCCGGCCGGGCGCGCTACCTGAGCTTCCGGGGCGAGACCTGAGCCGGTACCGTCCGTACGCCCGTCCCGCAGGCCGTCACCTCCGTACGCCCGTCCCGAGGCCATCACGTCCGTACGCCCGCACGCCCCCACGCATGCGAAACGCCCCGCATGACGAAACGCCCCGGAGCCACAGGCCCCGGGGCGCCGTCGTTCGGTCAGGGTGTCGGTCCGCCGGCCGGACGCGGGTGCGGCCGGCCGCCACGGTCAGCGGGTCTTGCCGCCGCCCTTGGGCATGCGCATGCCCTTCGGCATGGGGCCCTTCGGGACCGGCATGTTGCTCATCAGGTCGCCCAGCGCCTTGAGCCGGTCGTTGACGGCGGTGACCTGGGCGCCGGGGAGTACGCGCGGCAGCTTCAGCAGCGTCGTACGGAGCTTCTTCAGCGGCACCTGGCCCTCGCCGTCGCCCACGATGATGTCGTGGACCGGGGCGTCGGCGACGGTGCGCGCCATCCGCTTCTTCTCGGCGGCCAGCAGGCCGCGCAGCCGGTTCGGGTTGCCCTCGCCGACCAGCACGATCCCGGCCTTGCCAACGGCGCGGTGGACCACGTCCTGGCTGCGGTTCATGGCGACCGCGGGGGTCACCGTCCAGCCGCGGCCGACGTTGTCCAGCACGGCGGCCGCCGCACCGGGCTGGCCTTCCATCTGCCCGAAGGCAGCCCGCTCGGCGCGTCGTCCGAAGACGATCGCCATGGCGAGGAAGGCCAGGACGAAGCCCAGGATCCCCGCGTAGATTTCGTGGCCGATCGCGAAGCCGATGGCAAGGAGAACGCCGAATACGACGATGCCTACACCAGCGACGACTAGACCGACCTTCGAGTCGACCCGACGGGTCATCTTGTAGGTCAGGGCGATCTGCTTCAGCCGCCCGGTGTTCTCAGCGCCGGCAGCGCCGGCAGCGCCCTCAGCATTTACCTTCCTCGCCATACAGCGCAGTCTACGTGGCGTGCGGGCGGTGGGTCGCCGCGGCCTCCAGTACGTACTCGGCCTCGTGGCGGTCCTTGGCGCGGCGGCGGTCCTCCAGGACCGAAGTCCAGGCGTTACGGCGGGCGGTGCGCTGTCCGCCGCGCATCAGGACGGCCTCGACGGCACGCAGCGCACCGGTGACCGAAGGGATGGGGAGGGCGGGATTGGCGCGGAGCGGCGCGGCCTGCATGGTGGGTGACTCCCTCTGATTCGTTCGGAGAAGCAGGAGTGATACGGGAGTGGTGCGGGAGCGGTGCGTGCATCCATCGTCACGGAAAGGTGTTACCAACGGATGACCTGCCGGTCAAACACCGATGAAACGTTGACGCGGCCCCCACGCCCCCCGTCAGGGGGAGTGCGGGCCGCGTCCTCAAGCATGTGCCACGTTTCACAAGACGGCGCGCCGGGGAAATCAAACCGCCTGACTGGACGCCTCGGCCTCGCGCCGCTCCATGGCCTGCTGGTAGAGGCGGCCGGCGCGGTAGGAGGAGCGGACCAGCGGTCCTGACATCACGCCGGCGTAGCCGATCTCCTCGGCCTCTTCCTGGAGCTCCACGAACTCGGCGGGCTTGACCCAGCGCTCGATGGGGTGGTGGCGCACGGTCGGGCGCAGGTACTGGGTGATCGTGATCAGTTCGCAGCCCGCGTCGTACAGGTCCTGCAGCGCCTGGCTGATCTCCTCGCGCTCCTCGCCCATGCCCAGGATGAGGTTGGACTTGGTGACCAGGCCGGCCTCGCGGGACTTGGAGATGACCTCCAGCGAGCGCTCGTAGCGGAAGCCGGGGCGGATGCGCTTGAAGATGCGCGGGACCGTCTCGACGTTGTGGGCCAGGACCTGCGGGCGGGAGGAGAAGACCTCGGCCAGCTGCTCGGGGACCGCGTTGAAGTCGGGGATCAGCAGCTCGACGCCGGTGTCGGGCATCGCGGCGTGGATCTGCCGGACGGTCTCGGCGTAGAGCCAGGCGCCGCCGTCGTCCAGGTCGTCGCGCGCCACGCCGGTGATCGTGGCGTACTTCAGACCCATGGTCTGCACGGACTCGGCGACCCGGCGGGGCTCGTCGCGGTCCAGCTCCTGAGGCTTGCCGGTGTCGATCTGGCAGAAGTCACAGCGGCGGGTGCACTGGTCACCGCCGATGAGGAAGGTCGCCTCGCGGTCCTCCCAGCATTCGAAGATGTTGGGGCAGCCCGCCTCCTGGCAGACCGTGTGCAGGCCCTCGCTCTTGACCAGGCCCTGGAGGTGGTTGTACTCGGGACCCATCTTCGCCCGGGTCTTGATCCACTCGGGCTTGCGCTCGATGGGGGTCTGGCTGTTCCGGACCTCCAGGCGCAACATCTTGCGTCCGTCGGGTGCGACTGCGGACACGACCGGCTCCCTACGACTTCGTTTCTTCGGCGTACACCAGGGTACGCCCGTTGATTCGCACGTCTTTACGTGCGGGGCAACCCCGTATGGCGGGGTGGCATTCCCGGCGGCCCGGGGAGGACCCCGGCCGGACGGCCGTCCGGCCCGGGACGGCCGGGCCGGCGACCGTCCGGTCAGACCGCACGGGGGAGCAGTTCGGCGCCCTCCAGGACGTCCCGCAGATGTTTCTCGGCGGCGGGCAGCACCTCGGCGATGGTGATCTCGCGGCCCAGCTCGCCCGCGAGCGAGGCCACGCCGGCGTCCCGGATGCCGCACGGCACGATCTTGTCGAACGAGGTGTTGTCCGGATTCACATTCAGCGCGAAGCCGTGCATCGTGACGCCCTTGGCGACGCGGATGCCGATCGCGGCGAGCTTGCGGTCCTCGCGGCGCTGGCCGGCGTTGGACGGTGCGTACTCCGGGCCGTTCAGCCGCGGGTCGAACAGCTCGTCCGCCAGCCGCGGATCGAAGTCGAGGTTCAGCCCGCCCAGGGCCGCCCGCTCCTCGACCGGGTCGCCCAGGATCCACACGCCGCTGCGGCCCTCGACCCGGGTGCCCGCCACGCCGAACTCGGCGCAGACCCGGATCAGCGCCTCTTCGAGCCGGCGGACATGGGCCACGACGTCCACCGGGCGCGGCAGCTTCTGGATGGGGTAGCCCACCAGCTGGCCGGGCCCGTGCCAGGTGATCTTCCCGCCGCGGTCCACGTCGACGACCGGGGTCCCGTCCAGCGGGCGCTCCTCGTCGGCCGTACGGCGTCCCGCGGTGTAGACGGCCTGGTGCTCCAGCAGCAGGCAGGTGTCGGGCAGCTCGTCGGCGAACCGGGCGGCGTGCACCCGGCGCTGCTCCTGCCATGCCGAGGTGTACTCGACGGCGTCGGCGCCGAAGCCCAGATGCACAAAGCGCAGCCCCTCGGGTACGGGGGTCTCCCCCCGAGAGATCGCAGTCACGGCAGCTCCTCTTCGAACCTTTGTTGCACTTTGCTGCAACGTTGATGCCACTTCGCGCCCATGCCACTGTACGGCCGCCCCTCCCGGTCCCCGCAGGCGGCCGCTGTCCGCACCGCCCGCCCCTGCTCACACGATCGGATGAACGCGGGGAGGAGGCGGCGATCGGGGCGCCGAAGGCCGTTACATTCACGCCGTTCCACAAGGGCGAATGAGCATGCCGGACAGGGTCCGCCGAACCCGGCAGCGGCCCGGAAGGCAGGAGACCGGTAAAGCTGATGACGGAACGACCCCCGCACCACACCCCCAACCGCCAGCTCGCCGCGCTCATCGCCGAGGCGGGATTCTCCAACGCCGGGCTGGCAAGACGGGTGGATCAGCTCGGCATCGAGCACGGCCTCGATCTGCGGTACGACAAGACGTCGGTGACCCGCTGGCTGCGCGGGCAGCAGCCCAGAGGCACCACCCCCGCCCTGATCGCGGAGGTGTTCACCCGCCGGCTGGGGCGCCGGCTGTCCGCCCAGGACCTCGGCCTGGACGCCTGTGCGCCGGTGTACGCCGGACTGGAATTCGCCGCGAGCCCCAGCGAGGCGGTGGACATCGTCAGCGGCCTGTGGCGCAAGGACTCCGGCAGCCATGCCGAGCTCCGCAAGATCGCCTTCACCCCGGCCGGGCTCGTGGTGCCCAGCCGCGACTGGCTGATCGGGCGCGCCGACGAGCGGGTCGCCCGCGGCGAGCCCACCGGCGACGGGGCGGGCCGGGTCCCCGCACAGGGCCGGGTCACGGTGCCCCGCCAGCGCCGCACCGACCGCGTCGACCGCACCCAGGGTTCCAAGGTCACCTCCGGTGACATCGCGGCGCTGCGCTCGGTCGGCGAGCTGTTCCGGGCGCTGGACCACGCCTACGGCGGCGGCCACGCCCGCCAGGCCCTGGTGCGCTATCTGGAGCACGAGGCCGAGCCGATGCTCCGCGGCAGCTACGGCGAGGCCACCGGCCGCCGGCTCTTCGCGGCCGCCGCCGATCTGACCCGGCTGGCCGGCTGGACCTCGTACGACATCGCGGCCCACGGGCTGGCCCAGCGGTACTTCGTCCAGGCCCTGCGGCTGGCCCAGGCCGCCGGGGACCGGGCGTACGGGTCCTACGTCCTGGTGACGATGAGCCGGCAGGCCGTCTACCTGGGGCACGGCAGGGAAGCCGTGCAGCTCGCGCGGGTCGCCCAGCAGGGCATCGGCGGCAGCGCGCCGCCCGCCGTGCAGGCGCTGCTGCACGCCGCGGAGGCACGCGGCCACGGCGTCCTGGGCGAGGTCCGGGCCTGCACGACGGCGCTGGCCCGCGCCGAACGGGCCCTGGAGACCGTCCGCCCCGGTGACGACACCCCGTACTGGGCGCGTTTCTTCGACGAGGCGCAGCTCGCCGACGAGCTGGCGCACTGCCACCGCGATCTCCAGCAGTACCGCGCCGCCTCCCAGCATGCCGAGCGCTCCCTCCAGCTGCGCGCGGCCGGCTTCGCCCGCAGCAGGCTCTTCTGCCGGGTGGTGCTGGCGACCGCGCGGCTGGGCCTGGGCGAACTGGAGCAGGCCTGCACGCTGGGTGCCGAGGCGGCGCTCCAGGCCTCCGAGATGCGGTCCGTACGGGCTCACGAGTACGTCAGGGAGTTCGAGCGCCGCCTGGAGCCCTACCGGGACGCGGCGGCGGTACGGGGCTATCGCGAACGGGTGGCGGCGCTGGGGTGAGGGCGGGCCAGGGACGCCCGGCCGCCCGGCGGCCCGGGTGAGGGCGGGCCAGGACGCCCGGGTTCAGGCCGCCGTGGGCAGGGCGTCCGGCTCCGTGGTGAAGGTCGGCAGCCCGAAGTCCTGGAGGAGCGCGCGGGCGGCCCTGCGGCCCGAGTTCAGCGCGCCCTGGAGCGTGCTGGTGTCACGGTGATCGCCGCACACATACAGGCCGGCGAGCACCCGCACCGGCCGCTCCGGGTCGTGCGGCGCCGGCATCGCGGGGACCGCATTCGGGTCGTGATGGGCGGTCAGCAGCTGCCAGTCGTCGGTGTGCGCGCCGTAGATCCGGTCGAGCTGCGGGCGGACCGTCTTGTCCAGTACGGACAGGGGCAGCATCGCGGCGGCGCCGAGCACGGTCGTGGTGATCAGGGACCGGCCCGGTGGCGTACGGGACGGGTCGATGGCGCCGGCGGCGTAGCTGTAGGCGACGGGGCCCTGGGTCGGCAGGACCAGGGCCGTGTCGCGGGACGGATCGCCGCGGCCCCCGTCCGCCGCCGCGGTGTGGTGCAGGACGGCGACCGGGTGGAAGGCCGGCACCCGCAGCCCCGGCAACAGCTCGGCCGCCTCCCGCGCGCCGGTGGCCACCAGTACCGCCCGACAGGGGATATGACCGTGCTCCGCGGTACTGACGCCGGTGGTGGAAACGGCGGTGACCTGCACGGACGTACGGACCGTGCCGGGCGGCAGCGGCGCGGCGAGCAGTTCGGGGACGGCCGCGGCACCGCCGGCCGGCAGCCACAACCGGCCCTGGGCGTAGGCGCGCAGCGCCGCCGCCGCGCCCCGGCTGGAGCCGCGCAGCTTGGGATCGCACAACAGCGCGGCCAGCAGGGGCCGCAGGAACGCGTCATGGCCGCGGTGCGGGAAGGCGGGGCGGCTCGCCAGGGCATCGTGGATCGGACGGTCGGCGGGCGGGGCCTGGGGGCTGAAGGCAGGGGGAGCGGCGGCGGTGCCGGCGGCGCGGCGGTCCGTACGGCGGTCGGCACGGCGGTCCGGGGGCGGCGCGGTCCGCCGGTCGGTGAGGCGGACCGTCTGACGCTCCGTCCGGCGTTCCGTCCGGCGTTCCGTACGGCGATCGGCGCGGGAGAGGGCACGGGCCGCGGACAGCGCACCCTTCGCGCTCCGGGGCGCGCTGACGCGCTGCGCCCGCTGGCCGTTGTGGACGCTCAGACCGGGCGCGAACGGACGGAGCGTCAGATCGCCGAGGCCCGGGGTACGGCACAGATCGGTGGCGGAGACGGCCAGCGGCCGGCCGCAGCGGTCCAGCCGGAAGCCGTCGAGGTGGTCGGTGGCGGACCGGCCGCCGATCCGCGGCGCGGCCTCCAGGACCGTGACGGACACCCCCGCCCCGGTCAGATGGCGGGCGGCGGCGAGTCCGGCCGGACCGGCCCCCACGATGACGACGTCCACGGCCGATGCGGTACGCAGCACATGCCCCTCCCGAGGTCGGTCCCAACGGCGGCGCACCCCTGTCGTGCCCGGTGCCGCCATGGGGGATACCGAGGTGAGGCGTGCGAGGTCGGCAGGAGGCGGCGGTCCGTTCGAGAGGGGGCGTCCAAGGGGCGCATCTACGCGCCCCTTGGCCAAAGCTTCCCGTGTGGCCCCGCGGCTATGCCGCCCGGACGGCGGTGTGACGCGGACGACTCCGCGGTGCGGACGACGGCAGGACGCGAAGGACTCCCCGGTGCGGCCGGCTATGCGGCCGGGAGCGCTATGCGGCCGGGAGCGCTATGCGGCCCGGACCGCCTCGATGATGCGCGGATGGGCGAACGCGAACCCGGAGTCCAGCAGCCGCCGCGGAATGACCCGCTGACTGCCCAGCACATCGCCGGCGAACTCGCCCAGGGCGGCCCGCAGGACCGGCGCCGGCACGGTGAACAGCGTGGGCCGGTTCAGGACACGGCCCATCACGGCGGTGACCTCGCGGTTGGTGACCGGCTCCGGGGCCGTGAGGTTGACCGGCCCGGCCAGGCCCTCGGTGTCGATGAGGTGGCCCAGCGCCCTGATGTGGTCCTCCAGGGAGATGAAGCTCCAGTACTGGCTGCCGTCGCCGAGCCGGCCGCCCAGCCCGAGCCGGAAGAGGGGGAAGAGCCGGCCCCAGGCGCCGCCGGAGCGTGCCACGACCAGACCGGTGCGGGCGAAGACGGTACGGATGCCCGCCTCCTCGGCCGGCCTCGCGGCGTCCTCCCAGGCCACACAGACCTCCGGCAGGAACCCGTGGCCGGCCGGTGCGCTCTCGTCCGTCCGCCGGTCGCCGGTGTCGCCGTAGTAGCCGATCGCGCTGCCGCACACCAGGACTCCCGGCGGGCTGTCCATGGCGGCGAGGGCCGAGGAGAGGGCCCGGGTGCCCAGGACCCGGCTGTCACGGATCTCCTGCTTGTAGGCCGCCGTCCAGCGGTGGTCGCCGACCCCGGCGCCGGCCAGGTGGACGACGGCCCCGCAGCCGGCCAGCCCGGCGGTGTCGACCTCCTGGCGCCCGGGGTCCCAGCGCACCTCGTCGGCGGCCGTGGGCGTGCGCCGGGCGAGCCGGACGACGTCATGGCCTCCCGCGCGCAGGGACCGTACGAGCGCTGTGCCGATGAGTCCGGTCGAGCCGGTGATCGCGATCCGCATGGGGCCATACTGCCCGCAGCGACGGACCGGTGGTGACATCCGAGGGCCGGGCCCGCCGCGCCCCCGGCGTGAACCGGCCCCGCGGCTACGGCCTGAAACGGTCCCAGAGGGTGGGAAAGCGCTCCGCCATGCCCCGGTCGTCGTCGAAGTCCAGGTATGTGCCGACCGGTTCACGGGGCGGCGGGGGCAGTCCCAGGTCCGGCATCACCCCGCCGGTCAGCTGCTCGTACGCCTCGTCGGCCGCATAGCCCAGCTCCTCGGCGTCGCCGTCCACCGCCTCGTCGAAGTCGTCCAGCAGCTCGGCGAGCTGGTCGGGGTCGTGCAGCGCGCCCTCGAAGACCTCCCGGCCCTGGCCGATCAGCCAGCAGCGGAAGTAGTCGAAGGCGTCGTCGCCCGCGCCGCCCAGCATCACCGAGGCCGCGGCCCACAGATCCCAGGAGTACGCCCGGTTGTAGCGGGCCTCGAAGTGGCGGGCGAAGTCCACGACGGCATCCGGGTCGAGCCCGAGGAGCCGCTCGACCAGCGCGTCGGCCTGCTCCTCCGGGTCGCCCGCGGCGGCCTCGCGGGAACCGTCGATCAGTTCCCAGAACTCCGTCTCGTCCATCACCGCTCCAGCATCTGCCCTGCCGGCGCCCGTCGCATGCGGAGTACCCCGGATGCGACGGGGTCGTTATCCGGATCGGTGACATGGCGGGCGCACCGGTGACGGGGTGTTCGGATCGGGTTCGCTCACCGGGCCGGCTCCGCCGTGTGACCGTCCCAAGAATCACTCGTTGGACGGCGTGCAACGACCAAACGACGGCATATCCACCATTTCGCGAAGGGCTGTTCCAGGCCATGCCCATGGACGAACGCACCCGGGCCGATGTCGAACGGGCCGAGGCGGCCATCGTCGAGCACTATCCACGGCTCGTCCGCCTCACCTACCTCGTCCTGCCCCCGTCGACGGGCCGCCACCGCCGGGTCCTGACCGCACACGGCCTGGTCCAGCGGGCGCTGCCGCGGGCGCGGCTGCGCCGGCCGGACGGCGGGCTGCCGGCGCAGCGCGGCCCGGCGGCCGAACCGGGCTACGACGTGGTGCGGCTGCGGGCCCTGCGACTGGCGCTGGCGCACGAGGGGCGGCCGGTCCGGGGGACGGTGGCCCTGCCCCAGGTGTGGGGCCTGCGGCTCTTCCCGCGGGTCGGCGGCGCCGAAGAACTCGCCCTGGACCAGGCGCTGTCCGCGGTGCCCGCGGCGGTACGGGCCGCCCTCGGGCTGTGGCATCTGGAAGGGCTGGACGAGGACGCCGCACGCAGCGTGCTGGCACGGGCCGGGGTCGAGGAGCCCGACGCGGCACAGCGGGCGGCGGCGCAGCTGGACCGGGAGACCGGGACGGGCGCCGCGGCACTGCTGAACTCGGCGGAGTTCGACCCGTGCACGGTGCAGACGCGGCCGACGGACCTGCTGCGCCGCCGCCAGCGGGTACGGGCGGCGATCGCGCTGGTGACCGTACTGGCGGTCGGCGCCGCGGCGGCCGGGCTGCTGCGCGGTGACGGGGACCGGACGGGGCACCCGCCGACCACGGCGGAGCAGGCGCTGGACCCGGGCCGGCTGCTGCGCACCCCCAACGAAGAGTGGACGGACACCTCCCGGGTGGACTTCACCGCCTGGCCCGTGCGCGGCCGGCAGGCGGCTGACCAGGAGCTGCTGGGGCGGGCGCTGCGGGTCTGGGCGGCGCCGCCCGCCGACGCCCGGATCATGACGTCCGCGGGCACCTCCACCCGGCCGCCCGACCACCCGCCGCAGCTGCTGTACGCGGGCCTGATCGACGCCGTGACGGTCGTGGTCTTCCACGACGGCGAGCGGCTGGTGCGCTACGCCGAGCCCGAAGGCGCCACGCCCACCCTGCACTTCGCACGGGTCGACGACGCGGACCTGACCACCGGCGCCGCGCTGGTGATCGGCCGCGGCAACGGCTGGATGCGTTATCTGCTGGCGCCGTGGGTCTCCGACGTCGGCGTCCGCGACCTGCTGGCCCCGGCCGCCCCGGTGCACGGCCTGCATGTCACCCCGGACGGGGTCACCGACCGCATCCCGGTACCGCCCGAGGGGGGCGCCGGCTGCGGGCACTGGCCGGCGGCCCAGTTCCGGCCCTCGACCAGGATCGCGGGCACCGGTGTGAACCCTCCCTTCCTGCTGACCGACCTCAACGACCTCGTCCCCGTCCACCTCGCCTCCGTGCCGCCCGGCGGCACACCGGCCGACCCGGCGGGCGAGGCGACCGGCACCCCGGCCCTGCAGGGCTGGGCCCGTACGGCCTGCTCGCTCGGCTCGCTGCGGGGCGCCGGCGTACGGTCCGTCAGCAACTGGGCGTTCGCCGGCCAGCGCCTCCCGGAGGACGGCGGCAGCGCGACCTGGGTGTGCAGCCGTGCCGACACCTGGCGCGGGCCCGGCAGCGTGACACTGCACTTCCTGCCGCCCGCCACGCGCCCGGCCGAGCCCGGCCGGATCGCCGGACGGGCCAGGGACACCGCCGCCTGCAGCCGCTTCGGAGCCCCCGTGGTCGGGAACGTCCACTGGCGGGCGCAGTCCGGCAGGTGGTACCTGCTCGCGGCCGGCACCCAAGGGGTCGGCGGTATCGACGCCACCGGCGGGGTACGGGTCTCCGGCCACACGAACACGCTCGCCGCGCCAGCCGGGCAGAACGCCCCGGACGAGGTCGTGGGACGGCTGCGGAGCGGGGCAACGGTGCGCGCGCTCCGTCCGTAGGCCGTGGGCGGATCGCTGTACGGCGCCGGTGAATCCGGACCGGCGGCTGATGAATCCGGACAGGAGATGTCGGGTTTCACTGCCACGGTCGCCGTGTACGGATGCGAGGCACCTGACAGCGAGGAGTGGCGTACATGACGGGACAGCGGGAACTGGCGGGACGGGTGGCGCTGGTGGCCGGGGCGACCCGCGGGGCCGGGCGGGCGATGGCGGTCGAGCTGGGGCGGGCCGGCGCCCTGGTGTATGTGACGGGACGGACGACCAGGGAACGGGTCAGCGAGGTCGGCCGGGCCACGGAGACGATCGAGCAGACCGCGGAGCTGGTGAGCGCGGCGGGCGGCACCGGCATCGCCGTACCGACCGACCATCTGGACCCGGCGCAGGTCAAGGCGCTGACCGAGCGCATCGACCGGCAGCACGGCCGGCTGGATGTGCTGGTCAACAGCGTCTGGGGCGGCGACCGGCTGATCGAGTTCCACACCAAGCTGTGGGACCTCGACCTGGAGAACGGGCTGCGGATGTTCCGCCTCGGCATCGACACCCACGTCATCACCAGCCATTACGCCCTGCCCCTGCTGATCAGGCGGCCCGGCGGTCTGGTGGTCGAGGTCACCGATGGCACCGCCGCCTTCAACCGCACCTACCGGGACAACCTCTGCTTCGACCTCACCAAGAACGCGCCGCACCGCATCGCCTTCGGGCTCGCCGCCGAACTGAAGGAACACGGGGGCACGGCGGTCTCGCTCACCCCCGGTTTCCTCCGCTCCGAGGAGATGCTCGACCACTTCGGGGTGACGGAGGAGAACTGGCGCGACGCGGTGGCCGGGGAGCCGCACTTCGCCATCGCCGAATCGCCGGCCCTGATCGCCCGCGGCGTACGGGCGCTCGCCGCCGACCCGGCCAAGGAGCGGTGGAGCGGCCGGTCGCTCTCCAGCGGGCAGCTGGCGAAGGAGTACGACTTCACCGACACGGACGGCTCGCGGCCCGACTGCTTCGGTTATTTCGAGGAGGTCGTCTTCGGCGGGAAGGAGGGCAGCGCCGATGACTACCGCTGAGGTGGAGGCGGACCGGTACCGGTAGGGGTACCGGCACCGGCACCGGCACCGGCACCGGTGCCGGGGGCATCCGGCGGATCACGGCCCGCTACCGTCCGGCCCGCCGCGGTCCGGCCCGCCACCGTCCGGCCCGCCGCCGTCCGGCCCGGTCCCTGCCCCGTTCCCCTCCGCGTACAGCGCGGCCATGCGGCGGGCGGCCGAGGCGAAGCGCTCACGCAGCTCGGGGGGCGCGAGTATGTCGCCCTCCGGGCCGAGCGTCAGCAACTGGGCGTAGGCGACCTCGGCGGACTCCACGGCGAGTGTCACGGTCAGCCGGCCGTGCTCATCGAGGCCGTCCGCGGACTGCGCCCGCTCGATCGCCTCACGGGCCGCGGCGCGTTCGGTGACGTACGGCAGCTGCCTGACGCCGCGCGGGGACAGCCGCAGGACCACCTCCTCGCGCAGGATCGACCGGGCGAACTGGGCCGCCCGCTGTGCCCAGAACTCCGGAAGGTCGAAGGAAACGTCACGGGCGAACCGCCCGCCGGCCTGGTCGGAGTCATCGGCGTCGCCGGCCCCGGAGGCGTTGCCGCTCCCGGCGGGCGCCACCGCGGTGAACCGGTCGACACGGTAGACGCGGTAGTCGCCCTGCGTACGCGCCGCCAGATACCAGACGCCTGCCTTCAGCACGAGGCCGTACGGCTCCAACTCCCGCTCCACCTCGGTGTCCTTGCGGAGGTAGCGGGCGGTGATCCGGCGGTCGTCCCAGACCGCGTCGGCGATCCCGGGGAGCAGGGCGGGTGTCTCGGGCTCCTGATACCACGCCGGGGCGTCGAGGTGAAAGCGCTGGGCGGCACCCTTCGCGGCATCCCGCAGCTCGGGCAGCAGGGCGGCGGAGACCTTCAGCCGGGCGGCGGACGCGGCATCGGCCAGGCCCATCTCGCGCAGGGCGGAGGGCACTCCGGACAGGAAGAGGGCTTCCGCCTCGCTCCGGCCGAGGCCGGTGAGCCGCGTGCGGTAGCCGCCTATGAGGCGGTAGCCGCCGGCCCGGCCGCGGTCCGCGTAGACGGGCACCCCGGCCTCGGAGAGCGAGAGGACGTCCCGGGCGACCGTACGCTCGGAAACCTCCAGCTCCCGCGCCAGCTCGGCGGCCGTCATCGACGGCCGCGCCTGGAGCAGCAACACCATCCTGATCAGCCGGGCAGCACGCATGGGTCCATGATGCGGGGGGCCACTGACAATGTGCTGTCTGCGGGTGCGTCGTGGCTGGTCGCGCAGTTCCCCGCGCCCCTCTGGGGCGTGGTCGGCGCTGGGCCGGGCGGTGACGACTTGGTCTGGCCACCGCCGACGGCAACATCGCACAGCCGCAAAGACAGCCCGGCCCGGCCGTAGTCAGGGCGTGGTCGGCCGGGCCGGTGGTGGGTTCCCGTGTGGAGGCCCCGGGCGCGGGAAGGTGGCCTCCACACGGGAGTCGGGGTGCCCCGGAGGGCGGGCGGCGCCCGGTGCGGGCCGGGGCCGCCGACGAGGCACGGGCCGCAACGTGGCGGCCCATGGCTCACAGGCCGTAGCGCTCCCTGGCCTCCTTGACCGCCTCCGGCTTGACCTGGCCGCGACGGGCGAGGGCGGCGAGCGCCTGGACGACCACCGACTGCGGGTCGACGCCGAAGTGGCGGCGGGCCGCCTCGCGGGTGTCGGACAGGCCGAAGCCGTCGGTGCCGATGGAGGTCCAGTCCTGCTCGACCCAGGGGGCGATCTGGTCCGGGACCGCGCGCATCCAGTCGCTCACCGCGACGACCGGGCCGGGGGCGCCGGCCAGCGCACGGGTGACGTACGGGATACGGTCCTCGCCCTCCAGCCGGGCGGCATCGCACTCCAGGGCGTCGCGGCGCAGCTCCGTCCAGGACGGCGCCGACCACACGTCCGCCGCCACGCCCCAGTCGGCGGCCAGCAGCTGCTGCGCCTCCAGGGCCCAGTGGATGGCGGTACCGGACGCCAGCAGCTGCAGCTGCGGGCTGTCGGCCTGGGGCTTGGTGCCCTCGTTGAAGCGGTACAGGCCCTTGAGGATGCCCTCCTCGACGCCCTCCGGCATGGCCGGCTGGACCTTGGTCTCGTTGTAGACCGTGAGGTAGTAGAAGACGTCCTCGGCGTCCGGGCCGTACATCCGGCGCAGGCCCTCCTTGACGATGACCGCGACCTCGTAGGCGAAGGCCGGGTCGTAGGAGAGCGCCGCCGGGTTGGTGGAGGCGATCAGGTGCGAGTGGCCGTCGGCGTGCTGCAGGCCCTCACCGGTCATCGTCGTACGGCCCGCGGTGGCGCCGATGACGAAGCCGCGGCCCAACTGGTCGGCCAGCGCCCAGAACTGGTCGGCGGTGCGCTGCCAGCCGAACATCGAGTAGAAGATGTAGAAGGGGATCATCGGCTCGCCGTGCGTCGCGTACGACGTCGCGGCGGCGGTGAAGTCGGCGAGCGAACCGGCCTCGGTGATGCCCTCGTTGAGGATCTGGCCGTCCTTGGCTTCCTTGTACCAAAGGAGCTGGTCACGGTCGACCGGGTCGTACGTCGCGCCCTTGGGGGAGTAGAGGCCGGCGGTCGGGAAGAGCGATTCCATACCGAAGGTGCGGGCCTCGTCGGGGACGATCGGGACCCAGCGCTTGCCGGTCTCCTTGTCCCGCATCAGGTCCTTGATCAGCCGGACGAACGCCATGGTGGTGGCGATCTCCTGGCTGCCGGAGCCCTTCTTCAGGGCGTCGAAGGCCTTGTCGGCGGGCATCGGCAGCGGCTTGGCGACGACCTTGCGGGCGGGGGCCGGGCCGTCCAGGGCGGCGCGCCGTTCGCGCAGGTAGACCATCTCGGGGGAGTCGTCGGCCGGACGCCAGTACGGCACCTGGCCGCCCTCCAGCGCGCTGTCCGGGATGGGGAGTTCGAGCATGTCACGCATGGTGCGGAACTCCGCCATGGTGAGCTTCTTCATCTGGTGGTTGGCGTTGCGGGACTCGAAGCCCGCGCCGAGGGTGTAGCCCTTGACGGTCTGCGCCAGGATGACGGTCGGCGCGCCCTGGTGCTCGACGGCGGCCTTGTAGGCGGCGTACACCTTGCGCGGCTCGTGGCCGGCCCGGGAGGTCTGGAACAGCTCCAGCAGCTTGGCGTCGGTCAGCCCGCGGGCCAGGGCCTGCAGGGACTCGTTGGCGCCGAAGAAGTGTTCGCGCAGGTAGGCGGCGTCGCGGGTGGCGTACGTCTGGAACTGGGCGTCGGGGGTCTCGCCGAGGCGGCGGATCAGCGCGCCGTCGGTGTCGAGCGCGAAGATCTCGTCCCAGGCCTGGCCCCACAGCGACTTGACGACGTTCCAGCCGGCCGCGCGGAACTGGGCCTCCAGCTCCTGCACGATCTTGAAGTTGGGGCGGACCGGGCCGTCGAGGCGCTGCAGGTTGCAGTTGATGACGAAGGTCAGGTTGTCCAGGCCCTCGCGGCCGGCCAGCGCCAGTGCGGCGGTCGACTCGGGCTCGTCCATCTCGCCGTCGCCCAGGAACGCCCAGACGTGGGAGTTGGCGGTGTCCTTGATGCCGCGGTGTTCCAGGTAGCGGTTGAAGCGCGCCTGGTAGATGGCGGAGAGCGGGCCCAGGCCCATGGAGACGGTGGGGAACTCCCACAGCCAGGGCAGCCGCCGCGGGTGCGGGTAGGAGGGCAGGCCCTCGCCGCCGGCCTCCTGGCGGAAGTGGTCGAGGTGGTCCTCGGTGAGGCGGCCTTCGAGGAAGGCGCGGGCGTAGATGCCGGGCGAGGCGTGGCCCTGGATGTAGAGCTGGTCGCCGCTGCCTCCCCCCGCTACCGCTGAGGGTGCCCCCAGGCCTTCCTTGCCGCGGAAGAAGTGCTGGAAGCCGGTCTCGTAGAGCCAGGCCGCCGAGGCGAAGGTGGCGATGTGGCCGCCCAGGCCCAGCGCGGAGCCGCGGGTCACCATCGCGGCGGCGTTCCAGCGGTTCCAGGCCGTGATCCTGGCCTCCATCGCCTCGTCGCCCGGGAAGGCGGGCTCGGCGGAGGTCGGGATGGTGTTGACGTAGTCCGTCTCCAGGAGGGACGGCAGGGCGGTGCCTTCGGTGCGCGCGGTGTGCTCCAGCGCGCGGCGCATCAGGTAGGCGGCGCGCTGGGGGCCCGCCGCCTCGGTGACGGCGTCAAGCGACTCGCGCCACTCGGCGGTCTCCTCGGGGTCGCGGTCCGGGAGCTGGTCGAGCTGGCTGTACGGCAGGCGCACGGGATCGGGCATGGGTGGCCCCTTTCCGGACGGGAGGTAGCTCGGGGGTGCCGTCGTGACCGGCCGCGTCCTTCAGGGTGGACGGCGGCCTTGACGACACCCCCTACGAGTTCGGCAGGCAGGGTTGTCGCGCCCCGACGCAAGACGATACGCCTCTGATCGATGATCGATCAACGCTCTCCGGACGAATAACCGCAGGTCGGCACGGGGTGCCGCATTTTTGGGCACCGCGTGCCAGCCCGAGGGGGGGCGCCGCCCCCGCCCCGACGCCCCCTCAGACCCGAGGGGCGCAGCTCAGCACGTGTGACTTGAGCAAGGCGCCGATCTTCGGGTCGCGCCGCCGGAACGCGTCCACGATCTCCTGGTGGTCCTGGGCGTGCGAGCGCGGCTCCGGGCTGAACCAGCGGATCGACAGCGTCGTCCAGACCTCGATGCCCAGCGACTCCCAGGTGTGCAGCAAAACGGCGTTCCCGGCGGCCCCCACGATCTCCCGGTGGAAGGCCACCGTGTGCCGCACCTGCGCCTCCCCGTCACCGGCCAGTTCCGCCTCGCGCAGCGCCGCCACCTCGCGTTCCAGCGCCACGGTGTCCTCGGCCAGCCGCCCGGCGGCCAGTTCGGCGGCCACCTGCTCCAGCCCGGCCCGCACCGGATAGCTCTCCTTGAGGTCGTCCGCGGTCAGATTCCGTACCCGTACGCCCTTGTTCGGCGCCGACTCGATCAGCTGCAGCGACTCCAGCTCCCGCAGCGCCTCCCGTACGGGCGTCTGGCTGACCTCCAGCTCCACCGCGATCCGCCGCTCCACGATCCGCTCGCCCGGCTGCCAGCGGCCGCTGACGATCCCCTCAAGGATGTGCTCGCGGATCTGCTCGCGCAGCGAATGGACGACGGGCGGGGTCATGAGGTGCTCCTTCAGAGCGCGTGGTGACGAGGGGGCCATTATCCGGGACGTGCGGAAGGCCCGGCGCAAAGATGCTCAGGGATGCGCAAAGGGGCCGGCCCCGGCTCGTACGAACCGGGGCCGACCCCTGTTGCACACCTATGGCGTGACTGCCGGAATCAGAGACCGATCTCGGTCTCGAACTCGGCGGCCTCCAGGATCTGCTTGACCGTGGTCAGGTAGCGGGCGGCGTCCGCGCCGTCCACCAGACGGTGGTCGTAGGAGAGCGCCAGGTAGGTCATGTCGCGCACCGCGATGGTCTCGCCGAGGTCCGGGTGGTTGATGACCACCGGGCGCTTGACGGTCGCACCGATGCCCAGGATGCCGACCTGGTTCGGGGGCACGATGACGGTGTCGAACAGGGCGCCGCGCGAACCGGTGTTGCTGATGGTGAAGGTCGCACCGGACAGCTCGTCCGGCGTGATCTTGTTCGCGCGGACCTTGCCCGCCAGGTCCGCCGTCTTGCGGGCGATACCGGCGATGTTGAGGTCACCGGCGTCCTTGATGACCGGGGTCATCAGGCCCTTGTCCGCGTCCACCGCGATACCGACGTTCTCGGTGTCGAAGTAGGTGATGGTGCCCTCGTCCTCGTTGATCCGGGCGTTGACGACCGGGTGGGCCTTCAGCGCCTGGACCGCGGCCTTGACAAAGAACGGCATCGGGGAGAGCTTGACGCCCTCACGCTGCGCGAACCCGTCCTTGGCCTTGTTGCGCATCCGCATGATCGCGGTGATGTCCACCTCGACCACGGAGGTCAGCTGCGCCTGGCCGTGCAGGGCCTTCATCATGTTGTCGCCGATGACCTTGCGCATCCGCGGCATCTTGACGGTCTGGCCGCGCAGCGGGGACGCCTCGATGACCGGGGCCTTGGAGGCGGCGGCCGGGGCGGCGGCCGGAGCCGGCGCGGCGGCCTTGGCGGCCTCGGCGGCGGCGATGACGTCCTGCTTGCGGACCCGGCCACCGACACCGGTGCCCTTGACCGTGGACAGGTCGACGCCGTTCTCCGCGGCGAGCTTGCGCACCAGCGGTGTGACGTAGGCGCCGTCGCCCTCACCGGCGGCCGGGGCCGGGGCGGGGGCAGCGGCCGGCTTGGGAGCCGGAGCGGCGGGAGCCGGAGCCGGGGCGGGCGCCGGGGCGGCAGCGGCCGGAGCGGGCTCGGGAGCCGGCGCGGGGGCCGGTGCCGGGGCCGGTGCCGGGGCGGGCTCCGGAGCGGCGGCCGGGGCCGGAGCGGCCGGGGCCGGAGCGGCCGGGGCCGGAGCGGCCGGGGCCGGGGCGGCGGCCGGAGCGGCGCCGGCCGCACCGATGACGGCGAGCTTGGCGCCGACCTCGGCGGTCTCGTCCTCACCGACGACGATCTCCAGCAGGGTGCCGGAAGCCGGCGCCGGGATCTCGGTGTCGACCTTGTCGGTGGAGACCTCCAGCAGCGGCTCGTCGGCCTGGACCTCCTCGCCGACCTCCTTCAGCCAGCGGGTGACGGTGCCCTCGGTGACGCTCTCGCCGAGCGCGGGGAGGACGACGTCAGTGCCCTCGGCGCCGCCCGCGGGGGCAGCGGCGGGGGCGGGGGCCTCGGCGGCCGGAGCCGGGGCGGGCTCGGGCTGCGGCTCGGCCGCGGGCGCCTCGGCGGCGGCCGGGGCCGCCTCGGCCGCGGGCGCACCGCTGCCGTCGTCGATGAGGGCCAGCTCGGCGCCGACCTCCACGGTCTCGTCCTCGGCCACCTTGATGGCGGACAGGATGCCGGCGGCCGGGGCCGGGATCTCGGTGTCGACCTTGTCGGTCGACACCTCGAGCAGCGGCTCGTCGGCCTCGACGCGCTCACCCTCGGCCTTGAGCCAGCGAGTGACGGTGCCCTCGGTGACGCTCTCGCCGAGCGCCGGCAGGGTTACGGAAACCGCCATGGTTTCAGTTGCTCCTTACAAAGTGGTGCGGATGTGGTCGCGCCCGGGACTGGGGTCAGTCGTGGGAGTGGAGAGGCTTGCCGGCCAGGGCCAGGTGGGCCTCGCCGAGGGCTTCGTTCTGCGTCGGGTGCGCGTGCACGAGCTGCGCAACCTCGGCCGGCAGGGCCTCCCAGTTGTAGACCAGCTGGGCCTCACCGACCTGCTCGCCCATACGGTCACCGACCATGTGGACGCCGACCACGGCACCGTCCTTGACCTGGACGAGCTTGATCTCGCCCGTGGTCTTGAGGATCTTGCTCTTGCCGTTGCCCGCGAGGTTGTACTTGAGAGCGACGACCTTGTCGGCGCCGTACAGCTCCTTGGCCTTGGCCTCGGTGATGCCCACCGAAGCGACCTCGGGGTGGCAGTACGTGACGCGCGGCACGCCGTCGTAGTCGATCGGCACGGTCTTCTCACCGGCCAGCCGCTCCGCCACCAGCATGCCCTCGGCGAAGCCGACGTGCGCGAGCTGGAGGGTGGGAACGAGGTCACCGACGGCCGAGATGGTCGGCACGTTGGTCTGCATGTACTCGTCGACGAGGACGTAGCCGCGGTCCATCGCGACGCCCTGCTCCTCGTAGCCCAGGCCCGCCGAGACCGGCCCGCGGCCGATCGCGACCAGCAGCACCTCGGCCTCGAAGGTCTTGCCGTCGGCGAGGGTGACCTGCACGCCGTCGGCGGTGTACTCGGCCTTGTCGAAGAAGGTGCCGAGGTTGAACTTGATGCCGCGCTTGCGGAAGGCCCGCTCCAGCAGCTTGGAGCTGTTCTCGTCCTCGACCGGGACGAGGTGCTTCAGGCCCTCGATGATGGTCACGTCGGTGCCGAAGGACTTCCACGCGGAGGCGAACTCGACGCCGATGACGCCGCCGCCCAGCACGATCGCGGACTTCGGCACGCGGTCCAGCGTGAGCGCGTGGTCCGAGGAGATGATGCGGTTGCCGTCGATCTCCAGGCCCGGCAGCGACTTCGGCACGGAGCCGGTCGCCAGCAGGACGTGGCGGCCCTGGACACGCTGGCCGTTCACATCGACGGAGGTCGGGGAGGACAGCCGGCCCTCGCCCTCGATGTACGTCACCTTGCGGGAGGCGATCAGGCCCTGCAGGCCCTTGTACAGGCCCGAGATGACCTCGTCCTTGTACTTGTGGACCGCCTCGATGTCGATGCCCTCGAAGGTGGCCTTGACACCGAACTGCTCGCTCTCGCGAGCCTGGTCGGCGATCTCACCGGCGTGCAGCAGAGCCTTGGTGGGGATGCAGCCGTTGTGCAGGCAGGTACCGCCGACCTTGCCCTTCTCGATCAGGGCGACGTCCAGGCCCAGCTGCGCCCCGCGCAGGGCAGCGGCGTAACCACCGCTACCGCCTCCGAGGATCACTAGGTCGAAAACGGTGCTGGCGTCGTTCGCCACGTCACGTCCTCCATGCATGGGTACGCCGGAGCCGGTCTCCGATGACCGGGCGGCGGCTGTGGTTCGGCCGCTTTTACTTCGGCCCTGGGTAAGGGGGGCCCTGTCCTGCCGAGAACCCATCTTCGCACTTGTTCAACGAAGCCGGGACGGCGGGCCGGTCTCAGGGCGGACGATCAGCCGCCCCGTAAGGGTTACTGGCGCGTACTGGCGTACGGATTTCGTTGTGGGCGAACACCGGACGCGGGCGCACCTACGGCCCCGGGTGGTATGCCCGGGGCCGTACGGAAATGACGGGCAAGGGGGAGGAAGCTCCCCGGGGCGACCGTCAGCCCAGATCGCCCGCGGCGGTACGCTCCGCCAGCCGCACCAGGGTGCGCACCGCGGATCCCGTGCCGCCCTTGGGGGTGTAGCCCCACGGCGCGCCCTCGTGGAACGCCGGGCCCGCGATGTCCAGGTGGGCCCAGGTGATGCCCTCGCCGATGAACTCCTTGAGGAAGAGCCCGGCGACCAGGCCGCTGCCCATCCGCTCACCCATGTTGGCGATGTCGGCAACCGGCGAATCCATGCCCTTGCGCAGCTCGGACGGCATCGGCATGGGCCAGGACTGCTCGCCGACCTCCTCCGCGATCTCGTGGATCGAGGTACGGAAAGCGTCGTCGTTGGCCATGATCCCGAAGGTGCGGGAGCCCAGCGCCAGCACCATCGCGCCGGTCAGGGTGGCGACGTCCACGATCGCGTCCGGGGTCTCCTCCGAGGCGCGGGTCAGCGCGTCGGCCAGCACCAGGCGGCCCTCGGCGTCGGTGTTCAGCACCTCGACGGTCTTGCCGCTGTACATGGTCAGCACGTCACCGGGACGGGTGGCGGAGCCGGACGGCATGTTCTCGGCGAGCGCCAGCCAGCCGGTGACGTTCACCTCCAGACCCAGCCTGGCGGCGGCCACGACGGCGGCGAACACCGCGGCGGCGCCGCTCATGTCGCACTTCATGGTCTCGTTGTGGCCGGCCGGCTTGAGCGAGATGCCGCCCGAGTCGTAGGTGATGCCCTTGCCGACCAGGGCCAGGGTCTTGTCCGCCTTGGGGTGCGTGTGCGCGATCCGCACCAGCCGCGGCGGGGTCTCCGCGCCCTGGCCGACGCCCAGCAGGCCGCCGTAGCCGCCCTTCTTGAGCGCCTTCTCGTCCAGCACCTCGACCTTGAGGCCGAACTCCTTGGCCGCGGCCTGCGCCTCGGCCGCGAAGGACTTCGGGTCGAGGTCGTTCGGAGGCATGTTGATCAGGTCGCGGGCGCGGTTGATCTCCGCCGCCAGCGCCTGGGCGCGCTCGGCGGCGGCCTTGAACTCCTTGTCACGCGGCTTGCCGCCCAGGAGCGCGACCTCCGCGAGCGGCGCCGACTTGGCGTCGTTCTTCTTGCCGCCCTTGGCGTTCTGCCCGTTGCCGTTGCTGCGGTAGGCGGTGAAGGAGTACGCGCCGAGCAGCGCACCCTCGCTCACCGCGGCGGCCGCCTCGGCATCCTCGACGGGCAGCGCGAAGGCGGCCTTCTTGGTGCCGGTCAGTGCGCGGGCGGCGCTGCCCGCGGCGCGCCGCAGCGCCTCGGTCCCGTAGCCGTCGTCCTTGCCCGGCGCCTCGCCGAGGCCGGCCGCCAGCACGACCGGCGCCTTGAGGCCGTCGGCGGCGGGCAGCTTGGTCACCTCGCCCTCGGCACCACTTGCGCCGAGGGTCTCCAGCACAGCGGCGAGCTTGCCGCCGAAGGCCTTGTCCACGGCCTCCGCGCCGGGGGCGACAACGACGCCCTTGGCGCCCTTGGCCACGCCGACGACGACGGCATCCGCACGCACCGTTGCGGCGGAAGAAGTACTGAGGGTCAGTGCAGTCACGGTGATGAAGGTCCTGTTCCGTCCGGGGAATCCGTCTGCGCGCAGCGCGCTGCTGCCGCCGAGCCTACGCTCGGCGGCGCCACAAGACCCGTCCGATACCACACCGGCACATAACGGAGCCGGGGGAGTTACCGGTATGCGGGGTGAACTGCCCTTCTTTGTCAGTGAGTTGGGGGAAACGGGAGGCGCGCCCGGGCGTGGGCAGGGAGCTATCCGAGAGCCAGCACCACCACTGCCGTGAGTCCCGCGCTCTCCGCGAGTGCCCCGAACACATCTCCGGTCACCCCGCCCAGCCGCCGCCGGCAGTGCCGCAGCAGCAGCTCGCCCAGCCCGAGGCCGAGCAGCGCCGCGAGCCCGGCGTGCAGCGCGCCGTACGCGCCGAACGCGGCGCCGGCCGCCGCGCATCCGGCGGCCACCGCCCCCGTGCACAGCAGCGCCGCCCGTACCGGGACGGTGCCCGCGACCGCCGCGCCGAGCCCTTCAGGGCGGGCGGCCGGCACCCCCGCACGGGAGGCGAGGGTCAGTGCGCAGCGCGCGGTGAGGGCCGCAACGGCCGCCGCGACGGCGCCGTGTGCCCAGCCGTCCGCGTACAGCGCCTCCAGCGCGGCCACCTGGGCCAGCAGGGCGAACAGCAGCGTGATGACCCCGAACGGGCCGATATCGGACTGCTTCATGACGCGCAGCGCCTCCCCGGCGGGCTTGCCGCTGCCCAGTCCGTCGGCGGTGTCGGCGAGCCCGTCCAGATGCAGCCCGCGGGTGAGCACGGCGGGCACCACGGCGGTGGCGACCGCGGCGAGCAGCGGACCGCCGCCGAGCAGCAGCAGCGCCGCGCCGGGTGCGGCCGCGCACAGCCCGACCGCCAGCCCGGCCAGCGGCGCGCAGAGCATGCCGCCGCGCGCCGCCTCCCGGTCCCAGCGGGTGACGCGTACCGGCAGCACGGTCAGCGTTCCGAAGGCGAAGCGCAGGGCGTCGAGGGGGGCCGGGGGAGCGGGGGTGTCGGTCACCGCGGCAGGCTATCCGGGCGGCCGCCAGGTGCGGCCGCCCGGTCCGGACCGTCACCCGCCGAACCGGGCCGCATGGTGATGAAGTGTCCCTACCCGACAAATGGGGAGCGTGTGGGATGGGCCACTGGTGGTACCGCAATATCGTCGAGCCGGGGAAGCTGCCGCTGCTGCTCGCCCTCGCCTCCTTCGTACTGACCTTCCTCGTGACCCGGGCCGTCACCCGGCTCATCCGGGCGGGCAAGGGGCCGTTCCGCAACATCACCCCCGGCGGGGTGCACGTCCATCACGTGGTGCCCGGCGTGATCCTGATGGTCCTCGGCGGCTTCATCGCCCTCGCGGGCGGCCGGCGCGGCTTCGGTTCCGGTGTCGCCGCGGTGCTCTTCGGCATCGGCGTGGGCCTCGTCCTCGACGAGTTCGCGCTGATCCTCCACCTCGACGACGTGTACTGGAGTGAGGAAGGGACCAAGAGCGTCGAGATCGTCATCCTCACCGTCGCCCTGGTGGCCCTGATCCTCGGCGGTTTCCTGCCGTTCGGCGTCAATGAGATCGACCCGGAGGAGAGCACCGACCGCTTCACGGTGGTGCGGACCGTGGCCGTCAACTTCCTCTTCGCGCTCATCGCGCTCACCAAGGGCAAAGGCCGGATCGCGGTCATCGGGGTCTTCGTGCCCTTCGTCGCGCTCTTCGGCGCGGTCCGGCTGGCCCGTCCCAACTCGCCCTGGGCCAGGCGCTTCTACCGCACCCGCCCGAAGGCGCGGGCCCGTGCCCGGGTCCGCGCCTACCGTCACGACCGCCGCTGGTCGGCCGTGCGCCGCAAGGTCGAGCATGTCATCGGGGGTGTACCCAGCCGCTGACCCGCGGTGCGTCCCCCGCCCTGCGCCGCCGCCCCAGCTCCCACAGCGCGCACACCACGAGCACCGCCAGCACCGCGGCGATATGCTCCTTGCCCGCCAGGTTGTTCTTGATGGACACCACCTCGACGACCATCGCCACGGCGACCGCGGCACAGGTGAACCACGCGCGATTGCGCCAGCACACGAACACCGCCAGCCCCACCACGGCCGCCGACGGCCCGGTGTCGATGACGTACTTGTCCGAGTCGGGCAGCCCGAGCGGGCTCTCCGGGCCGATCCAGATGCCGATCCGCGCGTACATCGTCCCGGCGAGCGTGGCGACATAGGCGACCAGCAGCGTCTGCCGCCGGCCCACGCAGATCTCCGCGATCCCGAAGACCACCAGGATCTGCGCCAGCGCCCCCCACACCGGAAGGTCCAGCGCGGGGACGAACAGCGACAGGGGGGTGCGCAGCAACGCCACCCACAGGTGCTCCCAGGCCTGTACGGAGCCGATGTCCTGGACCGTCCGGTAGCCCCAGGGCTGGTGCTGCACGAACTGGAAGGCCAGGGTCAGGCACACCGCGGTGAGCGTCAGCAAAATCGCCCGCAGCTTGGCGGTGAGCAGCGAGGACCGTACCGTCCGCAGGAGCGGGCCCCACTCCGCCACCGCGGCGCGGCGCAGGCCGGACAGCTCCGGCCGCCCCGGCGCGGGCATCTTCCCCGGCCCCGGCGCGGGTACCTCCCCCGGCCCCGCCCCGGCCGCGCTCATCCCGCATTCTCCAGGTGTGTGCGGTTCAGCCACTTGGGCAGACCGGGTGCTTCCAGAAAGCCCTCCGCACGGCCGGCGGCGATTCCGATCCGCAGCAGATCGGTGCTCTTTTCGAAGAGCATGTACCGCGGCTCCCAGATGGGCCGGTATTTCGCATTGGCGCGATAGAGCGATTCGATCTGCCACCACCGGGAGAAGAAGCTGAGCAGTGAGCGCCACAGGCGCAGCACCGGGCCCGCGCCGAGCCGCGATCCACGTTCGAAGACGGAACGGAACATCGCGAAGTTCAGCGAGAGCTGAGTGACCTCCACCTCTTTCGCCCGCTGGATCAACTCCAGCACCATGAACTCCATCAGGCCGTTCTCGGAGTTCCGGTCCCGCCGCATCAGATCCAGCGAAAGGCCCTTTTCGCCCCAGGGCACAAAGCTGAGCAGCGCCCGCAGCTCGCCGGCTTCCTCCCCCGCGCCGCCGTCGCGGCATTCGAGCATCACGCAGCGCCCGTCGCCCACGTCGCCGAGCCGGCCCAGCGCCATCGAGAAACCGCGCTCGGTCTCCCCGTCGCGCCAGTCGTCGGCCAGCCGCAGCAGTTGTGCCATCTCCGCTGCCGGGATGTCCTCGTGGCGCCGGATACGGACGGTGTAGCCGGCCCGCTCGACGCGGTGGTAGGCCTGGCGTACGGTCCGCATCGCGCGGCCGCCGAGGGTGAACTCCTCGGTGTCCACGATCGCTTCGTCGCCCAGTTCCAGCGCGTCCAGGCCGTGCCGGGCGTAGATCGTGCCGCCCTCCTCGCTCGCGCCCATCACCGCGGGCGCCCAGCCGTGCTCCCGTGCCTCGGCCAGCCACACCTCGATCGCCCCGGGCCAGGCCTCGGGGTCTCCCAGCGGATCGCCGGAGGCCAGCGACACCCCGCCCACGACGCGGTAGGTGACCGCCGCCTTGCCGCTGGGGGAGAACAGCACGCTCTTGTCGCGGCGCAGCGCGAAGTAGCCCAGCGAGTCACGGTCGCCGTGCCGCGCGAGGAGCGCGCGCAGCCGCTCCTCGTCGTCCCCGGTGATCGCCTCGGTGCTGCGTACGGACCGGAACGCCGCCCACAGGACCGCGACCAGCAGCAGCGTGCTGAGCACATTGATCGCGACATTGACCCAGTTCGGGGTGGCGATCCCCGGGAACGCGCGGTCGTCGGCGGCCAGCGACACCAGCCGCATCAGGCCGTAGCGCCAGCGCTGGACGAACGTCGAGGCGCCGTCCCCGGCGGTGTTGGTGACGGTCACCAGCAGGGCCGCCAGCAGCGAGGCGGCCAGCAGACCGCCGGCCGCGACCGTCGCCGCCAGCTTCGGGTTCGCGCGGTCGCCCTTCGCGGAGAACTCGCGGCGCCCCACCACCAGCGCCGCGGCGAACAGCACGGTCACCCCCAGCGACACCCAGTTCTGGACATGCCCGCGGAACTCCGGGGCCGCCACCATCCCGAAGGCGAAGAGCAGCGCCAGCAGCCCGGACAGCACCAGATTCAAGATCCAGGCCGCCCGCTTGCCCCGCCGCAGGGTCACCGACAAGAAGAGCGAGAAGACGCCGGAGGCGAACCCCGCCGTCAGCAGGTACGGAGTGAAGAATTCCGCGATGTTGTGCCGGCGGATGTCGTTGCCGAACGACACCCATACCGCGCTCAGCAGATTGATGAAGGTAACCGTGCGCAGATACCAGATGCCGAATGCGGCACCCCGTTGTGACCACGTGCCGCGAGGGCGGGCTTCGTCCGGACTCAAGCGATGTCTCCCATAAAACGTGTAAAGCGCGATCTTATGGGGGGCCGCCGGTGGTCCGGTACGGGCATGACGTGGTGAGCGCCCGGGCCGGGCGCTCGTCCGCTCGCTTCCTGCGGCGGCCGGCCGGGGTGGGCCGGCGCCGGGTCAGTCGCGTACGGGCAGTTCTGCCGCCAGGGCTGCGGCTGCCCGTACCAAAGGCAGGGCCAACAGCGCCCCGGTCCCCTCTCCAGCAGTGACGCCGTGGTCGAGCAGAGGGTTGAGTGCGATCCGGTCCAGCGCCTTGGCCTGGGCCGGCTCCCCGCTCGTCTGCCCGGCCACCCACCAGTCCGGCGCCCGGAACGCCACCCGCTGCGCCACCAGCGCACAGGCCGCCGAGACCACCCCGTCCAGGATCACCGGAGTCCGGCGCACCGCGCTCTGCAGCAGGAAGCCGGTCATCGCGGTCAGATCCGCGCCGCCGACCGCGGCCAGCAGCTCCAGCTGGTCGCCGAGCACCGGGCGGGCCCGCCGCAGCGCGTCGCGGATCGCCGCGCACTTGCGCATCCAGGCCAGATCGTCGATGGGGGCGCCGCCCCGCCCGGTGACCACCGAGGCGTCCGTGCCGCACAGCGCGGCGATCAGCGTGCTCGCCGCGGTCGTCCCGCCGACGCTCAGATCGCCCAGCACCACCAGATCGGTGCCCGCGTCCGCCTCCTCGTCCGCGACGGCCATCCCGGCCCGGAACGCCGCCTCGGCCTCCTCGGCCGTCAGCGCGTCCTCGATGTCGATCCGTCCCGAACCGCGCCGCACCCGGTGCCGGGTGACGTCCTCGGGCAGCTCCTGCGGGTCGCAGTCCACGGCCACATCCACCACCCGCAGCTGCGCCCCGGCGCCCCGGGCCAGCACCGCGACCGGGCTCGCCCCGTCCAGCACGGCCCGTACGAGATCCCTGGTGCCGCCGGCCGGCCGGGCCGACACCCCCAGCTCCGCCACCCCGTGATCGCCCGCGAACAGCAGCACCCGCGGCCGCTCGACGGGCCGCACCGGCACCTGCTGCTGCGCGGCGGCCAGCCACTCGCCCAGCTCGTCGAGGCGGCCGAGCGCACCCGGCGGCACGGCCAGCCGGGCCCGCCGCTCCTCGGCGTCACGGCGTGCACCGCCATCGGGGCGCTCGATCAGGTGGGCGAAGTCGTCGAGGTTCAAGGCGCTCATTGGGCGCAGATTACCGTCAACTCACCGCTGACGAAGCGCACCGGGGGGAACGGCCCGGGGCGAAGTGGCCGAGGCGAAGCGGACCTCGCACACCAGCGGCGTCAGCGCACGCACCACCGGGGCGCGGCGCCCGCGCCACACCAGCCGGGACCACAGGCCGCCCGCCGCCGCGCCTCCCGGCACAGCAGGCTCCGGGCCGACCTCGCGCACCGCGACGATGCCCGGGTGCAGGCAGGCCACCCGCGGCAGTTGGGCACGCTCCAGCCCCCAGCGCGGAGCCGGCCACCGGCCGCCCGCCGCGGCGGCCCGCCGCGCCAGTGCGGCCGCCCGCCCCGGCAGTGCGTCAAAGACCAGCACACCGCCGGGAAACCGCTCCGCACACGCCGCCAGCAGCGCGCGCACCGCGGGCGGCGGCAGCCGCATCAGTACTCCCGGAGCCGTGACGACGACCCCGCGCCACGGCTCCCGTACCGCGTCCAGCCAGGCATGATCGGTCACCGCGCGGGCGACGGTCCGCCGCCGGGCGCCGTCCGGAAGCAGCATCCGGCGGGCCGCCGCGGTCTTCGGGGGCACCACCGTCAGCCAGGTCAGCCGCCCGTTGTCCAGCCGCCAGAAACCGGTGCCCAGCCCCTCGCCGAGCGCGACCACCGTCGCCTCCGGATACCGCTCCAGATAGGCGCGCACGGCCGCGTCGAAAAGCCGCCCGCGCCCCCGGGGCTCACGGACGGGCCCCGCTTGCCACCCGGCCGGCGCTTCGGATTCGGTCCGCTCGGATTCGGTCACGGGTCAAGAGCACCCGGCGCCGCGCCCCCGGGCAAGCGGACACGGGCCGCGCCGGGCCCGTGTCATCCACGCAGCGCAAGCGCCTGCCCCGCGACGACCAGCAGCACCTGCTCGCACTCCGCGGCGAACGCGGCGTTCAGCCGCCCCAGTTCGTCACGGAACCGACGGCCCGCCGGGGTCGCCGGGACGACCCCGGAACCGACCTCGTTGCTCACCGCCACCACCGGCCTGCGCGTTTCGCGCAGCGCCGCCACCAGCGCATCGGTCCGCTTGCGCAGCGCCTCCCGGCCGCCGGCCTCCCAGGTCGCGTCGTCCCACGCCCCGACGTCGTCCATGACATGCGTCAGCCACAGCGCCAGACAGTCGATCAGCAGCGGCGACGTCCCGCCCCGGCGCCCGGCGCCGGGGCCCGCACCGGGCACGCCGGCTTCCCGGCCGAGGCCGGCGCCTTCCCGGCCCGGCCCCGTGTCGTCCGCGCCCGGTCCGGCCCCCAGCAGCGGCAGCAGATCGCAGGTCTCGACGGTGCGCCAGCCGCTGGGGCGCCGCTCGCGGTGCAGCGAGACGCGCTGCGCCCAGTCCTGGTCGCCGTCCCGGGTCCCCCCGGTGGCCACGTACACCACTTCGGGGAAGGCCGCGAGCCGCCGCTCCGCCTCCACCGACTTGCCGCTGCGCGCCCCGCCCAGCACCAGGGTCCGCCGCGGCAGATCCGGCACCGCGTGAAACTCGCCCACCACCAGCGTGCTGCCGTCCGCGACCGCGCGGGCCCCCACCGCGGCCAGCCTGCGGCGCAGTTCGGGCCCCGGCGGCACACCGTGGTCGAGGTGCACCGCGACCACGTCCGTCGCCGCGTCGACCGCGCCGCTCGCCCGTAGCCTGGCCAGCGCATCGGGTCGCTGCACCGCGTCGAGCAGCACCAGGTCGTAGGGACCGGCGCCGCCGGCGGCTTCGTCACCGCCGCCCGCCGCCCGGCCGTTGCCGTTGCCCAGTCCGGCCGGCGCCGCGCCCGGCGGCAGATACAGCAGCCGCTCGCCGTCCGCGCCGGAGATCTCGTAGCCGGTACCGGGGATGTCCACCGCGACGGCGCGCACCCGGTGCCCGTCGAGCAGCGCCAGCTCCCGTCCGTCCGCGACCCGGCCCGGCTGCGGCAGCCCGGCCGGCACCTCCATCGCCGGGCCGTCGTGCGGATGGGAGAGCAGCACCTGCCGAACGCCCGCCAGGGACTGCCCGGCACGGGCGGCCGCAAAGGCCGGGCCCGGCGTCAGGTCGATCATCAGCGCGCCGTCGACGAGCAGCGCGGTCGCCGCCCGCGCCTCGTCGCCGACGGCGGTCGCACAGGCGGCACACGGGCAGCCGGGGCGCGGCAGCCCCTGCGGGGCCCCGGTGCCAAGGAGAGTCACATCCACACCGCCGAGTTTCCCGCGTCCACGCCGGGCGGGCGCGGCGGGGGCGGACTCGACACGGCCGTTAGGCTGCCGATCAGCACGGAAGCACGGCACCGGGGGTGCGTCAGGACGCGCCCGCGGTGGCACAGATTCGTACTCGGTGGGATCCAGGAGGCGCACATGGCGTGGACGTGGCGGTTCGAGAAGGCCGACGGTTCGGAGACGGCGCCGGCCGTGCAACCGGAGGAGTTCACCACCCAGGGCGACGCGGAGTCCTGGATCGGCGAGGAGTGGAAGGCCCTCCTCGAAGGCGGCGTCGACCAGGTCAGGCTGTTCGAGGACGGCACCGAAATCTACGCGGGCCCGATGAGCCTGCACGCGGACGCGGAGGCCTGAGCCGGATCTGACCGGCCGGGGCCGCAGCCCTGACGACTGCCGGGCCGGGTCCGCACGGACCCGGCCCGGCAGTCGGAGAAGCAAATCCCGCCGCTACGGCGCACCGCCACGTACGACGCGGCTACGGCCGCTGTCCCCGCTTCACCTGCGGCTTCGGCAGCCGCAGTCGCCGCATCTGCAGCGTCCGCATCACCGCGTACGCCTTCACGCCCTTGAGGTTCTCGTTCGGGAAGCGCTCCTGCAGCCGCTTGCCCAGACGGAACCAGATCATCACCGAGTCGAGCACGATCAGCACGATGATCACGAGCCACAGCAGCAGCGCGATGCTCTGGATCGAGGGCACCCGGATCATGGTGAGTACCAGGATCACCACGGCCATCGGCAGGAAGAACTCGGCGACACACCACCGGGAGTCGACGAAGTCGCGCGCGAAGCGGCGCACGGGCCCCTTGTCGCGCACCGGCAGATACCGCTCGTCGCCGCTGGCCATCGCCTCGCGCTGGCGGGCCATATCGACTCGGCGGGCCTCACGCTGGGCCTTCGCCGCGTCCTTGCGGTTGGCCGGCGTATGCGCTCGGGAGCGGCGCTGCGACTGGGCGTCGCTGCGTTTGGGCGTAGGGCGGCCCTTGGGGGCCTGCGGATCGCGGGGCTGCTGGGGCTGGTCCGCGGTCACCTTGGCGGTCGCGGCCTGCTCATCCTTCGAACGGCTTCGGAACACAACACCCAAGGGTACGTGCTCGCCGCGGGTGAGCCACGGTCCGACGGGGCACGATCCGGCAACGGCGCTTCCGGAGGCCGGCGTCTGACCAGGCGGGAACCCCTGCACTACCGGGACAGAGCGGACATCGTGCCGATTGTCCGGACTCTCCCTACTCCTTGCGCGGGAGAAGAACGCGCCCCGATCGTCCTGGAGGAGGAGCGCATCCGGGCGCGAACAGTGCGGTAATGGAACCAGGGCCCGTACTGTGGGGTCTGTAGATGTGCTGGAGCCTAAGCCCGAGGTGACTCGGCCAGAAGGGGGCGCGCGAGGCCCATGAGCGATGGTGTCATGAAGCGGATGGGGATGATCTTCCGCGCGAAGGCCAACAAGGCCCTGGACCGGGCCGAAGACCCGCGCGAAACCCTCGACTACTCGTACCAGAAGCAGCTGGAGCTGCTGCAGAAGGTGCGCCGCGGCGTCGCCGACGTGGCGACCTCCCGCAAGCGCCTGGAGCTGCAGCTCAACCAGCTCCAGGGCCAGTCGTCCAAGCTGGAGGACCAGGGCCGCAAGGCGCTGGCGCTCGGCCGCGAGGACCTGGCCCGCGAGGCGCTGAGCCGGCGCAGCGCGCTGCAGCAGCAGGTCACCGACCTGGAGACGCAGCACCAGACGCTGCAGGGCGAGGAGGAGAAGCTCACGCTCGCGGCGCAGCGGCTGCAGGCCAAGGTCGACGCCTTCCGTACGAAGAAGGAGACGATCAAGGCCACCTACACGGCCGCCCAGGCCCAGACCCGGATCGGCGAGGCCTTCTCCGGCATCTCCGAGGAGATGGGCGATGTCGGCATGGCCATCCAGCGCGCGGAGGACAAGACCGCGCAGCTGCAGGCCAGGGCCGGTGCCCTCGACGAGCTGATGGCCTCCGGTGCGCTGGACGACCCGACCGGCATGGCCAAGGACGACATCACCGCCGAGCTGGACCGGCTCTCCGGCGGCAGCGACGTCGAACTGGAGCTGCAGCGGATGAAGGCCGAGCTCGCGGGAGGCTCGTCCGGCCAGCAGGCCATCGAGGGCGGTCAGAACGGCGGGGCACAGTCCGCCCCGCAGCAGGACCGGCCGCGTTTCGACAAGCAGTGACGGCCGGCGGCGGATAGCCTCGCCGGAGATCGTCGGACCGGACCAAGGGAGACCGTCGTGATCGTACGGATCATGGGGGAGGGCCAGGTGAAGCTGGACGATGCCCACTTCGCCGAGCTCAACAAACTGGACGATGAACTGCTCGCCGAGATGGAGAGCAACGACGAAGCGGGTTTCCAGCGCACTCTCGGTGCCCTGCTGGACGCGGTGCGCCGACTGGGTACACCGCTTCCCGACGATGCCCTCGAACCGTCCGAACTCATCCTGCCGTCCGCCGACGCCTCTCTCGAAGAGGTCCGGGAGATGCTCAACGACGACGGCCTCATCCCGGGCTGAACCCCGGCCAGGTCCCGGCCAGGACCCGGTTCCGCCCGGTCCGGTCACTCCACTCCAGCGCACGGCGCCCCGGCCCCTCGGCGGACCGGGGCGCTACCGTTTGCTCTTGTGAGTCACCTCGACCCCCGCCCGGACACGCCCCGCGCCGGCCGCTTCCCGTGGCAGCGGGCACATCCGCTCGCCTTCGACACCGTTCTGGCGGTGGCTGTCTTCGCGTGCGTCCTGTGCGGCGCGGTGGCCGACCCGCACGGCCCGCACGGCCCGCGGTTCGGCGCTCACCACCTGTCCGCCACGACCGTGGGGTTCGCCGCGCTGGCCTGCGCCGCCCTGGTCCTGCGCCGCCGGCTGCCCCGTACGGTCCTGGCCGTCACCGGCGTCTGCACCATCGTCGAACTGCTCGCGCGCTCCAGTGACCCGCGCGCCCCCGTGGCCGCCGCCGCCGTGATCGCCCTCTACAGCCTGGCCTCGCGCACCGACCGGCCCACCACCTGGCGGATCGGCGCGCTGACCGTCGTCGTCCTGACGGCCGCCGCGATGCTCTGCGGTCCCCGCCCCTGGTACGCGCAGGAGAACATCGCGATCTTCGCCTGGACGGGCATGGCCGCGGCCGCCGGTGACGCGGTCCGCAGCCGCCGGGCCTTCGTCGACGCCATCCGCGAGCGCGCCGAACGCGCCGAGCGCACCCGCGAGGAGGAGGCCCGGCGCCGGGTCGCCGAGGAGCGCCTGCGGATCGCCCGCGAGCTGCACGATGTCGTCGCCCACCACATCGCCCTGGTCAACGTCCAGGCCGGCGTCGCCTCGCACGTCATGGACAACCGCCCCGACCAGGCCAAACAGGCGCTGGCGCACGTCCGCGAGGCGTCCCGCTCGGCGCTGGAGGAACTGCGCGCCACGGTCGGCCTGTTGCGGCAGTCCGACGACCCCAAGGCGCCGACCGAGCCCGCGCCCGGCCTCGGCGTCCTCGACCAGCTCGTCGAGGGGTTCGTCCGCGCCGGGATCCCCGTCGATCTGGAGATCCCGCACGCGCCCCGGCCGCTGCCCGCCTCCGTCGACCTCACCGCCTACCGCGTGGTCCAGGAAGCGCTCACCAACGTCCACAAGCACGCCGGCGAGGGGGCCCGCGCCACGGTGCGGATCCTCCACTGCGAGACCGCGCTGACCGTGACCGTCCTGGACGACGGCGCGGGCCGGGCCGGCATCCCGCGGCAGAAGGGCGGCGACCGGCCGCCCACGGAGCAGGGCGGGCCCGGTGAGCCGCGGGACAGCGGCGGCGGCCACGGCCTGATCGGGATGCGCGAGCGGGTCTTCGCGCTGCGCGGCACGGTCGTGACCGGCCCGCGCGCGGCCGGCGGCTTCCAGGTGCGGGTCACCCTTCCACTGCAGACCGTCCGTACGGGGGAGTCGATATGACGATCAAGGTGCTGCTCGCCGACGACCAGGCGCTGCTGCGCAGCGCCTTCCGGGTGCTGGTCGACTCCGAGCCCGACATGGAAGTGGTGGCGGAGGCCTCCGACGGCGCCCAGGCGTACGAGCTGACCCGGGCGAAGCGCCCCGATGTCGTCCTGATGGACATCCGGATGCCCGGGGTGGACGGCCTGGCGGCCACCCGCATGATCAGCGAGGACCCGGAACTCACCGGCGTCCGGGTGGTCATCCTGACGACCTTCGAGGTCGACGACTATGTGGTGCAGTCGCTGCGGGCCGGTGCCAGCGGCTTCCTGGGCAAGGGTGCCGAGCCGGACGAGATGCTGGGCGCGATCCGGATCGCGGCGGCCGGCGAGGCGCTGTTGTCGCCCGTCGCGACCAAGGGCCTGATCGCCAAGTTCCTTGCGCAGGGCGGCAGTACGGGGGACGGCGGGCCCGGTGGCCGGGGCACCGAGCGGTTGGCGACGCTGACCGGCCGCGAGCGGGAGGTGCTGACCCTGGTGGCCGGCGGACTGTCCAACGACGAGATCGCCGAGCAGCTGGCGGTCAGCCCGCTCACCGTCAAGACGCATGTGAACCGCGCGATGGCCAAACTGGGCGCCCGCGACCGGGCCCAGCTGGTGGTCATCGCCTACGAGTCCGGACTCGTACGCCCACGGGTGCAGTGAAGGGGGAGGGGCCCGTACTCCCAACGCGGTACGGGCCCCGGCCGAAAACCGACCTGCGAGCGAGGAAAACCGGCCAGGGCATGGCGGAAGGTGTAGGTGGGCCCGGGAAAGGCCCCGCCGACCGTTTCAGAACAGAAGAGAGACCCCACCCATGTCCTGGCTGTCCCGACTCAGCCTCGTACAACGGGGCCTGATAGCGCTGATGTCGATCGTGGCGATCGCCTTCGGCGCCATCGCGATCCCGCAGCTCAAGCAGCAGCTCCTGCCGTCCATCGAACTCCCGATGGTGTCCGTGATGGCCCCCTACCAGGGCGCCTCCCCCGAGGTCATCGAGAAGCAGGTGATCGAGCCGCTGGAGGACGGTGTCCAGGCGGTCGACGGCATCAAGTCCGTCACCTCGACGTCGAGCGAGGGCTCGGGCGTCATCATGGCGCAGTTCGACTACGGCAATGACTCCAAGCGCCTGGTCGCCGATGTCCAGCAGGCCGTGAACCGCGCCCGCGCCAAGCTGCCCGACGACGTCGACCCGCAGGTGGTGTCCGGCTCGACCGACGACATCCCCACCGTGGTCCTGGCCGTCTCCTCCGGCTCCAAGGACCAGCAGACGCTGGCCGACCAGCTCAACCGCAGCGTGGTGCCGGACCTGAAGAACATCGACGGCGTCAGCCAGGTCAGCGTGGACGGCGTCCAGGACCGGATCGTCGCGGTCACCCCCGACGACAAGAAGCTCGCCGCCGCCGGGCTGACCCCCCAGGCACTGGGCCAGGCGCTGGAGGCCGGCGGTACCTCGGTGCCCGCCGGTTCGTTCGCCGAAGCAGGCAAGAGCAAGACCGTGCAGGTCGGCGCGGGGTTCACCGCCGTCAAGCAGATCCGGGACCTGTCGATCGCGCCGTCCGCGGGGGCCGGGGGCTCCGGCGCGGCGGCCGGTGACTCCGGTGCGGGGGCGGGCGCGAGCGCCGGCCGCCCGGCCGGCCCGGTCCGGCTCGGCGATGTCGCCACCGTCAAGGAGCAGGCCGCCACCCCGACCTCGATCACCCGCACCGACGGCAGGCCCAGCCTCGCCCTCCGGGTGACGATGGACCAGGACGGCAGCGCGGTCGCGATCTCCGACGCGGTCAAGGACAAGCTGCCGAAGATCCGTCAGGACCTGGGCAAGGGCACCGAGGTCACGGTCGCCTCCGACCAGGGCCCGGCGGTCTCCAAGTCGATAGAGTCGCTGACCACCGAGGGCCTGCTCGGCCTCGCCATGGCGGTCATCGTCATCCTGGTCTTCCTGCTCAGCCTGCGCTCGACGCTGGTCACCGCGGTCTCCATCCCGCTCTCGGTCGTCATCACCCTGATCGTGCTGTGGACCGGGGACCTCTCCCTGAACATGCTCACCCTCGGCGCGCTGACCATCGCGATCGGCCGCGTCGTCGACGACTCCATCGTCGTCCTGGAGAACATCAAGCGGCACCTGGGCTACGGCGAGGAGCGCCGCGAGGCCATCCTCTCCGCCGTCAAGGAGGTCTCCGGAGCGATCACCTCCTCCACCCTCACCACGGTCGCGGTGTTCTTGCCGATCGGCGTGGTCGGCGGCATGGTGGGCGCCCTCTTCGGCTCCTTCTCCCTGACCGTCACCGTCGCCCTGCTGTCCTCCCTGATCGTCTCCCTGACGGTCGTACCGGTCCTCTCGTTCTGGTTCCTGCGCGCCCCGCGGATCCCCGAGGGCACCACCCCGGACGACCTGCGCCGCCAGGCCGAGGAGAAGGAGGCCAAGAGCCCGCTGCAGCGCCTCTACGTCCCCGTCCTGCGGTTCGCGACCCGCCGCCGGGTCACCAGCCTGGTCATCGCCGTCGTGGTCCTCCTCGGCACCTTCGCCATGGGCCCGCTCCTGAAGACGAACTTCCTGGACCAGGGCGACCAGGACACCCTCACCCTCAAGCAGGAGCTCAAGCCCGGCACCAGCCTGGACGCGGCCGACAAGCAGGCCAAGAAGGTCGAGAAGCTGCTCGCGGCCAACGACGACATCGCCGACTACCAGGTCACCGTCGGCTCCTCCGGCTTCATGGCGGCCTTCGGCGGCGGGACCAGTGCCAATCAGGCCTCCTACCAGCTCAAGCTGAAGGACGCCGGGGACTCCGAAAAGGTCACCGACGACCTGCGGGCCGGTCTCGGCAAGCTCGGCAAGTCCATCGGCGACACCACCGTCACCGCGGGCGGCGGCTTCGGCAGCCAGGACCTGAGCGTGGTCGTCAAGGCCGCCGACGGCGATGTCCTGAAGAAGGCCAGTGAGCAGGTCCGCAAGACCGTCGCCGGTCTCGACGACGTCACGGATGTCCAGAGTGACCTCGCCCAGAGCGTGCCGCGGATCTCCGTGAAGCCCAACGACAAGGCGGCCGCTGCCGGTTACAACCAGACCACCCTCGGCGGTGCGGTCACCCAGGCGGTGCGCGGCACCACCAGCGGCAAGGCGGTCCTGGACGACACCGAGCGCGACATCGTGATCAAGTCGGCCCACCCGGCCACCACCGTGGCCGAGCTGAAGGACCTGACCGTCCCGACCCCGTCCGGCCCGGCGAAGCTCAGCAGCCTCGCCACCGTGCAGACCGTCCCCGGCCCGGTCCAGATGACCCGGATCGACGGGGCCCGTTCGGCGACCATCACCGCCAAGCCGACCGGCGACAACACCGGCGCGGTCAGCACCACCCTGCAGAGCAAGATCAACGCGCTGAAGCTGCCCGACGGCGCCACCGCCGAGATCGGCGGCGTCTCCCAGGACCAGACCGACGCGTTCACCTCGCTGGGCCTGGCGATGCTGGCGGCCATCGCCATCGTCTTCATGCTCCTGGTCGGCACCTTCCGCTCGCTGATCCAGCCGCTGATCCTGCTCGTCTCGATCCCCTTCGCGGCGACCGGCGCGATCGGCCTGCTGGTCGCCACCGGCACCCCGCTGGGCGTCCCGGCGATGATCGGCATGCTGATGCTGATCGGCATCGTGGTCACCAACGCCATCGTGCTGATCGACCTCATCAACCAGTACCGGGCGCAGGGTTACGGCGTCGTCGAAGCGGTCATCGAGGGCGGCCGCCACCGGCTGCGCCCGATCCTGATGACGGCGCTGGCCACGATCATGGCGCTGCTCCCGATGGCGCTGTCCATCACCGGCGACGGCGGCTTCATCTCCCAGCCGCTCGCCGTGGTCGTGATAGGCGGTCTGATCACCTCCACCCTGCTCACCCTCCTCCTCGTCCCGACGCTCTACGCGATGATCGAGCTCCGCAAGGAGCGCCGGGCGAAGAAGAAGGCCGCGAAGCGGTCCGCCAAGGACGGCCCGCAGCCCGAGGAGACCGACCGCACACCGGAGCCGGCGAGCGTCTGACGCCGGTGAGCGTGTGACACCACCGACAAGGTGACGCAGAAACGATGCCCCCGCAGGCCGGTGCTTGCGGGGGCATCGTGCTGGGCATCCCCGTCCCGGGGTCCGCAAACCGCACCGGCGAAGGGGGAGCACGATGGGCAAGCACGGGGACGGCAAGGGCGGCGAGGAGGGCGACAAGCAGCAGAGCCCGAAGGAATCCGACGGCCGGTGGACCAAGCCGGTGACCAATCCGCCGAAGAAGTAGGGGGCGACGCCATGTCCTCGCCGAGCCGGCTGGTGGAAATCCTGCACAACAAGGGCGAGTTGCCGCCGCAATGGGCCCCGGCGGTCGCCGCCGTCGACCGCGCGCACTTCGTCCCGGACACCTTCGAGGTGGCCGACCGAACGGTCTCCCGCGCCGCGGACGAGGCGGAGTGGCGCCGGATGGTCTACGCCGACCTGCCCCTCATCACCCAGCACAACGACGGCCGGCGCGCGGCGGGCGAGGTGGCCTTTCCCACCTGCTCGACGTCCATGCCCTCCCTCATGCTGGCGATGGCCGCGATCGTCCGGGACGGCGACGCGGTACTGGAGGTCGGCACCGGTACCGGCTACCACGCCGCCTGGCTCGCCCACCGGCTCGGCGGGGACCGTACGACCACGATCGAGACCGACAGGGGCCTGCACGACATCGCCCGGGACAACCTTGCCCGGGCGGGCCTGCACCCCCACATGGAGTGCGGGGACGGCCTGGCGGGCGTCCCCGCGCGGGCCCCCTTCGACCGGATCATCGCGACCTGCACGGTCCGCGACATCCCCTACGCCTGGGTGGAGCAGACCGCCCCGGGCGGCACGATCCTCACCCCGTGGGGCTCGTCGTTCCACTCCTACTCGTTCGCCACCCTGACGGTCCGCGACGGGCGGGCCACCGGCGGCTTCTCCGGCCGCCCGGCCTTCATGTGGGCCCGCCAGCAGCGCCGCTCCTACGGCCGCATCAGGGACTGGTACCACGGCGAGGAGGGCGAGCACTCCACGACCACGCTCGACCCCCGGGTGCTGGAGGACGATCCGCACGCCCGCTTCGCCGTCGGACTGCGGGTGCGGGACGCCTGGCCGCTGCTGTGCCACGCCGACGACGGCAGCGACGAGGCCACGTACTGGCTCTTCGACGACGCCCGCAGCTCATGGGCCACCGCCGAATACGTCCCCGGCCGTGCGGTGTACGAGACGGAACAGCACGGCCCGCGCCGCCTGTGGGACGAGGTCGAATCCGCCTACCGCGCCTGGCGGGCCCAGGGCAGCCCGTCCCGCGACCGCTATCGCATCACCGTCACCGCCGAGGGCCAGACCGTCTCGGTGTGAGCGGCCCGTCCCGGCGCGGCGCCGAAACGGCCCGAACGGCGCGCCTAGCCTTGCTGCTTGAGGGAGTCCACGAACTCGGTCCAGGCTGCAGCCGGGACGAGGAGGGCGGGGCCGTGGGGGTCCTTGCTGTCGCGTACGGGGACGAGGCCGGGGAACTCATCGGCGACCTCGACGCAGCTCCCGCCGTTGGTGTTGCTGTAGCTGCTCTTGCGCCAGCGAGCCGCGCTCAACTCGGTTGTGTGTCGCATGGCTTGTAGTCCTCCATTGCCTTTCGGACCAGGTCCGCTGACTCCGCCAGTGAGAGGGCATTCGCACGCAACACCTCGTACCGGCGCCGCCACTTCTTCACGGCTTCGGGATCCTCGTGGAGATGCGCGGCCTCGATGCCTTCTTCGTAAGCCATGGTGGAGCCGTCGGGAAGCGACAGCAGATTCAGGGCGCCGCCCGTCAACGGGTACGGACCCGCGCTGAACGGCATGACCTGCACCTTACTGTCGGGAGTATCCACCTGTTCGAGCAGCCGAGCCAGTTGTTTGTGCAGGCACTCCCTGCCGCCCGCGTGCCGCCGGAGCACAGCCTCGTCGGTGATCACCCATCGGTATGGCCGGGCGGCCGAGTGCAGACGCTCCTGACGGGACATCCGGGCGTTGACACGCTCTTCGACCTGTCCCTCGGTCAAGTCCTCCTGGCGGCCCAGAGAGTCCCGGGCGTACTCCTTGATCTGCAGCAATCCGGGCACGGCCTGCGGTTCATAGACCTCGATTACTTCAGCGCGTGCCTCGAAGTCCATGAATCGCCGGTACTGATCCGGATGCGCCTCAATGGAGCACGTGACGCTCCGTCTGCGGGCGGAGTGGTACACGCAATTGGCGTCGCGCGGACGTGGCGGCACACCCATGTGGCGGCGCACGGCTACGGCGGTGCACACATTTGGCCGTGCACCTCTCGCCGATCGCGGGAGCCGGTGGTTTCGTGGCGGGTGGTGCTGGACCGACGAAAGGTGTGCAACCGTGCCGTCCGTGCTGGCCCGCAGGGCCACCCCCGTCATCGCGCTCGGGCTGGGTCTCGCCCTGGCTCTCTCGGTGCCGCCGTCCGCCCTCGCCTCGTCGGGCGACGTCCGGGTCCGCGTCGGCGTGACCGGCGGCCCCTACACCGCGAGCGTGGGACTCGTCATCACGGGACCGCGCACGCTCTTGGGCGGTTTCTACTGCGCCGCCGACGGCCTCTCGCCCACGCCCCTCACGGCCCTGGTCGACGCCGATGAGCAGTACGGCCTCGGCGGCGTCAAGGCGCGCTGGGACACCAAAGCCCAGGACTTCGTCGTCACCGAGATCCACGGCGACGCCGCCGAGGGCAAGAAGAAGTGGAACGCGTACGTGAACGAGGAGAAGATCAAGAAGGGCCCCTGCCACACCGCGATCAAGGGCGGCGACAAGGTCCGCTGGACCTTGGAGTAGCCCGGCCGGCCAAGCAGGGGCAGACGGGGCCCGCCCCCCACTCACCCTCGCTTACTCACCCACGGGAGGTGACGGGCCGGAGGGGCCTGGTGTGTGGACGTAAAGCGCAGCAGTCCACACACCAGGCCCCGGAGGTCCGTCACCGCACCCACAGCCCCGCGCAGCGGACCCGGCCCGCCGCAGGCGAAACGGCGGCAAACCCCCATGGCGGGAAAGCCAAAAACGCCCCGAGGCAAAGCGCAGCGGACCGGCAGGGAATCACTTCGCGTACCGACGGAGGAACAACGCCTCGGCAAGAGAAAGCCGCTCCAACTCCTGCGGAGACACGCTTTCGTTGACCGCGTGGATCTGTGCCTCCGGCTCGCTCAGGCCGATCAGCAGAATCTCCGCGTCCGGGTAGAGCCCGGCCAGCGTGTTGCACAGCGGGATCGAGCCGCCCATGCCGGAGGTCTGCATCTCCTCGCCGTCGTACGCCTCGCGCAGTGCCTCCGCCATCGAGGTGTACGCCGGGCTGCTGGTGTCGGCGCGGAACGGCTGGCCCTGGCCGATCTGCTCGACCGCGACCCGCGCGCCCCAGGGGGCGGCGCTCTCCAGATGCGCGGTCAGCAGCTTCGTCGCCTCGGCCGCGTCCGTGCCCGGCGGCACCCGCAGGCTGACCAGTGCCCGCGCGCCGGCCTGTACGGACGGGGTGGCGCCGACCACCGGCGGGCAGTCGATGCCGAGCACCGTGACGGCCGGACGCGCCCAGATCCGGTCCGCGACCGAACCGCTGCCCACCAGCCCGACACCGTCGAGCACCTTGGCGTCCTTGCGGAAGTCCTCCTCGGGGTACTGCAGGCCCTCCCAGGAGGCGTCCGCGGCCAGCCCGTGCACCGTGGTCGAACCGTCCTCGGCGCGCAGCGAGTCCAGGATCCGGATCAGTGCCGCCAGCGCGTCGGGGGCCGCCCCGCCGAACTGGCCGGAGTGCAGATTGCCCTCCAGGGTGTCGACCTGGACCCGTACGAGCGTCATCCCGCGCAGCGTCGCGGTCACCGTCGGCAGCCCGACCCGGAAGTTGCCGGTGTCGCCGATGACGATGGCGTCGGCGGCCAGCAGCTCGGGGTGGGCCTCGGCGTAGCGCTCCAGGCCGCCGGTGCCCTGCTCCTCCGAACCCTCCACGATCACCTTGACGTTGACCGGCACGCCGCCGTGCTCCTTGAGGGCACGCAGCGCCGTCAGATGCATGATCAGGCCGCCCTTGCAGTCCGCGGCGCCGCGCCCGTACCAGCGGCCGTCGCGCTCGGTCAGCTCGAACGGCGGGGAGACCCAGGCGGCCTCGTCCAGCGGCGGCTGCACGTCGTAGTGCGCATACAGCAGCACCGTCGGGGCGCCGGCCGGGCCGGGCAGGAAGCCGTACACGGACCGGGTGCCGTCCGGGGTGTCCAGCAGCGCCACGTCCTGGAAGCCGTCCGCCCGCAGCGCCCCGGCGACCCAGTCGGCGGCCGCCTCGCACTCGCTCTTGGGGAACTGGGCGGGATCCGCCACCGACTTGAAGGCCACCAGCTCGGCCAGCTCGGTCCTGGCGCGGGGCTGCAGTGCGGCGACGGTACGTGCGAGCGGGCTGTCAGACATGGAACGCTCCTTGTGGGCGCGACGTTGTGCGTACGGGCCGTCCGGCCTCGTGAGCCGGACGGGCCGGACGTACGGGCATCAGTGCCCCCGATCTTCCCACAGGCCGCTGGCTCAACAGCGGCCCGTAGGATGCGGGCGGTACGCGCAGCCAGGCATCGAACGGGAGCAGAAGCACAGGTGAGCAGCGAGCACGCAGCCGAGGACAACCAGCAGGTGTGGGACGTCGTGGTGGTGGGCGCGGGGCCCGCGGGCGCCTCCGCCGCGCATGCCGCGGCCTGTACAGGACGCCGGGTGCTGCTCCTGGAGAAGGCGGCACTCCCGCGCTACAAGACCTGCGGAGGCGGCATCATCGGCCCCTCGCGAGATGCCCTGCCGCCCGGCTTCGAGCTGCCGCTGCGCGACCGGGTGCATGCGGTGACGTTCTCGCTGAACGGCCGGCTGACCCGCACCCGCCGTTCCAAGAGCATGCTGTTCGGGCTGATCAACCGGCCCGACTTCGATGCGCGGCTGGTCGAGTCGGCCCAGGAGGCGGGCGCGAGGGTCCGTACGGGCGTCACGGTCTCGCGGGTGGAGCAGCACGGCGCCGAGGTGCCGGACCGGCGGACCGTCGCGGTGGTGCTGGGCGACGGCGAGGTGGTGCTGGCCCGCGCCGTGGTGGGTGCGGACGGCAGTGCCGGACGGATAGGAGCCCATGTCGGGGTGAAGGTCGACCAGGTCGACCTTGGCCTGGAGGCGGAGATTCCGGTACCGGCGCCGGTCGCCGAGGACTGGGCGGGCCGGGTGCTCATCGACTGGGGCCCGATCCCCGGCAGCTACGGCTGGGTCTTCCCCAAGGGCGACACGCTGACCGTCGGCGTCATCTCCGCGCGGGGCGAGGGGGCCGCGACCAAGCGCTATCTGGAGGACTTCATCGGCCGGCTGGGCCTCGCCGGTTTCGAGCCGAGCATTTCGTCCGGGCACCTGACGCGCTGTCGCGCCGAGGACTCCCCGCTGTCCCGGGGCCGGGTACTGGTGTGCGGTGACGCGGCCGGGCTGCTGGAGCCGTGGACACGGGAGGGCATCTCCTTCGCGCTGCGGTCGGGGCGGCTCGCGGGGGAGTGGGCGGTGCGCGTCTCCGAGGCGCATGACGCGGTGGACGCCCGCCGGCAGGCACTCAATTACGCCTTCGCCATCAAGGCGGGCCTCGGAGTGGAGATGGGCGTGGGGCGGCAGATGCTCAAGGTCTTCTCGCGCCGGCCCGGCCTGCTGCACGCCGCGATCACCGGCTTCCGCCCGGCCTGGCAGGCCTTTGCGAAGATCACCCGCGGGACGACCACGCTGGCCGAGATCGTCCGCACCCATTCGATGGCGCGCCGGGCGCTGGAGGCGATGAACCGGGGATGAGGCAGGGGTGAGGCAGGGGTGAGGCAGGGGTGTGGTGAGGCAGTGGTGAGGCGGGGCCCGGCCGTCGGCCGGTGGCGGCGCGGAGGCGCTGTCGGCCCCCGTCGCCGGCCGCGGGCCGAGGCGCCCTCCGTCCCTCCCGGCCCGTATCCCCGGCGTACTCCCCCGGGAGTACGCCGGAGCACCGCGCCGGGCTGACGCCGCCGGCCCCCGCCGCGGTCTAGCGTGACGGCATGGAGAACGCATGGCCGCCGTGGGCGCGGCGCGGCCTCGGGCCCGAGCGTGAGCGGTGCCCTGTGCCGCCGGCCGGGGAACCGGCGCCCTCGACCGGGGAACCGGCGCCCCCGACCGGGAAGTCAGGGAGCTGGTCCGGCACGCGGCTGCCATGGGTCTCGACGCTCGCCGTCACGGCCGTCGTGATGGTCGGCTCCGGCTTCGCCGGGCATGACCAGCCGGGCCGTGTCCCGCTGGACGCCTTCGCCCGCGTGCTGCTGTTCGCCGGAGCGGCCCTGCTGCTCTTCCGGCACCGCTGCCCGCGCACCGTCGCCCTGGGCACCGCCCTCGCCACCGCGGTCTACCTCGCGGCCGGTTATCCGTACGGACCGGTCTTCCTCACCCTCGCCCTCGGGGCCTTCGCGGCGATCGTCACCGGGCATCGCAAGGTCGCCTGGTGCGCACTGGGCGGGGTATGGGTCTGGCACCTCCTGGTCGTTCACTGGCTCTACCGCCGGCTGCCGCCCTCGCATGACGGGCCCGCCTCCTGGGAGCAGGAGTTCTTCGTTCTCGCCTGGGTGGTGGCCGTGGCGGCCCTGTCCGAGCTGGTACGGGTGCGCCGCGAGCAGCTGGCGAAGGCGCGGGCCGAGCGGGCGGCGGCGGAACGGCGCCGGGCGGACGAGGAGCGGCTGCGGATCGCCCGTGAGCTGCACGACGTCCTCGCCCACAGCATCTCCGTGATCAACGTGCAGGCGGGCGTCGGCCTGGCGCTGCTCGACACCGACCCGGAGCAGGCGCGGTCCGCGCTGACCACCATCAAGGGCGCGAGCAAGGAAGCGCTCGGCGAGGTCCGCCAGGTCCTCGACACCCTGCGCACCCCGGGGGACGCCCCGCGCTCCCCGGCCCCCGGGCTGGACCGGCTGCCCGAACTCACCGAGCAGGCCGCAGGCGCCGGCCTCGCCGTGGAGGTCATCACGGAGGGTGCCCCCGCCACCCTGGCGCCCGGCACCGACCTCGCCGCCTTCCGCATCGTCCAGGAGGCGCTGACCAACATCATTCGGCATTCCGGCTCGCGTACCGCCCGGGTGCTGCTCGTCCATACGCCCGGAGCGCTTCAGATCCGGGTCGACGACGACGGCCCGGCGACCGCCGCCGCGGACGGGCCGGCCGGCGGCGGCAACGGTCTGGTCGGGATGCGGGAGCGTGCCGCAGCCCTGGGCGGCAGCGTGGAGGCGGGCCCGCGCCCGGACGGCGGCTTCCGGGTGCGGGCCCGTATCCCGCTGCCCGGGACGCACGACCGGGGCCGGTCCCCGGATACGGATACGGTGACCCCGGCCGCCACCGAGGAGGAGTCGTGATCCGGGTACTGCTCGCCGACGACCAGCTGCTGGTCCGGGCCGGGTTCAAGGTGCTGTTGGACGCCCAGCCCGGTATCGAGGTGGTCGCCGAGGCCGCGGACGGGCAGCAGGCGCTGGCGGCCGTCCGTGAACACCGCCCGGACATCGTCCTGATGGACATCCGGATGCCGGTGGTGGACGGCCTGGCCGCCACCCGCCGTATCACCGGGGACCCGCGGCTGCCGGAGGTGAAGGTCGTCATGCTGACCACCTTCGAGCTGGACGAGTACGTCTTCGAGGCGATCCGCTCCGGTGCCTCCGGCTTCCTGGTCAAGGACACCGAACCGGAGGAGCTGGTGCGGGCCGTGCGCGCGGTCGTGGCCGGCGACGCGCTGCTCTCGCCCGGTGTCACCCGCCGCCTCATCGCCGAGTTCGCGGCCCGCTCCAAGGAGCCGGCCGTGTCCGATGCCCTGTCCGCCCTGACCGACCGTGAGCGCGAGGTGATGGCCCTGGTCGGCATCGGTCTCTCCAATGAGGAGATCGCCCGCCGGCTGGTCGTCAGCCCGCTCACCGCCAAGACGCATGTCAGCCGCACCATGGTCAAACTGGGCGCCCGTGACCGCGCCCAACTGGTCGTGCTGGCCTATGAGTCGGGGTTGGTGCGGCCCGGCTGGCTGGGCTGAATCCAGACGACGTCCCCGGGGGACGGACCGGCCCCCGGCCGGCCGGGCAGACGCCGGAGCACCCGCACCACCTGGACGCAGCACAGCCCCCCGCCGAGCGCAGCGCTCACCGCGAGCCACGGTCCGCGCCACGAGGCCGGCACCGGACCCCACAGAACCGCGCTGCCCAGCACCCCGAACCCTGAAGCACCCACGAAGGCGCCACTGACCAGGGCAAACATGATCTCGACGGTGACCGCGTCGCGCTCGGCCTGCGTACGGCTGGGTGACATACCGGCAGTCTCCCAGGGGGCACCGCCTGTGGGTCCTGCCTGCCGTCCGCCCGCTGCACAGAAGCTCTCCGCCTTCCGAACGTCATGTCGTGGGTCGACCTGAGCAGGCGTGGACTCCGGAACCCGGTGCTGACGGGGTCTTCGGCTTGCCTCAAGGGGCGGTACAACCCGGTCCCATCGGGCGAATCGGGGGCGCCTGTGCCGCAGGGCCGGTGGGGTTGAAGTACAGCCGGACGCTCAGCCCCAGTAGCGCTGCGCCGACGGAGGCCGGCACCGCGCCGATGAGCTGCAGTTGGCGGCCGCGTCCCGCGGAATCCGACAGCCGTGGCCACCACATCCGGACGAACCACAGCCCCCGCCGCGGTGAAGGCGGCGCCCAGGGCAGTGAAAGCCGGATGGCGGTGGTCGGCCGGTGTGGTCGTGCCTCATCGCAACGGTGCCCACCGCTGAGCCCGGACTGCGTGAGCTCGACATGGCCCCTAAATCGCCGCGCGCATCAGCGCGTACGCCATGGAACGGCTGATGCGCGAAGCCCGGCTGGGCCGGCGCACCGGGGGAAGGCGCATGACGGGTGGACGCAGGGGCACACGGCATGCGAGGCCGTGCCGCCGTCCGCAGCAGCCGCATGACCGGGTGAGGACGCCTCTCAGATCCCGGAGCGCTCCCGCCACAGGCGGGCCAGCGTCTCGTCACCGGTGATGGTTATCGCGTCCCACGGCAGACGGTTCCACAGCGCGAGATACAGCTCCTCCGCCGGGCCCTCGATCGTGCAGTCCGCCGGCTTGCCGGTGTCCGGCCCGGCGCCGTCGGCCTCCGCGGCGGTACGCACCGTGTGCGGCGGCGCGTCGGAGAGCCGGACGGTCCAGTCGGCGCCGGGTGCGTTCGTCGCGCGCAGCCGCAGGGTCCGGGGGACGTCCGACCGGACCTTGCTGCGGTCACCGCCGTGAAAGCCCGTCAGGAGTTCATCGATCCCGTCGGCCGCGAAGGCGGACGGGAGGGGGGTGAGGGAGGCACCGAGCGCCTGCTGTGCGTCCACGCGGTGCACCGAGGTCTCGTGCGCCTGGCGCCGGGCCCAGAACGCGAGGGGCGAGGGAGCGGGGAGGAAGGTCCAGGCCGCGAGGTCCTGCGGGGCGGAGTGCAGCGCCAGGACGAGGTGGTGATGGCCCTCGCGCAGCCAGGCCACGAGGTCGTCGTCGGCCAGGTCCGGAGCCTCGGGGGGACGGCCGGGCTGCTGTACGCCCTGGGTCACGAACTCCGTCGCCCAGCGGTGGATCCGGCCGATGTGGGTGACCAGATCCCGCATCTGCCACTCGGGACAGGCCGGAATACGGGCATCCGGCCCCGCCTCCTCGGCGGCGTCGGCGAGCAGGCTTCCGTCCAGTCGCAGCGATTCGACGAACTCAGTGATCTCCATGGTCAGAAGTGTGCCAGCCGCCACTGACAACGGGCCCGCGCGGGTCCGGGCGGCGGCAGGGCGCACGCGGGGAGCGGGCGGGCGGCCGTGCCTGCCCGTGCGGGTGCGCCGGCCGGTTCACGGCCGTCCGGTGCGGTGCGCCCCGCGGGTGGCGTACGCGATGACCGCGGCGACCGCGGCCAGCAGCGCCACCGTCGTCAGGGCGGCCGGCAGGCCGGCAGCCTCGGCGAGGAACCCGATGGCGGGCGGGCCGAGCAGCATGCCGCCGTAGCCGACCGTAGAAGCTACGGCGACCCCGTCCGGGCCGCCGCTCTCGCCGGCCCGGGCAATGGCGATCGGGAAGATGTTGGCGAGCCCCAGGCCCGCTACGGCGAAGCCGGCGCAGGCCGCCCCGGCCGAGGGGGCGAGCGCGCCGAACAGCATGCCGGCGGTCGCGGTCGTCCCGCCCGCGATCAGCGCCCGCGCCGCGCCGAAGCGCTGCACGAGCGTGGTCCCGGACAGCCGGCCCACGGTCATCGCCAGCGCGAACACGGCATATCCGGCGGCGGCCGTGCCCGGTCCGGCGCCCAGGTCCTGGGAGAGGTGCAGCGCGCCCCAGTCGGCCATGGCCCCCTCGCCGTACGCGGTGCACAGCGCGATCAGCCCGAAGACCAGCACCAGGCGGCGGCCGCGGCCCGCCCGGTCGTGCCGCGGCCGGCTCTCCTGCTCCGCCGGCAGCCGCTCGGGGACGGCCGGGGCCGGGTGTGCGCGCAGCGCGTTCCCCGCAACGGCCGTCACCAGCAGTCCGATCGCGGCGAGCAGCAGCAGATGGGCGGTGGGGGAGAGGCCGCCCGCGATCAGCCCGCCGAGGCCCGCGCCGAGCATGCCGCCGAGGCTGAAGGCGGCGTGGAAGCTGGACATCACGGGGCGCCGGAGAGCACTGATGAGGTCGACCGCGGCGCTGTTCATCGCGACGTTGAGCGAGCCGTACGCCGCGCCGAACACCAGCAGCACCAGTCCCAGTGCGGTCGCCGAGCGGGTGAGCGGCGGCAGCACGATGCTCAGCGCGAGGGCGGCCGCGGAGGCGGTCGTCACGGCGTGGCTGCCGAACCGACGGCACAGCCTGCCGGTGATCATCATGAAGGCGACCGCACCGGCCGACACGCCGAGCAGTGCGAGTCCGAGGGTGCCCGCACCCGCGCCGGTCTGTGCCTTGATCGCGGGGATCCGGACCACCCAGCCGGCGAAGAGGAAGCCGTCCATGGCGAAGAAGGCCGTGAGGGCGATGCGGAGGCGGGTCAGGTGCGGATCGGCGGGAGGAGCGGGGGCCAGGTCCTTCGTCAGGGCCGCCCGTGTTTTGTTTAGTGTCGGCACAAAGCCAGAATAGGGGGGTGACCCAGACTCGGACAACCAGGCTGGAGCGGGGCCGTGGCGCCCTCGGACCCGCACTGGAGCTCGTACACACCGGACGCGCGCCCACCCGTGCCGTCCTGACCTCCGAACTCGGCGTGACCCGCGCGACCGCGGGGGCGGTGGCCGCCGAGCTCGAAGCGCTCGGCCTGATCACCGTCGACTCCCGGCCGACCGCCTCGGCCGGCTCCCAGGGGCGCCCCTCCCACCGGCTGTTCGTCGCCGAGAGGGGACCGGTCGTGCTCGCGGCGCAGATCCACGCCGACGGCTTCCGGGTCGCGCTGGTGGGCCTCGGCGGCCGCATCGTGGCGACCTCGACCGGCTGCGGCACCATCCCCGCCGACCCGGCGCATGTCCTCGCCGACGTGGTCGCGGCCGGCTCGGACCTGCTGCGCGAGACCGGGAGGCGCTGCCTCGGCGCCGGCCTCGCGGTGCCCTCCGCGGTCGCCGAACCGGACGGTGAGGCCCTTGCGCCGCTCCACCTCGCCTGGCCTTCCGGCGCCCCCGTACGCGCGCTCTTCCTGCGCGCGCTGGCCGACGCCGGCATCCCGGGAGTCACCGGAGCGATCGGCTTCACCGGCAACGACGTCAACCTCATGGCGCTCGCCGAACACCGGCACGGTGTCGGACGGGGTGCCCGCGATCTGCTCTGTGTGGCGTCCGGCCACCGGGGTGTCGGCGGGGCGCTGGTGCTGGACGGCCGTCTGCACAGCGGCAGTTCGGGCCTGGCGCTGGAGGTCGGGCATCTGACGGTCAACCCCGAGGGGGCGCCCTGCCACTGCGGCAGCCGCGGCTGCCTGGACGTCGAGGCGGACCCGCTCGCCTTCCTCGGCGCCGCAGGACGCGAACCGGGCCCCGAGGTCTCCCTGCTCCAGCAGGCCGCCGACCTGCTGCGGGACGAGTACGCCGACCCGGGCGTCCGCTCCGCCGCCGATCTCCTCATCGACCGCCTCGGACTCGGCCTGGCCGGACTCGTCAACATCCTCAACCCCGACCGCATCGTCCTCGGCGGCCTGCACCGCGCCCTGCTGGAGGCCGATCCGGAGCGGCTGCGCGCGGTGGTCGCCGACCGCAGCCTGTGGGGCCGCAGCGGTGGGGTGCCGATCCTGCCCTGCACCCTCGACCACAACAGCCTGGTCGGCGCGGCGGAGTTGGCCTGGCAGCCGGTTCTGGACGATCCGCTGGTCGTTCTCGACCGGTAGCGGGGCGGCGGCGCGACGGCATGGCGGCACGGGGCACGGCGGCGCGGGGGCATGAGGGACGGCGGGGCTCGGGACCGGGAGCCGGAGGCCGGGGGCCGGGGTCGCGGTGGGCGGACGGTTTCCGCCTGCTTGCGGGCCCGGTGCGGGCCCAGGCGCGGGCTCCGGTGCGGCCTTCGATGCAGTGGGAGGGGCGGGCTGCCTGTGCCCTGCTCCTCAAGGCGCAGCGCCCTGCCGTCGTCCGGCCGTCGTCCTAGGCTGTGGCCATGATTCCCGAAGCGGTCGCGCGCAGTCCTTACGTCAGCCTCGTTACGTACCGCAAGAACGGGACACCGGTGGCCACCCCGGTGTGGGCGGTGGCCGAGGGGGAGGAACTACTGGTGTGGACGCGGGACGACAGCTGGAAGGTGAAGCGGCTGCGCAACGACGGCCGGGTGACCGTCACCCCGTGCGATGTCCGGGGCCGGATCGCCGAGGGTACGCAGAGCGTCGAAGGCACCGGCCGGCTCCTGGAGGGGAAGGGCGAACTCGGCCGGGTGCGCCGGGCGATGGCGGGCAAATACGGGCTGCGCTTCCGGCTGATGGACAGCGTCGGTGCGCTGGTCCGCGGCGGGAAGCGGCCGCATGTGGGGATCTCGGTCACGCTGTAGACGCCCGCCGCGCTTCCCGGCCTTTGCGCGGGTCCCGCGGGACCCGCGGGACCCGCGTCCAGTCGGCGGCGAAGGCGCGGGCCGGGTTCGCCGTCAGGAACCGTGCCACCAGGTCCTTTCCCAGGACGACTTCGAGACGTTCCCGGTGACGGCGCAGCAGATGGGGCATGCCGGGGCCGCCGTTCACCGACCGGGCGCCGGCCGTCGTGGTGTCGCCGCCCAGCAGGATCCGCTCGCCGAAGCCCGCCTCGGCGAGCGCGGCCAGCGCCTCGGGGAGGCGCCAGTCGGTCGCGTGATGGGCCCGCGAAGGACCGTCGAACGCCAGATACGCACCGGCCTCCGCGGCCGCCCGGTGGACGACGAGGTCCGGTGAGCGGTTGAGGTGGCCGAGGATCACCCGGTCCGGCGGGACCGCCAACTCGCCGCAGAGCAGCTCGAGTACGTCCAGGGCCCCGGTGCCCAGCTCCAGATGGACGCCGATGACCGCGCCGGTCGCCCGCTGGGCCTCGGCGGCCGCCGCCATGGTGTACCGGGCATGCGCGTCCAGACCGTGGAATCCTCCGGCGACCTTGATCATCCCGGCGCGCGGGCCGGTGCCGCCGATCCCTTCGGTCAGTTCGGCGACGAACAGTTCGGCCGCCCAGGAGCGAAGGCGTTCCAGCACCTCAGGTGCGTAGTGGGCCGCCTGGTGCAGCCCGGTGGCCGCGACGATGTGCACTCCCGATTCCCGTGCCAGCCGGGGTAGCTCGGCGGCGCCCCGCCCCATGCCGTACGGCGTCCACTGGATCACCGACGTACCGCCGGCCGCGTGGAAGGCGCGCAGCTCGGCTGCCGCGGCCCCGAAGTCGTCCAGTTCCTGGCCCGGCAACTGCGGGCTGCGCAGGAAGAGATGGTCGTGTGCGTCACAGACGCCGAGAGCGGCGGGGGCGATGTCGCCGAGGACCGTACGGACGGCTGGGGCGGTGTCGCCGAGGGGCGTAGGGACGGTGGGGGCGGTGTCGCCGAAGGCCATATGGCCGGCAGGGCCTGTGCCGCCGGGGGCCGTACGGCCGTTGGGCTCGGCCGCTTCGTCCGACGGGGCCCCGTTCACCACTGCCGTCCCGTGCCGAGCCGGCCGGTGCCCGGGGTGGACAGATGCAGCACCTTGTAACGGTCCCCGGCGGACCGGGGGGAGTCGTGCGCCCAGAGGGTGAAGTGGACCAGCTCCCAGTGCCGTGGGTCCAGGGCCAGCGCGGTGGTGTGCACGCCGTTTGTCGTGGCCAGCTCCTCGTGCCCGGCAACCGCACGGGCGATGACGGTGGCGGCGTCGGCGTCCTCGGCGAGCGTCTCCGTCCGCCGGGTGAAGGCGCGGGGCGGGGCGTCGGCGGCCGGGCCGGGGCGGTGGAAGAGCCCCTGCCAGTGCTGGACGACGGGCCGTCCGAAGTCGCGGACCACCCCGCGGAATCCCTCACCCAGGAGGAAGCGGTTCATGGCCTCGGGATCGGCCCAGAGGTAGAACGGCGCGTACTGGTTGACCGGTGAGCCGTCGACCCCGCGCTCCCGGACGCCGTACGCCTTGAGGCCGAGTCCGGCGAAGTCGTCCAGGAGGTGGCCCCTGGACTTCACCCGGTGCCGGATGATCCGCATGTCGTAGTCGGCGGGCAAGGTGATCGCGTACTGCATGGCGTGCATGACGGACTCCGTACGGTGCGGGGGAGGGGCGCTCAGCGGGCGGTGTCCGTGCCGGGCGTGACCTGTGTGGCGAGGAGGGACAGCACGCCCCGTACGGCCGCGTCGAAGGGCGCGGTGTCATCGGCGGCGCGGGCCAGGACGTAGCCGCCCTGGACGACGGCCGCGACGGTCGCCGCGGTGGCCGACGGGTCCAGTCCGGGGGGCAGTTCGCCCCGCTGCTGCCCCTCGGTGAGGACTTCGCCGATCCGGCCCTGGAGCCAGCCGAACATCTCGTCCAGCGGCTGCCGCAGCTCGGCGCTGCGCACCACATCGCGGTCCTGCGTCATCCGGCCGACCGGGCAGCCGCGCAGCACCTCCCGCTCGCGCAGCAGATAGCCCGCGACCCGGTCGTACGCCGTGCCGGGGGCGCTCAGGCACTCCTCGGCGGTCGCCCGCATGCCCTCTGCGGTGCGCCGGATCGCCGCCAGCGCGAGGCCGGACTTGCCGGTGAAATGGTGGTACATGCTGCCCTGGCCGACGCCCGCGCGCTCCAGGATCGCCTTGGGGCTGGTGCCGACGTACCCGCGCTCCCACAGCAGCTCCTGGGTGCTCCGCACGAGGCGTTCCTGCGTGCTGGGAGTGGCGTGAGTGCCGGGTGACGCCTGTCTGCCGAGCGAATCCTGAGTGCTCATGGCGGCACTGTACATACCAGTAGTTACAGAGCACAAGAGGGGGAGCCGCGCCCGGAGCGGGGTACGTGCGGCCGAGCGGTCGGAGCAGGCGGAGGCAGGCCGGAGCAGACGGGGTCAGGCCGGAGCAGGCGGAGGCGGGGCGCCTTGTGTACTCCCTGCGTCGTACGGAAGGAGCCGCTGGCCGTACGACGACCGGCGGCCTCCCGAGGGCGAGGCTCGAAGGAGACCGGAACCCCGGTCTTCCCCGGCGCCGGGAGCCCCGGCGCACCTTCCGTCGAGGAGCTGATCGTGATGTTCGAGCTCGCCGAACCCTGGACCGGTGGCGGCCCTGGCCCGGGCCCCTGGATCCTGTTCGTTCCCGTCCTCTGGGTGCTGGTCATCGTCGGCGTGGTGACGCTGCTGCGCCGCACCGGGCGGCGCCACGGCGGACCCGGCGGGCGGTTCCACGGCCCGCAGTACTCCGCCTCCGCCTCCGCCGACGTGCCCTCACCCCTCGCCGTTCTCGGCAGGCGCTTCGCCTCGGGCGAGATCGACGAGGAGGAGTACTGGCGCCGGCTCTCCGTTCTGGAGGAGCACTTCGGTGCCGGCCCCAAGGGACGCGCGGCATGACGTCAGCAAGGGACGCGCGGCATGACGGCAGCGGGTCCACCGTGGGCCCGGCCCGTCAGCCGACCTTCGTGCCCCGTGTCCGCGAGCGCGGACCGGTCGCCGTACCGGCTGCCGCACCGGTGTCCTCCAGCGGCAGGGGCTCCAGATAGCCGCGGACCGTAAGGGCCTCTTCGGGGGCGGCGGTCAGGGCCGGAAGAGTGAACCACACGACCTTGCCGCCGCCGTCCGGGCGCGTTCCCCAGCTCTCGCTGAGCGCCGCGATCAGCGCCAGGCCGCGACCACAGGTCTCCCAGCTCTCCGCGACCCGGATCCGCGGCAGCCGTGGATCCTCGTCATGCACCGAGACCGTCAACTGATCAAGAAGAACGCGCAGTTCCACGGTGCACTGCTTGCTGGGTCGGGCGTGCCGGTGGACATTGGCGAGGAGTTCGGTCACGCCGAGCGCCGCCGGGTCTATCAAGGCGTCGAGGCGCCAGTACCGCAGCTGCGCGGAGACGATTCTGCGCACATGTCCGATGCGAGCCGGAACGGCTTGGAGCTCCACCGTGCAGTGCCTGCTGGGCTGCCTGATCACGACCGCGACTCCCTGATGAGGCCGGGCGCCCCTCTCACCGGGCAGGGGCGAAGATCGGATCCAGCGATGCCGGCTGCACCATAACTGCACCACAACGTCACCGCTGGTGAACCCTCAGTGATACGAGTCCAGGGTCGGTCAGCCGGTGCGCTCCCGCAACCGCACCTCCGCGTCCGGAGGGCCCCGTCAGGTGCGTTGCGGCCGCGCCGCCTCCAGGGCTTTGAAGAACAGTTCCGGGGTGCCCAGGGTGAGCGAATAGCGGTGGCCGTTGAGCGTGGCGAGCGCCCGGTCCCGCGCCGCGAACAGCGGTTTATGAGCCTGTACGGCCTGCAGCGGGGCGCTGTCGATCTCCGTGCCGTAGCTGGTCAGCAGCGCCAGCCTGCCGTCCGAGATGACGACCTGTCCGGCGCGGGTCAAGGATCGCAGCCATCGCTCGATCCGTACGCCGGTCGCGTTGAACTCAGGTTCCGCCATGCCGGCACCTCCTCGGTGAGACGGGCAGTTGCCCTCCACCGCCCCTTGGGGGGAAGTCTGCCGGTGCGGCGTCCGTCGCACCAGTGCCCCTGGCGCGCACGGTGCGCCACGGCCCCGCCCCACGGCCTCCTTGGGGTATCCCAAAGTGATGTTTATGCAGGTGAGAAGGGTGCGGACGGTGGTTATAGTCGGAGTCGGCCCGCTGTTGTGTGCGGGTCTTCGAACCCCAGAGGAGCGCGCCGGTGAGCACCGCACAGCAGCCGCAGAGCCGGCCCGACCAGGAGGCCGTGGCCGGTACCCCGATCCCGACCGAGGCCGTGGCCGGTTCCCCGGCGTCCGACGGGCCTGTCGCCGGGGCGGTCGCCGGGACCCCGATGCCGACCGTGGACGGCGACCGCACGGATCCGGCCTACCGAAGCTGGCTCAAAGAAGCCGTCCGCAAGGTCCAGGCGGATGCCAACCGCACCGCCGACACCCACCTCCTGCGCTTCCCGCTGCCGGAGGAGTGGGGCATCGACCTCTACCTCAAGGACGAGTCGACGCACCCCACCGGAAGCCTCAAGCACCGACTGGCCCGCTCGCTGTTCCTCTATGGGCTGTGCAACGGCTGGATCCGCCCCGGGAAGCCCGTCATCGAGTCCTCCAGCGGCTCCACGGCCGTGTCCGAGGCGTACTTCGCCTCGCTCATCGGAGTGCCGTTCATCGCGGTGATGCCGGCCACCACCAGCCGCGAGAAGACCCGGCTGATCGAGTTCCACGGCGGCACCTGCCATCTGGTGCAGGACCCGCGGACCGTGTACGAGGTCTCCGCCCGGCTCGCCGCGGAATCCGGCGGGCATTACATGGACCAGTTCACCTACGCGGAACGGGCCACGGACTGGCGCGGCAACAACAACATCGCCGAGTCGATCTACCAGCAGCTGCGGCTCGAGCGCTATCCCGAGCCCGCCTGGATCGTGGCGACCGCGGGCACCGGCGGCACCTCCGCGACCATCGCCCGCTATGTCCACTACATGCAGTACGACACCCGCGTCTGCGTCCCCGACCCGGAGAACTCCTGTTTCTTCGACGGCTGGCTCACCGGCGACGCCAAGACCGACTGCGCCACCGCCTCCCGCATCGAGGGCATCGGGCGGCCCCGTATGGAACCGAGCTTCGTGCCCGGCGCGATAGACCGGATGATGAAGGTGCCGGACGCGGCCAGCATCGCCGCCGTACGCGCCCTGGAGACCGCGATCGGCCGCAAGGCGGGCGGCTCGACCGGCACGGGGCTGTGGAGCGCCCTGAAGATCGTCGCGGAGATGGTCGCCGAAGGCCGCCGGGGATCGGTCGTCACCCTGCTGTGCGACCCCGGTGACCGCTACCTCGACAAGTACTACTCCGACGACTGGCTGGCCTCCCAGGGGCTGGACATCACGCCTTACGCACGCACCCTCGACACGTTCCTGGCCACCGGCTCCTGGCCCGTCTGAGGGCAGGGCGGCGGCGTCCGCCGGTCCGAGCCCGTGGTGCGGAATCCACGCCGGGGCCGCGTCAGGCTCTGGCGAGCCTGCGGTCCAGGGCCCGCGCCGACTCCCTGAAGGCGCGGCCCAGGCCGGGCCTGGCCAGTGTCAGCAGGAAGCGGAACGGCGCCGGGCCGTCCGCCGCGAACATCCACCGCAGCCGGGTACCGCCGTCCGTGGGCGTCAGCCGCCAGTCCTCCAACAGGGCCCGCAGGCCCGGGGCGTTGGTGGTGTCGACCCGGTAGGCGTAGTGCGCGCCGGGCTCGGCCGCCAGGACCGTCTCCGTGAAGCGGGTGCCGCCGGTCAGCCGCACCTCCCGGCCCCGGCCGCCGTGTGCCGGCGCCGACCGTGCCACGCCCGTGAACCAGCACGACCAGCCCGCCACGTCGTCCGCCAGCGCCGCATACACCGCCTCCGGCGGCGCGGCGACCTCAGCGGTGAACACCAGCCGCAGCGGGGCGGATTCGGCGAAGTCGAGCTCGACGGGACGGAGTCGGCGTGCCATGGTACGAGCACCCCCTACGGGACGGTCGGCGGGCCTGCGTCGCTCACGATAGCTGACGGTATGTCAACTGTCTGTGGCGGCCGACGGTTCACCGGCCACCACCAGCTCCGGTGGCAGCTCGGCGAACTCCGCGCGCGCCTCGGCGGACAGCCCGGCATCCGTCACCAGCGCCTCCACCTGATCCAGCGTCGCGAACGAACTCAGCCCGACCGTGCCCCACTTGGTGTGATCGGCGACCACCACCACCCGGCGCGCGGACCGCACGAAATGGCGGTTGGTCTCCGCCTCCGCCAGGTTCGGCGTCGACAGCCCCGCCTCCACCGATATGCCGTGCACCCCGAGGAAGAGCACATCGAAGTGCAGGGACCGGATCGCGGCGTCCGCCACCGGACCCACCAGGGTGTCCGACGGCGTACGCACTCCGCCGGTCAGCACCACGGTCGCGGCGCCCGCCCGGGGGCCCGCGCCGCCGCTGGCCGCCGCCCGCTGCGCGCCGTAGAACACATCGGCCACCCGTACCGAATTCGTCACCACCGTCAGATCGGGTACGTCCAGCAACTGCTGTGCCAGCGCGAACGCGGTCGTGCCGCCCGCCAGCGCGATCGCGCTGCCCGGTGCCGCCATCTCGGCCGCCGCCTTGGCGATGTCCTCCTTGGCGCTCAGCTCCAGCGCCGACTTCACCTCGAAGCCGGGCTCGTGCGCGCTCGGCTCGCTGACCGGTACCGCGCCGCCGTGCACCTTCTCCACCAGGCCCTGGCGGGCCAGGGCGTCCAGATCACGGCGGACCGTCATGTCCGAGACGTTCAGCTTGCGGGTGAGTTCATTGACCCGCACCCCTCCGCGCCGCCTGATCTCGTCGAGAATCAGGGCCCGCCGCTGCTCCGCGAGGAGGTTCTGGTTGTCGCTCACCCCGGCCCGTCCCTTCCGCCCCGGCTCGTTGTGCCGGGTCGTACGCGCTGGCTGCCGCCTGCGATCACTGGTGCCCTCATCCTCGCACGAGGTACTGACAGCGATGCTGATGACGGGGGAGGCGAGGGCCGGTGGCCGGAGGCCGGTGGCCGGTGTGGGGGCTGGATGTGCTCCGCGGGGGAAGAGACAATCCGGGGGCGCGCATCCGGCGCCGCACGGCAGTGCGCACCGCCGCACCGCACAGCGCTCCGCCGCACCGCACGGCGCCGCACCGCACCCATGCGAGGCACGACCTCGGAGCACGACCTCAGAGCACGCTTTCAGGCACGACGTCCGAGCACGACGACGGGGGACAACAGTGGAGACCGCGGACCCGACACCGCACGCGCGCCCAACGGACCATGAGAGCACCGCAGACGGGCCGCCGCCCGCCGCACCGCCGCACCTCTCCCTGGAGCTGCTGGTGCACGGCGTCGGCGGCACCACCGCACAGGAGATGCTCGGCGACCCGCGCGTCCAACTGATCACCGGCGACGACACCGCCGCCTGCTACCGCCGCACGGACGACGCGGACGCCGAGCAGCGGCCCGACGACTACCGCGGCGAGCCGGTCCGTGAGGCGTACTGCTGGTCCAACCTCACCTCGGGCAACGGAGCCCGTGCCCTGTGGCTGCTCCTGGTGCCCTTCATGGTCGCCAACCTCGCCCACTGGATGCGCCCGGCCGCCCCGCCCGAGCACCCGGCCCAGCGGCTCTACGACCTTCTGGTCCGCATCCTCGCCCTCACCCTCACCGTTCTGCTCGCCGCCGCGGCCTGCGAGGTCGCCCTCGACCTCACCGCCTGGCAGTGCGCCGGCACCACCGTCTGCTCCGCGGACAAATCCTGGATGGGCTTCCTCAGCCCCGACAACTTTGGCTGGTGGAGCGCCCCGGGCCGCCGTCTCGCGCTGGCCTCCATGGTGCCGCTGCTCGTCATCGGCTTCCTGTGGTGGCTCTCGCGCCGTACGTGGAGCGCCTACGAGTCCGCCTCGCCGCCGCCCCGGAGGCCCGGCACCTCCCGCGACACCCCGGTCGCCGAGCGCACCGCGCTCAGCCTCGACGGCTTCTGGTACGGCCGCCGGCTGGTCGCCCGGCTGCGCGCCGCCCACACCACGGCCGGCGTGCTGACCATCGCCGCCGTCCTCCTCGGCGCCGGCGCACAGACCGACGGGCACGGCGGCGACACCGCCCTCGCGGTCACCGGCCGGGCCCTGACCGCCGTGGTCATCCTGCTCGCGGCCGCCACCGTCGTGGTTGTGTGGCGCACCGCCCGCAGCGAGGCCGTACCGGACAACGAGTCCGACCATCTGGTCGTGCGGGCGCTGCCGTTCGCCGCCCTCGGTGCGCTGGCGCTGATCGTCGTGCACACCGGCTGGGCGCGCCCCGGAGCCCACAGTCACGGTGCCCTGCCCGGTGCCGCCGCCTTCGGCGGGATCGCCGTGTTCCAGGGCCTGTTGGTCCTCGCGCTGGCGCTGACCGCCTGGGTCCTGCAGCGCTCCGCCCCCGACGACGCCCGGACCGCCCTGTGCGGCATGGGCGGGCCCGCCGTCGCCCTGCTGGCCTGTGCGGTCGGCGGGGTGCTGTCCGGGGGAGTGGCGCAGCGGTTCGCGGACTGGCTGGACGGCGGGGCGACGCCCGGCCAGGACCACGCTCCCATCCCCGGGCCGCCGGTGCTGCTGTCCTGGCAGGCCTCGGTCATCCCCGTCCTGCTGGTGGTCGTCGCGATCGTGGTCGTGCTCGCCGCCGTCCGCGTGGTGATCGTCGGCGGCCGGGTGGCCAAGGACGTCCCCGGGCTCTACGACCCCCGCGAGCATCCCGACGAGCGCCGTACGAAGCGGATCGCGGGCACCATCGCCGGCGCCGGACTCACCGACTCCGCACCGGTCCTGGTCGCGGCCACCGCCGCCGTCACCCTCGTCCTCGGCGCCGGCGCGGTGGCCGGCGCCTGGCTCAGCGACCGGGCGCCGGGCCGCGCCACCGAGGGCGCGCCGCCGGTCGTGCACGCCGCCGCCGAGACCGCGGAATCCCTGGGCTCCTGGCTGATGAGCGCCGGCGTCATACTGCTGATCACCATGGGGCGGCGCGCCTACCGCGACCACTCGGCCCGCCGCACCATCGGCATCCTCTGGGACGTCGGCACGTTCTGGCCGCGCGCCGCCCACCCCTTCGCACCGCCCTGCTACGCCGAGCGCGCCGTTCCCGACCTCACCTGGCGGATGGCCACCTGGACCGAGCGGTTCGACGGCCGGCTGGTGCTCTCCGGGCATTCCCAGGGGAGTGTGCTGGCGGCCGCCGCCGTCTGGCAGCTGGACCTGGTCACCCGCAGCCGGGTCGCGCTGCTGACGTACGGCAGTCCCCTGGAACGGCTCTACGGACGCTGGTTCCCGGCCTTCTTCGGGCCGCCCGCGCTGACCGGACTGCACCGTCAGATGGACGACTGGCGCAACCTGTGGCGCTTCACCGACCCCATCGGCGGCCCGATCCGGCTCACCTGCGACGACGGCCGCCGGATCGACGAGGGCCCGCTGCGCGACCCGCTCGCCTTCGGCCGTACCCTGCAGAACCCGCTGCCCGCCCAGATCCTGGGCCACGGCGACTACCAGGCGGACCCGGTCTTCGGCCGGGTGCGCGCCGAACTGATCGCCCGGCTCGGTCCGGATCTGCCGGGACAGCGGCCCGCCGACGACTGTGCCGACGGCCGTCCCGCTCAGGGGAGTTCGGGCAGATCGTCCGCGTAGAGCAGGGAGAGGTCGTCGGTGCTCGGGGCGGGCAGCTCCGCCACCCGTCCCGCGTGCCGCTCGACCATCGCCTCGAAGGTCTGCCGCGCGGTACGGCCGTTGCCGAACGACGGCCCCTTGGGCAGCGCCGTGAAGTACTTCAGCAGCGCCTCGCCGGTCCCCTCGGCGAGGCGGTACTCATGCTCCTCGCCCTGCTGCTCGACGATCCGCAGCAATTCCTCGGGCGCATAGTCGCCGAAGGTGATGGTGCGGGAGAAACGGGACGCCACACCGGGGTTGACCGCCAGGAAGCGCTCCATCTCGGCGGTGTAGCCCGCCACGATGACCACCACGGCCTCCCGGTGGTCCTCCATCAGCTTCACCAGGGTGTCGATGGCCTCCCGCCCGAAGTCGCGTCCGGAGTCCTCGGGGGAGAGGGCGTAGGCCTCGTCGATGAACAGCACCCCGCCGCGTGCCCGGTCGAAGGCCTCCTGGGTGCGGATCGCCGTCGACCCGATGTGCTCGCCGACCAGGTCCACCCGGGACACCTCGACCAGATGCCCGCGCTCCAGCACCGCCAGGGACGCCAGGATCTCGCCGTACAGCCGCGCCACGGTGGTCTTGCCGGTGCCGGGGCTGCCGGTGAACACCAGGTGGCGGCGGACGGATGCGGCCTTCAGGCCCGCCTCCTGGCGCCGGCGCCCCACCTCGATCATGTTGATCAGGCTGCGGACCTCACGCTTGACGCTCTCCAGCCCCACCAGGGTGTCCAGCTCGCCCAGCACCTCGTCGGAGGGCCGGCTGCTGACGGCCGGTTCCGGGGCGGCCGGGGCGGCGGGCGGGACCTGTGCCGGGACGTTGCCCAGCAGCCCTGCCGTCTGCGTGGCCTGCTGCACCGCGGGGGCCGTCACCGCCCCGGCGGCCGGCGCCTGTACGGCGCGGCTCTCGTCGCTGGTGCAGTCCTGGACCGTCGGCCCGTCGCCCTGCCCGGCGCCGCCCTCGGCGAACTCGTAGCCGCCGCGCGCGCACCGCTCCGTACGGCACCGGGTCAGCGCCGTACGGCAGCCGTCGATCACATGGAAGCCGAACCCCGAACTCCCGGTGACCCGGCAGCCGTGGAAGGTCCCGCGGCCCTCCGCGGAGACGTAGAAGCCGGCCTCGGCCGGTGAACTGACCGTGCAGCCCTCGATGGTGGGGTCCGCGCCCTTGGTGACGATCACCCCGGTCTGCGCCCCGTCGATGGTGCAGTTGGCGAGCGTGCCGCCGCTGCCGTGGTCGCGGAACCACGCACCGGTCGCGGCGTCCCGGATCCGGCAGTCGTCGAGCTGTACGGTCGCCCCGTCGCTGACCGACACCGCGGTGTTGCGGACCTGGGCGAGGTCGCAGTCCACGACGTCGGCGCGAGAGCCCCGGTCCAGCACGAACAGGGCATCCGGCACATCGTGCACCCGCGTCGAGTCCAGCAGGGCGGTGGCGCCGTCGCTGACCCATACCGCCGGATAGTCGCCCGTACTGTCGTGGATCTCGCACTGGTTGGCGTCCACCCGCGTGCCCGGGTCCCATACGGACAGACCGTTGCGCCCGAAGTGCCGGACCGTGCTGCGGGTCAGCGTCAGCACCGAACGCGACCGCAGATCGACCGCGTTCTCCGGGATGTCGTGGATGTCGCAGTCGGCGAGCGTGAGCACCGCGTCGGTGTCCAGGGTGACGCCGTCGGCGGAGGTGCGGTGCACCGTGCAGTCGGTGAGGTGGCCGGTGGCCCGCGCGGCCACCTGGATCCCGGCGCCCTTGATCTCGTACAGCTCGCAGCCCACCGCCTCGACCGCGCTGCCCTCGCCGTTGACCGACAGGCCGGCGCCCGAGGCATGGTGGATCCGGCAGTTCTCCAGCCGCGGATGGGCCCCGCCGCGCACCGCCACCCCGGTCTGCCCGGCGGCCATCACCTCGCACTCCTCGAAGACGCCGCCCGCGCCGTCCAGGACGCTGATGCCCACCCCGCCCGCATTGTCGACCGTGCAGCGCCGCACCGTCGGGCGGGCGCCCCCGCGGACCTCGATCCCGGACGCCGAGCGGGTCACCACCCGCAGACCGGTCAGCTCCGGGGCGCCGTCCTCCACCAGCAGCGCGGGCGAGGCGGAGTCCGCCGCCTCCAGATGCAGATCGTGGACGGTGGCCGAGGCGCGTACCGTCAGCGCCACGCCGTCGGCCGGGGCGATCCGCACCGACCCGCGTGCCCCGTCCGGGCCGCGCAGGGTCACCGCGCGCACCAGCACCAGATTCTCGCGGTAGGTACCGGCAGGGATGGTCAGCACATCACCGTCCCCGGCGGCCTCCAGGGCGGCGGCGAGCGAGCTGTACTCCCCCGTGCGGCGTCGCCAACGCGACGTTCCGGAGTGCGTCACCTGGACCGAGCCCTGTGCCATGGCGCTGTCGTGCCCCCACCTCGTGCGGCTGTTGTCGGCCCGGCACCATCCGTCCGCGGATGTCCGCTTTCCGGTCTGCGGGGCCCCAGCCGAGAGGCTGGCGCCACCACCGTAGCGCGCCCGGCGGGCGGCAGTTGACACGGTCAGGCACCCCGGAAGGCGGCCTGATCAACTCCCCGCGCCGGCCCGGCCCCAGTCCTGTCCGGCGCGCTCCCACTCCTCGTCCCAGCGGCGGAAGCGATGCACCATCAGCTGCCAGACGACCATCCGCCGGGCACCCTCGATCATCATGCCGACGCCGGCCGCGGTGCCCAGACCGGCCAGTACCGCATGCGTGGCCGCCGTGTCGGCGTCCATCGGCCGCGGCACCACCCGGCCGCGGCCGTCCGTCCAGATCCGGAACCGCTCACCGGTCTCCACCGGGCGCGGAGCGGCGAGCTGCCCGATGTGCGCAGTGCCGTCCGGGGCCGTCCAGCGGGCGAGGACCCGGCGGTGCGCATCGCGCTGCGACGAGGTCTCGGGATCGGGGTCGAGCGGGGTCCGGGAGATCAGCCGGTCGACCGTGACCCACTCCAGATGCCGCTGCTGGTGCTGTATCCGTACGGTCGTCAGCAGCGCGCCGTGTGCGGCCCGTCCGGCGAACCAGCCCACGGAGGTCGCCCCGAGGACGATCAGCACGGCGGCGGCCAGCGCCGTCCAGGCCTCGATCCGATCGGTCCGGCGCCACAGCGGATTGCGCCGCCGGCGCCATACACCTCTCATCGCTCGCATCGTGCCCCCTCTCCGTGTCCGTGGATACCTCATCAGGGGTGGTCCATGCGAGAGTTCCGCGAAGAGCGAGCAACTTCACCCCGTACAAAGAGCGACAACCGGACGTATGGCACATGTCCCGGGGCGCTCACGGCGCGACCATGGCGGACAGCCGCGCGGGCCCGTCAGCCGAGTATCTCGAACGGGTCGCCGACCCGGATCGTGCCGGCCCCGCGGGGAATCAGATTGCGGCCGAAGACCAGCCGGTCACCGAAGCGGCGGTGCCGGGCGAGGGTGCGCAGCGGCTCCTTGCCGCGCTCGGCGGTGCACTGGTCGGTGGTGGTGACCACGCAGCGTGCGCTGGGCTCGGCCGCCTCGAAGACCACTGCGCCGATGCGGACCCGCCGCCAGTCGTCCTCCGCCCAGGGGGCGGTGCCGTCCACCACCACATTGGGCCGGAATCGGTTCATGGGCAGCGGTCCCTCGTCGGCGTGATCACCCTGCGCGACAAGGGAGTTGAGGGCATCCAGCGACGAGGTGGTCGTCAGCAGCAGCGGGAAGCCGTCGGCGAAGCTGACCGTGTCACCGGGCGCTCCCCAGTCCGGGGCAAGGGGCCGGCGCTTCTCCGGGGCGTCGAGATGCACCAGCCGGCACTCGGCGCCGAGATACCCGCCGAACCATGCATCCGCCGCCGGGCCGGCGGGCACCGCCTCGACCACGTCCTTCCAGACCTCGACCGGGATCGTCTCCCCGGAGACGGGCGCCTCGACCGTCAGCGGCTCCCTCCCGGGCGCGGTGCACCGCAGGCCGCCGCCCGGCAGCCCCTCGGCGTGCGCCAACGCGAGCGTCCGCTGCTGCCGTTGGGTGATCATCCTGCCCGCCGCGTCCACCAGCATCCAGCGTCGGTCCCCGGCGAGCCCCCACGGCTCCACGACCGCCTCGCCAGGACCGGGCCCCGCCAGTGCTTTGACCGGGTAGAGATGGATCGACTGGAGCGCAGGCTTCGGCATGCCATCCATCCTGCCAGCGGCCTCGGACAGTTGACCGACCGGCCGGGTCAGTACCCGCGCGGATACTGCCGGCCGTACGGATCGTCGTACGGCGAGGCGGGCCGGGGCGCGACCGGAGCGGCCGGACGCATCGCCTCGTACCCCGTGCCCATGGGCGGGCGCTGGGGCTGCTGCTGTTGCGGGGACGGATAGCCGCGGCCGCCCGTCTGCTGCGGGGCCTGGTAGCCGCGGCTGCCCGCCTGCTGCGGGATGTACGGCGCCGGAGCCTGCTGCAGCGGGGCGACCGGCTGCGCGGCGGCTCCCGGATAGCCCTGCGCGGGCGACGGGTAGGAGGGCGCGGCCGGAAGGGCCGGCAGCGCCGACGGGAGCGCCGGCAAATAGGACGAACCCGTCTCGTAAGGGGAGGGGTTCACCCGGATCGGGGCGATCTGCGGCGTACCACGTTCGGCGACGAGGCTGTCGTAGATCGGGGTGTCCGGGAAGGAAGGCGAAGCGTAGTAGCCGCCGTAGGTAGAGCGGGGGGACGTCATGCCTCATAAGTTAAGCCCACGATGTGCCGATTGGGGAGCCTGGAAAGAGGGTTGTTTTGCGTGTTCGGAGCGGCTCTGGAGCACCAATGGGAGCGAACTTGTGGAAATCGGTCGCGATCGCCCGTAGGGATCGTGTAAAGACCCCGCTTCTCGCAGGTGAACAAGGGGCGTTCGGAGCGGTTCGGGCCAAGTAGGTTGGAGGGGCCACCGGAGAGGGGGCGCGGCGGACGAGAGGAAGGCGCGGCGATGTCGATGCTCAAGGGCAGCAATGTTCCGGTCCCGGCCCCACAGGTCCGGGTGGAGCTGGGCTGGCAGGCCGCCCCGGGGACTTTGGACGTGGACGCCTCCGCCCTGCTTCTGGTGTCCGGAAAGGTCCGCGACGACGGAGACTTCGTCTTCTACAACCAGGCCGCGCACGCCTCCGGTGCCGTACGCCATGACGGCAAGCGCGCGTCCGGCGGCGCGATGACCGACTCCCTCACCGTGGCCCTGGCCTCGGTCGAACCCGCTGTCGACACGGTGGTGCTGGCAGCCTCCGCCGACGGCGGCCCTTTCGGGAGCGTCCCCGGCCTGCACATCCGGGTGCTGGACGCGGCGAGCGGCGCCGAGATCGCCCGCTTCGACAGCCGGGACGCCGGTTCCGAGACCGCCTTCGTGCTCGGCGAGCTCTACCGCCGCCAGGGCGCCTGGAAGTTCCGCGCGGTGGGGCAGGGGTACGACACCGGCCTCGCCGGACTGGCCACCGACTTCGGCATCAGCGTCGAGGAACCGGCGCCGCAACGGTCCGCGCCGCCCGCCCCGGCTCCCGCGCCGACCGCCATGGGCACTCCGCCGCCCGCGCCGCCCATGGCCCCGCCTGTGGCGCCCGGGCCCCCGATGCCCCCGCCGGGGCAGCCCGCGCCCGCACCGCCCGCCCCTCCCGTTCGTCTGACAAAAGTCACCCTCACGAAGGACGCCCCCGCCGTCTCCTTGACGAAGCAGGGCGGCACCTCCGGGGCGATGCGGGTGAACCTCAACTGGAGCGCGGGCTCGGCGGGCAAGCGACTCGGCAAGACGCTCGGCCGCAAGGCGATGCAGGCCATGGGCGCCCGCGGGTCGCTGCTGCCCCCGTCCGGCGAGCTCGACCTCGACCTGTGCGCGCTCTACGAACTCACCGACGGCGCCGCCGGTGTGGTCCACCCGCTCGGCAACAACTTCGGCGCCCTGCACGCCCCGCCGTTCATCCAGCTCGACGGCGACGACCGCACCGGCGCCGTCGCGGCCGGCGAGAACCTGACCATCAACCTCGATCATCAGGCACGCATCAAGCGCGTCCTGATCTTCGTCACCGTCTACGCCGGCGCCCGCAGTTTCGAGGGCCTGAGCGCCACCGTCACCCTCCAGCCCCAGCACGGTGCCCCGGTCGACTTCTCGCTCGACACCTGCACGGTGCCCTCCACAGTCTGCGCGCTCGCCCTGATCACCAACACCGGCAGCGAGCTCGTCGTCCAGCGCGAGGCCCGCTACCTCGTCCCCGAGCCCGGTGTCAGTCCGCAGCGCACCGTCGACCACGCCTACGGCTGGGGCCTGGACTGGTCACCTGCCCGCAAATGAGGGCGGGACCGGCGGGACCAGGGGGACCGGGGGACCGGGGGCTGTTCAGGGCGCCGGGTACGTCCGTCCCTTCCAGGCCGCACCGCGCCCCCGGTAGTGCTGAACCGCCGAGTCCACGGTCATCAGCAGATACAGCAGCGCGGTGAAGGGCAGCAGCGGCGCCCACCACGGCCGCTGCCCGTAGTAGCGCAGCATCGGCACATACGTCCCGCACATCACCGCCCAGGCCGCCCCGCCGAGCGCGGCGGCCGTCGGATCGCCGTCGGCGAGTCCGGCCACCAGCACGCCGGGCGGCGCCAGATACACCAGCGCGAGACCGAGGACCGTGCCGAGCAGCAGCAACGGCTGGTGCAGCAGTTGGGCGTAGGCACTGCGCGAGACCATCCGCCACAGCTCGGCCAACCGCGGATACGGCCGCACGCTGTCGACCCGGTCCGCAAGCCCCAGCCAGATCCGCCCGCCCGTCGCCTGCCGCCGCCCCGAGCCGGATCGCTGCGCGATGCCCCCGTTCGACCGGGAGCGCTTCACCGCACGGGCCAGCGTCACATCGTCGATCACCGCGTGCCGGATCGCCTCCGGAATGCCCGCCCGCTCCGCCGCCTCCCGCCGCAGCAGCACGCAGCCACCGGCCGCCGCCGCGGTCCGCGCCCCGGGACGGTTGACCCACCGGAAGGGGTACAGCTGCCCGAAGAAGTACACGAAGGCCGGCACGATCAGCCGCTCCCAGAAGGTCACCACCCGCAGCCGCGCCATCTGCGACACCACATCCAGGTCCGCCGACCGGGCCGCCGCCACCAACTCCCGCAGACTGTCCGGCTCGTGCGCGATATCCGCATCGGTCAGCAGCAGGTACTCCGGCGCGACCCGTTCCCGCGCCAGCGCGATCCCCTGGCGTACGGCCCACAGCTTCCCCGTCCACCCCGGCTCGGGCTCGCCGGGCGAGGACACCGTGAGCGGCAGCCCCCCGCGCGCGGCCGCCAGCTCCCGGGCCAGTGCGCCGGTCCCGTCCGTACTGCCGTCGTCGACCAGGAACACCTCCGCCCGGCCCGGGTACTTCTGCCCGAGCAGCGACGGCAGGCTGTCCGGCAGCACCGCGGCCTCGTCCCGCGCCGGGACCACCACCGCAACCGACGGCCAGCGCTCCGGATCCCGGCGCTCCGGCAGCCGGACGTCCGTCCGCCAGAAGAAGCCCTGTCCCAGCAGCAGCCACATCCAGGCCAGCAGCGACCCGGCACCGATCCACTCCATCGCGCTCACGGCGGCAGTCTGCCGCACCACGACCGGCGCGCACGGGCGATCGGCACGGTGTCACGGAACCGGGGCCGGGTCGGTGTCACGGAACCCGGGCCAGGCCGGTGTCACGGAACCGGGGCCGGGTCGGTGTCACGGAACCCGGGCCAGGCCGGTGTCACGGAACCCGGGCCAGGCCGGTGTCACGGAACCCGGGCCGGGCCGGAGGCCCCGGTGGGACGCCCGCCGCCCGCGCTCTGCCCCGGCGGGACGCCCGCCGCCCGCGCTCTGCCCCGGCGGGCCGCCCGCCGCCCGCGCTCTGCCCCGGCGGGCCCGCCGCCGCGCCCGGTATACAAGCCGGACGCGCGACTGAGTAAAGTGTCCGGGTGAAGATCGCGCTGATGGACTCCGGGACCGGGCTGCTCGCGGCGGCCGCCGTCATGCGGCGACTGCGGCCGGACGCCGATCTGGTCCTCTCCTCCGATCCCGACGGTATGCCCTGGGGCCCCCGCACCCCCGAGGACGTCACCGCACACGCACTGGCGGTGGCCCGCTCCGCGGCCGCCCACCGCCCCGACGCCCTGATCGTCGCCTGCAACACCGCGTCCGTGCACGCACTGCCGGCACTCCGCGCCGAACTGGAACCCCATGTCCCCGTCATCGGCACCGTCCCGGCCGTCAAGCCCGCGGCAGCCGGTGGCGGCCCGGTCGTCATCTGGGCCACCCCCGCCACCACCGGCAGCCCCTACCAGCGGGAGCTGATCGAGCGGTTCGGGCAGGGCGTGGAGATCACGGGCGTACCGTGCCCGGGGCTCGCCGACGCGATCGAGGCCGCCGACGAGGCCGCGATCGACGACGCCATCGCGGCCGCCGCGCAGCGCACCCCCCGGGACGTGCGCAGCGTCGTCCTCGGCTGCACCCACTACGAACTGGTCGCCGAACGGATTCGCGCCGCGCTCCAGCAGCCCGCTGCCCCCGCTCTCGTCCTGTACGGCTCCGCCGAGGCGGTCGCCGCCCAGGCGCTGCGCCGCATCGGTGCCGAGCCGGCGCCGGCGGCCGCCCCGACCGGCGTTCTGAGCGTGATCCTCAGCGGCCGCCCCGCCGGACTGCCGGCCGCGGCGCTCACCTTCGCCGAGGGCCGGCTGCTCGCCGAGAGCCGTACGGACATCCCCGCGGGGGCCCCGGACGAGGGCGACTCCGCCGCCGACGGGATCGCCGCGACCGCCCGCCGCTGACACCGGCCATGGCGTCGGCGATGACCTCGGCCATGGCGTCGGCGGCGCCGCAATCCGGGCCGTGAACGGCCGTCCGACGCGCTGCCGTAGCGTGCAAAGACGCGTACGCTGCGTCTCATGAGGGACCACCCCCACGAGGGGGCAGCAGCCCCCGACGACCCTGGTACGACCGATGGCGCCGACAGCGGAGCGCGTCCCACCGGCGGCTCCCATGCGGAGATCCCCGAGGTCTGGCACGGCAGTGCCACCAACCGCGTCCAGTGGCTGCTGGCCGCGGTCGGTGCGGGCTGTCTTGCGCTGGGCATCGAGCTCGCCGTCGAGAGCAACTGGACCGCGGGCCTCGCGCCCCTGGTGATGTCGGTGGTCGGCTGTGTCGCGGTCGGCCTGCTGGTGCTCTTCGGCACGCTCGCCTACGTCCATGTCGCGGTACGCATCGACAAGGACTGCCTGGAGGTGCGGTGCGGCCATATAGGGGTGCCACGCCGCCGGATCCCCCTCGACACCGTCGTCGGCGCCGATTTCACTCCCCAGGTCACCCCGCGCCACTGGGGCGGCTGGGGCTACCGCTGGCGGCCCGAGCAGGGCACGGCGGTGGTCGTCCGCCGCGGAGAGGGTGTGGTGGTGCGGCTCGGCGACGGACGCGACTTCACCGTCACCGTCGATGACGCGGAAGGCGCCGTCCGGGCCATCCGGGGCCGGCTGCGGCCGCGCAAGGGGAGCCCGGCGGGCGCCTGAGCACCGAGCGGTCGGGGCGCCCGGCCCGTCCACCCGGCGCTGTACGCGGCACGTTCCCCTCGGTGCTCCACGCGGCTCGTCCCCGGATCGCAGGCGGGCCGTTCCCGGGGTCGCACGTGGGCCGTCACCGGGCACAGGGGGCCGTCACGGGCGTCCCGTAGGGTCGGAGCATGGCAACCCCCGAATTCATCCGCGACCTCCGGAACTCCATCGGCCGGCAGCTGCTCTGGCTGCCCGGGGTGAGCGCGGTCGTCTTCGATGACCAGGGCCGCGTCCTGCTGGGCAAGCGGGCCGACACCGGTGGCTGGTCGGTGATCGGCGGCATCCCCGAGCCCGGCGAACAGCCCGCCGAGACCGCGATGCGTGAGGTCTACGAAGAGACCGCGGTGCGGGTCGTGGCCGAGGGCGTCGTCCTCGTCGAGACCATGCCGCCCACCCGCTACCCCAATGGAGATGTCTGCCAGTTCATGGACGTGACGCTGCGCTGCCGGGCGGTCGGCGGCGAGGCGAAGGTCAATGACGACGAGTCGCTGGACGTGGGCTGGTTCGCCGTGGACGCCCTGCCGGAGCTTGAGGAGTACGCGCTGACCCGCATCAAGCGGGCGCTGGAGGCCGGGCCGACCTGGTTCCACACGATGGAGGCGGAGCCGGAGACGGAGCCGCAGGCGGAGACCGCGCCGGAGGCGGAACCGGAGGGGCCCCAGGCCTGAGGAAATCCGCCCCGGGGCGGGGCCCGAAGCTCCCCGGGGTGGGGCCCGGAGCTCCCCGGGGTGGGGCCCGGAGCTCCCCGGGGTGGGGCCCGGAGCTCCCCGGGGTGGGGCCCGGAGCTCCCCGGGGCGGCGGCCGGCTTCCTTCCCCCGGCCGGTTCCTTCTCCGGTTTCCTTCTCCCTCCGGTTTCCTTCTCCGGTTTTCGTCTCCAGCCTCCTTCCCCCGGCTGCGAGAGACCCGGCAGTGGCTCCGGCGGCCGACCGGAGGGGGCCTACAGCTCCTCCGTCGACGGCTCGTCCATCGGGCCGGAGGGCTCACCGGGAAGCGGCGGCAGCTGGGATCCGTCGGGGCCGTCCGGTCCGCCGGGTTCCCGTGACCGCCCCGGGTCGGAGGGCTGATCGGCCGGCTCCTCGGTGTGCATCTCCCGCTTGTCCTTGCGGCAGGTCGTGATCCAGGTGCCGGTGGGGCCGCTCCCGTACTGGCAGAACCAGCCCCGGACGGCCAGGGTGCCCCGGTCGTCCCGGGCCTCGTGCGGCGCCCGCACGAAGAACTCGGACATCACCCGGCGGGCCTCGTCGCAGCCCACGGTGCCGCCGGCCCCGGGATCCGCGTAGAGGACGACGTCCCCTGCCTTGCCCAGCGCGTCGGGGAGCTCGCCGCAGTCCATCGGCTGCCCGGGGATGGTGGGGGAGGCGGAGCCGGTGTCCTCGTCCGGAGTTCTGTCGGGTGCCGGACCGTTGCCCGCGGCGGACGACGCCGCGGCCGTCGGGCTCCGGTCGTTCTCCGCGTCCCCGCAGCCCGCCGCGGCCAGGGCGAGCAGCACCGTCGGCACGGCGATGAGCCTCCGCATGTCGGTCTCCCTCGGGGCGGCGGTGCGCGGATAGGGCGGCGGTGCGCAGACGGAACGCTGCGTCGTACGACGCTAGGGGCCCACCGGGGCGCCGGCTATCCGGGGCGACCGATCGGGTGAAGCGGGTGGGCGCGAGGAACGGCGGCTCGCGGCCCGCCATGGCGGGTGCGGGCGGGTGCGGGTGCGGGCACCACCTCTGGCGTGGGCCGCCCCATTTGAGGTGGTTCGCCGCCGCAGTCGCTCCATCTGACGTGGTCCGTCGCCACGGTCGCTCCATCTGACGTGGTCCGTCGCCACGGCCGCCCCGTCTGACGTGGTCCGCCGCCACCTCAGGCCCGCGAAGTGTGGCGCCGGGGCACATCGGAGCCGGACCCGTCCGCTGCCTAGGGTGCGGACATGACCGTGATCGGCACCCCAGGCCCGGTATCCCTCGACCTCGACGGCCGCACCGCGCTCGTCACCGGCGCGGCCAGTGGCATCGGACGCGCCTGTGCCCTGCGGCTGGCGGCGGCCGGCGCCACGGTAGTCGCGGTCGACCGCGACGCCGACGGCCTGGCCGGCCTCGTGGCGGCTCACCCGGACGGCGGCCGCGGTCGCATCGAACCCCGGCGGCTGGACCTCACCGATCTGGACGCGGCCGAACGGGTCGCGGCCGGCATCGATCTGCTCGTCAACAACGCGGGCCTCCAGCTCGTCCGCCCCATCGAGGAGTTCCCGCCCGAGGTCTTCCACCAGGTGCTGACCGTCATGCTGGAGGCGCCCTTCCGGCTGCTACGGGGCGCCCTGCCCCATATGTACGCGCAGGGCTGGGGCCGCGTCATCAACATCTCGTCCGTGCACGGCCTGCGGGCATCCCCCTTCAAGTCCGCCTACGTCGCGGCCAAACACGGCCTCGAAGGGCTGTCGAAGACCGCCGCCCTGGAGGGCGCCGCGCACGGCGTCACCAGCAACTGCCTCAACCCCGGCTATGTCCGCACCCCTCTCGTCGAACGGCAGCTCGCCGACCAGGCCGCGGCGCACGGCATCCCGGAGGAACGCGTCCTGGCCGACCTCCTGCTCGCCGACTCCGCCCTCAAGCGGCTGCTCGAACCGGAGGAGGTCGCCGAGGCCGTCGCCTACCTCTGTACTCCCCAGGCCTCCTTCATGACGGGCACCTCGCTGGTGATGGACGGGGGCTGGACCGCGCATTGAGTGCCCGCCGGGCCGGGATCCGGCTCGCGGTTCGCGGTTCGCCCCTGCCGGTCCCCCCGGCTCCTGGTTCCTGGTCCCTGGCTCCCGGCTCCCGGCTCCCGGTTCCCGGCCGCGGAGGCTGGCGCACCGTGACGCACCGAAGGTATCCCTGTGACCATGCCCAACGATCAGCCTGCGTCCGAGCCGCCCCCCGAGCCCGTGCACGCCGTGCCCCCGCCGGCACCCGGCCTCGTAGACGTACATCCATCGGCGCCCGGCCCCGTGGGTACACGTCCGTCGGGGCCCGGCCTCGTGGACGCACGCCCGCAAGCTCCCGATCCCTACGGCCAAGGCCACGCCCCGGCCGACCCCCTCGTCTCCTCCCCGGCCGACCCGCCCGCTTCTTCACCGGCCGACCCGCCCGCCTCTACCCCAGCCGCTCCGCTCGCCCCCGCCCCGGCCGAGAACCCCTTCCTCGGACTCCTGGCCACCGGCGCCCCCGCCGAGGACTACGAACGGCCGGTGCTGCGCGCCCGAGCCGACGGCGAGCCGGCCGGTCGGCTCGCCGCACTGGAGCGGGCCAAGCTCCTCGCGCTGCGGGTACGTGCCGAGCTGGAGGACCGCCGACGGCGCGAGGCCGAGCTGTCCGCGCTCTACGCCACCGCCCACGACCTGGCCGGGCTGCGCGACCTCGACGCGGTGCTGCGTGCGATCGTGCGCCGGGCCCGGTCCCTGCTGGGCACCGAGGTCGCCTACCTCACCCTCCACGACACCGCCGCCGGCGACACCTATATGCGGGTCACCGACGGCTCGGTCTCCGCGCGGTTCCAGCAACTGCGGCTCGGCATGGGCGAAGGCCTGGGCGGGCTGGTCGCGCAGACCGCCCGCCCGTACGTCACCGACAGCTACTTCCACGACGAGCGGTTCCGGCACACCCGCACCATCGACTCGGGCGTCCACGACGAGGGCCTGGTGGCGATCCTCGGGGTGCCGCTGATGCTCGGCAGCGGCGTGATCGGGGTCCTCTTCGCCGCCGACCGCCGCGAGCGGGTCTTCGAACACGGTCAGATCGCCCTGCTCGCCGCCCACGCGGCGCATGCCGCCGTCGCGATCGACACCGCCAACCTCCTCACCGGGACCCGCAAGACTCTCACCGAACTGGAGGCCGCCAACGAGATCATCCGCGACCGCAGTTCGGCCGTCGAGCGAGCCTCGGACATTCACGACCGGCTGACCGAACTGGTACTGCGCGGCGGCGGGGTCATGGACGTGGCGGACGCGCTGGCAAAAGTCCTGCACGGCGAGGTCGAGTTCGCCGACCCCGGCCGGGCACCGGCCGAGGCACTGGAACGCTCGCGCGTCGGCGGCCACGCCGTGAGGGAGGGCACCGAATGGGTCGCGGCGGTCGGGGCGGGCGGCGAGGTCCTGGGCGCCCTCGTCCTGCGCGGTCACCCGGCTCTCGATCCGGTCGACCAGCGCACCCTGGAGCGGGCCGCCATGGTCACCTCGCTGCTCCTGCTCGCCCGGCGGACCGCCGGCGAGGCCGAACAGCGCGTGCGCGGCGAGCTGTTGGACGACCTGCTGGACGCCGCCGACCGTGACCCCCGCCTGCTCGGCGAACGCGCGGCCCGGGTCGGCGCGGACCTCGATGCGCCGCATGTCGTCCTGGCGGCCCGGACCGACGGTGCACCACCGGGGCACGGAGACGCTGCATCACCGGCGCACGGAGCGAGCGCACCCCCGGCGCACGGGGTCAGCGCACCCCCGGCGTACGGAGCGGCGATATCCGACCGCGACGCCGCCTCCCCGCCGACGGCCGCCTCCCCGCCGCATGCTGCCTCCTCACCCGAGGGGGCCCCACCCGAGGGGGCCTCACCGGACGGGGCCCCACCGGACGGGGCCTCACCGGACGGGGCCTCCTCCCCTCCCGACGGCGCCGATCGCCGCCGCCTGTGGTCGGCCGCCTCCCATCTCGCCGCCACCCGCCAGGGACTGGCCGCCGAACGGGACGGCGGCGCCGTCCTGCTGCTGCCGCTCGGCCCCGACGGGGACCCGGCGCACACCGCCCGCGAGATCGCCGCCCGGCTCGGGGCCGCGCTGCACCAGCCCGTCACGGTCGGTGCCTCGGCCCCGGTCCCGGCCCCCGCCGCCCGCCCCGCGGCGGTCGCGGACGCCTACGCCGAGGCCCGGCGCTGCCGGGAGGCGCTGCGCGTACTGGGCCGGGCGGGCCAGGGGGCGGCCGCTGCCGACTTCGGCTTCCTCGGCCTGCTGCTCGCCGACACCCGCGATGTGGACGGTTTCGTCCACCGCACCCTGGGCCCGGTCGCCGACTACGACGCCCGCCGCGGGACGGAGCTGCTGCGCACCCTCGGTGCCTACTTCGCCTGCGGGATGAGCCCGGCCCGTACCAAGGACGCCCTGCATGTCCACGTGAACACCGTCGCCCAGCGCCTGGAGCGGGTGAGCCGGCTGCTGGGCCCCGAATGGCAGACGCCGGCGCGCGCCCTGGAAATCCAACTGGCGCTGCGGCTGCACCAGCTGTCCTCCGCCGTGACGGGCGATACCGGCGGGTAGACGGGGACGGTGCTCCGCGCCGCGCCCGCGTCCGGTCCGTACCGATAGCCGCCTCCGGGTGCGCGCCGCCGCGACCTGCGGCAGCGTGGTGGCCGAAGCTTCCCCCTTCCCACCGCACAGAGGAGTTCGTCATGGGTGACAAAGGCGCCATGGACAAGATGAAGGGCAAGGCCAAGCAGAAGGCCGGCAAGATCATGGGCGACGAGCGCATGAAGAGCGAAGGCCGTACGGACGAGGCCAAGGGCAAGGCCAAGGGCGCGATGGGCAACGCCAAGGAGAACGTCCAAGGGATGAAGGACTCCCTGAAGAGCAAGAACCACTCCTGACGCCCGGCGGGGGCGTGGCGGACCTGCTGCCCCGTCTCCCGGAGCGTCCCCGGGCCCGCCACGCCCCCGCCGAACATCAGGTTCCCCGGCCCCTCGGCCAACCCTCAGGACGGTACGGCCGACGACGTCCCGCCTTCCGCCGCTCCCGTGCCCGTCGCACGGAGCGCACCGGCCGTCGCCGTGCCGTCCACCGCAGCGAGATCCCGGCTGCGGGTCTCGCGCGCCACGCCCACCGCGAGCAGCGTCAGCAGGGCCGCGGCGATGACATACAGGGCGATCGGCGCCGGGCTGCCGAAGTCGGCGAGCAGCGCGGTCGCGATCAGCGGGGCGGGCGCGCCGGCCGCGACCGAGGAGAACTGGGCCCCGATCGAGGCGCCCGAGTACCGCATCCGGGTCGCGAACATCTCCGCGAAGAAGGCCGCCTGCGGCGCATACATCGCACCGTGGAAGACCAGCCCGACGCTCACCGCGAGCAGCAGCGGCCCGAACTGGCGGGAGTCCACCAGCGCGAAGAACGGGAACGCCCAGACGGCGACGCCGACCGCGCCCAGGAGGTAGACCGGCCTGCGCCCGATCCGGTCCGAGAGCGCACCCCAGGCAGGGATGACCGCGAAGTGCAGCGCCGAAGCGATCAGCACGGCATTGAGGGCGGTCTGCTGTGACAGCCCGGTGTGCGCGGTCGCGTAGACGAGCACGAACGCCGTGATCACGTAGTACGAGATGTTCTCGGCCATCCGCGCGCCCATCGCGATCAGCACATCCCGCCAGTGGTGGACGAGCACCGCCACCAACGGCAGCCTCTCCACCGCGGCACCCTCCGCCCGCCGTTCCTCGGCGCTCGCCAACGCGGCCTTGAACACCGGCGATTCATCGACCGAGAGCCGGACCCACAGCCCCACGATCACCAGCACGCCCGAGAGCAGGAACGGCACCCGCCACCCCCAGGACGCGAACGCCGCATCCGACAACAGCGCCGTCATCACCGACAGCACACCGGTGGCCAGCAACTGCCCTGCGGGCGCGCCGGTTTGCGGCCAGGACGCCCAGAATCCGCGCCGCCGCGCGTCACCGTGCTCCGACACCAGCAACACCGCGCCGCCCCACTCACCGCCCAGCGCGAATCCCTGGATCAGCCGCAGCACGGTCAGCAGCACCGGCGCCGCGGTACCGACCGTCGCATGCGTCGGCAGCAACCCGATCGCGAACGTCGCGCCGCCCATCATCAGCAGGCTGAGCACCAGGAGCCTTTTACGCCCCAGCCGGTCCCCGTAATGCCCGAACACCAAGGCCCCGAGGGGCCGCGCCGCAAACCCCACCGCGTAGGTCACAAACGACAACAGGGTCCCGACGAGCGGATCCGAGCCGGGAAAGAACAGCTTGTTGAACACCAGCGCCGCGGCAGACCCGTAGAGAAAGAAGTCGTACCACTCAACGGTGGTGCCGATCAGACTCGCGGCGACGATGCGCTTGAGGTCGGTGGGTGGTGGGGCGGGGGCGGGGGGAGCGGTTGGGGAGGGCATCGGCACCACTTCCTGGCGTGGGACGGGGACGTTCTCGTGTCGCCATACCGTAGGAACGCGCAGTTCAGAGGCGTATGTGGTGGGACGCCACACTTCGGTCCCCGAGCATGCGGGCGGGCACCATGACGGGGCGGGCAGAGGGGGCCGAGCGGCACCGTGACATGCTCTGGGCGCATGGGCGCCTGGAGACGCCGTATGGTCCCGTGCCATTCGCCCGGCCCGGTTTCCTCCGTGCTCCCGGGTCTTTCCATAGCTCTGGTGGGCTGCCTGCTCCTCCTGCTGTACCTCGACTGCCCACTCGTCAATAGGGGGCAGCACGCAGCCGACACCGGCGCCCCTTGAGTCTGAGCACCCAGCGGCGTTCCACGAAGGCAACAGGGCCCAGCCGGTGGGGTACTCGGTGGGAAGCTGCCGGCCGGCGCCGGTGCGGTACCCGTCAGGAATATGCGAGTGGCGGTCTCCGTTAAGGAAGACGACCAACACCTGCTCCCTGATGAGGCTTTCGATGTCCGTGCCGTCCACGCCCTCCCCCGCAGATGCGTCACCTCGCCGCCATGAGTTAACCGACCGTGTAGTCGCACTGATCGGCGGTGGTTCGGGCATCGGGTTGCGTGTTGCTCATCAGGCTGCCGCGGCGGGAGCGAAGGTGGTGCTGGGGGGCCGTACACCGGAGAAGCTGGCTGCCGCGGCACGAGAGGTGGGGGAGGCCGCCACCTGGCAGACGGTGGATGTGACGGACCCTCGTTCCGTCGCCTCGTTCTTCGGCGCACGCGACCGGGTCGATCACGTCTTCACAACCGCGGCGTCCTATCGGGTCGGGCCGATGCTGAAGCTGGACGACGCCGACGCGGCGAGTCCCTTCACCTCCAAATTCTGGGGTCAGTACCACGTGGCCAAGTACGCGGCACCGCTGCTGCCGCCCGACGGCTCCGTCGTCCTCATGTCCGGCGCCGCGGGGGCACGGCCGCCGGCGCCCGCTCCTGCCTACGCCGCCTGCAATGCCGCCATCGAAGGACTCGGACGGGGACTCGCGGTCGAACTCGCTCCCGTGCGGGTCAACGTGATCTCGCCGGGCACCGTAGACGGCAATCTCTGGGCACAGCGACCGGCTCAGGAACGTGACGCCGGCTTCACCCAGTACCGCAACGACACCCTGCTGCACCGCCTAGCAACCGAGGACGAGATCGCCCATGGCGTTCTGTTTCTCTTCACCAACGGCTACATGACCGGTTCGACCATCTATCCGGACGGCGGTTACACGCTGCGCTAGTGGTTCGTCTCACCTCGTTGACCAGGTGCTCGTTGTTGATCTCGCTCGGCCGCCGCATCTGCGGATCGGCGCAGTGCTCGATGCCGCGATCACCAAGCCGCTGATACGCCCGGTCGAAGAGCTCGTCGTCGATCAGGAACGCGTAATGCTGCATCTGGATCTCCACCGGCGGCTCGGCGAACGGAAGCAGCCCGCCGTCGGAGAGCTGGACGTTGACGAACGGGTCCCAGGGCGGTGCTTCAGGGAGTTCCGGCAGCTTCCGTGCACCCGCAGTGCGATCTCCCCCCCACCGGGTGACCGATCTGTGTGTGGCGTAGCGCCGGTGCCGGCTGGGACCCGTGGAGAGGCCCGTCAAAAGTTTTTCAACGCTCCACCAATCCGGAGGCGTTGCGGCTCCGAATCACGGCAGACACCTCGCCGAGGTGTCGGTCTCGGACCCGGACGACGTGCGGCCTCCCCCCTCCCCGCGGAGGCCGCCGGAAAAGGATCGAACGTGATAGCCAAGCGCACCAGCCGCCTCGCCGCACTCGTCGCTCTGCCCGCCGCCATGGCCCTCACCGTGGGCGCCTCGTCCCAGGCCGCCGCCGAGGGCACCGGAGCGTTCCAGATCAATCTGGCGCAGCTGAACGACTCCGGTTCCAAGGGCACGGCGATGCTCAGCCTCCAGGGCAACCGGCTGACGGTGAAGATCGAGTCCGAGGGACTCGTACCCGGACAGCCCCATGCCCAGCACCTCCACGGCTCCACCGATGGTCATGACTTCCACTGCCCGGATCCGAGCGCCGACACGAACGGCGACGGAGTCATCGACAACACCGAAGCCACGGTCGACTACGGCAACATCAACATCTCCCTCACCACCAAGGGACCCACGGACATGATGAGCGGCCTGGCCGTCGACCGCATGCCCGTGGCGGACGCGCAGGGCAAGCTCTCCTACCAGCGCACGCTCACCGTCTCCCAGGCCGTGGTCGACCACATCAAGGACCTGCACATCGTGCAGCACGGCATCGACCGCAACAACAACCAGAAGTACGACTTCGACGGTGCGGGCAAGAGCGAACTCGATCCGAAGCTTCCCCAGGAGGCCACCGCTCCGACCAACTGCGGTGAGGTCAAAGGCGCTGCGGTGGGATCCATACCGGTCGGCGGGGTCGAGACCGGAACCGGGCCCTCCGAGGAGCAAGGGGTGCCGTTGGCCGTGCTGGGTGCGGGAGGCGTCGCCTTCGTGGCGCTGACCGGCGTGCTGACCGTCATGCGGCGCCGGAAGACCGTGCTCGCCGCCGGGCGTCCCGGGAGCAACGGGAGCGCCGCATGAGCCGCCGGAGCGAGGACAGCGTGATCACCGTACGGCGCCGGGGCCACCGCGTGCTCGGCTGCGCGATCGCCGCGGCACTGGCGAGCGTGCTCGTCGCGGGGTGCGGAGGACAGGAAACGGCGTCGCCTCCGCCGGTTCCCGCGGGCCAGCCGCCGGCCAAGGGCGGGGACCCGGCCAAGGGCGGGGACCCGGCCCAGGGCGGGGACGCGTCCCAGGACGGAGCGACGGGTGAAGGATCCGGGAGCCAGGCCGCCGCGAGCATGCCGAAGTCCGTTCCGCAACGGCTCTCCATCCCGTCGCTCCAGGTCTCCTCCACGCTGGAGACGCTGGGGCAGCACAAGAACGGGGCCATGGAGACCCCGCGCGACCCCGACAAGGCGGGCTGGTACCGGCCGGGGCCGACGCCCGGCTCCCAGGGACCGGCCGTGATCGCAGGCCATGTCTCCTGGAACGGCAAGCCGTCGGTCTTCGAGAAGCTGTCGACGATGAAGGCCGGGGACACCATCGAGGTGGCCCGGCAGGACGGGAAGACGGCGAAGTTCACCGTGGACCGTGTCGCGCAGTACCCGAAGAACAAGTTCCCCACGGTCGAGGTGTACAAGAACATCGACCGGGCCGGCCTCCGCCTGATCACCTGCGGCGGCCAGTACAACGAGGGCCGGCACTACTACCCCGACAACGTGGTGGTGTTCGCCAGCCTCACGGGCAGTGCGTAAGCCGAACCCCTGAGAACGGGCCGACGGTCCGGCGCCCCTTACGGGAGGCCGGGCCGCCGGATCGCCCGCGACCGGCAACCGCCATACTGCGTGCGATCTTTCTGCTCGTCCCGAAGGGAACCCCGCGACGTGTCCTCCACCCCCTCCCTGCCCCTCACGCGCACCCGCGTCGTCATCGTCGGGGCCGGGCCCGCCGGGCTCACCGTGGCGAATCTGCTGCGCACCGCCGGAGTCGACTGTGTGGTGCTGGAGACGGAGAGCAGGCAGTTCATCGAGCAGCGGCCGCGCGCCGGCTTCATGGAGGAGTGGGCGGTGCAGGCGCTGGACCGGCACGGGCTGGCCGACCGGCTGCTCGAACGTGCCGACACCCAGGGAGAGTTCGAGTTCCGCTTCGAGGGTGAGCGGCACACCGTACCGACGGCACGGCTGTCGGGGCGGCGCCACTACGTCTATCCGCAGCCGCTGCTCGTCACCGACCTGGTGGCGTCGTATGTCGACGAGGCGGGCGGTGAGGTGCGCTTCGGCGTATGCGGCGTGGAGTTGCACGACATCGACGGGGACCGGCCGGCCGTCTCCTACACGGACCCGGTGACCGGCGCCCGGCACCGCATCGCGTGCGACTTCATCGCGGGCTGCGACGGTGCGCGCGGGGTGAGCCGGGCGGCCATACCCGCCGACCGGGCGGTCCTCACCCGTCATGACCACGGCGTCGCCTGGCTCGCGCTCCTCGCCGAGGCTCCGCCGTCCGCCGGCGGTGTGGTCTTCGGTATCCATGAGCGCGGATTCGGTGCCCATATGGCCCGTAGTCCCCAGGTCACCCGTTACTACCTTCAGGTCGAGCCGGGTGAGGACGCCGGGGACTGGTCGCACAGCCGGGTGTGGAACGAGCTGCACACCCGGCTCGCCGCCGCCGGGGCCCCGCCGCTGACCGAAGGGCCGCTGATCGAGAAGGTGGTCCTGGACATGCACGACTACGTGGTGGAGCCGATGGCGTACGGCCGGCTCTACCTGGCGGGTGACTCGGCACATCTGGTGGCGCCGATCGCCGCGAAGGGCATGAACCTGGCGCTCCACGACGCCCTGCTGCTCGGCGAGGCGCTGATTGCCCACTACCAGGGCGACGACAGCGGCCTCGACGGCTATGGGCAGGCCTGTCTGCGGCGGGTCTGGCAGTACCTGGAGTTCTCGCAGTGGCTCTCCTACGTGCTGCACGGTGCCTCGTCCGGCGACCGCATGCAGGCGGGCACGGCCTCCGCGCGGCTGCGGCGGCTGCTGGGGTCCCCGTCCGCGGCCAAGGCGTTCGCCGGGCTGTACCTCGGCGAGGAGGCGGACCTGTAGTCCGGTCCGTAACCCGGCGCGGACGAGGATCGGTAGTGTCGTGACCGACGTACTCGAAACCGCACGTCCGTGGGGTGATTCACATTCCGGAGTGGGGTGGGCCCTGGCGGGCCGGGTACGCGGCCACGTGATCGCCGGGCGAGATACCGTTGTGAAGTGGTAGAAATTCGGCGAAAAGCATCGCTGAAACTCCGAGGAAGGGAGACGCCATGTCATCGAAGCGCCGTCGCAAGAAGAAGGCCCGTCGCAAGAACGGGGCCAACCACGGCAAGCGGCCGCAGTCCTGAGTCAAGGACGGTGACCTGAGGGACCTCCCCGAGGGGGTTTCTGTGGGCTCCTCGCCTCCGTTCCGGCGGACGCGAGGAGCCCACAGTGGTCACCGCACCCTGGTCATGCCCTGGTCAGGGCCTCGGCTATGCGCTGGGTGGCCTGTGCCTGGGTGGCGTCGCGACGGGTCGGGTTGAATGAGATGACCACACGCCGCTGTTGGTCGCGGGTGGCGAACAGGGCCGAGGAATGGCCGTACCGTTCACCGGTCTTGCCCCACAGCGTGATGCCGTTGATCGTGACGGTCTGCAGGCCGGCGGAGTAGCGCGCAGGGCTGCCGTCCAGCATGCGCACCTCGTCGGGCGGCAGCGTGAACATCCGCTCCAACTGGCGGGGCGGCAGGAGTTCGTCCGAGAACAGGGCGGTCAGGAAGCGGTCCAGATCACCGGTGTGGGAGATCATCTCGCCCTCCCCCGAGGCGAGCGACTGGTCGAACGCGGTGACGTCCAGCAGGGACCCGTCCGTCATCTTCATGTAGCCGTGCGCATGGGACCCGTGAAGGCGCGGGTCGTTGCCGGGCACGGAGGTGTGCCGCAGGCCCAGCGGGCGCAGAACGCGACGGGCGATCACCTCGCCGTAGGGGCGCCCCGTCAGCCCCTCGATCAGCAGTGCCAGAAGGACGTAATTGATGCCCCGGTACTCCTGCTTGGTGCCCGGGGTGAACTTCATGGAACCGTGCGAAACCATCGCCACGATCTGGTGAGGCGTCCACCGGTCGTAGCGGTGCCGGGCGATCGACTCCGGGGTGGACAGGTCATAGGGCGGCTCCTGCTCGTCGGGGAGCCCGCTGGTGTGCTGCAGCAGCTGCCGCACCGTGACCGGTGGGCAATGCGACGGCAGCAGACCCGGGAGACACCGTTGGACCGGTGTCTCCAGCGGGAGCCGCTGTTCGGCCGCGAGCTGCAGCACCACCGTCGCCACGAACACCTTGGTGATACTGCCGATCCGGAAGGTGTCGCGCTCATGGATCGCCCGTTCGGTGTCCCGGTCGGCGACGCCGGCGGTGCCGTACCACCGCCCGGCAGAGCCGCTCACCCGCAGCTGGCAGCCGGTCAGCTGCGGATGCGCGAGGTCACCGACGGCGGCCCGCAGGGCCGGCACGTCCAGCGGAGGGACGGGCACGGGCCCGGGCCGCGGCGGACCGTCTGACGAGCGGGCCGCGGGCGGACGGGAGGAGAGGCCCGCGCGGGACCCGTTGCCACGGCGGCCACCGCACCGCACAGCGCGGGAACAGGGCCTGCCCGGACCTCCGGAACCACCGGTCAGTGGTTCAGTGGTGGGGACCCTGCCGGCCGAGGGTCTTTACGGGGGTCGCGCCGGGTCGGGTCCACTGCGGTACGGGCCGGCTGGTCGGGCCCCAGGTGGCGACGCCCTCGGCGTCCGTGCGCCAGTACCAGCAGGCCTGGCGGCCCTCGGACGGGTACCCCTCGCGGACATCGCCGATCACGGGCCTGCCCTCGGGGTTGTCCTCCCACGCCTCGCCGCGGCCGTAGGGGGTCATGTCGAGCAGGCCGAGGGACCCGTTGACCGGTTCGTTGCCGCGGCCCGTCGTGGAGTAGGTGAGGAACACGCGGTCGCCGTCGCGCAGGAAGCAGATGAGGTGTCCCATGTCTCCGCCGATCGGCGCCGCCACGCCCCGCACCGAGTACCAGGGCTGGGTGTAGCCCATGAACGCGACGTAGGACGCCACCTCGTCCCACGGGCCCGAGGTCAGGACGGCGAACGAGACGCCCCGGGCGTTGAGGTAGGCGGCGTCCTTCATGTGCCAGGCCGTGGTGGTGCAGCCCTCGCACTGCCCCTGGTGCGGCGCGCCGTCGTACCACATGTGCTGGTAGACCACGAGCTCGTCGCGCCCCTGGAACAGGTCGAGGAACGGGACCGGCCCGTCCGCGCCGGTGACCTCGACAGTGCCGTCGAGCTCGACCATCGGCAGCCGCCGCCGGGCCGCGGCGATCGCGTCGCCCTCATGGGTGTGCGCCTTCTCGCGGACCAGCAGCTCCTCGCGCGCCGCCTGCCAGGTGGCCAGGTCGACGACCGGCGGCTTACCGGGGAGATCGCTGCTCGCGTTGCCGGGCGTGGTCGTCATGGTGTCCTCCGTGGTGTCTCGTGCCGTGCGGCGTCGTACGGTGTCCTGCGACAGGTGTCCTGCGACCGGTGTCCTGCGACCGGTGTCCTGCGACCGGTGTCCTACGACCGGCGTTCTACGACGCTCACCGGAACAGACTCGCGACGCGGCCAAAACTCATCGCGGCAAAGCGGCGCCCTTCGCCGAGCCTGCACGGACCACCTCGGGCTGACAAATTCACGGAGGCGCTCTTAGACTCGGTGGATGATCTTTATTGTCGTCAAGTTCCCCGTGAAACCCGAGTACGCCGAAGAGTGGCCGCAGCACGTCGCGTCCTTCACCGGGGCCACCCGCGCCGAGCCCGGAAACCTGTGGTTCGAATGGTCCCGCAGCATCGAGGACCCGAACACCTATGTCCTGGTCGAGGCATTCAAGGACGACGCCGCCGAAGCACATGTCAACTCCGACCACTTCCGTGCCGGGATCGAGACGATGCGCCCACTGCTGCGCCGCACCCCGGACATTGTCAGCACCACCATCGAGGGTGCGGACGGCTGGAGCGCGATGGGTGAGATCACCATCGACTGAGGCCGGTCCGGGGCACACGCCTCGGTCCGTGGGCCGCGCGCCCGGCATGCGCCCCAGCCCGTGGTCCGCCCGGTAGGCACCACCGTCAGTGGCCCGCCCTGGGCACCGCACTGGACGGGAAGGCACCCGCCCGCTACGGCCGGGCAGGTGTTACCAAGTGGCTGACGAACCAGTCCCGGGCGAGGTCGGCGACCTGCTGGAGGGCCCCGCGTTCCTCGAAGAGATGGGTGGCGCCGGGAACGATCTCCAGGCGGGTCTCCGCGCGCAGCGCCGCCTCGGCCTCGCGGTTGAGGTCGATGACCAGGGGGTCGTTGCCGCCCACGATGAGCAGCGTCGGCGCCCGTACGGCGGGGAGCAGCGGTCCGGCGAGGTCGGGGCGACCGCCGCGGGAGACCACGGCACCGATGTCCGCGTCGGGGGTCGCGGCGGCCCGCAGTGCCGCCGCGGCTCCGGTGCTGGCACCGAAGTAGCCGATCGGGCAGGCGAAGCGGCCGCGCAGCCATCCGGTGGCGTCCGCCAGCCGCTCGGCGAGGGTTTCGGTGTCGAAGACGTTCGACCGGTGGGCTTCCTCCGCCGGTGTGAGCAGGTCGAAGAGCAGGGTGCCCAGGCCCGCCTCGTTCAGGGCTGCGGCAACCAGGCGGTTACGCGGGCTGTGCCGGCTGCTGCCCGAGCCATGGGCGAACATCACCACCGCCAGGGCCCCCGCGGGCACGGTGAGGTCGCCGGTGAGCCGGACCCCGGCGGCGTCGATCGCCACCTCCTCCGCCACATCCGTGTCCTCCGCCACGGCCGATGAGGCCTGTGCCGATGAGGCCTGTGCCGACGCGGACTGTGCCGATGAGGCCTGTGCCAGCAAGGAGACGACCTCGTCGTCCGGGGTCTGCGAGAAGTCCTGGTACCACTCGCCGACGGCGGAGAAGGCGAACGGGGTGGAGAGACAGACGAATTCGTCGGTCGAGCCGCGCAGCCGCTCGGCCGCGTCCGGAGGCGCCACGGGTACCGCAAGCACCACCCGGGCCGCGCCCTGCGCGCGTACCACCTCGCATGCGGCGGCCGCGGTGGCGCCGGTCGCGATCCCGTCGTCCACGACGATCGCCGTACGGCCGGCGAGGTCGAGCCGTCGCCGCCCGGCGCGGAAGCGCTCCGCCTGGCGGGTGAGCTCCGCCGCCTCGGCGTGCTCCACGGATGCCAGGTCCGCCTGGTCGAGGCGGCCGCGCCGGACGATGTCATCGCTGATCACCCGTACGCCGCCTTCACCGATGGCGCCGAAACCCAGCTCGCGCTGGTAGGGAACCCCCAGCTTGCGGACCACGATCACATCGAGCGGCGCGCCGAGCGCCCGGGCCACTTCGAAGGCCACCGGGACCCCGCCACGTGGCAGGCCCAGCACGACGGGCTCTTCCCCCTGCAGGTGCCCCAGCGATTCGGCGAGGCGGTGCCCCGCATCCGCACGGTCAGTGAACAGCACGGTGTGCACCCCCTAGCCAGGGGAGACGGTAGCTGCGTTCACACCTCACTTCGAAATAACCCCATCCGCGGGGGCTTCGCAAGTCGGGCGGCGGCAGTCCCCGGCCGTCGGCACTGCCCGGCCGGCGGCGGCCCTCGGTCATCGGGGGTGCCCGTCCACCGGCAGTGCCCGTCCACGGGTAGCGCCCGTCCACCGGCAGCGCCCGTGCACCGGCAGCGCCCGCCCCTCGGGCTGCCCGGGCAGTGCCCGCTCACCGCCCGGGAAGGCCGGATGGTGGTTACCGTCGGCGTATGAAGGGAATCGGAGCGGTCCTGATCGATATCGACGGCGTGCTCACCGTGTCCTGGAAGGCGCTGCCCGGCGCGGTGGCGGCCATGGAGCGGCTTCGTGCCGCGGGACTCCCGCTGGTGCTGGTCACCAACACCACCTCGCGGACCCGTGCCTCGGTCGCCGGGCGGCTGGCCGAAGAGGGGTTTCCCGTCGGCGCCGACGACATTCTGACCGCGCCCGCCGTCACGGCGGCCTACTTGCGCGCACACCATCCGCACGCACGCTGCCGGCTGATCAACAGCGGTGAGGTCGGGGCGGATCTGGCCGGCGTGACGCTCGTGGGGGAGGAGGCCGGTGACGAGGGCGGGGAGCCACCGGAGGTGATCGTGTTCGGCGGCGCGGGCGAGGCTTTCAGCTACCCGGCTCTCAACAGCGCCTTCCGGCAGTTGCAACGCGGTGCCCGGCTGGTCGCCATGCACCGCAATCTGTACTGGCGTACGGCGGACGGGCTCGACCTGGACACCGGGGCCTTCCTGCCGGGGCTGGAACGGGCTGCGGGGGTCGAGGCGACGGTCACCGGCAAACCGGCCGAGGCCTTCTTCGCCACCGCCCTGGCGCACGTCGGTGCCCCGGCCGCGGAAGCGCTGATGGTGGGCGACGATATCGAGTCCGATGTGCTGGCGGCCCAGCGCTGCGGGATCACCGGTGTGCTCGTCAGGACCGGCAAGTATCTGCCGGAGGCACACCGGGCGGCCGACGGCACGCCTGACCATGTGCTCGGTTCCTTCGCCGACCTGCCCGGTCTGCTCGGCCTGACGTGAAGGTGCGGGGGTGCGGGGGAGCGTGAGGGTGCGGGGAGGACGGTACGGGCGTGGCGCGTGTCGTGACGGTGCGCGTTCGACGGTTCGGTTCGGCGAAGCCGTGAAGCCGTGAAGCCGTGAGCCCGTGGACCGGTGAACGCGTGGACCGGTGCGGCCGTGGGCGGTCATTCCGTGGCGGCATCCTCGGCGCGCCGGTAGTGGAGGAGGACGACGCCGTTGCCGAAGGCCCGGGTCCCGGCGAGCCGCAGAAAGGTCGTGGCGTCCGTGGCAGGGAAGAGGGGTTTGCCCCGGCCGATGAGGACCGGATGGACGTAGACGTGGTACTCGTCGATCAGGCCGTGCGCCATGAACGCCGCGGCGAGATCGGCGCCACCGAGCGCCAGGTCTCCGCCCGGCTGCGCCTTGAGCGCCCTGATCTCCTCGGGGACGACCTCGCGCATGATGGTGGTGTTCCAGTCGGCCCGTTCCAGGGTCCGGGAGAACACAATCTTGGGTGTGTCCCGCCAGATCCCGGCAAATTCGGCCATCGGACCGGTGATTGAGGGGTCGGTGTCCGCGGTCGGCCAGAACTGCGCCATGAGCTCATGGGTGACCCGGCCGCTCATGAAGGCGCCCATCTGCCGCAACTGCTCGTTGAGGTGCCGGTGGAGCTCGTCGTCGACCTGGTGCCAGTCGATCTGGCGGTCCGGTCCCTCGATGAAGCCGTCAAGGGACACCGACATCGACAAGATGATCTTTCTCATCATGGTCCTCGCTGAAGTCCTCGGGGCCGGCGCCTCAGAAGTCCGCTGAAGTCCGCTGAAGTCCACCGGGGATCACCGGGGTTCACCGGGGTCCACCGGCCGGGGTGGCACCAGTGTGCCCGGGGCGGGCGCGGAGGGGGCCGCTGTGCGCTGCGCCGGGCGAGCCGGAAGGGCGCGCGCCGGTCACCGCGGGTCGCCGAGCAGTGCCGCGATCTCCGCGGCCGTCCAGTGCCCCTCGGCTCCCGGGCAGCCGGCAAGGTACTCGGCGGCCCGGCGCGCGCTCCATCCGTGGGAGGCGACGATGCCGGCCGCGATGTGCCGCAGGTAGGCCGCCGAGGGCGGGTTCATGGCGATGTCCTGGCTGCTCCACGGGGAGGTGAAGGTCAGCACCGGGTAACCGTCCAGCAGTCCGGCACACACCAGCGTTTCGTACCTGCCGGGTCCGGTCCGGGCCCGGCCGCGGGTCAGGACCGCCGTCAGGTCGAGATCCCGGCCGGGCTCCCGGTACATCTCCTGCGCGGCGATGTCGGAGAACTGAGATAGTGTCAGCAGATACCCCTGGGCGGGCAGTTCGGCACCGCCGGGGCCGGGATCGTAGAAGGCTCTGCCGCCGGTCCACACCTGCGATTCCGTGGCGAAGTACAGCAGTCCGGGCAGCATGACCGGTGACGTACGTGCGGGCGGGCGGGGGTCCCGGCAGCCCGGGTAGGTGCGCAGCCCGCCAGGGGGTTGCCCGCCGGCCAGATAACAGGCCAGCCGCTCGGCGTGCATGTTGGAGCCGTATGCGGCGTACCAGAGGCGGTGGACGGGGGTGAGGCGGCGGACGGCTTCGGGGGAGTGGTCGAGAGCTTCGAGGCGTGGGGGCCTGATCACGTCCTCACGCTACGCGGCCCGGACCGCCACGGCGGCGTCCGGCAAGGTCCGCGGTGCCCGGTAAGTCAGTGGTGTCCGGCAGGGGCCGCGAGTCCGGCAGCGGCAGCGGCGCCTGACAGCGGCAGCGGCGCCTGACAGGGGCAGTGGAGCGCGGCAGGGTCCCGGCGTCCGGCAGGGTCCCGGCGTCCGCGCCGGGCGTCCGTAGCACCGGCGCGGCGACGCGGTGAAGCGCAGGTGAACGGAGCGGACGGCCGGTGTGACGTGGCTTGATCGTTCCCCTGCGGGTTTTGCCGCGAGTGGTCTGGAGATGCGCACTGCACGGACAGGACCGGTCGCACAGGACCGGTCGCACAGGACCGACGGACAGGACCGGTCCGACGGACAGCCGGCGCCCGGTCATCGGCCGGGCGCCGGGGGACGGAGGCAGTGTGGCGGACGAGGTGTCAGGTCGCGAGGGCGCCGGGATACGCGGGGCAGGGGTGGCCGGCCGCCGCCCCGCGACGCCCGCTTCACCGCCGGAGGCGAGCCGGCGTCATCTGCTCGCGGCCACGGCAGCGGCGGGGCTGGGAGTGCTCACGGCGTGCGGGCCGTCCTCCTCCCGTGCGGACTCCGCACCCAAGGCATCGCCACCCGGCGGCTCCCCGGGCTCTGCCTCCGCCTCCGCCGGATCCGGCACCCCGGGCCCGTCCGGTTCCGCGACGGCGCCCCCGTCGGCCCACCCGACGAAGCGGCGCCGCCCCGAACTTCCCCGTGGTGGCAGGGAATTGTTCCCGCGCTACCGGCTGGTCGGGTTCTGTGGGCTGCCCGGGGCGGCGGCGCTCGGCCGACTGGGGACCGGTGACCCGGAACAGCGGGCCGCCCAGGCGGAGAAGGTGGCGCACCCGTACGCCGCGGGGCGCGAACCACTGCCCGTGCTCGAACTTCTGGCGACGGTGGCCAACGCCACGGCCGGCCCGGACGGCGCCTACCGCTCCCGGACACCCCCGGCCACCATCCGCCGCTTCCACCGCCTGGCCCGCGACCGGCGGGCGCTGCTGCTGCTGAACATCCAGCCGGGCCGCGCCGCGGTGCTCGACGAGGTCAAGGCGCTGCGCGACTGGCTCGTCCACCCCGATGTGGGGATCGCGCTCGACCCGGAATGGGAGATGGGCTCCGGCGAGGTGCCGGGAGACACCTACGGGCACACCGACGGCCATGAGCTGACCAAGGTGGCCCGCTACCTGTCCGGGCTGGTGCGGGCGCACGATCTGCCGCAGAAGCCGCTGGTCTTCCACCAGGTGGCCACCTCCGTCGTGGGCGAGCAGTCCGCCCTGCGGCCCCAGCCCGGCGTGGCGCTCATCAAGAGCGCCGACGGCATCGGCTCGCCGGACCTGAAGCGCGGGACCTGGCACCGGCTGGTCAAGGATCTGCCCGACGGCCTCCACACCGGTTTCAAGCTGTTCTACGAGGAGGACGCGAAGGGCAGCCGCCTGATGACACCGAAGGAGGTCCTGGCGCTGCGGCCGCAGCCGGAGTACGTGATGTACGAGTGAGCCGGCCGGCTCACTGCGCGCCCTGCCGGCGGGACCGTGCACGAGTACCGGACACGACCCGGGCCGCACGGCCGAGGACACGACCCGGGCCGCACGGCCGAGGCCACGCCCCGGGCAGGACGGCCGAGGGCCGGCCCGGGCCGGGCGCCGCGCACGCCCGCCCGGGTCGCCTCCCGCGCAGGGGTGACGGCCGCCCGGTGCGCCGGGCGGCCGTCACGGGCCGTGTCCTGTTCCGCCTGCGCGGTGCTGCCGGTGATCCTCCGTCAGTACGGGTGTTTGTCCGGCCGGTTCGTCCAGGCCGCGTACGACTCGGCGCCCATCTCGGGGTAGATCTGCTCGATCTTGATCCTGCGCTCGTCGAGCGGCCTCTTGAAGTCCTCGTACTGGAACGTGTCGTCGAAGCCGATCTTCGCGGTGTCCTCGAGGTCGCAGCTGTAGTAGACGGCGTCGATCCGCGACCAGTAGATGGCGCTCATGCACATGGGGCAGGGCGCGCCGCTGATGTAGATCGAAGTGCCCTGGAGCATCCGGGCCCGCTCGGGGACCGGGTCCGGTGACCCGGGGGGCCGCGGGACGTACTCCAGTGTGCTCTCGTTCTGACGCTCCACGGCGATGCTCGGAGCTTCGGGGTTGAGGACCTGCACGGCCTTGCGGATCGTCTCCATCTCGGCGTGCGCGGTGGGGTCGCCGGTCAGCAGCACACGGTTCTGCCCGCGGGCGACGATGTTCCCGTCCCGCGCGAGCACCGCGCCGAACGGGCCGCCCCAGCCGTTCTCCACGGATTCCGTGGCCAGGCGTACAGCCTCAGCGAGAAGTTCTTTCTGTTCCATTACGGAGTCTCCGATCGGCATCGATTCCTCTGCGGAACGGTTAGGCAAATGCCCCATTTGCCGTGTAAATCTCTTCTGTACTAGGCTACTCAAGGTGAGTGCCCGTGCAAGCCGTGATTCCGCGGCAGACATCGCCACCGTTGTGACCTCGCAGAAGGTGCGCGAAGGCCGCACCGACGAGTACCGGCGTTGGCAGGACGGAGCGAATCAGGCCGCCCGTGAATTCGAGGGTTTCGTGGACGCCGAGGTGTATTCGCCCGGCGTCGGCGAAGAAAACGAATGGGTGGCCGTATTTCGTTTTTCCGGAATGGACTGCCTGACCGCGTGGCTGGAGTCGGGCCGGCGCCGGGAATTGCTCGACGAGGCGCGCGGACTCTTCGAAGGCCCTCCGACGCAGGAAGTGCTGCAGGGCGGCAGTCCCGCACGGCCGGCTACCGACGTGGTCACGGCCGTCATCTCCCACGAGGTCAGGCCGGGACAGGAGCAGCAGTTCCTGCGCTGGCAGGAGAAGACCCTCCTGGCCCAGGAGAAGGCGCCGGGCTTCATGGGGTCCGAACTGTTCAAACCCGTGGAGGGCGTGCAGGAGCACTGGGTCGTCGTCTTCCGGTTCGACTCCCGCGAGCACCTCGACGACTGGCTCCACTCCGAGGTACGCACGAAACTGCTGGCCGAGGGGAGCAAGTACTTCACCTCGTACGACGTGCGCAAGGTCGGTTCGGCGTTCAGCGGCTGGTTCCAGTTCGACCGCAGGGGCGGTGCGCCGCCCAACTGGAAACAGGCGATGTCCGTCGTCCTGGCGCTCTATCCGACGGTGATGGTGCTCAACCTGACCGTGGGCGTCGGACTGGAAAAGCTCACCATCCGCGAGTACATCGGCCTGTTCCTGTCCAACGTACTGAGTGTCAGCGCGCTGACCTGGCTGCTGATGCCGCTGGTGAACAAGGCGCTCGCCTTCTGGCTGGTGCCCTCCCGGGCCACCGGCCGCAAGGAACAGGTGCTGGGTGTCGGGCTGGTGCTGCTCGGCTACCTGGTGTCCATCGTCGTCTTCGGTCTGATCACCCACCAGATCTGGTGAGGAGGCCACGATGTGTCCACGGGAAGCGGCAACGGCGGGGGAGGGCATCCAGGGCACGCCGGTGACGCGGGGCGAGGCCGGCTACGAGCGAGCCCGGTCCGCCGCCGTGTGGAACGAGCGCCGCCCCCAGCGGTTCCCGGAAGCCATCGTGCGCGCCGCCACGGAAGCGGACGTGGCACACACCGTCACCTACGCCCGCACCCGGGAACTGCGGATCTCGATGTACTCCGGCGGGCACAACTGGTCCGGCTCGCCGCTGCGTGACCGGGGGCTGCTGCTCGACCTCTCCGCGCTCCGGGAGTGCCGTATCGCGGCCGCGGCCGGCGACGCCCCGGCGACGGCCACGGTGGAGCCCGCCGCCACCGGTCATGAGCTCGTCGCGGCCCTCACCCCGCGGGATCTGGCGTTCCCCGTCGGCCACTGCCCCACCGTGGCGGTCGGCGGGTTCCTGCTCAGCGGCGGTCTGGGCTGGAACTCCCGGGCCTGGGGGGCGTCCTGCGCCGACGTCCTGGAGATCCGGGCCATCACCGCCGACGGCCGGACGGTCACCTGCAGCGATACCGAGAACCCCGACCTCTTCTGGGCCGCGCGGGGCGCCGGACCGGGGTTCTGCGCGGCCGTCACCCGTTTCCGCCTCGCCCTGCACCCCCACCCCGCCTCGATCATGACGACCTCCCTGACCTTCCCGCTGACCGAGGTGGCCCGGGTGACGGAGTGGGCGGAGCGGACCGCGCGCGGGCTCCCGCCGTACGTCGAAACGGCCTTCGTCCTCATGCCGGCCGGTCCACGGGCCGGCACGGCGCCGGCCGGGCCCCGGATCACGGTCGCCGCGACCGCGTTCGCCACGGCACGCAGCGAAGCCCTGCGGGCGCTGGCGCCGTTCGCCGACTGCCCCTTCGGCGAGCTCGCCGTCGACCGGCAGCCCGTCGCACCGACCTCCTTTGCCGCGCTCCACGAGGGCGCGGTGTCCGTCTGGCCACCGGCCCACCGGTATGCGGCGGACACCCTGTGGTCACCGGAGAACTACGCCACCCAGCTGACCCGTATCGCCGGTGCGGTCGCCGACGCCCCTTCCGGGAAGTCCCTGGTGCTCTCCCCGGTCCTGCCGGTCTCCGAGCACCCCGCTCTGCTGCGGAACATGGCCTTCTCCCCGCTCGGCGCGTCCTACCTCGTCTGCTACGCGATCTGGGACGACCCGGCCGACGACGAGGTCCAGGCGCGCTGGCTGCGCGAGGCGATGGCCGCCGCGGACCCGCAGGGCGACGGATTCCACTACATCGCCGAAACGGACCTGGAAGCCGACGCGGCACGGGCCCGGCGCTCGTACACCCCCGCCGCCTGGGACCGTCTGCAGGAGATCAAGGCGCAGTGGGACCCGGACAACCTCTTCCACTCGTATCTCGCCCCCTGACGCGGGGCCGGTCCGACCCGGGCGCGCACCCGCGCGGTTGCCTGCCGGCCCGGTGGCCCCCGCGCCCGGGGGAGCGGCCACGGCGCCGCGGGGGCACCATGGCCCTATGCTGCTGGCCGCTCTCGCACAGGTCTCCGCCGACGTCGCGGCGACACCGGCACGTTCGCAAAAGATCGCGCTGCTGGCCGGGCTGTTCCGGGCCGCCGCACCGCAGGACGTCCCGGTGGTCATCCCGTATCTGGCCGGGAGGCTTCCCCAGGGGCGGATCGGGATCGGCTGGAGCGTGCTGCGCGAGCCGGTCACGGCCGCGGAGCACGCCACGCTGACCGTGGGCGACGTGGATACCGCGCTGACCGGGCTGGCGCGGGTCTCGGGCACCGGGGCGCAGGACGAGCGGCGCCGCCTGGTCCGGGAGCTGCTGGCCGCGGCGACACGGGAGGAACAGCGCTTCCTGGTCGGTCTGCTCACCGGCGAGGTGCGGCAGGGCGCGCTGGACGCCATCGCGGTCGAAGGGCTCGCCGCCGCCACCGAGGTGCCCGCGGCCGATGTCCGCCGGGCCGTGATGCTGGCGGGATCCCTGCAGGACGTGGCACGGGCGCTGCTCGCCGAGGGGCCGCCGGCGCTCGCGGAGTTCCGGCTCACCGTCGGGCGGCCCGTCGGGCCGATGCTGGCGCACAGCGCCAAGACGGTGGCCGAGGCGCTGGACAAGCTCGGTGCCTGCGCGGTGGAGGAGAAGCTGGACGGCATCCGCGTCCAGGTGCACCGGGACGGGCCGGACGTCCGGATCCACACCCGCACCCTGGACGAGGTCACCGACCGGCTCCCCGAGGTCACCGCCCTGGCCCGGGAGCTGCCGGCCGACCGCTTCATCCTCGACGGCGAGGTGATCGCACTGGACGGCGAGGGCCGTCCGCTGCCCTTCCAGCGGGTCGCGGGACGGTTCGGCTCGCGGGTCGACGTCTCCGCGGCGCAGGCCGCACTGCCGCTGTCCCCGGTCTTCTTCGACATCCTCTCGGTCGACGGCCGCGACCTGCTGGAACTGCCCGGCGAGCAACGGCACGCGGAGCTGGCGCGGCTGGTGCCCGAGCGTCTTCGGGTGCGCCGCCAGGTGGTCGCCGACCCGTCCGACGCCGCGGCCCGCGCGGCCGCCGAGGACTTCTGGTCGCGGACCCTGCGCCGGGGCCACGAGGGCGTCGTGGTCAAGGCGTTGGACGCCCCCTACAGCGCGGGCCGCCGGGGCGCCGCCTGGCTGAAGGTGAAGCCCGTGCACACCCTGGACCTGGTGGTGCTCGCGGCGGAATGGGGCCACGGCCGGCGCACCGGGAAGCTGTCCAACCTCCACCTCGGGGCGCGCGGGCCGGACGGCGGATTCGTGATGCTGGGCAAGACCTTCAAGGGGCTCACCGATGCCACCCTGCGCTGGCAGACCGAGCGGCTGCGGGAACTCGCCGTGGCGGACGACGGTCACGTGGTGACGGTGCGTCCGGAGCTCGTCGTCGAGATCGCCTACGACGGCCTGCAGACGTCCACGCGCTATCCGGCGGGCGTGACCCTGCGCTTCGCCCGGGTGGTGCGCTACCGGGAGGACAAGGCGGCGGCCGAGGCCGACACCGTGGAGACGGTGCTCACCGCGCACGACGGCGGGGAGGGGTAACCGGCGTGGCGGGAAAGCGCAGTGCCGGTCTGCTGCTGTACCGGCGCACCGTGGACGGCGGCGTCGAGGTGCTGCTGGCGCACATGGGCGGGCCGTTGTGGGAACGGCGGGACGCCGCGGCGTGGTCGGTGCCCAAGGGCGAGTACCTGCCGCCGGAGGAGGCGCGGGACGCGGCCCGGCGGGAGTTCGAGGAGGAGCTGGGGCTGCCGCCCCCCGAAGGGCCCGGTGTCCTGCTGGGCGAGGCCCGCCAGGCGAGCGGCAAGGTGGTGACGGTCTGGGCCGTCGAGAGTGATCTCGACCCCGAGCGGATCGTGCCCGGCACCTTCGCCATGGAATGGCCGCGCGGATCCGGGGTGACCGGCACCTTCCCCGAGATCGACCGGGTCGCCTGGTTCACCCCGCACGAGGCGCACCGGCGCCTGGTGGCGGGCCAGCGGGTGTTCCTGGAGCGGCTGGCGGAACGGCTCAAGGGCTAGGGGTGTCCTTCCGATCTCCGTGGGCCTGCGACGATCGGAAAGACACCTGGGATCTGAGCCGGGCGCGCCGTACTCCCGGCCTCCACCACCCGCGCACCCCACGTGCCACAACCCGCCCTGGACACCGCCTTTGCCGCCGGGCAGGCTTGCGGCGGGGCCGTACCACGGGCCCCGAACGGGGGCCCTGGCAACAGGGTCATGAGCATGCCGCGGGGGCCGCATGTTGCGTCTGCACTTCGACGACCGGGACATCGCGCGGGTACAGATCGCCGCCGAGCCCGACCCACTGTGGGAAACGGTGCTCGCCCTGCACCAGCTGGTGCCGCCGGGACGCGGGGTGCCGGTGTTCGGGGCCTGGAGGGCCCGTGCGCGCCGTGAGCTGGACGAGCGGGGCCTGACCCGTGCCGCACGGCTGATCAGCATGCTGGCCCCGGCCGACGCCCGCTACTTCCCGGACTTCCTCACCCCCGACGCCGCCCGCGACGGACTGGCCGCGGGGCTGGAGGCGCTGCGGGACACCCCCCGGGTGCGGTTGACCGCGGAGTGCGCCCGGGCGGGGCTGCCGTCCCGGCTCCCGCGCTGGACCGCCGCGCTGGCCGGGGGAGACCGGCAGCTGCTCGACGAGCTGGCCGCCGCGTTCGGGCAGGTGCACCGCGCGGTGATCGCCCCCGACTGGACGGGCGCGGCCGCCACGGTCGACTGCGACCGGGGCGGCCGCACCCGCATACTCTGCCGCGGGGGCGTCGACGGCATGCTCAACACCTTCCGGCCCGCGATCCGCTGGGAGCCGCCGGTCCTGCACGTCGACTACCCGCAGGACCGCGATCTGCGCCTGGGCGGCCGCGGACTGCGGCTGATCCCCTCCCACTTCTGCTGGCGCAGACCCATCGCGCTCGCCGACCCCGGCCTCCCGCCGGTGCTGGTCTATCCCGTCCAGCACGCCACGGACTGGGCGCCGGACACCACCCGCAGCTGCCATCCGCAGGCGCTGTCCGCCCTCCTCGGCCGGACCAGGGCCCGTATCCTCGCCGCCCTGGACGCCCCGGCCACCACCGGTGAACTGGCCCGCCGCCTACGGGTCTCCGCCCCCTCGGCCAGCGAGCATGTGAGCGCACTGCGCGAGGCGAACCTGGCCCGCAGCCGGCGCGACGGGGGCTCGGTCATCCACGCCCTCACCCCGCTCGGCACGGCGCTCCTGCACGGTGAACTCGCCCCCGCCCGCCTGCCCAATTGAGAGGGGCCGAGGCAGCGCGTCGCTCAAGGGGGACTGACGGGTGCCCAGAGCCGGCCGGCGTCGCCCGAGGCCAGGCTGCCCCGGTAGATCTCGATCTTGTAGTCGATCATCTTCAGGTTCTCACGGGTCTCCGCCAGCTTGGCCAGGACATCGGCGCGGTGGGCTTCCATGAGGGCGAGCCGATCCGCCTCGTTGCCCGGTCCGGCGGCGACCAGTTCGGCGTACTGGCGGATGCCTCTGATGGGCATGCCGGTGGCGCGCAGCTTGGTGCAGATGACGATCCACTTGAGGTCGAGCTCGCGGTAGCGGCGGCGGCCGCCGCTCGTGCGGTCGACCGGGCTGATGACCAGGCCGGCCCGCTCGTAGTACCGCAGCGTGTATGCACTCACGCCGGTGCGGCGGGCCGCCTCGGCGATGGTCACGCCCTCCGCGGGCACCGCGCCGGGGCGCGCCTTCGGTTCGGCGGCACCGGATGCTGAGTGCTGCTTGATTTCGAGCACGCTCTAAATCCTAACGTCGGGCCATGAGTTCATCCGTGCTTTCCCCCGCGGCGGCTGCCGCACTGAGTCCGCGCCGCAAGTCCCTGGTGCTCGCGATCTGCTGCGTGAGCATCGTCGTCGTGGTGATGGACATTTCCATCGTCAATGTCGCGCTTCCCAGTATGGGCCGCGACCTGCACGCCTCCGAATCCGGCCGTCAGTGGGCGGTCGACGCCTACACCCTGGTGCTGGCCGCGTTCCTCGTCCTGGCCGGAGCCACCGCCGACCGGTTCGGCCGGCGGCGTGTCTTCCAGGCCGGTCTCGCGGCCTTCGGCCTCGGGTCGGTGCTGTGCGGACTGGCGCCGGACATCGGCTGGCTGATCGCGGCGCGTGCGCTGCAAGCCGTCGGCGGGACCATGCTCAATCCGGTGGCCATGGCGATCGTCGCGAACACGTTCACCGGGGCCGCCGAACGGGCACGGGCCATCGGGGTCTTCGCCTCGATGTCCGGCCTGGCGCTGGCGCTGGGACCGACCCTCGGCGGCGGGCTGGTCGACGCCCTCGGTTGGCGGTCGGTCTTCTGGATCAACGTCCCGATCGTGGCCGTGACGATCGTGTGCGCCGCGCTGTTCGTACCCGAGTCCCGTGCCGAACGGGCCCGCCGGTTCGACCCTGTCGGGCAGGTACTGATGGTCTTGGTCCTGGGCGGTGTCGTCTACGCGGTCATCGAGTCCGGCGCGCTCGGCTGGACCTCGCCGGTCATCCTCGGGCTGCTCGCCGTCGCCGCGTTCGGCGTGGTGGGCCTCCTCGGATACGAACCGCGCCGCGCCGACCCGCTGCTGGAACTGCGCCTCTTCCGCAGCGTGCCGTTCAGCTCCGCGATGGTGATGGCGCTGTTCGCACTGTGCGGCTTCGGCGCGTTCCTGTTCGTGACCACCCAGTACCTTCAGGACGTGCGCGGTCTGTCACCGGTGGCGGCGGGACTGTGCCTGCTCCCGGTCGGGCTGCCGGTCCTGGTGGTGGCGCCGCTCACCGGGCGCGTGGTCGGCGCGCGCGGTCCGCTGTTTCCGCTGGTGGTGGCAGGGATGGCGCTGGCCCTCGGCGGCGGCATGTCGCTGTGGCTCGGCCCGGAGACTCCGCTGCCGGCCGTGCTGGCGGTTCACCTCCTGTTCGGCGTCTTCCTCGGCGCGGTCAACCCGCCGATCACCAACGCGGCGCTCTCCGGGATGCCCCGCTCGATGGCCGGGCTGGCCGGCTCGCTGGCTTCCACCGGCCGTCAGATCGGCACCGCACTGGGCGTCGCGGTCTCCGGCACTCTCATCGGCCCGCGGATCGCGCATGGCGGAAGGGCGTTCACGGGCGCGGCGCACCGTGTCTGGTGGATGCTCGTCGCACTCGGCGCGGGCATCGTCCTCCTCGCTGCCGTCAGTTCCAGTCCTCGTGCCCGCGCCACGGCCGTACGCGCGGGCACGAGGACCGATTCCCGCACGTGAGCTGGGAGTTGCGCGTGGCGTCGCAGAGGATGGAGTGGGTGGGGGGCCCGCTACTGGCGGGCCAGGGAGCGGGTGATGCCCGTCGCGCTCGTCGTGGCCAGCGTCCAGCCCGTGACGACCAGCCGAGGGGGAACGCCTGCCAGACACGGCGTTCCGCTGGGGTGAGCCTGGTGATCTCCACCGCCGGATGCTGTCGCGCGGGTGCAGGAACTGTCAACCAACGGCTGTGCGGCCAGGATTGCCGCATGTCCCCGCGTCTGTCTCCGAGTTGGCGCCCGCCCCGCCCCCGGGGCGGCCCCCGAGGACCGCCCCGGGCTCCGCTCAGGGCCGTACGACGATCTTCCTCCCCTCGCCGGCCCGGAAGCGGGCCAGCGCCTCGGCGTAGTGGTCCAGCGGGAGGCGGTCGCTGATGAAGACCTCCGGGTCCAGGGCGCCGGCCCCGAAGAGCTCCGCGGCGCGTTCGTAGCTGTGCAGCACGGCCATCGAGCCGGTGATGGTGATCTCCTGGTTGTAGATGCGGTAGGGCTCGATGGTGGCGCGCGCCGCGTAGTCGGCGACGCCGAACTGGAGGTAGGTGCCGCCCTTGCCGACCCGTCCCAGGGCGTCCTGGATGGCGTGCTCGTTGCCGGTGGCGTCGATGACCACGTCCCAGCCGCGCGGGCGGTCCAGCTCGTCGGCGGAACCGGCCGCGTTGCTGCAGCCCAGGGTGCGGGCGGTGGCCAGCCGCGCGGGGTTGATGTCGACCACATCGACCCCGGCAGCGCCGGTGCGCTTGGCGAGTTCGAGCATCATCAGGCCCATCGTGCCCGAGCCGTAGATCAGGACACTGGTGCCCAGTTGTGCCGAGCGCAGGATGTCGTAGCCGCGTACGGCGCAGGACAGCGGCTCGATCAGGGCCGCGTCCTCGGTACGGACGTGATCGGGCAGCTTGACGCAGTTCGCGACCGGGGCGACGGCGAACTCGGCGGCGCCGCCCGCCGTGGTCACCCCGATGGCAGCCCATCGCTCACAGAGGTTGTTGCGGCCGATGCGGCAGTAGTGGCACTCGTGGCAGTAGAGGGAGGGGTCGACAGCCACCCGGTCGCCCTCGGTGAGTTCGGTGACCGCGCTGCCCCGTGCCACGACCGTACCGGCGAACTCATGACCCGGCACGACGGGCAGCGTGGGCGCGAACTCGCCCTGGAGGATGTGCAGATCGGTGCCGCACAGCCCGCAGGCGGCGACGGAGACCACGACCTCGCGGGGGCCCGGCGCCGGGTCCTCGACGGTGGTGACCTCGACCTTGCCGGGGGCGCTGATCACTGCGGCTTTCATTTCACGGCTCCAAGCGACAGGCCCTGGACCAGTTTGTCCTGGGCGGCGAACCCGGCGATGAGCACCGGGAGGGAGATGACGGTGGCGGCGGCGCACACCTTGGCCAGGAACAGGCCCTGGCTGGTCACGAGTCCGGTCAGGAACACCGGCGAGGTACCGGCCACGACGCCGGTCAGGACCCGGGCGAACAGCAGCTCGTTCCAGCTGAAGATGAAGGAGATCAGGGCCGTTGCCGCGATCCCCGGCATCGCGACCGGCGCGACGATCCGGGTCAGGGTGGTGGTCAGCCCCGCCCCGTCGATCGAGGCGGCCTCCAGCATCTCCACCGGAACCTCGGCGAGGAACGAGCGCATCATCCACACCGCGATCGGCAGGTTCATCGAGGTGTAGAGGATGACCAGCAGCCAGATGCTGTCGAGCATCCCGGTGTTCTGCGCGACGAGGTAGACCGGCAGCAGCCCGGCCACCAGCGGCAGCATCTTGGTGGAGAGGAAGAAGAAGAGCACATCGCTCCACTTGCGCACCGGTTTGATGGCCAGGGCGTAGGCGGCGGGCACCGCCAGCAGCAGCACCAGCAGGGTGGAGACGACGGAGGCGGTCAGCGAGTTGATCAGCGGGGGCCAGGGGCTGACACCGCCACCCGTCGCCCCGAAGAACTCGCGGTAGCCGTGCAGGCTGATCCCGGCGCCGACACTGGGCGGGTTGGTCGCCGCGTCCGTCTCGCTGTGGAAGGAGGTCAGCACCATCCAGGCGACGGGCAGGAAGAAGGCGAGGCCGCACAGCCAGGCCGCCAGGCCCAGCAGGCTGCCGGTACGCCGACGGCGCCGCGCGGCGGGCGGCCCGGCGAGGCCGCGGGCCCGGGACGGTGTGGACAGGGTGGTCATGACGTGACCTCCTCGCGCAGCAGGGACGACACGGTGCGCAGTGCGAAGGTCGCCACCAGCAGCGAACACAGCACCACGACCACGCCCTGCGCGGACGCCCGTCCGTAATCATGGGACTGGTAGACGGTCTGGTAGATGGTGTACGGAAGGTTGGCGGTGCCCAGGCCGCCGGACGTGATGGTGAACACCGCGTCGAAGTTCTGCACCACGTACACCGTGCCCAGCAGCGCGGCCAGTTCGAGGTAGCGGCGCAGATGCGGCAGGGTCAGATAGCGGAAGATGTCGAAGGCGGAGGCACCGTCCATCCGTGCCGCCTCGACGGCGTCCGACGCCCGGCTCTGCAGCCCGGCCAGCAGGATCAGCATCATGAACGGCGTCCACTGCCAGATCAGCGATGCCTCCACCGCGGCCAGCGGCGAGTCGGTCATCCAGTCCGGCTGCGGCGGATGCTCGCTGCCGAACAGCCGCCATATCCAGGTCAGCGAGCCGTTGAGCAGCCCGTACGAGGCGTTGTACAGCGCATGCTTCCACAGCAGCGCGGAGGCGACCGGCACGATGAGGAACGGCGTGATGAGCAGGGTGCGGACGATGCCGCGCCCGCGGAAGCCACGGTCGAGCAGCAGCGCCAGGCCGAGCCCGAGCAGCAGGCTGACCAGCACCACGGTCACGGTCAGCAGCACCGTGGTGCCCACCGAGGCCCGCATCGCCGGGTCGGTGAACACCGCGCGGTAGTTGTCGAGAGCGGCGAAGCCGCGGTTGTCCGGGGCCAGTGCGTTCCAGCGGGTGAAGGAGATCACCACGGTGGCCAGGAACGGGAGTTGGGTGACGACGACGAGGAAGACCAGCGCGGGGAGCAGCGGCGCGCGCCGGGCCCAGTTCTTGGCCCGCTCGGTGCGGCGGGCGCGGGCGTCCGTACCGCCGGCGCGGCGCGCGACGGCCGCGTCGGCCGTGGGGGCCGGTTCAGTGGTGCGTGTAGGCATCGGACACCTCCTGCGCGAGCCGCCGGCTCTTCTTCAGGGCCTCGGGCACGCTCTGCTTGCCGGCGATGGCCGCGCTGATCTCGGTCGAGACCTTGGTCCCCAGGTCGGCGAACTCGGGGATGCCGACAAACTGGATCCCGGGGGCGGGCCGCGGCTGTACGCCGGGGTCGCCGGGCCGGGCCGAGCTGATCGCACGCTCGGTCGGGCCGGCGAACGCCCCGGCCTCCTTGGCGTACTCGGGGTTGCGGTAGAGGGAGGCCCGCTTGCCGCCGGGCACCCTCGACCAGCCCAGTTCGCGGCCCACCAGCCGCTCGTAGCCCTTGCCCGAGGCCCAGCGGATGAACCGCCAGGCCGCGTCCTGGTGCGTACTGGCCTTCTGCACGCCCCACGCCCAGGTGAAGAGCCAGCCCGCGTCACGGGTCCGCTCCACCGGGGCCGGTGCGTAGCCGACCTTGCCCGCGACCTTGGATCCGCCGCTCTCCAGCGATCCGGCGCCGGCCGTCGCGTCGTACCACATGGCGACCTTGCCCTGCTGCATGTCGTTGAGGCATTCGGTGTAGCCGGCCTGCGGGGCGCCCGCCTGGCCGTGTGCCCGCACCAGACCGACGTAGAACCGGGTGGCCTTGGTGAACTCGGGGCTGTCGACCTGCTGCTGCCAGTCCTTGGCGAACCAGGTGCCGCCGAAGGTGTTGACGACGGTGGTCAGCGGGGCCGCCAGCTGGCCCCAGCCGGGCTGGCCGCGCAGACAGATGCCCTTCAGCCCCTTGCGGGAGCCGTCCAGCTTGGCGGCCAGTGCGGCGACCTGGTGCCAGGTGGGCCGGGCGGGCATGGTCACCCCGGCGGCCTTGAGGAGGTCCTTGCGGTACATCAGGAAGGACGACTCGCCGTAGAAGGGCTCCGCATAGACCTTGCCGTCGGCGGTGAGGGAGGAGCGGACCGGCTTGAGGATGTCGCCCTGGTCGAAGGTGCGGTCCTTGGCGGCCCGTTCACCGAGCGGGGCGAGCCAGCCGTTGCGGGCGTAGATGGGCGTCTCGTAGTTGCTCACGCTGGCCACGTCGTACTGCCCGGCCTGGCTGGAGAAGTCCTGGCTCATCTTGTCGCGCAGATCGCCCTCCGGCAGCACGGTGAAGTGGACCTTGATGCCGGTCTCCTTGGTGAAGTGCTCGGCGGTGAGCCGCTGCAGATCCACCATCTGCGGGTTGTTGACCATCAAGACGTTGATGGTGTGACGGCTGTCGTTGCCCGCATCGCCGGCGCCGCGATAGCAGCCGGTGGTGGACACCGCCAGGGCGGCGGCGACGGCGAGGGCGGTCAGCACTCGGGAGCGGCCGCCGCGGCCTGGTCCGGGGGATCTTGCTCTCACGGCTCGTGCCTTTCTGGGGGGACGGGGAGGGGGACGAGGAGAGGAGGGGAACGGGGGAGGGGAGGGGACGAGGGGACGGGGGGAGGGGACAGGGACGAGGGGCGGTGACGGCGGACGGGGAGGCCCGGCGAGGACGCACCCGCGCCGGGTCCGGGGCGTACGACGCCGTCCTGCGGGTACGCCGGGGAGCCGTCCGTCGGCCGGGGGCGGCCGACGGCGGTCAGTTGTGGGGGGATGTGGTGTGCCGGGCCGGTGGCCGAAATCGTCCGGGTGGCCCCGTCCCGGTCAGACCCGGAGCACCTGCGGCCCCAGGAGCGAATAGCGATGTGCCTCCGGCGCGGACAGCCCCACGTCGGTGACGATCGCGTCAAAGTCACGCACCTCGGCGAACCGGCAGAAACTGCTGGCGCCGAACTTGCTGTGCACCCCGACCAGCACCCGCCGCCGCGAGGAGCGGACGGCCTGCTCCTTCACCTCCGCGACCGCCGGGTCCGGGGTGGTCAGACCGTGCTCCCGGGAGATGCCGTTCGCCCCCAGGAACGCCAGGTCGATCACGAACCGGGCGAGCATGTCCCGGGCCCAGGAGCCGACAGTCGCCTGGGTGCCTGAGCGCACCCGCCCGCCGGCCAGCAGGACGGTGGTCGACTCGGACGCCGCGATCAGCGACGCGGTGCGCAGCGACGCGGTGATCACGGTCAGCGGACGGTCGGTGGGCAGCAGCGTGGCCACCAGCTCGGGGGTGTAGCCCTCGTCGACGAATACCGTCTCGGCCTCGCCCACCAGTGCGGCGGCGGCCGCCGCGATCCGTCGTTTCTCCTCCACCTGCTGGGTCTCCCGCCGGGCCAGCGTGGTCTCGAAGCCGGCGCTCTCGACCGGATAGGCCGCACCGTGCGTACGCCGGATCAGGCCCCGGCGCTCCAGCTCACTCAGATCGCGCCGTACGGTCTCGCGGGCGACCCCGAATTCCGCCGCGGCATCGGCGACCTCGACCCGGCCGGACTGCCGGGCGAGCGCGAGGATGCGGTGCTGGCGTTCCTCAGCCCTCATGATCACTCCTGCCCGAATTCTGATGGCTTCCGGAATCCGACTGTTTCCGGATTCCGTTCGGTCACGGGACTGCCCGTTTCCGCCCGCATCAGGTTTATAGCAACCAGAGAGGTGCGAAAGGCTGCCCGCGACGGCGGAAAACTTGACCGTTTCTGTCCGCCTGCGGGCGCTGTCACCTTGGTCACCTGCACGAACGGGTGCCCGTAACGCCCTGGTAGCGGGTCCGTACGGGCCCAGGAGGCCGGGGCGCGCGGGGTGGCCCGTTGTGCGCCGGAGGGCCGCAGCGGTGGTGCCGCGGACCGTGGCGCTTAGTCTGGACGGCATGAGCTCGGAGATGCGGTCGTTGGCGGTCACTGCGATCGTGCAGGCGGAGGAGTGCGCGGTCCTGCGCGTCAGTGGAGACCTGGACCTCCGGACCGAGCAGGCGTTTCTCGCCGAGGCACGCTCGGTGGTGTCGGCCGGGCACCGCTTCCTGGTGCTCGATCTGACCGCGCTGCGCTTCTGTGACTCCCGCGGGCTGAGCTGCCTGCTCGCTCTGGAATGGCTGTGCCGACGCCTGGAGGGCAGGCTGCTGCTGGCCTCGCTCGGCGTACGGATGCTGCGCCTGCTGGTCGGCACCCAGTCCCTCAATGTCTTCTCGTGCTTCCCCACCGTCGGCCATGCGCTGGCCACGGTTCCCGACGCCAGCCGCCCGGCGTGGCCGCCGGTGGCGGAGGACCCGAAGGAGGGGCCGGCCGGCTCATGAGGCCGGCGGCCTGGGGCGGACCGGCGGCCTGGGGCGGGCCGGTGGCGTGGTGTCGCCAGGCGGTGGCGTGGCGTCGCTACCGGGCCCGGCCGAGGTCCCGGACGAGCGTGGGGGAGGGGCGGGGGATCTCACCGAAATCCTCGTCGTCGCTGTCCACCACGAGCCGGTTGATCACATTCTCCAGAGCGCTCGGCAGGGTCGGGGCGAGTCCGCTGTGCCACTGGACGAGAAGGTTGTGGCGGGCCGCGTCCGGCAGCAGCTGCTTCTCGTCGAACGCGGCCGCCGACCGGCACTCCTCGTCGGGCGCATGCGCGGCCTGTTCGCGCCAGTAGGCGGCGTCGCGGTACTCGCCGTTGCGGCGGTGGGAGAGGTACAGACAGTAAGCGGCGGTCCGGCTCCCGGCGCCGGCGCCGAAGTGCCACCAGAAATGGGCCGCGTCCTGGCGCCCGGTGATGTGCAGCAGACAGGCAAAGACCAGTGCGCCTTCGGGGTCGATGTGGTGGTCGTTGACCAGCCGTTCCAGGCTCGCCGCGGCCGCCGCCGCATTGACGACCAGCGCACAGGCCAGCTGGAGCTCATGGGTGGCCTCGTCGCGGGCGCTGGCGTAGGTGCTGGGCGCGCCCTGTCCGGCCCGGACCGGCCGCTCGGCCGTCGGCGGACCGTCCGGCGTCGCTGCCGCCGTCCGCAGGCAGGCTCCGAGGCCGCCGGGCACCCCCGCGTCATCGAGGTCACAAAACCGAGCCGGACCGTCGAAACCGGATACCGCCGCCGCGGCGGCGAGCAGCGTCTCGACGGTTTCCCGGCGGCCGGCGGGGCAGATGTGCGACATGGTCAGTTCCCCCTGCAATGTCCCTGGTCGATACCGAGCGCGGCGGCGAGCTTGCGCTTGCCGCGGCTCGCGTAGGAGCGGACGGTGACTTCATCGACGCCGAGCAAGGAGCCGATCTGTGCGTCGCTGTACCCGATGACATGGCGCAGCACGATCACATCGCACTGCCGCTCCGGCAGCCGGGCGATGGCCGCATACAGCCCCAACTGGCTCTCCAGCAGGGCGAACTGCTGCTGGCACTCGCGCAGCAGGGCGTGGGTGACGACGGCGAACGCGGCGGTCTCGGTGAGGGCGGTGGGCTGCTGGTGGTCGTACAGCCACTCCACCACCCGTTCCTTGAGGACCGACCAGGCGTACGCCTCCACCGACGCCTGCCGCAGCGCATGCGGCCACAGCCGGCCGAGCCGGCCGTACGCCGCCCGGGTCACCTCACGGGCCGCGGCCTCGCTGCCGGTGTGCAGATAGGCATACGTCAGCCATTTGCGTGCATGCGTGGCCAGGAAGGCCTCGAAGGTGATCGACAGCTGGCGGTCGAACGGGTCCGGCGTGACGGCCGGGAGCGAACCGCGGGGGAGTGGAGCTAACTCCGCCGTATGGACATGCGCCGGAGCGCACGCCGGTTGCAGTCGGTCCCGGTCTGCGCTCACGAGCAGTCCTCGTTCCGTTTCGCCGTGCACCGAGCCGGGCGCCGAAGCGCCGCCGGCCGCGGGAGGATGGTTGGTCCTCACCCTCCAATGAACCGGAAAGGGAGCCCGTTTGTGGCATCGGCCGGGCAAAAATCTGCCGCTGCGTATTCATATGACTACGCGTGACCCTGGCATGTGACGACCGGCGGCGCCGATCGTGCCGCCCGCCCGGAATCCCGCCGGGTGCGCCCCGGCATGATCCGGCACGTACGGGGCAGTGCTCCAACAGCCGGGCGCACGGCGTCGGTTGATGCGCCGCCGGAGTGCGCGGTGCGCAAAGCCGGCGTCATCGCACGCCGAGGAAGCGTGCCGGGGCGGGGTGCCGTACTGGGGAGGCAGCAGACGATGAGCGAGCACGGATCCGTGGTGGATCTTCAGCTGGACCGGGCGCATTCGTCCCGGATCTATGACTACTTGCTGGGCGGCAAGACCAACTTTCTGGCCGACCGGGTGGCCGCCGGGGAGGTGCTGAGCGCCTTCCCCGCCGCGCTGGTCGCCGCCCGCATCAACCGTGAGTTCATGCACCGCGCCACCCGCGTCCTCGCCGAATCCGGTATGCGGCAGTTCCTCGACATCGGCACCGGCATCCCCACCCCGCCGAACCTCCACGAGGTCGCCCAGGGCATCGCCGCCGGCGCCCGGGTCGTCTACACCGACAACGACCCGATCGTCCTCGCGCACGCGGCGGCCCTCCTGCTCAGCACCTCCGAGGGACGTACCGCCTACGTCCAGGCCGATGTCACCGACCCGGCCGGCATCATCGAGGCGCCGCAGCTCCTCGACACCCTCGACCTGAACCGTCCGGTCGCGCTCAGCCTGAACGCCCTGATGCACTTCGTCCCGGACGACGGCCGGGACCACGCCCACACCATCGTCGACACCCTCAAGGCCGCCCTTCCGTCCGGCAGCACCCTGGCCATGAGCCATGCGACGGCGGACTTCGACCCCGGGGCGATGGGCAAGATCATCAAGATCTACGGTGCCGCGGGCACCCGGCTCCAGTTCCGCTCCCGCGCCGACTTCCTGCGCTTCTTCGACGGCTGGGAGCTACTGGAACCGGGCGTCACCCTCTCCCACCAGTGGCGCCCCGACCGTCCCGAGGACGCCACCCATGTCACCGACGCGGAGGCCGCCTGCTACGCGGGTGTCGCCCGCAAACCCTGAACCCCGCGGGAGCGGGCGGCCTCTCCTTCCCGGCGCTTCACTCCTTGCGGTAGCCGTACGCCTCCCCGGCCGCCGCCACGACCGCGTCGATGTCCGCCCCGGCCGACGCGGCGACGACGGCGGCCACCGCGCCCTCGACCAGCGGTGCGTCCACCAGCCGGGCGCCCGCGGGGAGTTCGTCCCCCTCGGCGATCAGGGCCTTGACGGTCAGTACGGCGCTGCCCAGATCGACCAGGATCGCCACGCCCGCTCCGCGGTCCACCGTCCGCGCCGCCTTGGTGATCAGCTCCGCACTCGTCCCCAGCCCGCCGTCCGGTGTACCGCCCGCGCCGGCCACCGGCACCGTGACCCCGTCGCCGGCCAGTCCGAGCGCCAGCGTCGCCACGGAATCCGCGACCGGCCCGCTGTGCGACACCAGCACCACCCCGACCGGCGCACCCCCGCCGCCGGCCGTACCGCCTGCCGTCTGCGCGCTCACTTCGCCACCTCCGCAAGCGCCGCGAACAGCAGCGCCGAGGAGGTCGCCCCCGGGTCCTGATGCCCGATGCTGCGTTCCCCGAGGTAGCTCGCCCTGCCCTTCCTGGCCTGCATCGGTACGGTCGACAGTGCGCCCTGCCCGGCCGCTTCCGCCGCCGCGTCGAAGGAGGCCGACAGCGCCGTGACACCCGGCACCAGCGCATCGAGCATCGTCTTGTCCCCCGGCGCCGATCCGCCGAGCTGCCCCACCGCATCCACCCCGGCGGCCAGCCCCGACCGCAACTCCTCGGCCGACACGTGCGCCGCCTCGCCCAGCGCCTTGCCGGCGCGCCGCAGCAGCGTCCCGTACAGCGGCCCGGACGCCCCGCCCACACTGGAGATCAACTGCCGTCCGGCGGTGGTCAGCACCGCACCGGGCGTCGCCGGCGGCTCCGCCTCCAAGGTCTTGACCACGGCCGTGAAGCCGCGCTGCATGTTCCTTCCGTGGTCGGCGTCACCGATGGGCGAGTCCAGCTCGGTGAGCCGGTCGGCCTCCCGGTCGATGACGGCGGCGGCCGCCGTCATCCAGCGTACGAAGAACGCGGCATCCAGCACCGTTTCGGACACGGACTACTCTCCTTGGTTGTTCGGGCACGGAGTGAAGAAAGCGGAGCCGTACGGCCACAGGCAGCCGATACCGGCCTGCGGCCCCCTACGGACAGAGATACAAAGACGGATGCCGTCCCGCCGCGGACCCTGCGGAGCGGGCACGGCCGCGGTGTCACCGCCCCCAGCGCAGCCCGGGCGTCTGCACCGGCGCGTCCCACAGCCGCAGCAGTTCCCCGTCGACCTGGCACAGCGTCACCGAGCAGCCGGCCATGTCCAGCGACGTCACATAGTTCCCCACGAGCGTGCGGGCCACCGCCACCCCCCGCTCGTCGAGCACCCGGCGGACCTCGGCGTTGAATCCGTACAGCTCCAGCAGCGGGGTCGCCCCCATGCCGTTGACCAGCACCAGCACCGGCAGCCTCGGATCCAGGTCCTCCAGGATCGCGTCCACGGTGAAGTCCGCGATCTCGCGCGAGGTCATCATCGCGCGGCGCTCCCGACCCGGCTCGCCGTGGATCCCGACCCCCAACTCCAGCTCCCCGGACGGGAGATCGAACGTCGGAGTGCCCTTGGCCGGGGTCGTACAGGCGCTCAGCGCCACACCGAAGCTGCGCGACGACGCCACGACCTGCCGGGCCAGCGCCTCCACCCGCTCCAGCGGCATGCCCTCGTCCGCGGCGGCACCGGCGATCTTCTCCACGAAGAGCGTCGCCCCGGTGCCGCGCCGCCCCGCCGTGAACGTCGAGTCGGTCACCGCGACATCGTCATTGACGAGCACGCTGGCCACCTGCACCCCTTCGTCCTCCGCCAGCTCCGCCGCCATCTGGAAGTTGAGTACGTCCCCGGTGTAGTTCTTGACGATGAACAGCACCCCGTTGCCGCTGTCCACGGCCGCGGCGGCCCGCACCATCTGATCGGGCACCGGCGAGGTGAAGATCTCGCCCGGGCAGGCGGCATCCAGCATCCCGGGCCCGACGAACCCCCCGTGCAGCGGCTCGTGCCCGCTGCCGCCCCCGGACAACAGCGCCACCTTCCCCTCCACCGGCGCGTCCCGTCGCACGATCACCCGGTTCTCGGCGTCCACCACCAATTCGGGGTGCGCCGCGGCCATCCCGCGCAGCGCATCGGCGACCACGGTCTCGGCGACGTTGATCAGCATCTTCATGGGTACCTCCCGGTGACTTGAGCAGGCGAGCTTTGAGTGACGTTCTTCCAGGTCAGGTGGGGTGTCGAGCTGTGCCGATCTTGACATGCTCCGGCGTTTTCCGACAGGGGTGAGGGGGGCGGGGTCCGCCGGGCCGAGGCCGGGCCCGGCGGACCTCACACCCTGCTGACAGGCCGTCAGTCATGTTCGCTTCGGCCTCCGACGTGCCGGGACTCGGTGGTGCAAGTATCGGGCGAGGTGGGCGCTGGGGGCACTGTTGCGTGCTGGTGTCGTTGTGCTCAGTGTGGCGTGGTGACTGCGCTGCTTCCCTGGTCCGGTGCCGGGTAAAACCATCGATCCGCACACGGGGCCTCTCGTCAACCCCCGCGGCACGCGAGCGGCGACGGCTCCCCGTGGCGTCAGGCCACCAGGGGCCGGTCGCAGGGGCCGATCGGGGCGGGAAGCGCGGTGGAGCCGGTCAGATACCGGTCCGCGGCCGCCGCGGTGGCCCGTCCCTCGGCGATGGCCCACACCACCAGGGACTGGCCGCGCCCCGCGTCGCCCGCGACGAAAACCCCGTCCGGACCGGTGGGAGCGGTCCGCCCGGCGGTCCCTGCCGCCTCGGCCGCGAAGCCGCCGTCCCGGGCGAAGTTCCCCCGTTCGTCCAGCGTGAGCCCCAGCTGCCGGATCAGGCCGCTGCCCCGCTCGGGCCCGGAGAAGCCCAGGGCGAGCAGTACCAGCTCCGCCGGGATCACCCGCTCGGTCTCCGGCCGCGGCCTTCTGGCCGTGGGCTCCACCTCCGTCAGGCGCAGCGCGCACACCTGGCCGGCCGTGGTCCCTTCGAAGTGGAGGGTGGCGGAGGAGAAGACCCTCGGATCCGTGCCCTCCCGGCCCCGGGCCTCCTCATGGGCATGGGAGATCCGGTAGACCTTCGGATAGACGGGCCAGGGCTCGCGGTCCGGCCGGGCATCGCCCGGCTCCGGGTTGATGTCCAGCTGCACGACGGAGGCCGCGCCCTGGCGCAGGGCGGTGCCCAGGCAGTCCGAGCCGGTGTCCCCGCCCCCGACAATCACCACGTGCTTGCCCTCCGCGGTGACCGGGGGCAGGGCGTAGTCGCCCTCCACGACCCGGTTGGCGAGGGGCAGGTAGTCCATGGCCTGGTGGATGCCGTACAGCTCGCGGCCGGGCACGGGCAGCTCCCGCTGTTCGGTGGCTCCGACGGCGACGACCACCGCGTCATGGCGCCTGCGGAGCTCGGTGGCGTCGACATCGCTGCCGACGTCCACGCCGGTGCGGAACTTGGTGCCCTCCGCCCGCATCTGCTCGATGCGGCGGTCCAGATGCCGCTTGGCCATCTTGAATGCGGGGATGCCGTAGCGCAGCAGCCCGCCGATGCGGTCGGCGCGTTCGTAGACCACGACGGTATGGCCGATACGGGTGAGCTGTTGTGCCGCCGCCAGCCCCGCGGGGCCGGAGCCGATGACCGCGACGGTCTTCCCGCTCAGCCGCTCCGGCGGATGCGGCGCCGCATAGCCGCGCTCCCAGATCTCGTCGGCGATGGTCTCCTCGACATTTTTGATCGTCACCGGATCGGCGTTGAGGGCCAGCACGCAGGCGGCCTCGCACGGCGCCGGGCACAGCCGGCCGGTGAACTCGGGGAAGTTGTTCGTCGCGTGCAGCCGCTCGGCCGCGGCCCGCCAGTCGCCCCGCGCCGCGTACGCGTTCCACTCGGGGATGAGGTTTCCCAAGGGGCAGCCGCTGTGACAGAACGGTATGCCGCAGTCCATGCAGCGGTCCGCCTGCTCGGACACCAGCGGGAGCAGTGCCTGCCCGGCGTAGACCTCGTCCCAGTCGTTCAGCCGTTCCTCGACGGGGCGCGGCGGGACGGGCCGGCGGGGGAACTTGAGGAAGCCGCGAGGATCGGTCATACCCCGCCTCCCTCGCTCACTCGCGGTGCAATACGGCGGTTCAGGTCAGCCTACGCCTGCTTTGTCCCGGTTTCATCGGTCGAGGGCTCACGGTGCGGGGACCGCGCCCCGGAGCGTGGACTGCGTCCTGGAGGGGGGACCTCGCCCGGGAGAGGGGGCCGCCGCGTCCCGGCCACGGGCCGCGCCGGCTCCCCGTCCCGTCCCCCCGTTCCAGCGGCGGGCGCATCCGGCCCACAAGGCGTATATGTGAATCCATCGGGAGGTCTCGCGTATCTTCCGCGTCACGCGCGGCCCGGCAGCGAGAGGTGCACGGTGAAGAGCTTGCAGCCCACGCCGGTGACGGGGGCGTGGACGCTCGCGGCCCTGGCCCTCCTGGCCGGCGTCCTGCTGAACCTCTTCTCACCCCAGCCGTACATGGGCCTCCCGCTGCTGGCCGCCGCACCGCTGGTCGCGGGGGCGATGCTCTCCTTCCGTTCGGCGTGCGTCGTCGTGGGTGTCGCCTGTGTGGTCTCGGTGGGACTGGATCTCGAACGCGGGCGTCCGGCGACGGCTCGGTATGTCGATCTGGCCGTGGTCGGCCTGATCGGTGTGCTGGCACTCGCGGTCAACCGGCTGCTGCTGCGTCAAGGGCGCGACCTCGCCCTGGCCAGGGATGTCGCGGAGGCGGTCCAGCGCGCGGTGCTTCCCGATCCGCCCCGGGAGGTCGGGCCGCTGGCGGTGGCTGCCGGGTACACCGCGGCGCAGGCCGAGGCGCGGATCGGCGGTGATCTCTACGCGGTGCAGGAGACGCCGTTCGGGGTGCGAATGATCATCGGGGATGTGCGGGGCAAAGGGATGGAGGCCGTCGCCGCCGTGTCCGTCGCCATCGGCGCCTTCCGTCAGGAGGCCGAGTACGCTCCCACCCTGGCCGCACTGGTCCAGCGGCTGGACGAGGCCATGGCCAGGGCCGCGGCCAGGAGCGGCCCGGTGGCCTCCACCGAAGGCTTCACCACCGCCGTGCTGGCCGAGGTGTCCGACGACGGCGGGGCGCTGAGCCTGGTCAACCGCGGGCATCCGCCGCCGTACCTGGTCCACGGCGGGCAGCTCGTACGGCTCGACCCGACGCTCCCGCAGCTGCCTCTCGGTATGGGGCTGGGGGACGCCACGCCGGCCGGCTCCGCTCCCACCGATATGGTGCGGCTGCCCCTGGGTGCCTCACTGCTGCTGGTCACCGACGGTGTCACCGAGGCCAGGGACGCGGCGGGCACCTTCTACGATCCGGCCTCCTCGCGCCGCATGGGCAGACGGTTCACCGAACCGGAGGCGCTGGTGGAGGCCCTGACCAAGGACGTCGGCCGCTGGACCGGGGACCACCACCAGGACGACATGGCCATCCTGGCGGTCACCCGGCGTGGTGCGTCCTTGCCGTCCTTGTCGGCAAACTCCCCTGCGTGCCACTGAACTGACGCAACGCCACATGTCCTCCGCCGGGGGCAGGCAGGTGCACGGGGCGGGTCAGGCGGTGCGACCGGCGGGTCAGCCGGGTGTGACCGGCCCGGCCGGCAAGGCGGCGAGCAGTATCAGGGCCACGTCGTCCTGCCGTTCCGTATCGTCCTGCCGGCATTCCAGGAGGGCGTCGGCGAGGCGTTCCGGACCCACCGGCGGCGCGTCGTTGAGGCGCCGGGCGAGGGCGGCGACGGAGTGCTCCGGATCGATGCCCGGCGTTTCGACCAGGCCGTCGGTGTACAGGGCCAGTACGGACTTCGGCGGCAGGGTGATCTCCGTGGCGGTGTACCGGGCGCCGGGCTCGACGCCCAGGAGCAGCCCCGGAGGGATGTGCAGCACCGTGGTGTGCCGGTCGGGGTGGCGCAGCAGCGGCGGCGGATGGCCGGCGCCGGCCAGGCACGCCCGCCGTGTGCGCAGGTCGATATGGACGTACAGACAGCTGGTGAACAGATCCGGGTCCAGGTCGGCCAGCAACCGGTTGGTCCGCGCCAGCACCTCGGCGGGGGAGGCGCCGGCGGTCGCATACGCGCGGACGGCGGTGCGGGCCTGCCCCATGAAGGCGGCGGCGGCCGCGTTGTGGCCCTGCACATCGCCGATGACGGCGGCGATGCTGTCGTCGTCGAGGCGGATCAGATCGTAGAAGTCGCCGCCGATGTCCATACCGCGGGTCGCCGGCAAATAGCGGGCGGCGACGGCGAAGCCCGGTACGCGGGGCAGGCCGTGCGGCAGCAGGGCGGCCTGCAGGTCGTGCGCCAGTTCCTGCTTGGTGTCGTACAGGCGGGCACGGTCGAGCGCCTGGGCGATCAGGCCCGCGAGTGAGGTGAGGACCTGGCGCTCGTCCTGGCTGAACGTACGGGGCCGGGTGTACGAGAGGATGCAGCAGCCGACCGGGCGGCCGGACACGATCAGCGGCAGCACCGCCCGGGCCGCCTTGCCGGTCAGATGCGGCAGCCCCGGGTAATCGCGTTCCATGTCCTCGCGGGTGGTGTAGAAGCTGGGTTCCCCGGTGGCGAGGGCATGGGCGGCGGGGGTGACGGCGGCGCCGAGGGCGACGCCTTCGAAGGCGGCGACGGCCTCGGCGGAGTAGCCGCGATGGCCGATGGTCCGCAGCCGGCCCCCCTCCGCGGAGTACATGATCACGCCTTGGGCCCCGAACGCCGGCACGATCTGGTCGGCGACGAGGTCGACGACGTCCTGGACCCCCACCGCCTCGGTGAGGGCGGCCGAAAGATGCAGCACGTGGTAGACCTGGCCGGCCCGTGCGGGCATGGTGTCCGCCGGTGTGGGATACGGCTCCACCGGGCTGTGGTCCTTGCCCGAGGGGCTGATCCACACGCTCAGGCCCCTGCCGTCCGGGAACAGCCGGAAGGTGAGCCACTGACCCGGTGGCCGGCAGGCGGTGAACGACACCGGCCGCCGACTGATCACCGCGGCGCGGTAGCGGTCCTCGAAGGCCGGGTCGCGCAGCCACGGCAGGATCTCCCAGGGGCGCGCGCCGATCAGCCGGGTGTCGGGTTCACCGAGCAGCCCGGCCGCGCCGGTCGTCACCAGGGTGATGCGTCCTTCCAGGTCGAGGGCGCAGCAGCCGCCGGGCAGCCGCTCCAGGAAGTCGGCCGCTGCCAGCGCCTCGTGCGGGCCCACGGTCCGTGCCGGCGGGATGGTCAGCACCCGCGGCCCATCGGACGCGGAAGCGGACGCATCGGGCCGGGAAGCGGGGCCACCGGCCGGGGGCGCGGAGCCTTCGGCCCGGGGGCGTTCCCGCAGCAGTGCCGCCAGGCGTCGGCACGAGGCTTCCATCGCCGCGCGCTCGTCCGCCGAGAGCCGCGGTGCGTGGCCGGCCGGCCACAGCAACAGCAGCGCGCCCCGGGGGCCGGTGGTGGTGCCGACCGGCGCGGCCGCCAGCGAGAACTCATAGGGCACGGCCACCGCGGTACGGGGGAAGTCACGGGAGAGCTGCCGCCGGCCGCCCGCCCACACCACGCGCTGTTCGCGCGAGGCGACGGCGACCGGGATCGGCGCCGCCAGCGCCACCCGGCTCCAGGGCGCCAGGAAGGGTGCCGGGAGCCCGCTCATGACGGTCAGCTGCAGCACCGGCGCGTCGTCCGCCCGCTCATACAGCCCGCCGGCCGACGCTCCGGTCTCCCGCAGCGCGCACAGCAGTTCCCGGCCCACCGGGTCGGCTCCGGCGCCGCCGGTCATCGCACACCCGCACACAGCTGTCGTGCCATCGAGGCTCACTCCGGCGCGCCGGTCCTCCCCGTGCCGAGACCGTCAGGACGTCTGTGTCCTGGCGTCTCTGACGGGACAGTCCCGACGTTACGCCGCCGGCCGGCCCACGGCACTCGTTGCCGGGCCCTCCGAAGATTGCCCGATACCTCCCGGTAGCGCCCTGACCAGCCCAAGATGCGGTGTGCTGAGCCCGTATATCATGTAATGGCGTCGTGTAGCAGCGGCGCGGGCAGCATGTCGCCTCCGATTCCGGAGAGGGAACATGGCCGCAGACGAAGAGGACGAGGCCGGAGAAATCCGGCGTCCGTCCGGTAAGAAGACCGCCAGGAAGACCGCCAGGAAAACCAGCAGTGTTCGGGCCGGCAGCCGCGAGAGCGAAACGGAGCGCACGGCCCGCCGCGTATCCGCGCCACGTGCGATGCGGTACGCGGCCGAGCAACTGGAAGAGCTGCTGGGCCGGGCGCCCGAGTCCGTCTCCTCGGTGAAGCCGACGGAGGACGGCTGGCAGGCGGACGTGGAAGTCCTGGAGCTGGAACGTGTCCCCGCGACCACCAGCGTGATGGCGACCTACCGGGTGGTACTGGACAAGGAGGGCGAGCTGGTGGCGTACGAGCGCACCCGCCGCTACACCCGAGGCCAGATCGACCGGCGTTGAGGCCCCGGTTGCCGTGGCTAAGCGTTCGCCAGGCGAATGACACGGCCACTCCGCACCAGACGGGGTGAGCCGATGAAGGGAGGCACCGTGACTGTGGTGCCGCAAGGCGGAGGACCCGTCGCCACCGGCGGCGGAGGGGGCTCCGGAAATCTCTACGACATCCTCGACCTGATCCTGGACCGCGGGCTGGTCATCGACGTCTTCGTGCGTGTGTCGCTGGTGGGTATCGAAATCCTCAAGATCGATGCCCGCATCGTCGTGGCGAGCGTCGACACCTACCTGCGCTTCGCCGAGGCCTGCAACCGCCTCGACCTGGAGGAGGGACGCAAGGCGCCCTCCCAGCTGACCGACATCGTCGGCGAGGTCACCGAGGGCGGTTCGCACGGCAAGGCCAAGGGCGCGCTGTCCGGGGCCGCGGAAGCGGTGACCGACGCCCTCAAGGGCGGCGGGGACGAGGAGGGCGAGGAGAGGCACAAGGAGCCCGCCGAGCGGCGCGAGCGCCCGGCTCGCCGGCCGGCCCGGCGCCGAAAGGAATGAGCGATGTCCGTGTACGTGTACTCCATTGTCGCGACCACCCACCCACTACGACTCGAGGGTCTGAACGGGGTGGGGAAACCACCGTCCACCCTGCGCACGGTGCAGACCGAGGAGCTCTCCGCGGTCGTCAGCGACGCTCCCGAGGAGCTGCGTCCCAAACGCCGCGACCTCGCCGCCCACCAGGCCGTCCAGGAGCAGCTGATGGCCGACGGGACGGTCCTGCCCCTGCAGTTCGGCTTCACGACCACCGACGACGACGCCGTGCGGGACGTGCTGGAGGAGCGTGCGGAGGAATTCACCGAGCGGCTGGAGGCGCTGGCGGGCTGCGTCGAATACCACCTGAAGGCCGCCCAGGAGGAGGAGGCGATGCTGCGGCAGATCCTGCGGGAGTCGGATGAGGCCCGTGCGCTCAACGAGCAGATCAGAAGCGGCACCGGAAGCCCGGACCTGCCGCTCGCCCTGGGTGAACTGGTCTCCAAGGAAGTGCAGGCACGGCAGGACCGGCTGGCCGGCCAAGTCCTCGATGCGCTGCGCGGGTTCGCCCAGGAGGAAAGCGGTTCCCAGCCGGCCGGGAACGATTTCCTGAGCGTGTCCTTCCTCGTGGAACGGGACAACGAGAAGAGCTTCCTCGCAGCTGAGCAGGATCTCGCCAAGGAGCTGGGGGAGGACTTCGACCTCCGGCTGCTCGGCCCGCTTCCCGCCTACAGCTTCGTCTAGGGAGGAGCAGGGAGGAGTCATGGGCCTGTTGAGCCAAATCGCCACCTTTCCGCTGGCGCCGGTGCGCGGCGTGGCGTGGGTCATGGAACGCGCGCTGGAGGCCGCGGAGAACGAGTACTACGACCCCGAACCCATCGAACGGGAACTCGCCGAGCTGGAACGGGCCTTGTTGGCGGGAGAGATCTCCGAGGAGGCGTTCGACCGGCGCGAGGACGAACTCCTGGACCGTCTGGACGAGATCAGGGCCCATGCCCAGGGCACCGACACCACCTGACCACGACGGCCGGCGCGGCGGCGGGACGCGGAGACGCGCACCCGTCGCCACGCCGGGAGATGAAGGAAACGAGGTGCAGCGGCCGTGAACGAACCCGTCGCCCGCAGGACGGGTGACTACCCGTCCCGAGCCGGCCCGTACAGCGGCCAGGGATCCTCGGCCAATCTCGCCGACATCCTGGAGCGGGTCCTGGACAAGGGCATCGTCATCGCGGGCGACATCCAGATCAATCTGCTGGACATCGAACTGCTCACCATCAAGCTGCGCCTGCTGATCGCCTCGGTGGACAAGGCGAAGGAGATGGGCATCGACTGGTGGGAGCACGACCCGTCACTCTCCTCCCGCGCCGCCGACGGCCACCACTCGCTCGCGGAGGAGAACAAGCGGCTGCGCGCCGAGATCGCGGCCCTGCGCGAGAGCACCGAGCTGTCCCCGGCCGAGGACGAGGAGGAAGCCGAGGACGAAGCCGGGGACTACGCGGAGGAGGCGGAGGAGGCCGAAGAGTACGAGGAGGCCGGGGACGCCGAGGAGGCGGACCGCCCGGCCGCCACCCGCCGCTCCTCTCGCCCCTCACGCCCCACGCGCACGGCACGCACCAAACGAGCCGCACCCCGTAACAAGCGGCGGGACGAGTCATGATGACCGGGACCGTCACCTACGCCTACGCCGTCGCGCAGGACCCCGACGGCTCGCTGGAGGAGGCCCTGACCGGGCTGCCGGGAGTCGCGGACGGGCCGGTGCACCTGGTGCGCGCGGAAGACCGCGGCGAGGTGGTGGTCGCCGTGGGCGCCGTACCCGAGCAGGACTTCGAAGAGACCGCACTGCGCGCGCATTTGGAGGACCTGGACTGGCTGGAGTCGGTGGCCCGCGCCCACCACCGGGTGATCGAGGCGCTGGCCGCCCGCACCACCGTCCTGCCGCTCCGTCTGGCGACGGTCTACCTCGACGACGCGCGGGTGCGGCAGATGCTCGACACCCGCCAGGAGGCATTCGCCGAGCGGCTGTCCGACCTGGCCGCGCACACGGAGTGGGGCGTGAAGATCTATGTCGAGGCGCCCGCGGCCACCGGCCGGCCCGCCGAGCCGCCCGCGGACGCGGACCTGAGCCCAGGACGGGCCTATCTCAGCCACCGCAAGGCACAGCGGCACGCCCGCGAGGACGCCTACCGGGACGCCGAAGAGGTCGCCCGGCGCGTGGAGGAAGCGGCCCGCGGCCATGCGGTCGACCGGGTCCAGCACCGCGTGCAGCAGGGTGAACTCGCCCGCGGCCCGGGGGAGAACGTCATCAACGACGCCTACCTCGTCCCGCTGGAGCACGGCGAGAGCTTCCGGGCCGACGTCTCCCGGGCAGCGGAGGGAAGCTCCGGGGTGCGCGTCGAGGTCACCGGGCCCTGGGCCCCGTACTCCTTCGCCACGCCCCCCGAAGCCGAACCTCTGAAGCGAGCCGCCCCGTGAGGCCGGCGGGCGGGCCGCCGGCCAAGGCGGACGAGCCCCTGCCGGACCGGCAGATCGCCCTGATCGACCTGCTGGACCGGCTGCTCAGCGGAGGCGTGGTCCTCACCGGGGACATCGTCCTGTCCATCGCCGATATCGACCTCGTACGCGTCTCGCTGCGCGCCCTGATCGTCTCCATCAGCGAACAGAACCCCTCCCCGTGGCGCTCCACCGCACCCCTGGCACAGGACGACGATGACAGCCGGTGACCGTCGCCCCGGCAGCCGCTTCGACGATGTCGCCGATGCGGCCGCCCGTGCCTTCCGGCTGCTGCCCCCCACGCCGCAGGACGTCCGGCCCCCGGCAGGTCCGGGACCACGAAGGCCGGCACACCGGGTCAGCGCCGACCCCGACACGGTCGAGCGGGACCTGATCAAGCTCGTCCTCACCCTGGTCGAGCTGCTGCGCCAGCTCATGGAACGCCAGGCCCTGCAACGGGTCGACGCCGGAGATCTCACCGAGGAACAGGAGGAACGCCTGGGAGCGACACTGATGATCCTCCACGACCGGATGGTGGAACTCTGCGCGCAATACGACCTATCGATGCAGGACCTGAATTTGGATCTCGGTCCGCTCGGGACGCTGTTGCCCCCCGCCGAATGACCTCGAAGGAGTACGACATGGGCATCGGAAAGAAGGCCAGGAACATCGGCCATATCGTCGAGGGAAAGGCCAAGGAGACGACCGGAAAGGCCCTCGGCAACAAGAGCATGCAGCGGAGAGGTAAAACGGAACAGGCCCTGGGGAAAATGCGGCAGGCAGTGGAGAAGGGAAGGGACACCTTCAAGCACTGACGGTTGCGGCACTGACGGCCCGGCTCAGGGCTGTCGCACCGTGTGCGACAGCCCTGAGCCGGGCCCGGTGACCGGCGCGGGGTGACCGGCCCAGCGGCCGGGGCCCGCCCCGGTGCGGCTCAGGGCTCTCGCCGCGCCTGGTCGACGGCCGCGCGGCCGGCCGCGAGCTCCCCGTCGGCGGAGCCGGTGCTGAGCTTGCCGCCGGCGCTCTCCAGGTGCGCCCGGACGAACCACTGGAACAGTTCCAGCGACCGCAGATGCTCGATCAGCAGGTCCTGCGTCACCGGGTCGGTCTTCTCGGTGGCGGCCACCGCCTCGCGATGGCCCTTGATGACCCCCGAGTAGACGACGTCCAGCGCGCCCAGGTGCTCGATCGCCTGCGCCCTTCCGACGGAGTAGTCCTCCCAGGTCCGCTCGGCGGTCAGGGCGCCCGGCGTACCCGTCGGGGAGCCGCCGAGCGTGGCGATGCGTTCCGCCGTGGCGTCGACCATCGAGCGGACGGCCTCGACCTGCGGGTCGAGCATTTCGTGGACGGCGATGAAATGCGGCCCCACGACATTCCAGTGCACATGCTTGAGGGTGAGTGCCAGGTCATTGAGCGCATGCAGCCGGAGCCGCAGCCGCCCGATGACCTCTCCGCCTTCGGCCTCCGTCATGCCGGGAACGGTGTACTCGGGGGAATTGCTCGCAGGCACGGTGAACTCTCCTTTCACCACAGGTGGGGTCTTCCTGTGGTGAAAATCCGCGTGCCCGGTAACTCCGTCAGAAAACACGCACCCGCCCCCGGATTTCCGTGACCCGCCTCCGTGGGCGGGTCACGGACTGCGCGGCCGCACCGGACGCGGTCAGCGCTGGTTGTAGCGGTCGGCCGCCCGTTCGTTGAGGGCGCCGAGCACACTGCGCAGCCGCCGGGCGGGCGGCTGCTCCCCGGCCGCGACCGTCGAGCCGTCGACGGTGCCGCGGGCGCCGTCGCGGGGCAGTACCCGGGCGACGGCCGACACCAGCCGGGTGGTCGTCACCGGCGCGAGCCCGTGTGCTCTGGCCCCGAGCCTGGCGGCCGGTGTCAGCACGATGCGGGGACGACGCCGCTGCAGCGCGGAGACGATGCGCTCCGCGGCCCGTTCGGCGCTCATGGACAGCACCGGGGCCCCGGCCAGCGCCGAGAACCAGGCGTACTCCCGGCGCCGGTCCCCGCCGAAGAGGGCGTGGAGATGCGACCCGGTGCGCATCAGGCCGGGGTGGGCCGCGGTCACCGAGACGCCGCGCGCGCCCTCCTCCGCGCGGAGCCCTTCGGCCAGCGCGGCCACCGCCGACTTGGCGCAGGAGTACGGCAGCAGATGCGGCACCGCCAGCAGCCCCCCGACGGACCCGATGAGCGCCAGCCTGCCGCCGGCCGGGCTGCGCCGGAGGTGGGGGAGCGCGGCGAGGGCGGTGTTCAGGGCGCCGTGGAAGACCGAGTCCATCGCCTCATGGAATCCGTCGGGGCCGAGCGCGTCGGCCGGACCGACCTGGATGATCCCGGCGTTGGCGATGACGATGTCCAGCCCGTCGTGGGCCCTGGCGATCTCCGCGAGGCGGTCCTGCAGCGCCGCCCGGTCCCGCACATCGCACACCACACCGCGCACCGTGCCGCCGCGCCACTGGGCCAGCCTGCCGACGGCCCTGCCGAGTTCGGCCTCGTCGCGGGCCAGCAGCACGACGTCACAGCCGCGCCGCAGCAGTTGCCGGGCCATGAGCAGCCCGAGCCCCCGCGAGCCGCCGGTGACGACGGCGGTGAGCCCTTCGATCGAGGGAGCGGCCGGAAGCACACGCATGACGATCCCTTCCCTTCAGCCGGCGCCGGGCAGCCGTACCCGGACGGTGCCCTCCCCGTCCACGCTCACCTGGAAGGACGGCTGGGGAGCGGTGGCCGGGCCACGCACGTTCGCGCCGTCCGACAGCCGGAAGGTGCTGCCGTGCCAAGGGCACACCACACAGCCGTCGGTGACCGTGCCTTCCGTCAGGGGCCCCGAGAGGTGGCTGCACCGCCCGGCGAGGACGTGGATGTGCCCGCCCGGCAGGCGGACCACCAGCAACGGGACCTCGCCCAGCTCCCGGCGCACCGCCACGCCGACCGGGAAGTCCTCGACCCTGCCCACGGGGTGCCAGCCCTCGTCCAGCAGATGCGGCACCGGCTCCGCCTTGTTGGCACCCGCGGCCTGCCGGTAGGCGAGGTGCCCGCCGAGCATGCCGCCGGTCCCGGCCGCGCACAGTCCCGCGAAGCCGAGCGCCTTGCCCCGTACCGTGTGGCCGCGGCCGCGATGCACCCAGGACCGTGTGTACAGCCCTACGGCCACGGCGATCGACGCCGCGTGCACCAGTCCCGTACGCATCTGGTCCTCGTGCTGCTCGGCCCAGTCCACCCAGCCGGCCCACGCGGCAGGGCCGGCCGTAAGGATGCCCACCCCCACCAGGAGGCGGGCGCCGCGCCCGGTACCCGGGACGGCGTCCAGCACCGCGGCGGACAGCCAGGCGCCCATGGGCACCTGTACCAGGGCGGGGTGCAGCGGGTGGCCGATCGGCAGGCCGTGCAGCACATCGCGGTAGCGGCCCAGGGGCAGGCCGCGTACCACCCGCTGCAACGGGCGGGTCAGCGCATCCAGCTTCTCCAGGCGGCCCAGCGCGTCCAGGGCCGCCACACAGGATTCCGCAGCCCGGGCGGCGGCCCCTGTTGCGGTGGCGCCGCCCGCCGCGAGAGCCGAGAAGGACGCCACTCTCATTCCTCTTCCTCCGGCTCTTCTTCCTCTTCTTCTTCCTCGTACTCCTCCTCGGGCTCTTCCTCTTCCTCCTCCTCGCCCTCTTCGCCTTCGGCCTCCTCGTCCTCGTACTCCTCCTCGCCGTCCTCGCCCTCGTAGCCCTCGGCCTCTTCGTCTTCGGTCTCTTCGCCCTGGGCCTCTTCTTCCTCGATGGCCTCTTCATGGCTCTGTACGACCTCGCCGTCGCGGATTTCCCCGCGCCAGCCCTCGGGCTCTTCATCGGTGAGAGTGACGTAGCGCTGGAAGTGCTTGAAGTCCAGCCGCAGCCGGCGTCCCTGGACCCGCCAGATATTGCCGGTCTTCTCGAAGAATCCCGAGGCGTAGTACTCGACGACCAGCACGATGCGGGTCAGATTGGGCGCCAGCTCGTGAAAACTGACGGCACCGCGGGTCGATCCCTTGGCGCCTTCGGACGTCCAGATGATGCGTTCGTCAGGAACCTGCTCCTGAATCGTCGCCTTCCACCCGCGGGTCGACGGGCCGACCTTGGCCTTCCAGTCACTGGACGTCTCGTCGTGCAGGGACACACTGCGTACGCCCTTGGTGAAGCTGCTGAACTTCTCGTACTGCGTCCAGTGGTCGTAGGCGGTGCGCAGGGGCACCCCGACATCCAGGACTTCGATGATATTGGTGACCTTCTTGTCCCCCGATTTGCGTTTCTTGCCGCCGAAGAGGCCCTTGGCCTTGTCCACCACGGTGTCCTTGACGTTCTCCGCAGTCCCCTTCACGGCGGCTTTGACGGGGGAGTCACCGCCGAGGAGATTGCCCGCGATCTTGGACAGTGAGCCGCCGTTCTCGGCGACATCGGTGAGCTGGCCCGTCACATCCATCAGTTTGTCGCCGGCCCGCTCGGCCAGATTCCCCACCCATTTCGTGGCGTAGTCGCCGAGTTCGCTGCGCAGTCGATCGAGTCCCGAGTCCGCGTTGTCCTGTCCCGTCCTGGCCATGACCGGTTACCTCCGGCGCTCGGTGCGCGATGATGTCTTCTTGGCGGTCTTCTTCGCAGCCGGGGCTGCCTTCTTTCCGGCGGCGGTCTTCTTGGCAGTGGCTTTCTTGGCGGGCGCCGTCTTCTTCGCGGCCGTCTTCCTGGCTGCCGTTTTCTTCGCCGCGGTCTTCTTCGCCGCGGCTTTCTTTGCCGGAGCCGCCTTCTTTGCCGGGGCCTTCTCGGCAGCCTTCCGCGCCGTCGTCGTCTTCTTCGCCGCGGTCTTCTTGGCGGCGGTCTTCTTCGCGGGTGCCGTCTTCTTCGCGGCCGTCCGTCCCGCGGCAGTCTTCTTCCCGGCCGTCTTCTTCGCTGCGGACTTCGCTGCGGACTTCTTGGCCGGCGGCCGCTGCGCGCCCTTCTTCTCCGGTGCGCCCCGTTTCGCCTCCGACGCACGCTCGCGCGGCTCCGGCTTCGCAGCGGCCCGCGGGGTGCGCCGAGCCGGCCGCTCCTCGGGCTCTTCCTCGGGCTCTTCCTCCGGCTCTTCTTCCTCTTCTTCCTCGTCCTCGTACTCCTCCTCCGGCTCTTCCTCCTCCGGTTCCTCCTCTTCCTCGTACTCGTCCTCCTCGTACTCGTCTTCGGGCCCCTCGCCCTCCTCTTCCTCGTCGTACGCGTACTCCCCCTCTTCCTCTTCCTCTTCCTCCTCCGGCTCCAGCCCGATGGCATCGAGCTTGAGGGACCGGTCGTGGAGGGTGTCCGCGAGCGTCGTCAGACGGCGGTTGGCGGCGGTCGTCAGGGCCTTCCGGCCGGCATCCATCACTTCCCCGCGCAGTTGGTCACCCAGCTCCGCGACCTGGGGGATCTCGCCGAGCTTGCGCACCCCCTGGACCACGAGCTGGCGTGGTTCGAGCCCGAATTGGCGTCCGGCGATATAGGACGCCACGGTCAGCGCGAACCGGCCCTTCTTCGTACGGCCCAGCACATAGCCGCCGGCAAGTGCGGCGGCCAGCAGGACCTTGGATGCGTCATTCATGGGTGCGTCACCCTTTCCCGGACTTGCGGCGGATCGGCGTTCGTGCAGGGGCCGCCGCCGCTGCGCGGCACGGTTCTGCCCTCTCTCCAGAGTGATCGGTGTCCGGCCCGGCGCATCTCGAGCGGTCCGAAAGGCTCTGTGCGGTCACCCTGAGGAGGCGCCCGGACCTGCTGCGTGGCGAGGCGCACACGGGTACGGCGCAGGGCGGCAGCGGCGTCACGGCAGGTGTGCGGGTGCCGGGCAACCGACCTACGCTCGGACTATGCCGGGAACACGCCGTGCGCCGTCTCCTATGGGAGTAGGGGGAGCGCGGTGTGTTCGCCGGCGCCGGGCATCGGTGCGCTTGTTGGCGGTGGCCGCGGTGGCGGCGCTGCTCGGCGGGTTCGCCGGAACCCCGGTCGCGGCGGCAGCCGATGATCCGGACCTGACCTCCTTCTACCAGCAGAAACTGTCCTGGGAACCCTGCGGCAAGGATCTGCAGGACGGTGCGCAAAGCGACGGCACCGGTCAGCCGCCCGGCTTCCGCAAGCGTCTGGAGTGCGCCCGGCTGGAGGTCCCACGGGACTACCGCAACCCCGGACGGAACAGGATGCAGGTCCAGCTGATCCGGCTGAAGGCGACCGGGCCCGGTAAACGGATCGGCTCCCTGGTGCTCAACCCCGGGGGACCGGGTGCTTCCGGCGTCAACTACCTGACCGACAGCGGAAGCGCCTTCGCCCGGCTGGGGCAGCGCTACGACATCGTGAGCTTCGATCCGCGCGGCACCGGCCATACCGACCCGGTCTCCTGCGGCAGCAAGCTCGCTCCACCCTCCGGCAAGGGCGCCGACGACAGCCTTGCCGCGAAGGAGAAGCGCATCAACGAGGCCTGCGGCCGCTACTCCGGGGCGTTGCTGCGGTGGGTCGGCACCCCTGATGTCGCCCGGGACATGGACGTCCTGCGCGCCGCGGTCGGCGACGGCAAGCTCAACTACCTGGGGTTCTCGTACGGCACCAGGCTAGGGGCGGTCTACGCCCACGAGTTCCCGCACAAGGTCGGCCGGATGGTCCTGGACAGCGTCGAGGACCCGACCAAGAACCAATGGCAGACCGCGCTGTCCCAGGCCCGGGGGTTCCAGCGGGTGCTGGACGACTTCGCCGCCGACTGCACCCGCCGGCCGGACTGCCCGCTGGGCACCGACGAGCGCAAGGCGCAGGATCAACTGCGTGCGTGGTACCGGGAGCTGAGTGGGCAGCCGATGAAGGTGAAGGGGGAGACGGTGGACGAGACCACCTATGTGTACGCCTTGCGCGAGGCCCTGTACAGCAAGAGCGACTGGCCGGCGCTGCGGCAGGCCCTGGCGCAGCTGCGGCGCGGTGACGCCTCGGGGATCCTCCGCCTGAGTGACGCGGGGAGCGGCAGCGCCGCCCGCGCCGGCACCGTCCCGGCGCGGCGCGTCGGCCAGGACGACCTGCCGTCGCAGGATCAGCTGGCCCTGCGGGCGATCTCCTGCCGGGACACCTCGGAGCGCTACGGCGAACGCGATTACCCCCGGGCGGAGCGCGAACTCACCGAGGCCTCCCCGCTCTTCGGCCCGGACATCGCCCCGACCCTGCTGGACTGCTACTCCTGGCCCGTGGCCGGCGACGACGCCTCCCGGGATGTCGCGGCGCCCGACGCGCCGCCGATTCTGCTCGTCGCGACCACCAATGATCCGGCGACCCCGTACCAGGGTGCCTTCAACATGGCCCGTGAGCTGGACAATTCCAGCATCGTGCTGACCTTCCGCGGGGAGGGGCACGCCGCCTACACCACGGGCGACCCCTGCGTGCAAGGCCAGGTCGATGACTTCCTGCTGAACGGCACCCTGCCGAAGGGGAAGATCTCCTGCGGCTGAGGGCAGTACCGGCGGCGGTGAAGCGCCCCTCCGCCGGCGGCTACCTGTAGTAGCGGTTGTCCTCGACGTCGACGACGGGGGCGCCGGGCGAGGGCGGCTGGGTACGCCGCCGCTTCAGGATGCTCACGTACGTGGCGATGCCGATGATGCCGACGATCATCATGATGATCCCCACCAGGTCGACATTGACCCCTGCGATGTGCCAGTCCACCGCGAACGTGAGGACGGCCCCCACCGCGAGCAGAACGATGCACCCGCCGATTCCCATGGCGTCGCCTCCATAACTGTCCGGCCCGTAAGGCCTGTTGAGGGAGCGCGTACCCCGGGGCGGGCGCCTTATGTGCGCTGGGGGCGGGCGGCGGCCGGTGGTGCCGGGCCCGGGCGGGGCTCAGCCGGCCCGCCGCCCGCCCCCGCTCGCGCTCTTCTTCGCCGGGGCCGCCTTCTTCGCCGTGGTCTTCTTGGCGGCGGTCTTGGCGGCGGACGTCTTCGATGCCGTCTTCTGAGCTGCCGTCTTCTGAGCTGCCGTCTTCTGCGCTGCCGACTTCTTTCCCGTGCTCTTCTTCGCCGTGCTCTTCCTCGCGGTGCGCCCTGACCCGGCGCCGCCGCCCGAGGAGCCCTCGGCGCCCTCGTCCTCGTCCTCGCCGCGGGACTTCCTGGCCGCGCGGACGCTGTCCTGGAGGGCCGCCATCAGGTCCATCACCTGCCCGGTCGGCTGCTCCTCGCCGGCCGGGAATTCCGGCTCGCGATGCGCCAGCTTCGCCGCCACGATCTCTTCGAGCGCTTCACGGTAATGATCGTGCACATCGTCCTCCGACAGCCCACCGAAGGAATCCATCAGCGTCTCGGCGGCCGCCACCTCGGCCGGGGCGACCTCCGCCTGCCGCTCGGGCAGCACCCCGTCCAGTGAGCGGATCTGGTGCGGCCACAGCAGCACCTGCATGACCAGCGCGCCCTCCACCGGGCGGATCATGGCCAGCGTCTCCCGCCCGTGCAGTGCGATCTTGCCGAGCCCGACGCGCTGATGCCGCTCCATCGCCTCGCGCAGCAGGGCGTAGGGCTTGGCCGCGGCGGGGCTGTCGATGCCCAGGTAGTACCCCTTGCCCATCTGCAGCGGGTCGATGTCGCCGCCGGCGACGAAGGCCAGGATCGTCAGCGTCTTCGCGGTCGGCAGCGGCAGTGCGTCCAGATCGTCGTCGCTCAGCGGTACGACGGTGTCGCCGCCGTCGGGCTTGTAGCCCCGGCCGATCTGGTCCGGGGTGATCTCGATGCCTTCCAGCGAGCAGACGGGCTGATTGCGCACCCGGCCGCCGTCCGCCGTATGGATCCGCACAAAGCTGACCGACGTGGAGCTGTCCGTGGCGTTGTACGCGGCGACCGGGATCGTGACCAGGCCGAAGCTGATGGAGAACTTCGCCGTGGGGCGCATGGGGGCCGCCTTCATCGGAGCCATTCGGCACCATGCTAGGCGGGGCGGACGCAGCGTACATCCCGGACGAATCAGGGTGCGCCCATCCGGTGGCGGCCCGGCCCCGGCCCGGCCTGGACCGGCACCGGACCCGTGCTCGACCACCTCCCGCCGCCCCGGCTGCCTGCCGCACCCGGCTGCCTCCCGCACCCGGCTGCCTGCCGCACCCGGCTGCCTGCCGCACCCGGCTGCCTGCCGCACCCGGCTGCCTGCCGCACCCGGCTGCCTGCCGCCCGTTCAGGAGGACGCGGCAGCCGCGACCCGGCCGCTCCGGACCGCCTCCCTGAGCGCCTGGTGATCGAGTTCGTTGCGGTCCGCGTAGCGCTCAGCGAACCGCGCCAGCGCCTCCTCGAAGACCGTGCCGCTGCCGAGATAGGCGCCGATCGCGATCCGGTCGCCGGACCTGGCGTGCGCGCGGGCCAGGGTGGCCCCGCAGCGTACGGCGAACCGCCGCATACCCGTCGGCACCATCCCATCCGCCGGCATGATGCCCTTCCAGTCACGCAACTGGCGTACATAGAAGTCGCGTTGGCGCCCGTCGATGCCGGTGGTCCGCGCCCAGCCGAGGAAGATGTCACCGGCGGCCTGCATCAGCCGCTGGCCGGCCACGACGCGTTCGCCCTGGTGGGGGCAGAGGCTCTGGCCGGCGTAGGCGGCGAGTACGGAATCGTCGGCCTCCTTGGCCTGCAGCAGCAGCGGGTCGTCCGTGTCCTTGCCGAGCAGCAACACGATCCAGCAACGGGTGCCCACACTGCCGACCCCCACGACCTTGCGCGCCACGTCGACGACCCGGTACTGCTCCAGCAGCCGGCGATGATCCGAACGCAGCGTGCGGCCGTAGTCCTGGACCAGTCGGCGGATCTGGTCCGTCAGCTGGTCACGCTCGACGTCCGGCAGCAGATCGTCCAGCGGCACGATCAACGGCGGGTCGGCGGCGATCCGCACCTCGCCGCCGCTCCTCCGGGTCAGTTTGCGATAGGCCTGCACGGTGTCGTGCGTACGGGCCTCCGCGATGGTGCGGGCCAGTCCGGCGCGGCCCCTGCTGGTCAGCTCTTGCGCTTCCTCGGCCTCCACATCGGCCATATCGGCATGGGCGTACCAGACCTCTAGGGTGCGCATGTCCGCGTAGCGGCGCATCTGCTCGCGGTAGGACGCGCCGGCGGCCCGGACGATGCCGGCCCGCACCTTCTCGGGAAAGCCGTTCCCGCGCCCCGCGATGGCCAAGCTCGCCGCCAGCCGTTTGACGTCCCACTCCCACGGGCCGGGCAAGGTCTCGTCGAAGTCGTTGAGGTCGAACATCAGATGGCGTTCGGGGGAGGCCAGCAGCCGGAAATTCAGCAGATGGGCGTCCCCGCACAACTGGGTCCGCAGCCCCGTGGACGGCGTCGTGGCCAGGTCCGCCGCCATGATGGCGGCGGCGCCGCGGTAGAAGCGGAAGGGCGACTCCAGCATCCGCCCGTAGCGGAGGGGCACCAACTCCGGTACCCGCAGGGCCGACTGGCGTTCGATGATGTCCACCGGATCGGTACGGGAAGCCGTCGGGCTGAACTCCGCATGACACGAGCGGGGCACTTCGGAGCGAAGTGCCCTGCCCTGTTCCGCGCGTTCCTGCGGGGTGGGTCCGGAGGTCATGGTGGTTGCCGGATCGGTGCGTGCGCCGGGCCGGTGCGTCAGGTCACCGGGTGGCCGCGGTGTGATGGTGGTTGTCCGTGCACAGCGCCCAGATGATGAAGATGTTGATGGCGACCAGCACGATGGCCCAGAACGGGTAGTGGGGGATCCACAGGAAGTTCGCCAGCGCGCCGAGGCCCGCCAGGATGACGCCGATCACCCGTGCCCACATCGCGCCGGTGGCGAGCAGTGAGACACCCGCGAGGAGGATGATGATGCCCAGGATGAGGTGGATCCAGCCCCAGCCCGTGAGGCTGAAGGAGAACACATAGTTCCGCGTGGTGACGAAGAGCTGGTCGTGCGCGATGGCGGAGATGCCTTCCAGGAAGGCCATGGCGCCACCGAAGATCATCAGTACTGCGGCGAAGGCTGTCCATCCGCTCACGCTGTGCTTCTGCGTGGCCATGGGTCACTCCTCACTTGAGAAACCTGGCCGTCCGAACCGGACCTGCCGACCGTCGATACAGCAAATCCACGTTGGCACAGGTACCGGTCAGCCGCATGTCAGGGACGTTCGAAGGCCTGGAGCACCCCGGCCACCGCAAAGCACAGCGCTCCCGTGAGGGTCCCCCAGTTGGCGACACCGACGCTGACCGGGCTGTCGGTCTCCGGCCGGGTGAAGGCGGCCACCGCGGACACCATGAAGAGCACCGAACCGAGCTGATTGACCGCGACGATCCACCAGCCGAGACTGCGCCGGTGGAGGCACAACAGGCGATGGCAGACCTCGACGACCGCCAGCTGCCCCGAAATCAGGAACAGCAGGCAGCCGATCATGTCGGGCGTCCAGACCAGCCGGTTCATCTGCCGGGCCGTGAGCCCCTGCAGAAACGAATCCAGCAAATTGATGCCGAACACCAGGGTTCCGGCGAACAGCAGGAAGGTGGTCAGCCAGTCGATCCGGCCCGGTTCGTAACTCCACCAGCGGAAACGGTGCGTGGTCAGCGCACCCGCCGTACCCTCCCGGCGGGGCGCGTTGATGGCCTGGACGAGTGAGGCATAGCCGCCGAGGGTGAAGAACGCGCCGCCGATGAAGTAGATCGTGGCGGTCACGGTCGCCCGCTCGGAGCTGAACTGGGCGAGCGCCGCACCGAGGGTGAACAGCGCCCCGCCGAGAAGGAAGGAGACCGCGGCGATGTTGTTGAGCCTGCGCAGCCGGACCAGTGCCGGGGCGTCGGCGCGGCGCGCGCTGGTGCGGGTGGCCCCGGCGGGCCGCACCGCGAGCGTCCCGCGCTTGCGGGCCGCCCGCGACTCCCAGATGGCGGTGCCGCCTGCCGCGAGGGGCCAGGTCAGCCGGGTGGTGAACGGTCCCGCGCCCTCGGCGCGCTCCTCGGAATGGCCCACCTGCCGAGCCTAACGATCCCGTACGGGAATGCCGGTAGCGCCTCGTCAGGTCTCCGGCGTTCCCCCTGCTCCGCCCTGGTGGCGGAGCGGTTCACGGGCTGGCGGCCCACGGGCTCGCAGTCCCCGGGCTCAGGCCCGTGCCAGGCGGGTGCCGGTCAGCTCGATGGCGCGTCGGTGCGGCCTGCCGCGCCGGTGCCCGGCGCGGGGACCGGACCGGGCGCGGGCCCCGGCTCCGGTCCCGGTGTCGGCGGTGCGGGGTGGGGCGGGACCGGGTCCGGTTCGGGCGCCGGCACCGGCGGGGGGACCGGATCGGGTCCCGGCGCGGGGACCGGGCCGGGCGCCGGACCCGGCGTGGGGCCGGGCGGGCCGGGCCCCGGACCCGGTGTGGGCGGTACCGGATCCGGATGGGCGGGTCCTGGAGGTCCTGGTGGCTGTCGCACCGTCATGTGCTCCTCACGCGTCGCTCCTCGGCGGCCGAGCCCTCACGCTCGCCCCGCGCGGTATGCAGGTCTCCTTGCCGGTCCTGCGCCGGCCATGCGAAGCGCTCCCCACGAAGGCGATCATGCGAAGCACTCCCCGCGAACGCCGGCCGTGCGAAGCGCTCGCCACGAGCGCGGCTGCCCGGCGTACGTCCCCACTCTGCGACGGCGGGCGGCACTCGGCGAGACGGGAGGCGGGCGGGCGCGGCGCCGCGCACCCCGTCACCCGGACGCGCGAGCCTAGGACGGCCGGGAGCGGGTACCCCCGCCGCATGAACGTCACGGACCCCGGCACGCACGCGGACCCGGTCACGGAAACGGCCACGGACCGGGCCGCGGAAACGGCCACGGACACGGTGCGCGCGGGCCGCCGCACGGTGGAGATCCACCGTCCGGACAAGGTGCTGTTTCCTGACGACGGCCTGACCAAGGCCGATGTCGTCGGTTACTACCGACAGGTGGCCGCGTCGATGCTCCCGCAGCTGCGGGGACGGCCGCTGATGCTGGAGCGGCTTCCGGAGGGGCTGGGCGGCCCTCAGTTCATGCAGAAGGACACCCCGGACCACTACCCCGACTGGATCCGGCGGGCTCGGGTCACCAAGGAGGGCGGCAGCGTCACCCATACCGTCTGCGACGACAAGGCGACCCTCCTCTTCCTCGCCGACCAGGCATGTCTCACCTTCCACCGCTGGCTGTCGCGTGCCGGCCGGCCCGGCCATCCGGACCGGCTGGTGTTCGACCTGGACCCGCCGGGACCGGACTTCGAGACCGTACGGGAGGCGGCCCGGCAGCTCTGCGCGCTGCTCGATGAGCTCGGCCTGCCGTCCTTCCTGATGACCACCGGGTCGAAGGGGCTGCATGTCACCGTCCCACTGGACGGCACCGGTGACTTCGACGCGGTACGCGGCTTCGCCCAGGAGGTGGCGCAGGTGCTGGCAGAGCGTCATCCGGACCGGCTGACCACCGCCGTACGCAAGAAGTCGCGCGGCGACCGGCTCTACCTCGATGTGCAGCGCAATGCCTATGCGCAGACGGCCGTCGCCCCTTGGTCGCTGCGGCCCCGGCCGGGCGCCCCGGTCGCCGTGCCGATCAGCCGGACGCAGCTCGACGACCCACAACTCACCGCGCGGAGCTGGACGTTGAAGGATATCGCCGGAGTCCTGGAGCAGGCGGGGGCACGGCCGTGGTCCGGGGTGCCGGCCCGCGGGCGTTCGCTGAATCCGGCACGACGGCGGCTGAACGCCTTGCGGTGAGCGGGTGAGCGGGTGAGCGGGTGAGCGGGTCCGGTGGGCGCCGGTGGCGGGGCCCGCCCCGTCCGGCGCACCTCACCCCTCCCGCGCCGCCTCGTCCTGCCCGGATCCGCCGTCGCGCCCGGACCCGCCGTCCTGCCCGGGCTCGCCGTCCACCGCCCGGTCCAGCCGCCGCCGCTCCTGACGCGCCCGTTCCCGGTCCCCCGGCGAGGCTTCCGTGACGTCCAGGAAGACCTGGTCGGCGAGCGGCCATCGCTCGCGGATGGTCGTCTTCAGCCGTACCAGGACCTCCTCGACCTCCTCGCTGTCCAGGCCGGCGACGAGATCGACACGGGCCGCGACCAGCGTCGACCGGGTCCCCAGCCGCATCGACAGCAGGGTGGCCACGGTGTCGATCTCCGGCTGCTCCTCCAGGAACTCCAGGAGTGCCCGGCGCAGAGCCGGGTCGGCGGCCTCCCCGATGATCTGGCCGCGTGACTCCTTGGCGAGCTGGTAGGCGACGAACACCAGCAGCGCACCGATGAGCATGGACGCCCAGGCCTCCCACTGGACCTCTCCGGTGATCATGTGCAGTCCCAGGCCGGCCATGGCGAGCACCACGCCGAAGCAGGCCGTCGAGTCCTCGGCCAGCACCGTCCGCAACGCGGGGTCGTCGGCCGAGCGGATCGCCTCCCGGATGCTCCGGCCGGTCCGCCGCGCCTGGCCGGCCACCTGCAGCACGGCGCGGACCAGCGAGGAGCCCTCGGCGACCAGCGCGACCGCGAGCACGATGAGGCCGACGACATAGCCCGTATGGCTCTCCGAGCTGCCCGAGCGCAGTGCCTCGATGCCCTGGAAGACGGCGAAGCAGCCGCCCATGACGAAGATGCCGACGGCGGCGAGCAGGGACCAGAAGTACCGCTCCTTCCCGTAGCCGAAGGGGTGCTCGCTGTCGGGCGCGCGCGTGCTGCGCTTGAGCGAGGCGAGCAGAAAGATCTCGTTGAGGCTGTCGGCCACCGAGTGGGCGGCCTCGGAGAGCAGCGCGGGCGAGCCCGCGAACAGCCCACCGAGCACCTTGGCGAGGGCGATCACCAGATTGGCGCCGAGCGCCACGAAAACGGTGACCGCGGTCCGGCTGTCCTCCTGGTCCTTGCCCTCCTCCTGCTCCGTTCGGCCGGTGGAGTGATGCGCGGTCTGAGCGTGCTGGGACAAGCGGGGCCTCCCCGTCGTCGGTTGGACAGCCGAAGCGATCGTAGCCGCCGGGCCGGGCGGTGTATCCGGTGCGGAGCCGGTGCGCCCCACGGCAGCGGCGCCTTCGCCCCGGTCCGCTGTGCGGGAGCGTCCGGCCGGATGCCGTCAGCTCGCCCAGGTCCAGTCGGCGACCTCCGGCAGATCGGTGCCGTGTTCCCGGATCCAGGCGTGGTGGCGGGTACGGACGTCCGCCATCTCCTGCCGCAGCGCGACGGCGCGCACCCCGAGGCCCGGGACCCGGTCGATCACATCCATCACCAGCCGGTACCTGTCGAGATCGTTGCGCACGACCATGTCGAAGGGCGTGGTCGTGGTGCCCTCCTCCCGATAGCCGCGGACATGCAGATTCGCGTGGCCGGCGCGGCGGTAGCAGAGCCGGTGGATCAGCCACGGGTAGCCGTGGTAGGCGAAGATGACCGGCTTGTCGCGGGTGAACAGGGCGTCGTACTCGGGGTCGGGCATGCCGTGCGGGTGCTCTCCGGACGGCAGCAGCCGCGCCATGTCGACGACGTTGACCACCCGCACCGTCAGCTCCGGCAGATGCCGGCGCAGCAGGGAGGCCGCCGCCAGGGTCTCCTGCGTCGGCACGTCCCCGGCGCAGGCCAGCACGACATCGGGGGTGGTGGTCTCCGCTTTTCGAGCGGAGCCGGAAACTCGGGGAACGGTGCCGTCCTCGGTGCCCGCCCACTCCCAGGCACCGGCGCCGCGCGCGCAGTGGGCACGGGCCTCGTCCAGGCTGAGCCAGTCGAAGCCCGGCTGTTTGCCGGCCACGATCACATTGACGTAGTCGCGGCTGCGCAGCGCATGATCGGCCACCGCGAGCAGGGTGTTGGCGTCCGGCGGCAGATAGACCCGGACCACCTCCGGGCTCTTGTTGAGGATGTGGTCGACGAAGCCGGGGTCCTGGTGCGAGAAGCCGTTGTGGTCCTGCCGCCAGACGTGGGAGGTCAGCAGGTAGTTCAGCGAGGCGATGGGGCGCCGCCAGGGCAGCCGGCGCGCGGTCCGCAGCCATTTGATGTGCTGGTTGACCATGGAGTCGACGATGTGCGCGAACGCCTCGTAGCTGGAGAAGAGCCCGTGCCGACCGGTCAGCAGATAGCCCTCCAGCCAGCCCTGGCACAGATGCTCGGAGAGCACCTCCATGACCCGGCCGTCGTGCGCAAGGTGCTCGTCGGTGCCGAGGGTGGCGGCCTGCCAGGCCTTGCCGGTGGTGTCGTAGAGCGCTTCCAGGCGGTTCGACGCGGTCTCGTCGGGACCCACGACACGGAAGTCGCGGCGCTCGGCGGTGGCCTCCATGACCGCTGCCAGCAGCCCGCCCAGCACCCGGGTCGGCTCGTGCAGTCCGCTGCCGCGCGTGCCGACCTCCACCGCATACCGCTCCAGCGGCGGGACGGGCAGATCGCGCAGCAGCAGACCGCCGTTGGCATGCGGTGAGGCGCCCAGCCGGCGCGACCCCTCGGGCACACAGGCGAGCACGTCAGGCCGCGGCCGGCCCTCGTCGTCGAACAGCTCCTGCGGACGGTAGGACCGCAGCCACTCCTCCAGCTGCCGCAGATGCCCCGCGTCGTCGCGTACCCCGGGCAGCGGTACCTGGTGGGCGCGCCAGGTCCCTTCGACGGGCTGCCCGTCGACCTCGTGCGGACCGGTCCAGCCCTTGGGCGTACGGAGCACGATCATGGGCCAGCGGGGGCGCTCCGTCACCCCTTCGGTACGGGCCCGGCGCTGGATGGCGGCGATCCGGTCCAGTGCACCGTCCATGGCGGTGGCCAGCGCCTGATGGACCGTCGCCGGGTCGTCGCCCGCGACATGGATCGGCTCGTGGCCGTAGCCGCGCAGCAGGGCGTCCAGCTCGTCCCGCGGGATCCGGGCGAGCACCGTCGGGTTGGCGATCTTGTAGCCGTTGAGGTGCAGCACGGGCAGCACCGCGCCGTCGTGCACCGGGTCCAGGAACTTCGTGGCGTGCCAGGACGCCGCGAGCGGCCCGGTCTCCGCCTCGCCGTCACCGACCACACAGGCGACGAACAGCTCCGGGTTGTCGAACGCGGCGCCGTAGGCATGGGTGAGGGAGTAGCCCAGCTCACCGCCCTCATGGATCGACCCCGGGGTCTCGGGGGCGACATGGCTGGGCACTCCGCCGGGGAACGAGAACTGCCGGAAGAGCCGGGCCATGCCCTCGCCGTCCCGGGTGACATCCGGGTAGGTCTCGGAGTACGTGCCGTCCAGCCAGGAATTGGCCACCACGGCCGGGCCGCCGTGCCCCGGCCCCCACACGCACAGGGCATCCAGCTCACGGGCCTTGATGACGCGATTGAGGTGGGTGTGCACCAGGTTCAGGCCGGGCGAGGTGCCCCAGTGGCCCAGCAGCCGCGGTTTGATGTGCTCGGGCCGCAGCGGCGCCGTCAGCAGCGGATTGGCCATCAGGTAGATCTGTCCGGCGGACAGATAGTTGGCGGCCCGCCAGTGGGCGTCGAGACGGTGCAGCTCGGCGGCGTCGAGGGGCCCCGGCGGCGCCGGGGCCCCGCTCGTCCCCGCCCCTGCCGAGTTCTCCGTATCGTGCATGCTCATCTCCCTGTCACGGTGGCGTGCGACCGGAGCCGTCCCCCGTTCAGTCGGGCGGCTCGGGGGCCGGGTGCTCGCCCGGTTCCGCGCCGGGTGGCTCCTCCGGTTCCGGGCCCGGCTCCTCCGGTTCCGGCTCGGCGGGGGCCGGGTCGTGCGGCACCGGGTGCGGGTCACTCGGCACCGGCTCCGGCCCCTGGGGCGTCGGTTCGGTGGTCATGGCGTGGACGGTCGTCAAGGTCATGGCGCTCTCCTTCCTCCCCATCGTCCGTCCAATGCACGTCGTCGGCCCGTTCAGGAAAGAATCCGCGGGCAAGGCGGTGAAGCCCTCCGTGCACGGGGTGATGACGTGGTTCCTGCCCCTCATGACGGACACAGGGCGTGTGCCCGGGTCCGGCCGGCGGATGCCTCAGAACACGTCAGTACACGTCGCGGACGTAGCGCTTCTCCGCCGCGAGCTGCTTGACGTAGCCGGCCGCCGCCTCCTCCGCCAGACCGCCGTGGGCGACGGCGATGTCCCGCAGCGCACGGTCGACGTCCTTGGCCATCCGGGACGCGTCGCCGCACACATAGAAATGGGCGCCGTCCTGGAGCCAGGACCACAGCTGGGCGCCGTGTTCGCGCATCCGGTCCTGGACGTAGACCTTGGCGCGCTGATCGCGGGAGAAGGCGGTGTCCAGGCGGGTGAGCAGCCCGTCCTGGCGCAGCCGGCCCAGCGCCTCCTCGTGGTAGAAGTCCGTGGCCCGGCGCTGCTCGCCGAAGAAGAGCCAGTTGGGGGCGCGGTGACCGCGGGCCCGCCGCTCGTCGAGGAAGCCGAGGAAGGGCGCGACGCCGGTGCCGGGCCCCACCATCACCATCGGGGTGGCCGGATCGGCCGGCGGCCGGAAGTGGGCGGCGCGCTGGACGAACACCGGCACCGGGCACCCGGGCTCGGCATCGGCCAGAAAGGTGGAGGCGACGCCCTTCCGCGGGTGCCCCTGACGGTTTTCGTAGCGGACCACGGAGACCGTCAGCTTGACCAGGGCGGGATCGCTCAGCGGGCTCGACGAGATGGAGTACAGCCGCGGCTGCAGGCGGGTGAGGACGCCCGCCCACTCCGCCGCGCCGGCCCGCACCGGGTGTTCGGCGAGCACGTCGACGGCCTGCCGGCTCCAGGCCCACTGGGCCAACTCGCCCTTGTTGTCCGGCCGCAGCAGCTTCTTGAGAACCCGGTCACCGGTGCGTTCGGTGATCAGCCGGAGGAGCCCGGGGGTGATCCGGGCGATATCGAGATGGCGGTGCAGGGCCTCGCCCAGCGGCACCGTGCCGAGGCCCGCGAGGTCGACGCCGGCGGCGGGATCGAGGCCGGTGACCGCCAGCCACTCCGCGACGAGGTCCGGGCAGTTCCGCGGCAGCACGCCGAGCGCGTCGCCGACCTCGTAGTCCAGGGGCGGACCGTCGCCGTCACGGGTGTCGAAGGTGAACTGCCGCACCTCCTTGGTGGCCCCGGGGCGGCTGAGCAGCTGATTGCCGACGAGGCGGACGGTGGCGGGCGCGGCCTTGGAGGGGCGGGCCGGGGCGGCGGGCGCCGGCGCGGCGGCCTCCGGGGCGGGAGCCGCGGGGGCCGGGGCCCCGGCGGCGCCGGTGTCCGCCTCTTCGCCCGGCTCCGTGCCGGGCCCCAGGGCCGTGAGGACCTGGTCGAGCCACTGCCCCGCCGGCTCCTCGTAGTCCGGTTCGCAGTCCGTGCGCGGCGCCAGCCGCTCCGCGCCCAGCTCGGCGAGCCGGGTGTCGAGGCGGCGGCCGTGGCCGCAGAAGTCGTCGTACGAGGAATCGCCCAGCGCGAGGACGGAGTAGCGCACACCGTCCAGCCGCGGGCTGTCCGGCGCGTTCAGGGTCTCCCAGAAACCCGCCCCGTTGTCGGGGGCGTCGCCGTCACCGAAGGTGCTGGTGACCAGCAGCAGATCCGCGCCGCGGGGCAGGGTGGCCGGTGCGCTGTCGGCCATGCTCAGCAGCGTCGCGTCCCGCCCGCTGCCCTGCAGTCGCCGGGCCGTGTCGGCGGCGGCCTCTTCCGCGTTGCCGGTCTGTGAGGCCCACAGGACCAGGACCGTACGGGCGGGCGAGGCACCGGCCCCTTCCGCGGAGTCCGCCGGGCTCGCCGCCGTCGCAGGCCGGGTGTCCGGCGCCCGCGAGAACATCCCGGCCAGCACGCCGTTGACCCACAGTGCGCTCTCCGGAGCGAAGGGGGCGTGAGAGGGCAGGACGGGCGTGCCGGCGGCGGTCCCGGAGCCCAGCCCGGCGAGGAAGCCGGACAGGTAGCGGCGTTCGTGGTCGGCCAGCACCGGCGGGGCTGCGCCGGCGAGCTGGAAGACGTCGGACAGCACCGCCACCGCCCCCTGGGCGTCCGGGTTCCGGCCCGCGCCGGGGCCTTGGCCCGTACGGGCGTCCTGGTCCGTCCCGGCCCCGGGCGCGCCGCCCGTATGCGCCGAGCCCGCCCCTGCCGGCCCGTGCCCCGCCTCGCCCGCCACCCTGGCCAACGACACCGCGCACACCTTGAACTCGGGCTGGAAGGAGACCGGATCGACCGCGTCATGGGTGACCGCATTGACGCTGAGGTACTCGCCGAACAGATCGTTCCAGTGGAACGGCGCAAAGCAGTTCCCGGGCCGTACCCGGTCGGTCAGCACGGCGGGCAGCACCGCCCGGCCGCGCCGCGAGGCGACCTCGACGGTGTCGCCCTCCGCGATGCCCAGCGTCCGGGCATCGTCCGGATGGAGTTCCACGAACGGGCCGGGGTTGAGCTTGTTCAGCTTGGCGACCTTGCCGGTCTTGGTCAGGGTGTGCCACTGGTGCGGCAGCCGTCCGGTGTTCAGCACATACGGGAAGTCGTCGTCGGGCAGCTCGGCCGCCGGAAGGTGCGGACGGGCGAAGAAGGCGGCCCGGCCGCTGGCGGTGGGGAAGGACAGCCGGGGACGGGTGCCGTCCGGCCGCTCCTGAAGGGTCTGGCTGCTGCCGTCGTTGAGGTAGCGCACCGGATTGCGGTCGGGACCGCCGGCGGCCGCGCTCGGCCACTGCACCGGCGTGTGCCGCAGCCGCTCATAGCTCACTCCGCGCAGGTCATAGCCGGTCCGCGGGTTCCAGGCGCGTTTGATCTCCTCGAATATCTCCTCCGCGCTCTCATAGCCGAAGGCGTCCTCGTAGCCCATCTCGCAGGCGATCCGGGCGATGATCCGCCAGTCCGGCCAGGCCTCGCCGGGAGCGTCGGCGGCCTGCCGCACCAGCGTCAGATTGCGCTCCGAATTGACCATCACGCCCTCGGACTCGGCCCACATGGCGGCCGGCAGCACCACATCGGCGTACGCATGGGTCTCGGTCTCCGCGAAGACGTCCTGGGAGACGACGAACTCGGCCGCCTCCAGCCCCTCGATGACCGTCCGGCGGTTGGCGACCGAGGCGACGGGGTTGGTGCAGATGATCCAGCACGCCTTGATGTCCCCGTCCGCCATCTTCCGGAACATCTCGACGGTTCCCCGGCCGGGATCGTCCGCCCGCAAGGTCCCCGGCTCCAGGCCCCAGAGGTCTTCGACGAAGGCCCGGTCCCCGTCCACCAGCGTCGAGCGCTGGCCGGGCAGCCCCGGGCCCATGTAGCCCATCTCGCGGCCGCCCATCGCATTGGGCTGGCCGGTGAGCGAGAAGGGGCCGCTGCCGGGGCGGCAGATCGCACCGGTCGCCAGATGCAGGTTGATCAGTGCGTTGGTGTTCCAGGTGCCGTGGGTGCTCTGGTTCAGGCCCATGGTCCAGCAGCTCATCCAGTCGCCGGCCGCGCCGATCCACTCGGCGGCCAGGCGGAGGTCCGCCTCCGGTATCCCGGTGATCTCCGAGACCACCGGGGGCGGATAGTCCCGCAGGAAGTCCGGCATCGCCTCCCAGCCCTCGGTGTGCTCGGCGATGAACTCCTTGTCGATGGCACCGCTTTCGACCAGCAGGTGCAGCAGGCCGTTGAGCAGCGCCAGATCGGTACCCGGCGCGATCGGCAGGAACAGATCGGCCTTGGCGGCGGTGGCGGTGCGCCGGGGGTCGACCACGATCAGCTTGGCGCCCGCCTTCATCCTCTCCCGCATCCGCAGGAAGAGGATCGGATGGCAGTCGGCCATGTTCGAGCCGATGACGAAGAAGACCTCGGCGTGCTCGAAGTCCTGGTACGAGCCGGGCGGGCCGTCCGCGCCCAGCGACAGCTTGTAACCGCTTCCCGCGCTCGCCATGCACAGCCGCGAGTTGGACTCGATGTGCCGGGTGCGGACGAAGCCCTTAGCGAGCTTGTTCGCCAAGTACTGTGCCTCCAGGGTCATTTGACCCGACACGTAGAGGGCGAGGGCGTCCGGTCCGTGCTCGTCGACGATCTCGCGCAGTCGCCCGGCGGTCTGCTTGACCGCCGTGTCCATCGCCTCGGCCGCCGGTTCGTCGCCGCGGTCCGCGCGCACCAGGGCACTCGACAGCCGCCCCGGCGCGGCGAGCAGTTCGGCGCTGGTCGCGCCCTTGGTGCACAGCCGTCCGCCGTTCGCCGGGTGGGCCTTGTCGCCGGTCGCCTTGCGGACCGTCCGCCGCCCGTCCGGACCCGTCGCCACGTCCAGCACGATCCCGCAGCCGACGCCGCAGTACGAGCATGCCGTCCGCACCTGCGTGATGCTCTCGGCCGGCGGTTCCGGTGCGGTCACGGGTGGTCCCCTTCGTGGTCGGATGCTCCGCCCACGGTATGAATCGCCCGTTAACCGGGTGTCACGTCGAGTGATCAACCGTCGTTACGGCGGCCACACAGTCGCCGGCCGCGCCCCGTGAGAACGGCCGGCGACCGCCGCTCAGGACAGCAGTGCCTCCAGCGGTACGTCCGTGTCGGCCAGCCGCTCCGGGTCCACGGCCTGCCCGCTCGCCACCAGGGCCCGGATCGGATCGGTGACGTCCCACACGTTCACATTCATCCCGGCCAGCACCCGGCCGCCGGAGAGCCAGAAGGCGATGAACTCACGGGCCGCGGTGTCGCCGCGGAAGACGACCTGGTCATACCCCTCAGGTCCGACGTATCCCGTGTACTCCATGCCCAGGTCGTACTGGTCGGTGAAGAAGTACGGCAGCCGGTCGTAGCGGACCTCCCGGCCCAGCATGGCCTTGGCGGCGGTCTGCGGCTGGTGGAGGGCGTTGGCCCAGTGCTCGACGCGCAGATGCCTGCCCAGGAGGGGGTGGTAGGCATGGGCGACATCGCCGGCGGCGTAGATGTCCGGGTGGGAGGAGCACAGCCGCTCGTCCACGACGACGCCGTTGTCGACCTTGAGCCCGGCCGCGGCGGCCGTCTCGGTGTTGGGGGTGATCCCGACGCCGACGATCACCGCGTCGGCCGCGATCCGGGTGCCGTCGGCCAGCCGTACCCCGTCCACCGCGCCGTTCGTGCCGGTGATCTCCGTGACCTGGGTGTCGCAGCGCAGGGCGACGCCGTGCTCGGTGTGCAGACCGGCGAAGATCTGGGCGACCTCGCGGCCCAGCACCCCCAGCAGGGGCAGCGGCGCCGACTCCAGCACGGTGACCTCGGCCCCGGCCGCCCGCGCGGCGGCCGTGGTCTCCAGACCGATCCAGCCGCCGCCGATCACCACGACCCGGGACGCGGAGCGGAAGACCTCCTTGAGGCGGTCGCTGTCCGCCAGGCGCCGCAGCGTGTGGACCCCTTCGAGGTCGGCGCCGGGCACCGTCAGCAGGCGGGGTGTGGAGCCGGTGGCCAGCAGCAGCTTGGCGTAGCCCAGCCTGCTGCCGTCGGCGAGGGTCACCTCGTGGCCGGCCGGGTCGAGGGCGGTGACGGCGTTGCCCAGGCGCAGATCGACCTCGTGCTCGGCGTACCACTGCGGCGGGTGGACGTACACCTTCTCCTTCTCGGAGGTGCCCAGGAGGTAGCCCTTGGACAGCGGCGGACGCTCATAGGGACGCTCGCGCTCGTCACCCAGCAGGACGACGGGGCCGTCGAAGCCCTCCGCCCGCAGGGTTTCCGCGGCCTTCGCGCCGGCCAGCCCCGCTCCCGCGATGATGAATGCCGTGTTCTGGGCCATGTCCCGCTCAGCTCCTTCGGACGATCGGTTACCCGGTCATCAGTTACCCGCCCGGGGCCCGGGCGGGTACCGCCGAAGGAGTTGCCGTCAGTTCCGCCCGGCGGTCCGCTCCAGATGTCCCCGCAGCGCCCGCGCCGTCAGGTCGCGGTCCTCGCCCACGACGAAGGCCCGGACGCCGCCGGCACGCCATTCGGCGCGGCGCTCCGGCGTGGTGGACATGGCGCAGAAGGGAACGGAGTGGCGGGCGCAGGCTTCGTGCAGGCTCCGGACCGCTTCGCGCACGCGGGGGTGCCGGACCTGCCAGGGAACCCCGTAGGACTGGGAGAGATCACCGGGGCCGGGCAGGACCAGGTCGACGCCGCCGGGGGAGAGGATGCCGTCGATCGCCTCGACCCCCTCGGCGTCCTCGATGAGCGCCACGATCATGATCTCCTCGTTGGCCCTGCGGAGGTATGCGGACGGGTCGATGCTGCCGAAGCCGGGGCCCCGGCCGCCGTTGAGCGAGCGCATGCCCTCGGGCGCGTAGCGGGCGGCGCGGACCGTGGCGTCGATGTCCGCGCGCCGCCGGACGTGCGGGACGACGATGCCCATCGCCCCGGCGTCCAGGGCACGCAGCACGGCGCCGGGATCGGCCTCGGGGACCCGGACGAAGGGGGTGAGCCCGGTCGTCTCGGCGGCCCTGATGAGGTTTTCCAGCCGCTGCGGGTCGACGAGCGTGTGCTCGGTGTCCAGGATGACGAAGTCGTAGCCGGCGCAGCCGATCATCTCGACCATGGTGGGCTCGGGCAGCGTGCTGAACAGCCCGTACGCCTCCTCACCCACGGCGAGCCTGCGCCGGACCTCATTGGGGCGGAGCACTCAGACCTCCCCGGCCGCACCGGGCTCCCCGGCACCGAGGAAGTGGAAGCCGGGGCGCGGGTGCATCAGGAAGTCGTGGTGCGAGATGTTCCAGGCGTACGCCCCGGCGACCCCGAACACCACCCGGTCACCGGCCCGCAGCCCCGTCGCCGGGACGTTTCGGGCGAGGACGTCCTTGGGGGTGCACAGCTGCCCGGTGACGGTGACCAGGTCGCCCTGCGCCGCCGACCGCGGCCAGGGGTGCGGCCAGGGCGCGCCGGACGGCAGGACCGTGCAGGGCTGGTCGTGGCCCTTGGTCGCGGGGGTGCGCAGATGGTGGGTGCCGCCGCGGACCACGGCGAACTCCTCGCCGTGGCTGTGCTTCACATCCAGCACCTCGGTGGCGTACCAGCCGCAGTAGGCGGTCAGCGCGCGCCCGGGCTCGATGCGCAGGGTGAAGCCGGGATGGGCGTCGGCGAGCCGCGCCAGGCCCGCACCGTAGGCCGCCCAGTCGAACCGCCGCTCCGGGGCGGCGTAATCGACGCCCATTCCGCCGCCGATGGTCACCTCGCAGAGCGGTATCCGGTGGTGTGCGGCCAGGCCGGCGGCCCAGGTGACCACGGCCTCCGAGACGGCCAGCTGCTCGGGCGCCTCCAGGCCGCTGGCCAGGTGGGCGTGGATGCCGCGGAGTTCGAGCTGCGGGTAGGTGCCGTGGGTGAGCAGGGTGACGACCTCGCCGGCCTGCGCGGGGTCCAGGCCGAAGGGGGTGGGGCGGCCGCCCATGGCCAGCGAACTGCCGTCCAGGGAACCGTCGTCGACCGGCAGGTTGAAGCGTGCCAGCACCGCGATCCGGCGCTGCGGCGCGAGGCGGACGGCCAGGCTCGCGAGCATGTGGAGCTCGTACACGCTCTCCACGTGGAAGCGCCCGACACCCAGCTCCAGCGCCTGGGTGATCTCGGCGGGCGTCTTGCCGGGTCCGCCGAAGGCGAGCGGCGCGTCCGGCACGGCCTTGCCGACGTGCGCCAGCTCGCCGCCCGAGGAGACCTCGTAGCCGTCCACGTACGGGCGCAGCGCCTCCAGGATCTCCGGCTCCGGGTTGGCCTTGGCCGCGTAGTACAGCTCGACGCGCTCGGGCAGGGCGGCCCGGACCTCGGCCAGGTGCGTGCGCAGAGCCGCCATGTCGTAGACGTAGGACGGGAGTTCGTCGGCCGTCAGGGAGCGGACGCGGTCGCGGACGGCGTCGGTGAGGGCGGGGCTCGGGGTGGTCATCGGGTGCTCCAGGGGGTGGTGTCGTCGGTGCGCACGGCGCCCGACAGAACGGCCTCGGCCAGCGGCGAGGGCAGCAGGACGTAGCCGGCCTCACGGTCGGCCTTGCGCTCCCAGCGGGTGAGCAGATTGGCCTTCGCGGGCAGCGGGACGCCGGCCAGCAGGGCGGCCAGCCGCGGCGGGCAGCCGTACCGGTCCGCGTGGGACTGCAGCGTGCGGCGGACCTGTGCCCACAGCTCCGTCTCGGTGTCCGGGTGCAGATCGGCGAGCGCGGCGAGCATGTCGGCGACGTGGTTGACCAGCAGGCAGTACACCACCCGGTCCCAGCCGCGCTGGGCGTCGTAGGTCATCGGCGCCGCGATGTCCTCGGGCAGCGAGGCCAGCAGGTCGGCGTGGTGCTCGGGGACGAGCTTGGTGCCTTCCAGGTCGCGGAAGAGGACCTGGGCGGGCATCCCGTCGCCGTCGACGCAGACCAGCACGTTCTGCAGATGCGGTTCCAGCACCAGGCCGTGGTCGAAGTAGGCGGCGAGCACCGGCGGCACCAGCAGGTTGAGGTAGGCGGCCCACCACTCCAGCGCGGCCTGCGGGCCGGCGCCGTCCAGGAGGTGCGAGATGTGCGCGGGGCTGGTGGGGTACTCGTCGGCGACCGCGCCCGCCAGCAGCGGGGTGGTGCCCGGCAGCAGCCGCTGGGACAGGCCCTCGCGGACGATGACGCCGAAGCCCTCCAGCAGCTCGGTGTCCGGGCGGCCGTCGGCGCCGGGCAGTGCGAGGCTGCGGTAGGCGGGCTCGCGGAGCACCGCGGCGCCGGGGAACCGGGTGGCGAGATCGGTGAGCGCGGGCGCCAGCAGCCGGGTGAGGGCCACCGCCCCGGACAGCTCGTAACGGGCGTTCTTGCGGAGGCAGTTGGTGATCCGGACGTTCAGGCTGAACTTCAGGAACGCGTTGCCGTCGTAGAGCGTGCGCACCGACGCGGTGGCGGCGAACGGCGTCTCACTGCTGCCCAGGACGCGGATGTCGTCGCGCTCCAGCGCCTTGGCCAGGCCCGCGTGGTCGCGCAGCAGCTCGTACTGCCAGGGGTGGACGGGCAGCAGCCGGTAGCCCTCCGGGACGTCGGCATGCAGCGCGTCCAGCGGGCCGGTGGCACCGTCGCCGGACCCCTCCTCGGCGATCAGCTCCTCCCGTACGGCGAGCAGCAGCAGCGGGAAGACGGCCCCGGTTTCGGGGGCGTAGGACTGCCAGGCGGTGGGGTCGCCGGTGCGGGCCTTGGGGGTCGGGTGGAAGCGGTGGCCGAAGAGCAGCGTCTGCTCGGAGGCGACGTAGGCGGCCTGCCAGTCGTCCGCGCCGGCCGCCGGGACGGACGGGCCCTGCTCCGTACGGGCCGCCAGCGCCGCCGAGACGGCCTGGTGGCTGGAGGCGATCTGCGCCAGGAACTCCTCGTTGTCGACGCCGGTCCGCAGCGACAGCTCGGCGTGCACATACTCGGCCAGCCGGCGCCAGCCGACCTCGGACCAGCCGTCGGCGGTCTGCTCGGACACCGGGCCGGTGAACCGGTGCGCGCCGAGCAGCGAGGTACGGCGCAGCGCGACCCGCAGCAGCACCCCTCGGCGCGGCAGCCGCAGCAGCAGCCTGCCGTGGTCGACGGCGGTCTGGCGCTCGGGTCCGGACACCTCCCGCAGCAGGCAGTTGAGCAGGGTGTGCGCCACGGCCTGGTCCGTGGTGGGCAGACCGGCGGGGGCGGCGCAGTCCGCGGCGGGGGCGGGCGAATTGGTCAGCGAGGGCATCACAAGCTCCTGCGGGGGCGGAGAGTACGGGGAAGGCGGGGGACGGCGGTCGCCAACACGGTGACCAGCGCTATCGCGGTGCCGGTCAGGACGGGCGCGGTGGGGCCGAACCAGTCGTTGCCGGCCGCTGCGGCCACACCGGCGGCGACCGCGCCGGCCTTGGAGAAGAATTCGATCGAGCCGAACAGCCCGCCGGGGGCGCGGCCCTTGGCGCAGTCGGCGGCCAGCACCGACATGCAGACCAGGCCCAGGGTGAGGCCGGCGCCGAGCACCAGACGCACCGCAACGAAGGCGGTGAGCGACCCGGCGATGCCGTGCCCGGCCAGGCCCAGCGCGATACAGCCGAAGCCGAGCGCTATACCGGCCCGGGGGCGGTTGCGGAAGAGCGAGTGCACCGGGATCGCGGCGATCAGGTAGCACATGTGCGGCAGGGCGAAGAGGACACCGGACACCATCGGTCCGGTGCCGGGTATCCGCTCCTTGATGAGGGAGATCAGGTACGGGAAGGAGATGACGGTGGAGAAGACGAAGGCGAACTCGATCGCGTACAGGGCCCGCAGGGAAGCGGCGGGGGCGCGCCCGGAGGGCCCGGCCGCGGCCGGGGCCACCGGCGTTCCGTCCGCCTCGGCCTCCGCGGTGGTGGCCTGCGGGGCGGCGGGCCGGGTCCGCGGGGGCTCCGGCAGCGCCGCCAGCATCACCGCGGCGGTCAGCGGCAGTACGGCGAGCAGCGCGTACTGGCGGTGCGGCGACAGCCACGGCGTCAGCGAGCCGACCACGATCGGCGCGAACACCAGCGCCGCACGGGCACTTCCCTGCATCAGCGTCAGCGCCCGGGACAGCGCATGGCCCTCCAGCGCCGCCCCCAGGTAGCCGTTGGACGCGGCGAAGGTGCCGCCCAGCACGCCCTGGATGACCAGCGCCGCGGTGAACGTGGGCAGCGAGTCGGCCCAGCCGGCCAGCAAGAACGCCGCGGCGAGGCCCAGTTGGGCCCGCAGCAGCAGCTTCTTGCGGCCGAACCGGTCCGCGAGCCGCCCCCACAGCGGGGCGCCGATGGCGCCGAAGATGGTGGGCACGATGTAGAGCAGGCCGGCCCAGCGGGCGGCGCCGTCGCCCAGCTCGGGCAGGATCTCGGTGAGGTAGGGCGGCAGTCCCAGCGCGGCGAACGAGGCCACGAAGTAGCAGCCGGCCACGGCGAACACCTGGCGCCGGGCGAGTCCGGGGCCCGCCTTGGTCTCGACGGCGTCCGGTTCGATCCGAGCGGTGGTGGCGGTCTTCGTCCGGCTCATCGGGCTCATCGGGAAATCCCCGTCGGCAGCAGATAGTTGGGGCCGGTGGTGTAGTGCTTGTTGATGTCGGCCGCGCCGGACCGCTCCTTGGACAGCAGGCTGCCGGCGCTGACCATCGCCTTGACCGGCAGCTCCGGGGCGTCCAGGACGTGTGCGCGCAGCGCGGCGCCCGGCCCGCCCGGCGCGGTGCCCAGGCGTGCGACGGCCTCGGCGAGCCGGTCGCGGACCAGGCCCAGCAGCCGGTCGAGCGGCGCCCGTCCGTGCCGGGCCAGCCCGAAGGCGTAGGAGCCCGCGCACAGATGCAGGGTGATGGTGGTGAACAGGTCCAGCACCGGCCGGTCGTGCTCCGCGAAGATCCGCGGATCGGCGAAGTCCGCGGGGTCCGGGGCGTCCTCGCCCAGGGTCTCCCGCAGTCGTACGGCGTTGATGCGCGGCGCGTCGTTGTCCTTGAACAGCAGCCGCAGCCGGGTGCCGTGCGCGCCCTCGTCCAGTATCAGCGAGATGTTCTGCTGGTGCGACTCCAGGCCGAAGCCGTAGCCGAACAGCGTGGTCTGCCAGTCGAAGAGCAGGGCCAGGACGGCGTCCAGCAGGGCCAGCGGGTCACCGCCGTAGAAGCGGTCGGCGAGCTCGTCGATCACCAGCCGTCCGCCGGGCGCCCGGCCCAGCAGCGCGGCCATCGGCACCACGGCGCTGGCGTCCAGCCCGGCCGGGTAGCGCCGGCACAGCACGGCCAGCAGCTCATGGCCGGCGTGCGCGTAGACCGTCTCGTCGGCCTGCAGGATCGATGCCGCGAACCGCGGCTCGCGGGCGATCACCTTGTCCAGCAGCCGCTGGCCCTCGGCGCCGTCGATGAGCGTACGGGGCTTGATGGTGCGCCGGTTGCGCAGCCCCAGTGTCGCGGTGGCCAGCGGCAGCTTCAGATGCAGCCGGGGGTCGGCGTCCACCGCCACGGTCCGCATCGACAGGGTCGGCACCGCGTGGAGCGGGGCGCGCCCGGACAGCACCGCCTCGCCCGTCAGACCGGTCTCGCGCAGCGCCTCGTCCAGCGGGCCGCCGAGCGTCAGCGGGTGGACGGGCAGCGCGAGATGGCTGTCGTCGAGGTGCGGCAGGTCCAGCTCCGCCGGCGTCGGCCAGCAGCCGGGCAGCGCCGCGGTGCCGCCCGCGACGGTCATCGCGGTGCGGGGTACGGCCAGCCAGCGCAGCGGGAATTCCGGATGGAACTCGGGGGCGTAGGACCGCAGGTGGTCCTCGGCCAGGCCGGAGCGGCCCCGCGAGGCCGGGTAGACGGGGTGGTCGATGCGCGCGGCGAGGGTGTCGTAGGCCAGTCCGCCGTCCACACCCTGCCAGGCACCGGCCGAGGCGCCGTGGCGCCCGGTCAGTACCTGGTCGACCTCGTCCCGGGTGCGGGTGTGCAGCCGCATCGTCGCCAGGGTCTGCCGGCACTCCTCGGCGAAGGCGTCGAAGCCGGGGCGGTCGGCCGGGTCGGCGAGCGCGCGCAGCGCGGTGAGGACCGCGTCGACCGAGGTGAGCCGGGCGCCGTCGGCTTCGCGGACGAGCAGTGGCAGCCGGGCCGCATGGGTGCTCTGGTAACCGTCCGCGCCCAGCGGCAGCAGCAGGGCGCCGGCGTCCGGGCCGGCGGGCAGCCGCAGCCAGGGGCCGTCCGGCCGCTCCAGCAGCGTGCCGCGGGTGCGCAGACCGACCACGTCCTCGCGCAGCAGCGCGCCCAGCACCCGCACCAGCAGCTCGGACTCCTCGGCCCCGGCCGGCTCCTGCCCGGTCGAGCCCGCGGGGACGTCGCCGGTGATGCCGGTGGTGACGTCGCTGGTGATATCGGCGGTGGTGTCCGGGGAGACGGTCATGACGAGATCTCCCAGCGCTCGGCGGCGAAGAAGCCCTCGGCGGCCCGGTCCAGGGCGCCGCGGTCGGTGCCGGTGGCCCGCAGGACGCCGAGGTAGTCGCGGTTGGTGCGGTAGTGCGGGTGCTCGGTGCCGACCGCGCGCAGCGGCCGGTAGGCCAGCCGTACGCCGTCCGTCTCGCGGTCCGTGGCGGCGGGCGCGGCGGTGAGCGTCCCGGCCCGGTCGGCGAGGGCGTACTCCACCCGGCCCGCGCCGTCGCGCCGGGCACCGAGGTCGGCGGGCAGCGGCTCGCCGAGGTGGGTGCGCAGGACGTGCTCGAACAGCTCGATGCCCAGGACCCGGGCGAGCAGCAGATCGCACTGGTCGCCGATGACGCGGTAGTTCACCTCGATGAGGCGCGCCCGGCCCTCGTGCACCACGAACTCCGTGTGGCAGGCGCCGAACCCGACGTCCAGGGCGTCGAGTTGGGCCAGTACCTGGGCGACGACGGGCTCCGGATGGGCGGCGACGAAGTCGTGCCGCTCCTCGATGAAGGAGGGCGGCGCGGAGAGCGTGGTGTGGAAACCGCCCAGGACATGGCGCCGTCGGCCGTCACCGAGGGTTTCCAGCGTGTACAGCTCGCCGGCCAGGAACTCCTCGGCGACCAGCGCCGCCTCCGGGCGCCGGGCCTGTATCTCCTTGGCGCGCGCCACCAGTTCCTCCGGGCCGCCGGCCGGCATCACGTCCTCGCTGGCCACGCCCTCGCGGGGTTTGACGACACAGGGGTAGGGAAGCCCGGCGGCGGTGAGCGCCGAGGGGTCCTGCCCGGGGGCGAGCTCCACGGACCGCACGGTGTCGGCGCCGGACGCGGCGAGGTGACGGCGCATCTCGGCCTTGTTCTTGGCGCGCAGCGTGGCCCGCCAGTCCTTGCCCGGCAGCCCGAAGTACTCGGCGGCCAGGGCCGCCTGGGTCTGCAGATGGTCGCTGTTGGTGAAGACCGCGGCGGCGGGGTGGTGGGTGGCGATGCGGGTGATGACGGCACGGAAGTCACGGACGTCGCACTCCAGGACCTCTGCCCGGCATCCGGTGCGCCGGTGTGCCTCGGGCTGGTCCGTCAGCAGCGTGACATCGAGACCGAGGCGGGCGGCGGCGGGGAGGAATCCCTCGGTGACCGAGTCGGTGGGGTTGAGAGCGAGCAGGTACATCCGCATGGGCGCGGCCCTTCAGGATCAAGGGTGGTGCAGGGGACATCGAGGACGGGGGCGGGCCGTGGGGACGGCGGCCCACCCCCGTTTCGGGCGGGTCAGGCCTTCGGCAGCGGCACGCCGGTGGCCTTGGCCACGTCGGCGAGCATGTGCTCGGCGGCCTGGATGCCGATGCCGGACATCCAGGTCTCGTCGGGCACGTTGATGACCTTGTTCTTCTTGACGGCCGGCAGGTCCTTCCAGACCGGGTTGGACGTGACGTCCTTCTGCTGGGTCTTGCTCGGCGTGTCCGCGGTGGTGACGAACACCAGGTCCGCGTCGGCCTTGTCGATCTGCTCAGGGCTGACGTCGAGCATCGTCTTGGCCGGGTCGGTGGAGCTCTGCGACTTCGGCCGGGCCAGGCCGATGTCGTCGAGGACCACACCGCTGTAGGAGGACTTCTGGTAGAGGCGGGTCGGGCCGGCGACGAAGCGCACCACGGATGCCGACGGCATCTTGCCGTGGTACTTCTTCTTGATGGCCTCGCCCAGCGCCTTGGCCCGGGTCTCGTACTCCTTCAGCTTCCGGTCGGCTTCCTTCTCCAGACCCAGCGCCTTGGCGTGGACCTTGAGATTGGCCTTCCAGGGGCCGCCGGTGGTCTCGGTGAAGACGGTCGGCGCGATCTGCTGGAGCTTGTCGTAGATCTTCTCGTGCCGGACCTTGGAGGACAGGATCAGGTCGGGCTTCAGGGCGATGATCTTCTCCAGGTTCGGCTCCAGCAGCGGACCGACGTCCTTGACACCCCCGATCTCGTCCTTGAGGTAGGTGGGGAAGCCGCCCTCGGTCTTCATGTGCGGGGAGACCGCGCCGACGGGCTTGATGCCGAGCGTGGCGACGTCGTCGAGCTCACCGGTGTCCAGGACGACCACGCGCCGGGGCTTGGCGGGGATCTTCACGTCGCCGCCCATGGCGCTCTTGACGGTGCGCGGGAAGCCGGCGCCGCTCTTCGCCGCGTCATCGCCGCCCGAGGAGGTACCGCCGCCGCACGCGGTGAGGGCGCCCGCGCCCAGGACGACGGAGAGCAGTGCGGCAGGCAGCCGGCCGGCGCCGTGGAGAGTGGCTCTGTTCAGCATGAAGGGTTCAACTTCCTGAGGGGGAGCGGAAAGGGGAGAAGCCGTGGGGGAGAGGCCGGGTCAGGCGGAGACGGCGGTGTGCCGTTTCGCGCTCCCCTTGGGGACGACCAGCGGGGTGCCGGTCTCGGGGTCGGGGATCACCCGGCAGTCCACGTCGAACACGGACTTGACCAGCTCCGCGTCGAGGACGTCCGCCGGTGCGCCGGCCGCCGCCAGCTGCCCGTCCTTGAGGACCACGAGGTGATCCGCGTACCGGGCCGCCTGGCCGAGGTCGTGCAGCACCATCACCACGGTGCGGCCCGCCTCGGAGTGCAACGCGGCGACCAGGTCGAGGACATCGAGCTGGTGCCGCAGATCGAGGAAGGTGGTCGGCTCGTCGAGCAGCAGCAGCTCGGTGTCCTGGGCCAGCGCGAGCGCGATCCAGGCGCGCTGCCGCTGGCCGCCGGAGAGCCGGTCGACGGGCTGGTCGCGCAGCTCCAGGGTGCCGGTGCGCCGCAGGGCCTCCTCCACCGCCTGCTGATCCGCCCTCGACCAGGGGCTCAGCAGCCGCTGGTGCGGGTAGCGGCCCAGCCGGACCAGCGCCTCGACGGTGATCGCGTCGGGGGTGACCGGCTGCTGGGGGAGCAGCCCCATCCGCAGGGCGAGCGCCCGGGCCGGCATCCGGTGGATATCCGCGCCGTCCAGTGCGACGGTGCCGGCGGCCGGCGTCAGCAGCCGGGTCAGACCGCGCAGCAGGGTCGACTTGCCGCAGGCGTTGGGGCCGACGACGGCCGTGACGGCGCCGCCCGGCAGCACCAGATCGAGGCCGCCGACGATCAGCCGGTCGCCGTAGCGCAGATCGAGTCCCTGGGTGGAGAGCTGGTTGGCGGTCATCGGACACTCCTGTTGACGGAACTGCTCTGACGGATCATCAACACCAGCAGCCACGGCGCGCCCAGCGTGGCGGTGACCACGCCGACCGGCAGCCCGCCGACCGGCAGCAGGTACTGCGCCACGAGGTCGGAGGCGAGCAGCAGCACCGCGCCGGCCAGGCCGGACAGCGCCAGCGTCCCGGCGGTCGGCGGCCCGGCGAGGAACCGCACCATGTGCGGGACGGCGAGCGCGACAAAGGCGACCGGGCCGGTGAGCGCGGCGGCCAGCGAGGCCAGCACGATGGCGACGACCAGGATCTGCAGGCGGGCGGTGTGGGTACGCAGACCGAGCGCGCCCGCCGAGTCGTCGCCCAGGTCGAGGACCGCGAGCCGGCGCTGCAGTGCGAAGGCGGCGAGCAGCGCCACGGCCATCGCCCCGCCCGCGGACCACACCTCGGTCCAGGTCCGCCCGTACACCGACCCCGTGGTCCACTGGAGGGCCGAACCGGCCAGCTCGGTGGGGAAGCGGACCACCATGAAGCTCACCGCCGCGGACAGGCCCGCCTGCACGGCGAGACCGACCAGCACCAGGCGGGTCACGCTGACCCCGGCGCGCCAGCCGAACACCCCCAGCAGGACCGCGGCCAGCAGCCCGCCGCCGAGCGCGGCGAGCGGCATCAGCGCCTGCGAGGCCCCGGCGGCCAGCATCGCCACCGCGCCGAACGAGGCACCGCCGGTCACCCCCATCACATCGGGGGAGGCGAGCGGATTGCGGAACAGCCGCTGCAGCAGGGCACCGGCCACCGCCAGGCCCGCGCCCGCGACGATCGCCGCGACCATCCGCGGGGCCCGGAACTCCTGGACCACCAGCACGGTGGCGGAATCGCCGATCCCGAACAGCCCCTGGACCGCATCGGCGGGCGGCAGCGGCATATCGCCGTTGGCCACCGACACCGTCACCAGCGCGCCGAGCACCACGAGGCCGGCGAGGGCGAGCAGCAGGGTCCGGGGGACCGTGCGCCCGCCTCGGGGCGCGGGGGAGGGGGAGGAGGACGGCGAGCCGAGCTGCTTCTCGTCCCGTGCGAGGTCGGTCATCGGGCCACCTTCCGGGCCAGCAGTGCCAGCAGCGGCGCGCCCAGGAACGCGCTGATGATGCCGACCTGCAGCTCGGACGGCCGGATGACGACCCGTCCGAGGATGTCGGCGGCGAGCAGTAGCAGGGGACCGGCGATCAGACAGCCGGGCACCACGATCCGGTGGTCGGAGGTGCGCAGCAGCTGGCGGACCAGGTGCGGTGCGGCCAGCCCGATGAAGGTGAGCGGACCGGCCACCGCCACCGCCGACGCGGCGAGCAGGACGACGGCCAGGCCGCCGGCCACCCGGATCCGGGTCACCCGTACGCCCAGTGCCTGCGCCGCGTCGTCGCCCAGCGCCAGCGCGTTGAGGGCGGGGGCCAGGGCCAGCGCGAGGAGCAGGCCGAGCGCCAGGGTCGGCAGCACCGGGTAGAGCACCGACAGCGGGCGCTCGGCCAGCGAACCGGCCATCCAGAACCGGGCCTCGTCCAGTGACCGCTTGCTGGCCAGCATGACCGTCGAGGTCCAGGAGATCAGGACGAGTTGGAGGACGGTGCCGCCCAGCGCGAGCCGTGCCGGGTCGAGATCACCTGCGCGCCGGGCCAGTGCCTGGGCGAACAGCGCGGCGGCCGCGGCTCCGGCGAACGCGAACCAGACGTACTGCTCGGGGCGGGTGAGATGCAGTGCGTAGATCGCGGTGACCACCGCGAAGCCCGCGCCCGCGTTGATGCCGAGCGTCGTCGGGGACGCGAGCGGGTTGCGGGTGACGCCCTGGACGACCGCACCGGCGACGCCGAGCGCCGCGCCGACCGCGAGGGCCACCACGGTCCGCGGCAACCGAAGTCCGGTCACCACGAGGGCATCCCGTCCGTGGACGGCGCCGGACAGCGCGTCCCATACGGTGGACAGCGGTACGGACCGGGCACCGAGGGCGAGGCTCAGGGCGGCACAGGCCGCCAGGGCACAGAGCCCGGCCACGAACAGCGGGACGCGCCGCAGGAGGTTCGCGGCGGGACGCGCATCGGGCACAGGGGGTGCGGTGGCAGGTGGTTTGAACGTCGGCACGCGTCGTTACATTAGGTTAGGCATACCTAAATCCGCAACTGAGGCGGCGTTAAACAATCAACTGTCCTTTTTGCCCGGCGGATGCCTGCCGCTGAGCCCTCGCAAGGTCCCGACCTGGGGTGATCTACCCCTCCACACCCAACTCACTCCGGCGGATCACCGCGGTTCCCCCTTCGCGTCCCTCGCTTACAAGGGGAGAGTTGTGCGGAAAGCGCATCGATGGACCTTTTCGGCCAATGTGCTTTTCTGAGGGAGAGGCCCCGCCGTCCTGCCCGTCTGAGGAGCGCCATGACCCCCACCACTCCCCGCATCGCGATCATCGGCGCCGGCCCCGGCGGGCTGACCTGCGCCCGCGTTCTGCAGCGCAACGGCGTACCGGTCACCGTCTTCGAGCACGACGCCGCCGCCGGCGCCCGCCCGCAAGGCGGCGCGCTGGAGCTGGAGATGACGACCGGTCAGGCGGCGCTGCGGGCCGCCGGTCTGGACGAGGAGTCCGCCGCTCTCGCCCGCCCCGCGGGCCAGGAGGTGCGGATGCTCGACCACACCGCGACGGCGCCCTTCCCGTACGCCCCCACCCCCGCCCCCGCCCCCGGCGCGGCCGGCCACTCCGAGATCGGCCGGGGCGAGCTGCGCCGACTGCTGCTGGACTCCCTCACCCCCGAAACCGTCCGCTGGGGCAGCTATCTGCGCACCCTTCATCCGCTCGGCGACGGCCGCCACCGGGCCGAGTTCGACGACCGCCACAACGAGACCTTCGACCTGGTCATCGGTGCCGACGGCAGTTGGTCCAGGGTCCGGCCGATGCTCTCCGACGCCACCCCCCACTACACCGGGGTCACTTTCGTCGAGTCCGGATTCGAGGACGCCGACACCCGCCACCCCGAGATCGCCCGTCTGGTCGGCGCCGGCAGCATGATGGCGGCGTCCGCCGGCAAGGCGCTGTTCGCGCGGCGGGACAGCCGCGGCCGCATCCGCCTCTACGCCGCCTTCCGCGGCTCCCAGGACTGGGCGCTGGAGGCCGGGGTGCGGATGACGGACACCGAGGCCGTCCGCGCCGTACTCCTCGACCGGTTCGCGGGCTGGGACGAACGGCTGCTGGCGCTGCTGCGCGACAACGACGGCGGGTTCGCGGGCCGGCCGCTGTTCGCCCTGCCGGTGCCGCACACCTGGACGCACACCCCCGGCCTGACCCTGCTCGGCGATGCCGCGCACCTGATGCCGCCGTTCGCCGCCCCGGGTGCCGGCCTGGCCATGCTCGACGGCGCCGAACTCGCCCGGGCCCTCGCCGGACACCGCGACCCGGACGAAGCGGTACGCGCCTACGAAGCGGCCCTGCTGCCCCGCGCCACCGAGGCCGCCGAGCATGCCGCCCGCGGCCTGGCCGAAGCCCTCGCCCCCGACTCCCCGCGCGGCTCGCCGGGCCGTCTGCGCGCCCGCCCGCGGTGACCTGCCGGCTCTCCGGTTGCGGCCCCGTCGCACCCGTCGGACGATCGGCAGCGTACGAATGCCGACCGGCAGCGCGCGGACGTGAGCGCGGCACCGCCCGGCCACGGCCGGGCGCGGAGGGACGGAACGCACCGTGAAGATCACTGAGCCCACACCCGGCGCGCCCTGCTGGGTGGAGCTGGGCACGTCGGACGTGGACGCCGCCAAGGTGTACTACCGCCAGGTCTTCGGCTGGCGCGCCGAGACCGACCCGCGCGCCGAGGCGGGCGGCTACACCATGCTGTACCTCGGGGCCGCCCCGGTCGCCGCGCTGACTCCGCTCCATACCCCGGGGCAGCCGACCGCCTGGACCGTGTCGTTCGCGACGCGGGACGCCGACGCGCAGGCCGCGGCGGTCACCGAGGCGGGCGGGCGCCGGCTGACGGGGCCGATGGACGTCTTCGACCTCGGCCGTTTCGCCGTACTGGCCGACCCGGAAGGCGCGGTCTTCTCGCTGTGGCAGGGCCGGTCGTTCGCCGGCGCCGCGGTGTTCAACGCACCGGGCTCGCTCGGCTGGGTCGAGCTCGCGACCCGGGATGAGGAGGCCGCCAAGGCCTTCTACACACGGATCTTCGGCTGGACCGTGGGCACGCACAAGGACTACCCGCAGTGGGGGATCGACGGCGCCGACTTCGGCGGGATGAGCGCGCTGGACGAGTTCTACCCGGACGACGTCAGGGCGCACTGGCTGCCGTACTTCGCGGTCGCCGACGTCGACGAGACGGCCGCCCGGGCCGCCGAGTCGGGCGGCATGCTGCTGGTACCCCCGACCGATGTGCCCGCGGGGCCGAGGGTCGCGGTGATCCGGGATCCGCAGGGAGGGCACTTCGGGATCCACGGCGCCGGCATGGAGGGCTGAGTCCGGTAGCGCTCCGGTGTACCCGTGGTGCGGCGACCGCTCGTGCCACGGGCGCACTTGCTCTGTCACACGATCGGCGGCCTGTTCGTCGTTTCACCACATTCCACGAGTGGTTTATGCGTAATGTCCACTTCGCGGCAATGGGTGGCATTGCGCGTCGAGAACAGGAGACCCCTATGCCCACGACCGACCTCCTCGTGGCCCGCGGCAAGAAGCTCGCAGCCGGCGCGGGCGCACTGACCGCGGCCGCCGCCCTCGGCGCGACGCTGCTGGCCGCGGCCCCGGCGCACGCGACGACGCCCGGACCCGCCAAGCCCTTCGGTGTGGTCACCGCCAAGACGGGCCTGAGCCAGCGTCAGTACCCCAGTACGGACTCCTCGGTGCGGGGTCACCTCCACCACCGTGCGCAGGTCGGCCTGGTGTGCAAGGTCCGCACCCAGAGCGTCGGCGGCAACGCCGTCTGGTACCTGACCCGCGAGGAGCGGGCGACCTGGGTCTCGGCCAGGTATGTGACCAGCAACGGTGCCGTCAGGTACTGCAAGGACGTCCAGCGCGGCCGGCTGCTGCCGCCCGGCGCGGCGAAGCACACCGTGGGCTGATGGACCCCCGGAAGGCCCGGTCCGGTGCCGCGGAGGTACCGGACCGGGCCTTCGTGCGCGCGTCGGACGGTGTCGGCCGTTCGCGGTGTTCCTCCCCTGGCCGAGGGGGCGGGCCTCCCGCCAGTGTTCCCCGCCCGTCCGGACCACCTCCGCCCATCCGGACGCACTCCGGCTCGCCCCGCCTCCGTACGACCGTCCCCGTACGACCGTCCCCCCGTATGGCCGTCCCCCCCCGTACGACCGCCCCCGTGCGACCGCCCCCCCGTGTGAACGACCCCCTCCCGCATGGCCGCCCACGGCAGGGCCGCGCCCTTCCGAATTACTGAAACAAGTTCTACTGTGCCCCTCGATCCGGCAGCCGACGGGCCGTCAGCATCCTGTGCCCCCTCGGACCGGACGACCGGACCGGACGAACTGGAGGGGCCGTGCACCTCGAATACACCCCCGAGCAGCAGCAGTTGCGCGCCGAGCTGCGCACCTACTTCGCCGAGCTGGTGCCGGACGGTGCCCTCGCCGGCCCCCACGGCTCCGAGGCCGGGTCGGGCGGCTCCCTCGCCGGCGCCGCCGACCGGAAGCGCTTCTACCGTGAGACCGTACGGCGGCTGGGCACCGACGGCTGGCTCGGCGTCGGCTGGCCCAAGGAGTTCGGCGGGCGCGGCCTGTCCCCGACGGAGCAGTTCATCTTCTTCGACGAGGCGGCCCAGGCGGGCGTGCCGCTGCCGCTGATGGCGCTGAACACCGTCGGCCCGACGATCATGCAGTTCGGTACCGACGAACAGAAGGCCTACTTCCTGCCCCGGATCCTCTCCGGCGAGATCGACTTCGCCATCGGTTACAGCGAACCGGACGCCGGCACCGACCTGGCCGCCCTCAAGACCCGCGCCGTACGCGAGGGCGACGAGAAGAGTGGCCACTACGTCGTCAACGGGCAGAAGATCTGGACGACCAACGGCGACACCGCGGACTGGGTATGGCTCGCCGTGCGCACCGACCCCCAAGCCCCGCCCCACAAGGGCATCACCATGCTCCTCGTCCCCACCAGCGACCCCGGCTACTCCTGCACCCTGATCAACACCCTCGCCTCGCACGACACCACCGCCAGCTACTACGAGAACATCACCGTCCCGGTCTCCCGCCGCGTCGGCCAGGAGAACAAGGGCTGGCGGATCATCACCAACCAGCTCAACCACGAGCGGGTCACCCTCGCCGCCCACGGGACCATGGCCATCCGCGCGCTGCACGGCGTCCAGCGCTGGGCCGCCGGCAGCGCACTCGGCGACGGCCGCCGGGTCATCGACCTGGGCTGGGTGCGCGGACGGCTGGCCCGCACCCACGCCAGACTCGACGCCATGAAGCTGCTGAACTGGCAGATGGTCGACGCGCTCCAGCAGGGCACCCTCACCCCGCAGGACGCCTCCGCGGTCAAGGTCTACGGCTCCGAGGCCCGCCGGGACGCCTATGCCTGGCTGATGGAGATCGTCGGCTCCGCGGGCCCGCTCAAAGAGGGCTCGGCCGGCGCGGTACTGCACGGCGAACTGGAACGCGGCTACCGCTCCGCCGTCATCTTCACCTTCGGCGGCGGCAACAACGAGATCCAGCGCGAGATCATCTCGTGGATCGGCCTGGGGATGCCCCGCGTACGGCGCTGAACCGGTGCGACCGCCGCTGCCCGGCACATCGACCGAGCGCTCGGCCCCCCGTACGCGCGAGTGGCCGGACCGTGCCTGCCGTACCGGGCCCGTCGAGCGCATGATGCAGAGGAACCACGGCACGACCGACAATGGAGACACGCCGACGGCGGTGCGGTCCGGCACGGGAGGTGTGGCAGGTGGCAGGCGACCCGGGGCTCTTCGGGCCCCGTTCCGTGACCTGGCAGATGCACAGCGATCCGATGATGTGGATCGCGGGCGTCCGTGCGCTGTACCTCCAGGCGCTGCACCCTCGCGCGGTACGCGGTGTCCTCCAGAACTCGGACTTCAGGAGTGACGCCTGGGGCCGGCTGATGCGGACCGCCGGGTTCGTCGGCACCGTCACGTACGACACCACCGACGCCGCCGAACAGGCCGGTGCCACGGTCCGCCGTATCCACCGCCGGCTGTCCGCCACCGACCCCGCCACCGGTGAGCGCTACGGCGTCGACGAGCCGGACCTGCTGCTGTGGGTGCACTGCGCGGCGGTGGATTCCTACCTGCACGTCCTGCGCCGCTCCGGCTACCCCCTCGGCGACGCCCATGCCGACGCCTACCTCCACGAGCAGCGCGAAAGCGCCCGGCTCGTCGGCCTCGACCCGGCCGGTGTGCCCGGCAGCCGGGCCGCGCTCGCCGCCTACTTCGCCCGCGTACGGCCCGGGTTGGCGCTGACCCCCGAAGCCGGCGAGGTGGACGCGTTTTTGTGCAGGCCACCGACCCCGGTGCCCCTCGTGCCGGCCCGCGCCCTGCTCTGGCAGCGGGTGGCGCAGCTCGCCTACGGCGCACTCCCTGCGTATGCGCAGGAGCTCTACGGGCGCCCCGTACCCCCGCCCGCAACCGTCACCCGGCGGCTGCGCGCCACCGGCCGCCTCCTTCGCGCCATTCCGCCCGCCGTCCGCTGGCAGCTCCCGCCACGGCACATCCTGCGCGCCGTCGCACGACTCGGCCCCGGCGCCCGCCCAGCGCCCTACAAGCTCCGCCCTTCCGCCGCCATACTGGATGGGCAGAAGGACACGCAGGGGGAACTGCGCGGCTGACCACGGGGGACGGGGGCGGCGATTCATGGGTGCGGACCAGAGACTGATCCAACGGCGGTACCGGCTGCTCGGCACCATCGGGCGCGGCGGCATGGGGGAGGTGTGGCGGGCCCGGGACGAGTCGCTGGGCCGGCAGGTCGCGGTCAAATGCCTCAAGCCCACAGGGCCACGGCACGAACCGTCGTTCCTGCAGGTACTGCGCGAACGTTTCCGCCGTGAGGCCCGGGTCGCTGCCGCGCTCCAGCACCGCGGCATCACCGTCGTCCACGACTTCGGCGAGGACGAGGGCACCCTCTTCATCGTGATGGAACTGCTCAGCGGCCGTAACCTGAGCCAGCTGCTGGAGGACAACCGCCGCCAGCCGCTGCCCGTACCGGACCTCGTCGAGATCGCCGAGCAGGTCACCGCCGCGCTCGCCTACACCCACGAACAAGCCGTCGTGCACCGCGATCTGAAACCGGCGAACATCGTCCGGACCGCCGACGGCACGGTCAAGATCTGCGACTTCGGTATCGCCCGGCTCGGCCACGACATCGGCTTCACCGCCCGCCTCACCGGCACCGGCATCGCCATGGGCAGCCCGCATTACATGTCGCCCGAACAGATCGGCGCCCACGGCGTCGACCACCGCAGCGATCTCTACTCCCTCGGCTGTGTGCTGTACGAGATCGCCACCGGCGTGCCGCCCTTCGACCTGGGCGATGCCTGGGCGGTGCTCGTCGGACACCGCGACCAGGCGCCGAAACCGCCCCGCACACTGCGCCCCGATCTTCCCGAGGCCTACGAGCGCATCATCCTCGAACTGCTCGCCAAGGATCCGGACGACCGGCCCAGGGACGCCGACGAGCTGGGCAAACGCCTCGCCGACGCCCGCCATCCGCACCCCGCCCGTGGCACCGCTGCCGGCTCGGGCGAGGCGACGGTCCCCGCCCGGCGGCTGCCCTCCTGGACCCGTGGCATGACCCTCGGCTCCCTGGCGGCCCCCGGGCGGCGGGCGCACGGGTTCCCTGCGGACCGGTCCGCCACCGTCCTGACCGACACATGGACCGGCGGAAGGGAGCCGCAGTGCGGTGAGGCGTCCCCGGCCGCCGGCATCGCCAGCCCGGCACCGCCGGACGACCGCCGCGCCACCCTCGCCGCGCTGGCCGGACGGCACACCGCCGCGCTGAACCTCGGCCGGCTGGGCCGCTGGGAGGAGGCGGGTGAGGCACACCGTGCGCTCGCCGGGGAACGCGAGCGGCTGCTCGGCCCCGACCACCCCGACACGCTCACCAGCCGTCTGGAGGCCGGTCATGCCCTGAGCCGACTCGGCCGGAGCTTCGAGGCGCACCAGATCTACGCCGAGGTGCTGACGGGTCGTGAACGCGCGCTGGGCCCCGACCACCCCGACTCGCTGAGCTGCCGCCACCACGTCGCGCTGAACCTCGGCAGGCTGGGACGGCTGGAGGACTGCCGAGCCATGGCACGGGAGGTGGCCGAGGCCCGCGCCCGGGTGCTCGGCGCGGTCCACGCCGACACCCTCGCCACCCGCTGCGAACTCGCCCATGTTCTGGGCAGGCTGGGCCACTGGACGGAGGCCCTGCACACCTACCGGGACATCGCGGCGGCGCGCACCGCCTCGCTCGGCCCCGACCACCCCGACACCCTCGCCGCCCGCTACGAGGTCGGCATCGGCCTCGGCCGGCTCGGCCGCAGTGGCGAAGCCCTGGCGCTCTACCGGGACCTGACCGCCGCCCGCACCCGTGCCCAGGGCGCGGACGACCCGGAGACGTTGCGTGCCCGGCACGGCCTGGGCGTCAGCCTCGGACGGCAGAACCGCTGGCAGGAGGCGCTGGCGGAGGGGCGTGCGGTCGCCGCGGCACGTGCGCGGGTGCTCGGGCCCGACCACCCCGACACCCTGGTCAGCTGCCGGGAGACCGCCGTGGCGCTCGGCTGGCTCGGCCGCTGGGACGAGGCGCTGGACCTCTACCGCGAGGTCGCGGACGCCCGCGAACGGGTCCTGGGCGCGGGCCATCTCGACACGCTGGCCAGCTACGGCGATTTGGCCCAGTGCCTGGAACAACTGGGCCGTACGGACGAGGCGGCCGCCCTCCACCGCCGGGGCGCGGCGCTGCGCCGGGAGCGCGCCGCACGCCGGCGGTAGGGGACGGGCCGCGGTGGCCGAGCCGGCCCTCAGAAACCGGGCTCGCCCTCAGAAACCGGGCCTGCCCTCAGAAACCGGGCCGGCCCTCGGAAACCGGGCCGGCCCTCGGAAACCGGGCCGGCCCCCGGAGACCGGGGCAGGTCAGTCCGGAGTGACCCGGTAGAGCACCGTGCTGTGGGGTGGCACCTCGCGTGCCGTGATCGTGTCCTCGCTGTGCGAGCGGCGGCCGCTGACCAGATCGTGCAGCAGGTAGGAGCCCGCCTCCGGCAGTCCGGCCGTCTCGGCGGTGACCGACAGCGTGCGCGGCGCGTCGCCCGAGTTGAACAGGGCGACGGCCCGGTCGCCGTTCTTCAGCGGCTTGGTCAGCACCGCGGAGCCGTTGTCCTCCTGCACGACGGTCCCCTGGACGCCGAGTGCGTCCTGGTCGACGGCGATGACCTTCTTGTTCCCGAGCACCTTGCGTGCCGCCGGGGACAGGCGGCTCAGGTCCGTGCTGGAGATCAGGGGGGCGGCCATCATCGCCCAGAGCGACATCTGGCTCTGCATCTCCTGCCGCGTCACGCCCGTGTCACCGGCCAGCAGGAAGTCCGGGTCGTTCCAGCGGCCGGGCCGCTGGAGGCCCGCCAGCCGTGCGTTGTAGCGGAAGTTGTAGAGGATGGAGGACCACTTCACGGCCGGTGTGTTCTTCTGCAGCGCCACGTCCCGCCCGCCCCGCCACAGATTGCCGAGCGAGGCCGACCAGCCGATGACCCGGTGCCAGACGCTGTCACCGTCGTACTGGAAGTAGGCCGGCGCCGACACCGAGAACGTGATCGGGCGGCCGGTGGCCCGCAGCGCACGGCTCATCTGGCCGTACAGGTCCCGGTAGGTCTCCTCCTTGGTGTGCCCCGGGGCGACGGGCACATTGCAGCCGTCCGCCTTGACGTAGTCGACCTTCCATCGGGCGAACAGCTCCGTGTCTTCCCGGAAATGGCCGAGACTGCCCGGATATTTCTCACAGGTCAGGGTGCCGACGTCCTCGTAGATCCCGAACTTCAGTCCCAGCTCGTGCAGCTTCCGCCCGAGGTAGGCCATGCCGTGCGGGAACTTCGTCCGGTCCGCCGTCAGTTCGCCGTCGGGGCCGCGCTGCCTGCTCATCCAGCAGTCGTCGACGGTGACGGTGCGGTAGCCGCGCCGGGCCAGCCCCGAACGGACCAGCGCCCGCGCGTTGTCGAGGATCACCTTCTCGTTGATGTCGCACATGTAGTACGACCAGTCGTTCCAGCCCATCGGGGGTCTCGGCGCCAGGTTCGGATACCTCTCCGCGAGCTGCCGGGCGTCGGACGCACGGGCCGGCCCTGGGGCTGCGGAGGCGGGAGCGGGGGCCGCGAGCAGCCCGGCCGAACAGGCGGCGACGGCGGTCAGTCCGGCGAAGGTGCGGCCGAGGCGGGGTACCGGCGAGTGGGACACGGGTCACCTCACGGGTGGGCGGGACGGTCTGACGAGAGCGCGGCAGGGGTGGGGCCGGGGCGGAGCACGGCCGGACGCTAGGAGCAGCCCCCTGCCCGGTCAAGAAGCCGCACCGCCCCGGGTGAAGGTTTCAGCCGCCTGCACCTGGCGACCGCGATCACCGCGTGCTACCAAGGGGCATGCCGGAACGGACTTCGTATGACGCGGTCATCGTCGGTGGCGGGCACAACGGACTGGTGGCCGCCGCCTATCTCGCACGCGCCGGGCGCAGCGTGCTGGTGCTGGAGCGGCTGGACCACACCGGTGGTGCCGCCGTGTCGACCCGGGCGTTCGCCGGGGTCGACGCCCGGCTGTCCCGTTACTCCTACCTCGTCAGCCTGTTGCCGCCGAAGATCGTGCGGGACCTCGGTCTGCGCTTCGCGGTCCGCAAACGCACCGTCTCCTCCTACACCCCCGCCGTGCGCGACGGCCGGCCCACCGGTCTCCTGGTCGGCGGCGGCGAGGACCGGACCCGTACGGCCTTCGCCGAACTCACCGGCTCAGAGCGGGAGTTCACCGCCTGGCAGCGCTTCTACGGCACCACGGCGCGGCTGGCCGAGCGGGTCTTCCCCACCCTGACCGAGCCCCTGCCCACCCGTGCCGCGCTGCGGGCCACGGTCGACGACGACGCCACCTGGCACGCCCTGTTCGAACGCCCCCTGGGGGAGGCGGTCGAGGAGACCTTCACCGACGACCTGGTCCGCGGCGTGGTCCTCACCGACGCCCTCATCGGCACCTTCGCCACCGCCCATGACCCGTCGCTGCGTCAGAACCGCTGTTTCCTCTACCACGTCATCGGGGGCGGCACCGGCGACTGGGACGTCCCGATCGGCGGGATGGGCGCCCTCACCGACGCGCTGGCCGACGCCGCCCGGCGGGCCGGCGCGGAGATCGTCACCGACTGCGCGGTGACCGGTATCGCGACGGACGGCCGCAGCGCGGAGGTGACCTGCGAGCAGGGCACCATCGGCGCCCGCCGGGTCCTCGTCAACGCCGCCCCGCGCGAGCTGGCCCGCCTGCTGGGCGAGGCCCCGCCGCCCCCCGCCGAGGGCGCCCAGCTCAAGGTCAACATGCTGCTCACCCGGCTGCCACGGCTGCGTGACACCCAGGTGGACCCACGGGAGGCCTTCTCCGGCACCTTCCATATCGCCGAGGGCTACCGCCAACTGGAGAGCGCCTACCAGCAGGCCGCGTCCGGCGCCCTGCCCGACTCCCCGCCCTCCGAGATCTACTGCCACTCCCTCACCGACCCCTCCATCCTCGGTGCCGACCTGGTCCGGCAGGGCTACCAGACCCTCACCCTGTTCGGCCTGCACGCTCCCGCGAGCCTGTTCACCGCCGACAACGACACCACCCGCGACCGCCTCCTGGCGGCCACCCTCGCCGAACTGGAGCGCCACCTCGCCGAACCGCTCGCCGACTGCCTGGCCCACGACGCCGACGGCCGCCCGTGCATCGAGGCCCGCTCGCCCCTCGACCTGGACCGTGAACTCGGCCTGCCGGGCGGCAACATCTTCCACCGCGACCTGGCCTTTCCCTACGCGGATCCCTCGGACGAAGCGCTCGGTGACGCCCGGTCCGCCCCGGCCCGCTGGGGCGTGGCGACCACGCACCCCAACGTCCTGCTGTGCGGGGCGGGTGCGGTGCGCGGCGGGGGCGTGAGCGGCATCCCGGGACACAACGCGGCGATGGCGGTGCTGGAGGAGGGGTGAGCGGCGAAGGCCGGCCGCCCCGGCGTCCCGGGACGGCGGGCGGCCGCTCGTTCAAGGATGCGGCACCAAGTTTCTGACGCTGCATCAGAAACTCTCTTCCCTCGTACGGACCGCTGCGGCATCCTTCGCCCATGCAGACGGAGCTGAGCAACGCGCTGGGAGTCGAGCACGCCGTCTTCGGGTTCACCCCCTTCCCCGCGGTCGCCGCGGCGATCACCCGGGCCGGCGGGTTCGGGGTGCTCGGCGCGGTCCGCTACACCGCGCCGGACGAGCTGGCCCGCGACCTGGACTGGATGCAGGACCACACCGAAGGGCTGCCGTACGGGCTCGATGTGGTGATGCCCGCCAAGAAGGTGGAAGGCGTCACCGAGGCCGAGGTCGAGGCGATGATCCCGGAGGAGCACCGCCGCTTCGTCACCGAACTCCTCGGCAAACACCAGGTGCCGCGGCTCGCGGAGGGCGAGGCGTCCGGCTGGCGGATCACCGGGTGGATGGAAGAGGTCGCCCGCACCCAGCTCGATGTGGCCTTCGACTATCCGGTCAAGCTGCTGGCCAACGCCCTCGGCTCACCCCCGCCCGACATCGTCCGGCGCGCCCACGACCACGGCATCCTCGTCGCGGCGCTGGCCGGCAGCCCGCGCCACGCCCGCCACCACAAGGCCGCCGGTATCGACATCGTCGTCGCCCAGGGCTACGAGGCGGGCGGGCACACCGGCGAGATCGCCACCATGGTGCTCACCCCCGAGGTGGTGGCCGCCGTCGACCCGCTGCCGGTGCTCGCCGCGGGCGGTATCGGCACCGGTGAGCAGATCGCCGCCGGGCTCGCCCTCGGTGCCCAGGGCGTCTGGCTGGGCTCGCTCTGGCTGACCACCGAGGAGGCGGATCTGCACTCCCGGCGGCTGACCGCGAAGCTGCTCGCCGCCGGCCCGGGCGACACCGTCCGCTCCCGTGCCCTGACCGGCAAGCCCGCCCGCCAGTTGCGCACCGAATGGACCGACGCCTGGGACGAACCGGGCGGTCTTGCTCCCCTCCCGATGCCGCTGCAGGGCCTGCTGGTCGCCGAGGCCAACTCCCGTATCCAGCGGTACGAGGTCGAGCCGCTGCTCGGCACCCCGGTCGGCCAGATCGTCGGCCGGATGAACAGCGAACGCAGTGTCCAGGCCGTCTTCGATGACCTCACCCGCGGCTTCGAGCGGGCCATCGACCGCATCAACCGCATCGCCGGACGCGCCTGATCCCGAGGGCGCCTGATCCCGGGGGCGCCTGATCCCGGACGCGCCCGATCCCGAGGAGGACAGCGGAATGACCCATGACTCCCCACCGCCCAACGGCTTCTGGGCGCAGGCCACCGCCGACCCGGACCGCACGGTCCTGATCGCCCCCGACGGCGAGGAGTGGACCGCCGGACGGCTGCACGCCGCGAGCAACCAGCTGGTCCACGGCCTGCGTGCGGCGGGCCTGCGGCGCGGTGACGCCTTCGCCGTGGTCCTCCCCAACGGCGTCGAGTTCTTCACCGCCTACCTCGCCGCGTCCCAGGCCGGTTTCTATCTCGTTCCCGTCAACCACCACCTGGTCGGCCCGGAGATCGCCTGGATCGTCGCCGACTCCGGGGCGAAGGTGCTGATCGCCCACGAGCGTTTCGCCGAGGCGGCCCGGCACGCCGCGGACGAGGCGGAGCTGCCGGCGTCCCGGCGCCATGCCGTCGGTCAGATCGACGGTTTCCAGCCCTACGCCCAACTCCTCGACGGACAGCGGCAGTCCGCGCCGGGGGAGCGCACGCTGGGCTGGGTCATGAACTACACCTCGGGTACCACCGGACGTCCGCGCGGTATCCGCCGCCCGCTGCCCGGCACCGAGCCCGAGGCCGCCCACCTCGGTGGATTCCTCGCCATCTTCGGCATCACGCCGTTCGGCGACCACGTCCATCTGGTCTGCTCGCCGCTCTACCACACCGCCGTCCTGCAATTCGCCGGCGCCTCGCTGCACATCGGCCACCGCCTCGTCCTGATGGACAAGTGGACGCCGCGGGACATGCTGGCCCTGATCGAGGCGCGCCGCTGCACCCACACCCATATGGTGCCCACCCAGTTCCACCGGCTGCTCGCGCTGCCGGAGGAGACTCGCGCGGCATACGACGTGAGTTCGATGCGGCACGCCCTCCATGGCGCCGCACCCTGCCCCGACCACGTCAAACGCGCCATGATCGACTGGTGGGGGGACTGCGTCGAGGAGTACTACGCGGCCAGTGAGGGCGGTGGCGCATTCGCGACCGCCGAGGACTGGCTCAAGAAGCCCGGGACGGTCGGGAAGGCCTGGCCGATCAGCGAGCTGGCCGTCTTCGACGACGACGGGAACCGGCTGCCCCCGGGCGAACTCGGCACCGTCTACATGAAGATGAGCACCGGCGGCTTCCAGTACCACAAGGACGAGGGGAAGACGAAGAAGAACCGGATCGGGGACTTCTTCACCGTCGGGGACCTCGGGTACCTGGACGCGGACGGATTCCTCTTCCTCCGCGACCGCAAGATCGACATGATCATCTCGGGCGGGGTGAACATCTACCCCGCCGAGATCGAATCCGCCCTGCTCGCCCACCCCGCGGTCGCCGACGCGGCCGCCTTCGGCATCCCGCACGACGACTGGGGAGAGGAGGTCAAGGCCGTCATCGAACCCGCCGAGGGCCACGCGCCCGGGCCCGCACTGGCCGCCGAAATCATGGCCCACTGCGCACGGCAACTGGCGGGCTACAAACGGCCCAAGTCGGTCGACTTCCTCACCGCCATGCCACGCGACCCCAACGGCAAGCTCTACAAGCGCCGGCTGCGCGACCCGTACTGGGAGGGGCGGGAGCGCTCCGTGTAGCCGGTGGCCCGCGGTCAGGGCTCCGGACTCCGGTCGGGTGGCTTGACCGGCGGTGCGGGGCGGCCCAGGATCGCGCCATGACGCAAGCGCGGAGCAATACGGTCGACGGAGTCCTGCGGCGCAGCGCCCGTCGGGTGCCCGGACGGACCGCGGTGCGGTATGCGGACCGGGCCTGGACCTATCGCGAGCTGGACGACGCGGTGACCGCCGCGGCCCGGGTGCTGCGGGCGGACGGCCTGCGGCCCGGCGACCGGGTGGCCTCCTACGGGCACAACTCGGATGCGTACCTGATCGGATTTCTGGCCTGTGCCCGCGCCGGACTGGTGCATGTGCCGGTCAACCACGGCCTGGCCGGCGACGATCTGCGCTACCTCCTGGAACAGTCGGGCAGTGCGCTGGTGCTCACCGACGCCGCCCTCGCGCACCGGTTGCCGGATTCCGTACGCACCATGCCGCTGTACGGGGTGCCCGGCGGCCTGCTGGAGCGGCTTGCGGCCCGCGGCGAGCCGGAGCCGGCCGCGGACACCGGCGGGCCGGCGGCCGGCGCCTCCGAGCCGGCGGCCGAGGTGTCCGACGAGGATCTGGTCCAGCTCCTCTACACCTCGGGGACCACGGCCCTGCCCAAGGGCGCGATGATGACGCACCGTGCCCTGGTGCACGAGTACACCAGCGCCGTCATCGCCCTCGACCTGAAGGAGACGGACCGGCCGCTGCACTCGCTCCCGCTCTACCACTCCGCGCAGATGCACGTCTTCCTGCTGCCCTACCTGGCGGCCGGCGCGGAGAACACCATCCTGGACGGGCCCGACCCGGACCGGATCTTCGATCTGGTGGAAAAGGGCCTGGCCGACAGCCTGTTCGCGCCGCCGACCGTGTGGATCGCGCTGTCGAACCACCCCGACTTCGCCACCCGTGAGCTGAGCGGGCTGCGCAAGGCCTACTACGGGGCCTCGATCATGCCGGTGCCGGTCCTGGAACGGCTCCGCGCCCGGCTGCCCGGGCTCGCCTTCTACAACTGCTTCGGGCAGAGCGAGATCGGGCCGCTGGCCACCGTGCTCGGCCCCGGCGAACACGAGGGCCGGATGGACTCCTGCGGGCGCCCTGTGCTGTTCGTCGAGGCACGGGTGGTGGACGAGGAGGGCCGGGAGGTGCCGGACGGCACCCGGGGCGAGGTCGTCTACCGCTCACCGCAACTGTGCACCGGCTACTGGGACAAGCCGGAGGAGACCGCCGAGGCGTTCCGGGACGGCTGGTTCCACTCCGGTGACCTCGCCGTGCGGGACGCGGAGGGCTATTTCACGGTGGTCGACCGGGTCAAGGACGTCATCAACTCCGGTGGCGTACTGGTCGCCCCGCGCCAGGTGGAGGATGTGCTCCACGAGCATCCGCAGGTGGCCGAGGTCGCGGTCATCGGGCTGCCGGACGAGCGCTGGATCGAGGCGGTCACCGCGGTGGTCGTGCTGCGTACGGACGGCCCAAAGGACACGGGCGGTACAGCCGGTTCGGGTGGTGCCGGGGGTGAGCCGGGTGGCGCGGGTGTGGGGGAACAGGAGCTGATCGCGGCGGTCCGCGCCCGCCTTGCGCCGTTCAAGACACCCAAACGGGTGATGTTCGTGGACGCGCTGCCGCGCAACGCCAGCGGCAAGGTCCTCAAGCGGGAGCTGCGCGCACGGTTCGGCGCGCCCTGAGCCGGGACGGCCGGGCGCGCGGAAGGGCGGTTGTCAGTGCCCCCTGCCATCCTGAGAAACGGCGGGAAACAGCCGTGAACGCCACGATCCGTGCGACGTGATGGCGACGGAATCGCGACGGGGATCGACGGAGACGCGACGGAGACCGACGGAGGACCACCCATGCTGACGACCCACTACGTCCCGGGCACACCCAACTGGCTCGACCTCGGGGCCCCCGATATCGACGACGCCGTTGCCTTCTACGGCGCCGTGTTCGGCTGGCGCTTCCGGTCGGCCGGCCCGGACGCCGGCGGCTACGGCTTCTTCCAGCTCGACGGCAAGACGGTCGGCGCCGTCGGCCCGCTGATGGACGAGGGCGCGCGCTCCGCCTGGACGGTGTACTTCCACACCCCGGACGCGGACGCCACGCTGAAGTCGGTGGAGCAGGCCGGCGGGTCCGTGCGCGTCCCGCCGATGGATGTCTTCACCGCGGGCCGGCTGGCCGCCTTCACCGACCCGACGGGCGGCGAATTCGCCGTGTGGCAGCCGGGCGACACCCAGGGCCTGGAAACGGTCATGGAGCCGAACTCCCTGTGCTGGACGGAGCTGTACACCACCGACGCGGCCGCCGCGAAGGACTTCTACCGCTCGGTCTTCTCCTGGAGCCACCAGGACATGCCGATGGGCGGTGACATCGTCTACTCCGTCGTCTCCGCGCCGGGCGGCGGCAAGGACGACGACACCGGGCACGGCGGCATCATGCAGTTGCAGAAGGAGCATCTGCAGGCCGGTTCGAGCTCGGAGTGGCACCCGTACTTCGGGGTGACCGACTGCGACGCCACCTTCGCCGCGGCCACCGAGCGCGGAGCCACGGTCCTGATCCCGCCCACCGATGCCCCGGGCGTCGGCCGGCTGGCCATGGTCAAGGACCCGGCAGGGGCCCCGTTCGCCCTCATCAAGGGGGACCCGACCCTGGGCTGAGCCGACCCGTGGGATGAACCGCCCCCTGGGCTGAGCCGACCCGTGGCCCGGCCGCTGCCTCGCGGACGCGGAGGCCGAAAATCCCGCGCCCGCAACGGCCCGCAGCGCTTATCGTCCCCGAGGCGGCGGAACGCATGGCGTAGGGCGGGGAGTCCATGCATGCCGCATGACGGAGAGCGAGCGGACGCGGTGGAAGCGGAGCGGCAGGAGCGGTGGACGGCTTCGGGAGTCAGGCTGCGCCGGGTCTCCTCCGGCGACGGGCGCGGGAACTGGCTCTTCGTGCCCGGTGGGCCGGGGCTGGGCTCCGAGTCCCTGCACGGCCTGGTGGCGGCGGCCCGGGTGCACGGTTCCGCCTGGCTGGTCGATCTGCCCGGCGACGGCTCCAACCGCGGCCTTCCCGCGATCCCCGCCGATCCCTACGCCCACTGGCCGGGAGCCCTGGCGGAGGCCGCGCAGGCGCTGGACGACGTGGTGATGGTCGGCCACTCCACCGGAGGCATGTTCCTGCTGTCCGTCCCGGAAGTCGCGGCACATCTCACGGGGCTGGCGCTGGTCAGCAGCGCACCACACGCCGGCTGGCGCCCCGCCTTCGCCCGCTATGCCGAGGACCACCCGCTCCCCGGCGTCGACGCCGCGGCCGAGCGCTACGCCCGGCAGCCGGACGACCAGAACCTGCGCGCCCTGACGCTCGCCGCCGCGCCGTGGAACTTCCGCCCGTCCGCCTCCGCCGCCGGCCGCGAGCTCCTCGCGGACCTGCCGTACTGCCATGACGCGGTGGCCTGGGCCGATGCCCACTTCGACGACACCTACCGGGCCCGCTGGACCCCACGGGACCTGCCGACCCTGATCGTCAGCGGCGAGCGGGACCACGTCGTCGACCAGCGGATCTGGCAGGACGAGCCGGGCTTCCACGGGCCGTACGTCCAGCACCGCCGGATAGCGGACGCCGGCCATTTTCCCTGGATCGAGAACCCCGGAGCCGTCCGCACCGCCTTCGCCGACTTCGCCGGCCGACTGGATCCGCCGGGCTGAGCGGCCCGGACCCATCGCCGCGCCCCGGGACGCCCAACCCTCCCGGGGGCCGTACGGCCTCCGCAGGGCCTCTCAGCCGTGGTTCCCAGGGGGACACCCCCCGCCAGGGGCCCTACTGGTGAGCCCGCTGCCAGGGGCTCTCCGCTGCCTTGTCACGCGGCCGGGCGTCCACGATGCGCTTGATCTTGCCGACCGAGCGCTCCAGGGTCTCCGGGTCCACGATCTCGACCGCGACCGACACCCCGATCCCGTCCTTGACGCCCCGTGCGATCAGGTCGGCGGCGGCCGTGCGCGCCTCGGGGGCCGCGTCAGGCCGGGCCTCGGCGCGCACGGTCAGATGGTCCATCCGGCCCTCCCGGGTCAGCCTCAGCTGGAAGTGCGGCGCGACCCCGGGCGTCCGCAGCACGATCTCCTCGACCTGCGCGGGGAAGAGATTGACCCCCCGCAGAATGATCATGTCGTCGCTGCGTCCGGTGATCTTCTCCATCCGGCGGAAGGCGGCGCGCGCGGTACCGGGCAGCAGCCGGGTCAGGTCACGGGTGCGGTAGCGGATGACCGGCATCGCCTCCTTGGTGAGCGAGGTGAAGACCAGCTCGCCGTGCGCACCGTCCGGCAGCACCTCGCCGGTGATCGGATCGACCACCTCCGGGTAGAAGTGGTCCTCCCAGATGTGGAGCCCGTCCTTGGTCTCCACACACTCCTGGGCCACACCGGGGCCCATCACCTCCGAGAGGCCGTATATGTCCACGGCGTCGATCGCGAACCGCTCCTCGATCTCGCGGCGCATCTCCTGTGTCCAGGGCTCGGCGCCGAAAATGCCCACGTCGAGCGAGGTCGTACGGGGATCGATGCCCTGCCGCTCGAACTCGTCCAGCAGCGTGAGCATGTAGGACGGCGTGACCATGATGATCTCGGGCCGGAGGTCCTGGATGATCTGCACCTGGCGGCTGGTCATCCCACCGGACGCCGGTACGACCGTGCAGCCGAGCCGTTCCGCGCCGTAGTGGGCGCCCAGACCGCCCGTGAACAGGCCGTACCCGTAGGCGATATGGACGGTGTGCCCGGGCCGCCCGCCGGCCGCATGGAGGGAGCGGGCCACGACATCCGCCCACTGCGTCAGATCGCGCTCGGTGTAGCCGACGACCGTCGGGCGGCCCGTGGTGCCGCTGGAGGCGTGAATACGGCGCACCTTCTCCTTCGGGACGGCGAACATCCCGAAGGGGTACTGGGCACGCAGATCATCCTTGACGGTGAACGGGAAGCGGGCGAGATCACCGAGCGAGCGGCAGTCCTGCGGATGCACCCCGGCCCGGTCGAAGGACTCGCGGTAGAACGGGACGTGGTCGTAGGCATGCTGCAACGAGGCGCGCAGCCGGGTCAGTTGCAGGCTGTGCAGCGCGTCCGCCGAAAGCCGCTCCGCCTCGTCGAACGTCTCACTGCCCGTAGCCGCTTCCGGCATGGAGTCCACCGCCTCGTGTCCCTACCGATCATTCGGTAGCCATCTGCTGATCCAAGTAATCAGCGCGCGGCGAACACGTCAAGGGGCGTGACGCCGACACCTCCCGGGTAGCGTCCGGCGCATGAGTGACATCCGGAAAGTGCAGGTCGGTGAGGTCCAGATGGCATACCGGGTATGGGGGGAGGAGGACGCGCCCCCAGCCGTGCTGCTGCACTGCCTCGGGGAGGACGGCGAGGACTGGCGCGGTGTGGTCGGCCGGCTCGCCGGCACCCACCGTGTCTACGCCCCCGACCAGCGGGGCCACGGCCTCAGTGACTGGCCCGGTGCGTACGGCTTCGAGCGGTGGCGGGACGACGCGATCGGTTTCCTGCAGGCGCTCGGACTGGAGCGGGTGGCCCTGATCGGGCACTCGCTGGGCGCGGTGGCCGCGCTGCTGCTGGCCGCGGACCGGCCCGAGCTGGTGGACCGGCTGGTGCTGGAGGAAGTGCCTTTGCCGCTGCCCGCCGACCCGCCGCAGGAGGTGCCGGAGCAACCGGCCGGCCCGCAGCCGTTCGACTGGTACGCCAAGGCCGCGGTGGTGGCGGAGCGCAATGCGCCCGACCCCGCGTGGTGGGACGCGCCGGCGAAGGTCACCGCACCGACCCTGATCATCGGCGGCGGGTCCAGCCATATCCCGCAGGACCACCTCGCCCTCCTGGCCGAGCGGATCCCCGGCGCCCGCCTGGTGACGGTGGAGGGAGCCGGCCATCTCGTCCACGAGGAGCGCCCCGGAGAATTCCTCGCCGCGGTCACCTCGTTCCTGACGCCGTAGCCGTAGCCGTAGCCGTAGCCGTAGCCGTAGCCGTAGCCGTAGCCGTAGCCTGCTGCGCGGGCTGCGCGGGCTGCGCGGGCTGCGCGGGCTGCGCGGGCTGCGCGGGCTGCGCGGTCCGGGGCCCCCGCTCGCCCGGTTCTTCCGGGCCCCGGCCCCATCCCGTTCGCTGATCTCCCCGAGATTTCCGGGGGTCGAGAAAGGCCGCCGACCGTGCACCTGACCACCTCGCTACGCAGCGCCCTGGCTCTCGGCGCGGCCGCGGCCGTCCTGCTCACCGGGACCGGCGGGGCCGCCGCGGCGCCGGCCGTACCGCCTGCCGCATCCGCACCGTCGGCCGCGCCCGTACCGCCGACCGCGCCCGTACCGCCGGCCGCCGCCGCGCACTCCCCGTACGGCGAACTCCGGCCGCTCGCCGCGCTGTCCGCCGAGCGGCTGGCCACCGGCGATCTGGTGGCCGCGGCGAAGTGGCGCACCGGCAGCCCTGTCGACGATCCGGCGCGTGAGCAGGAGGTGCTGGATTCGGTGGCGGACCAGGCCCGGCGGCTGGGTGCCGACCCGGCCGCCACGGTGCGGGTCTTTCGGGATCAGATCGAGGCCAACAAGGTCGTGCAGCGAGGGCTGTACCGCCGGTGGGACGCGAATCCGGGGCAGGCGCCCACCGAGCGGCCCGACCTCCAGGAGGTCCGCAAGGAGATCAACCGCATCAATGGCGCGCTGGTACGGGCCCTGGCCGGCTCCCCGCGTGCCCGTTCGGCGCCGTACTGCGCTCCGCTGCTGACCGCGGCCGCGGTGCGGGTGCACCAGCAGCGGCGCCTCGACGGGCTGCACGCGGCGGCCCTGGCGCGCTCGCTGCGCTCCGTGTGCGCCGGAGCCTGACCCGCCGGGGCTCGGCGCCCCGCCCGCAAGGCCGTCCGCTCAGCCCGTCAGCCAAGCCGTCCCCGCTCGGCCCCGCTGTCGAGCCGCCCCGCTCAGCCCGTCCCCCCGCCCGCCGCCACCGCCCGCGCCCAGCGGTAGTCCGCCTTGCCGCTGGGCGAACGCTGGATGTGGTCGGTGAAGACGGCGGCACGCGGGATCTTGTACCCCGCCAACCGGGTCCGGCAGTGGCGCTGCAGACCTTCCAGGTCCAACGGCGCGGCACCGGCGCGCAGTTGCACCACGGCCGCGACGCGGTTGCCCCACCGTTCGTCCGGCACGCCCGCCACCAGGGCGTCGTAGACGTCCGGATGCGCCTTCAGCGCCTGCTCGACCTCCTCCGGATAGACCTTCTCCCCACCGGAGTTGATGCACTGCGAGCCCCGGCCGAGGACGGTGACGATGCCCGCCTCGTCCACGGTCGCCATATCGCCCAGCAGCACCCACCGGTCGCCGTGCGCCTCGAAGAAGGTCTCGGCGGTCTTCCCGGGGTCGTTGTAGTAGCCCAGCGGGACATGCCCGCGCAGCGCGATACGGCCGACCTCGCCGGCCGGTACCGGCTCATGGGTCGCCGGGTCCACCACCGCCGTACGGGAGTTGACCTGCAGCCGGAAGCCCTTGCCGGGGCCGGAGTCGTCGGTGGCGGTGCCGTTGAACCCGGACTCGGACGAGCCGAAGTTGTTGAGCAGCATGACGTGCGGGAGCAGCGCGGCGAACTGGGCGCGGACGGTCTCGGAGAGGATCGCGCCGGAGCTGCTGACGCTGAACAGCGAGGAGCAGTCGGTGCCCTTGAGCGGCCCGCCGAGCGCATCGACGAGCGGACGCAGCATCGCATCGCCGACCAGCGACACGCTGGTGACCCGCTCCCGCTCGATGGTCCGCAGCACCTCTTCGGGCACGTATTTGCGGTGGACGACGACCTTCTGGCCGAAGTGGAAGGCGATGAAGGCGGTGAGGGTGGAGGTGCCGTGCATCAGCGGGGGAGCCGGGAAGAAGACGATGCCGTCGCCGCCGGCCGCGACCCGCTCGGCCAGCTCCTGCGGCCGCGTCACCGGCTCGCCGGTCGGCGCCCCGCCACCCATTCCGGCGAAGAACAGGTCCTCGTGGCGCCACACCACGCCCTTGGGCATACCGGTGGTGCCACCGGTGTAGATCACGATCTGGTCGTCGGCCGAGCGCGGCCCGAAGCCGCGCGCGGGGGAGGCGGCGGCCTCGGCGTCCGCGAGCGCGACCGGCGCGACCGGCGGCTCGGGGGCGCCGGCGGGCGGGGTGCCGACCCGTACGAGATGCCGCAGCCGGGGCGCCTGCGGGAGGGCGGCGGCCACCCGCGCGGTGAACTCCGCGTCGAAGACCAGCGCCACCAGGTCGGCGTCCCGGTAGAGATAGATTAACTCCTCCTCGACGTAGCGGTAGTTGACGTTCACCGGAACGGCGCGGATCTTCAGGCAGGCGTAGACGGCCTGGAGGTATTCGATGCCGTTGTAGAGGTGCAGCCCGACGTGCTGACCGGGGCGGATGCCGCGGTCGGCGAGGTGGTGGGCCAGGCGGTTGGCGGCGCGGTCCAGCTCGGCGTAGGTCAGCCGCCGTTCGCTGCCGGTCCCCGGATGGTCGACGTACACCAGCGCCTCGCGGTCGGGGACCGTGTCGACGATCGACTCGAAGAGGTCGGCAAGGTTGTACTCCACGTCTCCTCCAGACCGGGCGGGCGTCGGCTTGGCGGTCATTAGAGCGCCGCCGGAAGGAGCAGGGAAGGGCCACGGCGAAGAAATCTGACTACCTGTCAGAAAGGTCTTGAAGTCGGTGTGCCGCTACTGCAACCTGTTCTCCGTCGTGAGACGGGAGGACGGAACATGGGTGGTACGGAACATCTGTCGGTGGAGCGCGTCGGCGCGACACTGGTGCTCACCCTCAACCGGCCGGAGGCGAAGAACGCGCTCTCGCTGCCGATGCTGGTGGGCCTGTACGACGGCTGGATCTCCGCCGACGAGGACGACACGATCCGCTCCGTCGTCCTCACCGGCGCCGGCCAGACCTTCTGCGCCGGAATGGACCTCAAGGCCCTCGCGGGCGACGGCATGGCCGGCGAGCAGTACCGCGACCGGCTGCGCGCCGACCCCGATCTGCACTGGAAGGCGATGCTGCGGCACCACCGCCCCCGCAAGCCCGTGATCGCCGCCGTCGAGGGGTACTGCGTCGCGGGCGGAACGGAGATCCTGCAGGGCACCGACATCCGCGTGGCCGGCGAGAGCGCCACCTTCGGCCTCTTCGAGGTGCGTCGTGGCCTGTTCCCGATCGGCGGCTCCACCGTCCGCCTCGCCCGCCAGATTCCCCGCACCCACGCCCTGGAGATGCTGCTCACCGGCCGGCCCTACCCCGCACGCGAGGCCGAACGCATCGGCCTGATCGGCCATGTCGTCCCCGAGGGGACCGCACTGGACAAGGCCCTGGAGATCGCGGAACTGGTCAACGGCTGCGGACCGCTCGCCGTCGAGGCCGTCAAGGCCTCCGTCTACGAAACCGCCGGGATGACCGAGACCGACGGGCTGGCGGCCGAACTCGCCCGCGGCTGGCCGGTCTTCGACACCGCCGACGCCAAAGAGGGCTCCCGCGCCTTCGCCGAGAAGCGCCCGCCCGTCTACCGGCGCGCCTGACCCAAGGAGCCCCGCATGCCCAAGGCCCTCACGGCGCCCCTCGTCGTGGAATTCCCGTTCACCCGCTCCCTCGGCCCCGTTCAGAGCGCCTTCCTCACCGGACTGCGCGAGCGCACCGTCCTCGGCGTCACGGCGAGCGACGGCCGGGTGGTCGTCCCGCCCGCCGAGTACGACCCGGTCACCGCCGAGGAGATCCGCGACCTGGTCGAGGTCGGCACCAGCGGCACCGTCACCACCTGGGCCTGGAACCCGGCCCCCCGCCGTGGCCAGCCGCTCACCACCCCCTTCGCCTGGGTCCTGGTCCGGCTCGACGGCGCCGACACCGCCCTGCTGCACGCCCTGGACGCGCCCGGTCCCGACGCCGTCCGCACCGGCATGCGGGTCCGGATCCGCTGGGCTCCGCAGCGCACCGGCGCGATCACCGACATCGCCTGCTTCGAGCCGGACGACGGCGCCGCCGAGGAGAGCGGGCCGGCGCCGGACGACGGCACCGGAGGGGCCGGCCGGCCGGTGCCGCACAGCGGGGAGTTCGCGGACCCCGTCACCGGGATCACCGCCCCCGCCCGGCTCGACTACACCTATGCGCCCGGCCGCGCCCAGTCCCGCTACCTCCAGGCGCTCTCGGACCACCGGATCGTGGGCGAGCGCTGCCCCTCCTGCCGCAAGGTCTACGTCCCGCCCCGCGGCGCCTGCCCCACCTGCGGCGTCGCCACCGACACCCAGGTCGAGGTCGGTCCCCGCGGCACCGTGACCACCTTCTGCATCGTCAACATCAAGGCAAAGAACCTCGACATCGAGGTCCCCTACGTCTACGCCCATATCGCCCTGGACGGCGCCGACCTGGCCCTGCACGCCCGGATCGGCGGCATCCCCTACGACCGGGTCCGCATGGGGCTGCGCGTCGAACCCGTCTGGGCCGGGGACAGCCGCTTTCCCGACCACTACCGCCCCACCGGCGAACCCGATGCCGGCTACGACAGCTACAAGGAGCTGATCTGATGCGCGACGTCGCCATCGTCGCCTTCGGGCAGAGCGATCACGTCCGTGACAGCGCGGAGACCTCCGAGGTCGAGATGCTGATGCCGGTGCTCCACGACGTGCTGGAGCAGACCGGCCTGGCGGCCCGGGACATCGACTTCACCTGCTCCGGCTCCTCCGACTACCTCGCCGGCCGGGCCTTCTCCTTCACCATGGCCCTGGACGGCGTCGGCGCCTGGCCGCCGATCTCCGAATCCCATGTCGAAATGGACGGCGCCTGGGCGCTGTACGAGGCCTGGGTGAAGCTCCTCACCGGCGAGGCGGAGACCGCACTCGTCTACGCCTACGGCAAGTCCTCGCCGGGCAGCGTCCGCGACGTCCTCACCCGCCAGCTCGACCCGTACTACGTCGCCCCGCTGTGGCCCGACTCCGTCGCGCTCGCCGCCCTCCAGGCGCAGGCCCTGATCGACGCGGAGCTGACCGACGAGCGGGAACTGGCCGGCATCGCCGCCCGCCGCCGCAGCGCCGCCGGGTCCAACCCGCACGCACAGCTGCGCGGCGAGGTGCCCGTGGGCGATCCGCTGGTCGCCCCGCTGCGGACCGGCGACTGCCCGCCCATCGGCGACGGCGCGGCCGCCGTCGTCCTCGCCGCCGGCGACACCGCCCGCCGGCTGGCCGCCCGCCCCGCCTGGATCCGCGGCCTCGACCACCGCATCGAGGCACACAGTCTGGGCGTTCGCGACCTCACCGACTCACCGTCCACCCGGCTCGCCGCCGAGCGCGCCGGCGCCTTCGAACTCCCCCCTGGCCGCAAGGGCAGGGGAGGTGCCCCCACCGTGGACACCGCCGAGCTGCACGCCCCCTTCACCTCCCAGGAAGTCGTGCTGCGCCGCGCCCTGAAACTCGACGCGGCGGACAGCACGGTGTGCATCAATCCGTCCGGCGGCGCGCTCGCCGCCAACCCCGTCATGGCCGCGGGCCTGATCCGCCTCGGCGAGGCCGCCGCCCGCATCCAGCGGGGCGCATCCGACCGCGCCCTCGCCCACGCCACCTCGGGTCCGTGCCTGCAGCACAACCTGGTCGCCGTCCTGGAAGGTGAGCGATGAGCAAGGAGCCCGTGGCCGTCGTCGGCATCGGTCAGACCACACACGTCGCCGCGCGCCGCGACGTCTCGCTCGCCGGACTCGTCCGTGAGGCGGCCCGACGCGCCCTGGACGACGCCCATTTGAGCTGGGCGGACATCGACGCCGTGGTGATCGGCAAGGCCCCCGACTTCTTCGAGGGGGTGATGATGCCCGAGCTGTACCTCGCCGATGCCCTGGGCGCCGTCGGCAAACCGATGCTGCGGGTGCACACCGCCGGCTCGGTCGGCGGCTCCACCGCCCTGGTCGCCGCGAACCTCGTCGCCGCCCGGGTCCACCGCACCGTCCTCACCGTCGCCTTCGAGAAGCAGTCCGAGTCCAACGCCATGTGGGGCCTGTCCCTGCCCATCCCCTTCCAACAGCCCCTGCTGGCCGGCGCCGGCGGCTTCTTCGCCCCGCACGTCCGCGCCTATATGCGGCGTACCGGCGCCCCGGACACCGTCGGCTCCCTCGTCGCCTACAAGGACCGCCGCAACGCCCTCAAGAACCCCTACGCCCACCTCCACGAACACGACATCACCCTGGAGAAGGTCCGGGCCTCGCCGATGCTCTGGGACCCGATCCGCTACTCCGAGACCTGCCCGTCCTCCGACGGCGCCTGCGCGATGATCCTCACCGACCGCACCGGGGCCGCCCGCGCATCGCACCCGGCGGCGTGGGTGCACGGCGGGGCCATGCGCAGCGAACCCACCCTCTTCGCCGGCAAGGACTTCGTCTCCCCGCAGGCCGGCAAGGACTGCGCCGCCGATGTCTACCGGCAGGCCGGTATCACCGACCCGCGCCGGCAGATCGACGCGGTCGAGATGTACGTCCCCTTCAGCTGGTACGAGCCGATGTGGCTGGAGAACCTGGGCTTCGCCGAGGAGGGGGAGGGCTGGAAGCTCACCGAGTCGGGCGCCACCGAGCTGGACGGCGCTCTCCCCGTCAACCCGTCCGGCGGGGTGCTGTCCACCAACCCCATCGGCGCCTCCGGAATGATCCGCTTCGCGGAGGCCGCCCTCCAGGTGCGCGGACAGGCCGGCGCGCACCAAGTCGACGGCGCCCGGCGGGCGTTGGGACATGCGTACGGCGGCGGCTCCCAGTTCTTCTCGATGTGGCTGGTGGGCGCCGAGGCGCCGGCCACCTGACACCCGTCGGGGGCGGGCGCGCGGCACCGGCGCGCCCCTCCCCGGACCCGTCACACCACGACCACTCCACCGCCTCGCCACGTCCCCTGTCCGTCCCCGGACCCAGTGGTTAGGCTGACCGCGGACGACGATCCGGGAGGAGCGGAACACGTGACCGACAGCATCACCGAGCAGCGGCTCGTGGGCGGGCCGAGGCCCGATCTCGACCTGTCGCAGGCCGACTGGCAGTCGAGCACCCAGGGCGTGGGCGGCGTCCAGATCGCCTTCGTCGAGGGCTATATCGCCATGCGAAACCGCCACAGCCCGGAGGTCCCGGCGTTGATCTTCACCCCCGCCGAGTGGCGGGCCTTCGTCCTCGACGCCCGCGAGGGCGAATTCGATCTCACCTAGGGGTCAGTCCGCAAAGCCGCTCAAGGTCCCGGGTTCCGCTTCCGCCAAGCCGATGGGCCCGCTCCTTATCAGCTCGGCAAATGGTTCCAGGAGCGGTGATCTCTCCGGCAGGGAAGGCTCGCCAGCAGTGGTCAGGAGCTTGCGCCAGGCCGCTTCGACGGAGTTGGTCATGCCGTGATCGTGCGGTCCCACGGCGCCGCCATCAAAGATCACCTGCTGGCCGGACGGCGGAGCACAGACGCGAACTGACTGATCGCGACTCCGCCCTCGTCCGCGTTCACCGGCATGCCGCCGTCACCGGCCGGCACGGGGGATGCGCCGGCTGGACGAACCGGACGATCACGCCCTCGGCTGATCCCGCGGGCGGGTACGGAACGCAGACCCGCCTTCCCGAGGTGGAGGACGGGAGGTGGGGCGGCGCGGGGACCGGACATGGGGCGCAGGCGTCCTTCCGGAGGCAGCGCCCGGGGGACCGGCTACGGCCAGTCGAGGAGTTCGGGCGGTGGAACGGTCCTGCCCGACCGGTGGCAGTCGAGGGGCTGCTGCGGAGTGCGGCCGGCCAGCCAGGCCGCGAGGTCGGTGAGCGGGCCGCTGACGGTGAGCGCGCCGCTGACGGTGACGGCCGGGGCGTCGGCGGCACCGTACCGCCGGGTGAGGGTGTCGTCCGTGGCCGTCAGGACGAGGCGCAGATCCTCTGGTGCGCGCGGCGCCAGATGGTCCAGCAGGTGGTGGCACAGCTCCCGTGGCCAGTCCCGCGGTCCGTGGCCGATCCGGGCGTCGGCGGTGTGGATCTCCAACTCCCGCCACCAGCACAGCAGTGCGGCGCGGAGATCGCTCTCGCGATGCTTCACCGGCCGCGTCCAGTCGGCCGGGCCGACCGCCGCCCAGGCCGCGGACGCCTCGTCCAGGGCGGCCCGTACGGCGTCCCCGAGCGCCGCCGCTCCACGCACCGCACCGGTCTCGATCGCGGCAGCACGCGCCGGGCGTCCCCCGTCGTACGGCTCGATCAGTTCGCCGCGCAGCGCATGGCGGGCCTGCCGGGCCAGGGCCCGCGCGACGCCCTCGATGTGCGAGAGGACATGGGCGCGGGTCCAGCCGGGCAGTTCGCTCGGCTCCCGCACCGCGTCGTCGGTCAGGGCGGGCAACAGGGCACGAAGGTGCTCCTGGCTCGTCTCGACTGCGACCCGTATCGCCTCGGCGTGCAGTGCGTGCGTATCCGTCACGGCCACAGGAGCTCCTTCCGCCACGCGCCGCCGGCCCGTTGGTAGGCCAGCCGGGTGTGCTTGCGGTCCTTGTCGCCCTGCCAGAACTCCACCGACTCCGCACGCACCGTGTGCAGCGTCCATCCGGGCGCCACCAGGCCGGGTTCGCGGGCGAGGCGGGCCGCCGACTCCGCTACCGCCGCGTCCCGTTCGGCCAGGTCGCCCAGGGGACGGCTCTGCCGCCCGAGCAGCGCCTCGGCCCGGGCGCCGGGGCTGCGGGCGAGGAAGTCCGCGGCGGCGTGCTCCGCGCTCTCCCGCACCACCGGTCCGCGGACGCGCACTTGGCGGGCCAGAGGCTGCCAGTAGAAGGTCAGTGCTGCGTACGGGCGGTCCGTCAGCTCGCGCCCCTTGGTGCTGTCGCGGTGCGCGGCGAACCGCCAGCCGTCCGCGTCGATGTCCTTGAGGATCAGCGTGCGGGCCGACGGATTGCCGTCGGCGCCGGCGGTGGAGACCGTCATGGCATGAGGCTCGGGGACCTGGGCCCGTATGGCGCCGAGCAGCCAGGCGGTGAAGAGTTCCACCGGGTCGTCGGGCGTCTCCAGCGGATCGAATGCGGGCAGCTCGCCCGCGAACACCGGGAGATCACGCAGTAATTGACGTACGTCGGCCATACCGCCCCCTAGGTAGTTAATGGTTGGCCGTGACGTTACCATTAGCATCATGACCGCACCACGGCTCGCACTCGAACTCGCCGTCACCCTCCGCCATGACGGGCACGGCGGCGTCACCGACGACCTGGCCGGTCCGGAAGGGCTCGCGGTCTGGGTACACGAGCGGGCCGCACTGCTGGACTGCGCGGCCGGCCCTGCCGCCCCCGACGAGGCGCTGCACACCGCCGTGCGGGAGCTGCGGGCCGCGGTCCGGTCACTGTTCGCCCGCGCCGTCCGGCCGGGGCCGCCCAGCTCCGCCGATGCCCACCGGCTGCTGCCGGAGGAGGAGGCGCTGCGCCGGCTCAACGCCGCCGCGGCCCTGGTCCCCACGGCACCCCGGCTCAGCTGGGAGCCCGGCGCACCGCCCGCCGTCCGGCACCACCCGGCCGGCTCCCCGCCGCCCGCCGACCGGATCGTCGCCGCGCTGGCCCGTGCCGCCCTCGGCTTCCTTGCCGGCCCCGACCGGGTGCTGCTGCGGGCCTGCCCCGCCCCGCGGTGTGTGCGCTACTTCGTCAAGGACCACGCCCGCCAGGAGTGGTGCACCCCCTCCTGCGGTAACCGTGCCCGGGTCGCCCGCCACCACGAGCGGCGCAAGGAAGGACAGGACGGGGCCCCATAGGGTGGTGGCATGACGGGTGAACGTGATCTCCGGGCCCTGCTGAGCGGGATGCGCCCCGAGCGGAACGCGGGCCGCTTTGTCTTTGTGAGCGTGCCCGGCACGGTCCCCGACGGGCTGACGCCGGTGGTCACCGTCGCCGAACCCGAGGGCCGCACCCTCGTCGTCCACCAGGAGGAGGCCGACCGCGCGGGCCTGTCGTACGACTATGTCGCCGGCTGGATCACCCTGCGGGTGCACTCCGCGCTGGACGCCGTCGGACTGACCGCCGCCGTGGCCACCGCACTCGCCCAGGCCGGCCTCAGCTGCAATGTCGTCGCCGGCTTCCACCACGATCACCTCTTCGTGCCCCATGCCGCGACCGACGAGGCGCTGCGCCGGCTGCGCGCACTGGCCGACCAGGCATAACGACCGCCGGCAAGAGGAGGCGGCGGCTCCGTACGCGGGGTGCGCCGCACGCCGACGTCCGCGCCGCGTGCCCGGCCGGGCCACGTACGATGGCGGCATGTCCTTCCTCCGCCGCCGCAGCGCAGCCACGCCCGCCGGGCCTGACTTCGACGTCCTCGCCATGGACCCCGGGGACTGGCCGGGCAATCTCGGAGCCGGGCTGCTGCCCGCGCCCGACGGGAGCTGCCAGGGCGTCTTCCTCCGCTACGACCTGTTCGGCGGCCGCGGCCCCGCGATGATCATCGGCAATCTGCCGGAGGGGTCCCCGGCCCGCGAGCTCGAGGACGATCAGGTGCCCTTCGAGGTGGCCCAGCTGCTGGCCGCGCTCGGCAACGACGAGCCGGTGACGGTCGTCGAGAGCGAGGACACCCCCGTGATGCACGAGGACAACCTGCTGATCGTCAAGCGCATCAAGTGCTCCGAGAGCCGGATCTCCTGCGCCCAGTTCGACCGCAGCGACGGCGTGCTGGTCACCATCGCCAGCTGGGACCGGCCGATCACCGACGATCTCTACGCGCTGCTCAAGCCGCTGCCGGCGGAGCTCTTCCAGCAGGGCTGAGCCCCGGCACGGCACCGGAGCGGACACCGTACGCGCCCGGTGGACGGCAGACCCGTCCACCGGGCGCGTACGCGCTCACCCGATCGGTGTGCGCGGGGGCTCAGGAATCCGAGCGCCGCACATCGACGTCGGCCGCCCGCACATAGCCGACCCGGTGCCCGAGCTGGATCTCGTAGTAGACGTCCTCGCCGCGCACGATCGCATGCTCGGCGAGGTCGAAGGTCGGCGCGTAGAAGTAGTCGCCCGTCATCCGGTCCCCGACGGCGTACTTCTGGCCGGCGGCGAGCTTGTACGGCAGGGCGGAGACCGCCTGGTAGGGCACTTTGGCCGGGTAGGCCCCCTTCTCCGGGTACGCGCGGCCGTAGACCGGAATCTCCTCCCGGTCGGCCTTCGGCGTGGCGATCATCCCCTCGGCGTTCAGTGCCGTCGGCGCGTGGTGCGGATTGCGGAACCACGCCTTCTGCCCGAGGTACCAGATCGCCGTCCAGTCGCCGGACCGGCCCGCCACCGCGAACCGCTGGCCGGTGGAGGCCCGGGCAGCGGTGTCGTTCACGCCCGTGGTCGCGTCACTGCCGTCCGGGTGCAGACCGACGTCCTTGACCAGCGGTGCGCCGGCGTCCGGCGCGGTGTGCAGCCGGACCGCCGCGGAACCGTGCGGCTCGCAGGTGTCGCCGGCCTTCTCGCAGCCCGTGTAGACCGGCTTGTTCCTGGCGTAGTCCGGGCGGATGGTGACCAGCCCGCCGTGCGAGCCCGCGGCGGCCTTGAACGGCTTGCCCAGCAGGGAGAAGTAGTGCGCCCAGTCCCAGTACGGGCCGGGGTCGGTGTGCATCCCGGGGATCGTGGCCGTGGTCGTGCCGGGCACATTGTCGTGGCCCAGGATGTGCTGCCGGTCCAGCGGCACGTCGTACTTGCGGCTCAGATACTTCACCAGCCGGGCCGACGTGCGGTACATCGCCTCCGTGTACCAGGCGTCCGGCGCGGCGAGGAAGCCCTCGTGCTCGATGCCCACGGAGTGCGAGTTGATGTACCAGTTGCCCGCATGCCAGCCGACGTCCTTGGTCGGCACATGCTGGGCGATCAGGCCGTCCGAGGAACGGATGGTGTAGTTCCAGGACACATAGGCCGGGTCCTTGATCAGCTTGAGCGTGGTCTCCCAGGACCCCTCGGTGTCGTGGATGACGATGGTGCTGACCCGCAGGTCCTCGGGCCGGTCCGCCTTGTCGTGATTGCCGTAGTCTCCGTCCCCGAACTCCTCGTACGGCGCCGGGACGGACTCGCAGGCGACGCTGTGCGGGCACTCCAGCTTGCGGCCGGCCCGCGTCGGCGATGCCGTCGAGGACGAAGTGCCGAGACGTTTCTGCTGCGCGGCGTCGGGGATCAGCCCCGGCGTGGCGGCCAGCGTGACCCGCTGTCCCGCGTCGGTCGTCCGCGTCTGGCCGTGGCGCATGACCTCGTAGACCTCGTCCGCGAAGGCCCGGCCGCCGCGCGTACTGTCCTGGCCGCCGTAGCGCGCCACCGCCTCGTACCACTGCGCCGGGTCGCCGCCCGTCCGGTGTCCCAGCTTGCGCTGCTCCGCGGCGAGCAGCGCCGCACCGCCGAGCACATTCGCGGCGGGGTCGGTACGCAGCCGCTGGGCCGGCAGCCCGGCCAGCGTGGCGGCCGTCGTCAACGTCCGCAACCGGGCGGGGAGTTCGGCAGGCAGCGCGGCGCGCTTCGCCGCACCGGCAGGTACCCGCTTACGGGGCCGCGCGCCGTCGCCGCGGGCGTCCTCGGTGCCCCCGCTGAACTCCGGTGTGCGCGTCAGCGCGGTGCGGGCATCGGTCAGATGCATCGGACCGTAGCCCCCGGAGACGCTGGGCGCGCCGCCATGGGTGTCCCAGCGCGACTCCAGGTACGAGACGCCGAGCAGCACACTGCGCGGCACCTGGAAGCGGGCGGCGGCGTCGGTGAAGGCCCGCTGCAGACCATCGGGCCGGGGCTGGCCGGCATGCGCGGACGGCGCTCCCGAGAGCGGCAGCAACAGCACGGCCGCCGCAACGGCGGTGGCGGACCTGCGCAGGGCGGGGCGGTGGAATCTCTTCTCGTCTTCCGGGGCGGATCCTCGCAAAGCAACCTCCTCGAGCCGGCCCGAGCCGGGGCGGTGTGACGGTGGGTGCGCAAACGGCCGCACGGGCGGGACCCGAGACTAGAGCCCCCGTCGGCTTAGAGCTATACGTTTGCCGAGGGTCCGTCAATCACCGCGCCCTCTCGCGATTCCGCATGTCAGGGCATCTCCACAGGAGCCTTCCCGAGCGGGTGTCCGGCCTGCGGGGCGTCAGTGGAATGGACCAATGGCCGGACTCGACCGGACTCGACCGGACTCGGGCCAGGGCCGGAGAGGGACGGCTGGAGAGGGGGACGGCCGCGGCGGGGAAGCCAGGGGGAGGGCCGGTTGCCGCACATGGGTGAGCGGCGCACCCCGTACCCGGGTGCGCCGCTCATAGTCCCCCCTTGAGGTGCCGGTGACGTCCGGCACCTGCCGGCGGTCAGCGGGTGCCGACCGCCGCCCGTACCGCACGACGCGCCATCTGGCAGTCGTCGTGCAGCCGGCGGAGGAGCAGCCGCTGCTCCTCGCCCGCCGCGGGCACGCCGGGTAGTCCCGGACCCGGTGTCCCCGTCGGCGTGGGTTCGCGCATGGTCCGTTGGACCGCGGTTTCATAACGCCGGATCTCGCGGGTGAGCACCAGCATCAGATTCACCAGGAAGGCGTCCCGCGAGGCCGGGCCGGCGTTCTGGGCGAGCTGGCTGATGTGCCGGCGGGCGACCGGCGCGTCGCCGAGCACCGACCACAGGGTCGCCAGGTCATAGCCCGGCAGATACCAGCCCGCACTGTCCCAGTCCAGCAGGACCGGGCCCGCGGGGGAGAGCAGCACGTTGTTGAGCAGTGCGTCGCCGTGGCAGAACTGGCCCTGGGTGTGCGACAGACCGTGCAGCAGCTTCTGCAGATCGCCGAGGTCACGGTCGGTGAGCAGCCCCAGGTCGTGGTAGCGGCCGATCCGGCCCGCGTAATCCAGCGGGGCGTCGAACAGCCCGGCCGGCGGACGCCAGAGGTTGATCCGGCAGATCGCACCCAGTGCGGCCCGTACGTCGGCCCGGGGCGGAGCCTCGGACGGGTGGCGGGTCAGCGCCGCGACGCGGCCTGGCATCCGCTCCACGATCAGCGTGCAGTTGTCGGGATCGGCCGCTACCAGACGCGGCACCCGTACCGGCGGACGATGCCGGACGAATGCGCGGTATGCACTTATTTCCTGCCGGAACCTGTCCGCCCACGCGGGGGAGTGGTCCAGTAAACACTTGGCGACCGCGGTCATACGGCCCGTCGTGCCGACGAGGAGGACGGACCTGCCGCTGCGGCGCAGCACCTGTACCGGGTTGAACTCCGGGCAGATGCGGTGCACCGAGGCGACGGCGGCGCGCAACTGGGCGCCCTGCGGGCCGGACAGGTCGATTCTCCCGCTGAGCGGTTGGGAGCCCGTCCCCTGCATCCGCCGGGTACGGCCGCCGGGGAGACCGGTGATCGCTCCCGTGGAAGGTGCGGGGTCGAGATACGGCCCGCTTCCGGTGGGGTGCGGGCGGTACGGCCGGGTGGGGGCGGTCACGGCGGACGATGCTGCATACATGGGTGAAACAGATCCCTTCGTGCGCCGGCGAGTTGCGTGCGCTCCCCGGCCCGGTGATGGGAACCCGTGAACGGGCCCCGTGCAGGAGGCCGATCCAGGGTCCCCGTGAGGGGCGCGCACCCTGGGGAATGCGGTCCCGCCACCAGGCCGGGGGCGGCATATCTACAGAACACGTGACTGCGGGTGGCAGACCATCTGGCGCACCCTGGCGAACCCTGGCGAATGCCCACAGCCCATGTCAGCGGCCGTTACTGTCAACTCAGTCGAGGAACCTGGGGGCTTGACGTGGACAGGCAGCCGAACACCCGTCTCGCGGACCTTTTCGGCCTGGCCGGCTGGTCCAAAGGAGAGCTGGCGAGAATGGTCAACCGGCAGGCGGCGGCCATGGGGCATCCGCAGCTGGCGACCGACACCTCGCGAGTGCGGCGCTGGATCGACATGGGGGAGACCCCGCGCGATCCGGTGCCCAAGGTCCTGGCTTCCCTGTTCACCGAGCGCCTCGGCCGTGTCGTAACCATCGAGGACCTCGGGTTCGCAAGAACCGGTCGCTCGGGGAAACGGCAGGCCCTGGACGGTCTGCCGTGGGCTCCCGAACGGACCGCCGCGGTCCTCACGGAATTCACGGGAATGGACCTCATGCTCAACCGACGCGGCTTGGTGGGTGCGGGCGCCGCACTCGCCGCGGGCTCCGCACTCACCGGCGCCATGTACGACTGGCTGCACACCGACCCGGCCCCGGCCGGCGCCCCACGCCACGACGCCATGTTCGCCTCCGACTCCTTCGACGAACTCGACCAGATCGGCCTCGACCGCTATGAGGCGGCCCCTGTGGGATCACAGGAGATCGACGCGCTGGAGCGCTCGGTCGAGGTGTTCCGCGCCTGGGACGCGGCCCGCGGGGGCGGGCTGCAGCGCAAGGCCGTGGTGGGCCAGCTCAACGAAGTGGGTGGCATGCTCGCCTACCGCCACCCCGATCATCTGCAGCGCAGGCTGTGGGGGGTGGCCGCCAATCTGGCGGTGCTGGCGGGCTGGATGTCCCATGACGTGGGCCTGGAGCCCACCGCCCAGAAGTACTTCATCATCGCCGCCCATGCGGCGCGCGAGGGCGGCGACCGCCCGCGTGCCGGCGAGGCGCTTTCCCGTGCCGCCCGTCAGATGGTGCATCTGGGCCGTCCCGACGATGCGCTGGATCTGATGAAGCTGGCCAAGTCCGGTTCCGGCGCGGAAACCCTGCCGCGCACCCGCGCCATGCTGCACACCATCGAGGCCTGGGCGCAGGCGTCCAAGGGCCACGGCCAGGCGATGCGCCGCACCCTGGGCGAGGCGGAGGACCTTTTCGTCTCGGACAAGGGCGATGTGCCGCCACCGAGCTGGATGCAGATGTTCGACGAGGCGGATCTGCACGGCATGCAGGCGCTGGCCTTCCGTACCCTCGCCGATCACGACCCGTCGGCCGCCAGGATCGCCCAGCATCACGCCCAGCGGGCGCTGCGGCTGCGCGAGAACGGCCGCCAGCGGTCGCAGATCTTCGACTACATCTCGATGGCCTCGGCCTGCTTCATCGGGAACGACCCCGAACAGGCAGACCGCTATGCCCGGTTGGCCCTGGTGTCCATCGGCGAGAACTCCTCGCACCGCACCTGGGACCGGCTCCGCGAGATGTTCCGGCTCACGGGACAGTATGCGAACTACGGCAAGATCCAGGACCTGCGCGAGGAGATCCAGCATGTCCTGCCGAAGGCGAAGCCCAAGACCAAGGGGTCGGGCCTCGGCCCCGGCATCGGATCAGGAGTCGGGAAGAACTTCTCGGCCTGAGGCGGGCGGCTGCACGGAGCGTGACGGCGCGTCATCCGTAGGGGTGGTGTTCTTCTCGGCTCCGCTGCCTCACCCGTGGGCCGGTGAATTGCCCGCCGATGGGTGCGCCGACGTGTTCGGGCCGGCCGGCTCCGGATGCGCCGGTCCGCCGTCCGCACCCGTCGCGATGTGCTTCAGTCGCCGACCCTGGCGACCAGTACACAGGCGTCGTCCTCGCGATCGGTGCCGCCGAACTCCTCGACGACGATGCGGACACCCTCCTGCGCGCTGCGGGCCGCGGCGAACCGCGGCGCCAGGGCGAGGAGTCGTTCGGCGCCCTCGTGGAGGGCTTCCGCGCCATGCGTATAGCGGGGGACGAGACTATCGGTGTGCAGGACGAGCAGGTCACCGGGCTCCAGTTGCTCGGTGCGCTGGGTGTAGGCCGCACCCGAGGTCGCCCCGAGCAGGACACCCTCGGGCGGGTCCAGCGCGCGCCCCGTGCCGCCGCGGAACAGCAGCGGTGCGGGGTGCCCGGCCTGGGCCCACTCCAGGGTACGCGCGGCGGCGTCGAAGCGGCCGCACACCGTGCTGCCCAGCGCCGGCTGAGCGGCGGTGTCCAGCAGTTGATTGAGGAAGCACATCAGGGGTCCCGGCCGGTGGCCGGCGACGGCCAGACCGCGCAGCGCGCCGAGCACCATCGCCATCCCGGACGTGGCCGTGACGCCATGCCCGGTGAGATCGCCGACGCTCAACAGCGTGGTGCCGTCCGGGAGTTGCAGCGCGTCGTACCAGCCCCCGCCGATCAGGTCACGGGTGCCGGACGGCAGATAGCGCCCGGCGAGGTCGAGGGCGACGGGACCGCCTTGCGGGAACCGCAGGGAGCCGCGCCACGGGGGGAGCACGGCCTCCTGCAGCTCGACCGCAAGCCGGTGCTCGGTCTGCGCGATATGCCGCTCACGGTGCAGCGAGTCACGGGTCTCGCGCACCGCCTGCTGGCTGCGGCGCAGCTCGCTGACGTCCCGCAGCACGGCCCACATGCAGGCGGTACTGCCGTCGGCGTCGAGCACCGGCTCGCCCACCATGTGCACCGTGCGCAGGCCCCCGTCCGGGCGCACGATGCGGAATTCGCCGTCGATCGGGCGGCCGTCCACCAGGCAGTCGGTGACCATCGTGGCCAGCCCCTCCTGGTCGTCGGCGTGGACCAGGGACGGCAGTTCGTCGAGGGTGAGCGGTCCTTCGGACGGTGCCCTGCCGAACATCGCGAACAGCTCGTCGGACCAGCTGACCTCGTCGGTGAGGAGGTTCCACTCGGCGCTGCCCACCCGGCGCAGCAGCGCGCCGTGTTCACGGGGCGCGGGCTCCGGCGGGGCCTCCGGCAGCTCGGCCTCCGGTGCGGCCTCCTCCTCGCTTTCCTCACTCTCCGTAGGCAGACCTTCTCTGAGCTGGTCGAGATGGCCCCCGAGGTCGTCGAGGTGATGCACGGCGAGATCGCACAGCGCCCGCTGCCAGCGCAGCTGCGGGTCGGCGGGGAGGCCGGTGTCCACGCCGGACTCCCTGCGCACCGCATCGAGGTCACCGCGCAGGCGGCGGGCCTGCGTGATGAGTGACTCGACCGTGTCGCGCTCGGGGGGCCGGTCTGCTGGGTGATCCGCGAAGAGAGGGGACGGCATGACGTACTCCGTGATCAGGCGGCGCCGGGCTGAAGGGCCGGTAACGACTGTTGCACAGGCGGCGACCGTCCGTAAGGGATTTGGCACTATCCGATACGGTGGTGCACCTGGCATATGCCCCCGGCTTTCCGGCGCAATCCCGGGGCGAATCGGCGGAATGACAGCTTCCAAGCTAGGCTTCGGCCGCTGTACAGCAGGCGCTTCCGCCGATCCATGGTGGGAACGAGGCTTACGGCCCGCGGTCACCGGCAAGAATGCCGGTCAGCGGAAATCCCGTTGCCAGCCAGTCCCCCGCACCGGATGCTGACCTCATGTTCGATCCAGACATAGCGCCCAGTGGCACCCTGCTCGGCCTCCTGCAGCGAGGCCGCGGCGACGGGACCCTGCATGCCCTCGCGGCGCCGCGGGCCGAGGCGCTCGCGGCACTCAACGACAGCGTGCTGCGCGATCCCCGTCGCGACTGGCAGGTCGAGAACCGCTCGCTCTACTACGCGCGCCTCTACATGCAGCTCGACGGGGCGCTCGAAGAGATCGAACGCCACCTCTTCCACCCCGACGACCTCGTCGACACCGGAGAGGAGCGCACCGGCCTCGCCCTCGCGGTCCTCGGCCACCTCGCCGCCTACGGCAAGGACGCAGCCCGTCTGCTGCTGCGCAGCTATGCCGCGGCCGGCAGCAACTGGCGCTGGGCCCTGGACGAGCTTGCGCTGCGTGACGACGACGCCGGGCTGATGACCCTCGCCCCCGCCGTCCTCGCCCGCTTCCCGGAGACCGAGGAGGGCGATGCCGAGCTGGCCACCGCCGTCCGCGACGCCTTCGAGCCCCGGCCCTGGCGGCTGTGGGCCGAGGACCCCCGCTACGGCCCGAGGCTGGCCGCCGCCGGGGAACGGGGCTCCTTCGACCGCTGGCAGCGGCAGATGCGGCCCCGTGGCCCGCGCCCCGGCTGGAGCGTGACCGAGGTACTTCAGTGGGCCGAGGAGAGCCCGGATCAGGCGAGCGAGGAACACCGGCACCTCGCCGCCGCCCGCTGCCTGGCCGTCGTCGCCGGCCCCGAGGACCGCCCCGAGCTGCTGCGCGCCGCGCGCAGCGCACCGGACGCGGCCCGCGCCGCCGTACTGCACCACCTCGCCGAACGCGGCGATCCCGGCCTCCTCGACCTGATCGAGGACGCGGTCGCCGACCCCTTCTCCTCCGAGCGCCTGGCCTCCGCGGCGCTCGCCGCCTTCGCGCGGATGCGCAGCGTGGCCGCCGTCGCACGGGCCAGGCTCTGGGCGCCGCGCGCGGACCGGCTGGGTGCGTCCGCCGCCGCCATGCTCGCCCGCCGAGGCGGGCGGCGCGATGCCGAACCGGTGCTGGCCGCGCTGCGCCGCACCGTCCGCGAGGAGGGCCCGGACGCCGACGGCCTGTGGGAGCTGGTCGACGGCACCGGACGCCTCGGGGTCGGCTGCGCCGCCCCCGTCCTGCGGCACATCTACCGCGAGACCTCCTCCTCGCACCTGCGCGGACGGGCCGCCGCCGCGCTCGCCGCCACCGACCCGGGTTTCGCGGCCGGCTTCGCCGTCGAGTGCCTGTGGGACTGCGAGGAGACCACCAGGGAACTGGCCGCCCGGCACGCCGCCACGGGCGACGACAGGGTCGTCGAACAACTGCGCCGCCTTGCCGCGGACCCGGCCGAGGAGGACGAGGTACAGACGGCTGTCCGCAGCCGGATCGGCCCCGAGGCGTAGGTCTATCCCGCCGGTCCGCTGCGCTTTGCCTCGGGGCGTTTTTGGCTTTCCCGCCATGGGGGTTTGCCGCCGTTTCGCCTGCGGCGGGCCGGGTCCGCTGCGCGGGGCTGTGGGTGCGGTGACGGACCTGCGGGGCCTGGTGTGTGGACTGCTGCGCTTTACGTCCACACACCATGCCCCTCCGGCCCGTCCCCTCCCGTGGGGGAAGTAAGTGAACGTGGGTGGGGCCGGCGTCGATCACAGCCCCTTCCCTGTGCCATGGCGATTCCCTGTGCCATGGCGATTCCCTGTGCCATGGCGAATTCCCTGTACCCACGGCCCTTCCTCTACGTCCACGACGAGCGCCGGACCAGCTACGTGCACCCCCTCCTGGCTTTTCCCAACCCCAACGGGAGGGGACGGGCCGGAGCGGGTGGGGTGCCGGACGTAAAGCGAAGCAGTCCGGCACCCCACCCGCGCAGGCCCGTCACCGCACCCCGACAGCCCCGCGCAGCGGACCCGCCCCGCGCAGCGGACCCGCCCCGCGCAGCGGACCCGCCCCGCGCAGCGGCAACGGCGGGCGCACCGCGCAGCGGGCGAAAAACGGCGAGAACTCCCCACGGCGGGACGGCCGGCAACGTGGGCCCGAGGCAAGTCGCAGCGGACGGTCATAGGACGTTCTCCGCCAGGAAAGATCCCTTTGGTTCCCTCCACGCACGGTGCGCCGAGAACAGCTGTATGCGTGTCGCCCTGGTCACCGAATCCTTCCCGCCCGATGTCAACGGCGTCTCCCACTGCGCCCTGGAAACCGCCCGGCACCTCGTCCGGCGCGGCCACGATCCGCTGGTCATCGCGCCGCTCGGTGGCGCTTCGCCGGCCGCCGGTACGCACGAGAGTCCCTGCCCCGTCGTCCGGGTGCCCTCGATGCCGCTGCCCGGTTATCCGCAGGTGCGGATCGCGCTCCCCGGACGCCGGCTGTCCGCGGCGCTCGACGGGCACCGCCCCGATCTCGTGCACCTCGCCAGCCCGTTCGTGCTGGGCGCCCGGGGGATGGCGGCTGCCGCCCGCCGCCAGGTGCCCGCGATCGCCGTCTACCAGACCGACCTGGGCCGCTACGCCCGCACCTACCTCGGCGGCGGCGCGGCCACGGCCTGGCGCCGTATCCGGGCGGTGCACGGCGCCGCCGACCGCACCCTGGCGCCCTCCAGCGCGGCGCTGCTGGATCTGACCGAGCACGGTGTGCCCCGGGTCCATCTGTGGCCGCGCGGTGTCGACTCCGAACGGTTCCACCCCGGGCGGCGTGACGCGGTGCTGCGCAGTTCGCTCGCCGCGGGGCGGGAGCTGCTGGTGGGGTACGTGGGACGGCTCGCGCCGGAGAAGGACGTGGGGCTGCTGGCCGAGACCTCGCGGCTGCCGGGCGTACGCACCGTCGTCATCGGCGAGGGCCCCAGTGCCGCCGGGCTGCGGACCGCACTGCCCGGGGTGCGCTTTCTCGGCCGCCGTACGGGTGATGAACTCGCCCGGCTCTACGCCTCGTTGGATGTCTTTGTCCATACCGGGCCGTACGAGACCTTCTGCCAGACCGTGCAGGAGGCGATGGCCTCCGGCGTGCCGGTGGTGGCGCCCCGGGCGGGCGGCCCGCTCGACCTGGTGGACCACGACCGTACGGGGCTGCTGGCGACACCGGGGGACGGCGGTGCGTTCCGGGATGCCGTGCGCCTGCTCGCGGGCAGCGCCGAGCTGCGCGTCCGCTACGGCGCCGCGGCCCGCAAAGCCGTGGAGGACCGCACGTGGGCGGCGGTCGGCGACCAGCTCCTGGGGCACTACGAGGCCGTACTGAGCGACCGGACGGCGGTGGCGGCATGAACGCGCGGCACGCTCGTGGGACGGGCCTGCGGATCGTCCGGATCGCCAACTTCGTCACGCCGGCCTCCGGCGGGCTGCGCACCGCGCTGCGGGAACTCGGTGCGGGCTACCGGGCCGCCGGGCACGAGCCGGTGCTCATCGTGCCCGGACCGCCGGGGGCGCACGGCCCGGCCGGCTGGGGTGACGAAGTCACCGCGCAGGGACGGGTGATCACCCTGCCGGGGCCGGAGCTGCCGGGCAGCGGTGGCTACCGCGTGCTGACCGACCGCCGCAGGGTCCAGCGGCTGCTGCACGCGCTGGCCCCCGACCGGCTGGAGGTCTCCGACCGGACGACGCTGCGCTGGACGGGGGAGTGGGCGCGCCGGGCACGGATCCCGGCGGTGATGGTCTCCCACGAGAGCGTGGACGGGGTGCTGCGCACCTGGGGCGTACCGCAGCCGCTGGCCCGCGCCACCGCGGACCGGCTCAACCGCCGTACGGCGCACGCCTACAGCCGGGTCGTGTGCACCACCGCATGGGCGGCGGCGGAGTTCACCCGGGCCGGTGTGCGCAATGTGGTGCGCGCCCCGCTCGGTGTCGACCTCGACGCCTGGCACCCCGGCTGCCGCAGCGCGGAGCTGCGCCGGCGCTGGGCAGGCCGGGCGGAGGTTCTGCTCCTGCTCTGCTCCCGGCTGTCCCAGGAGAAGCGGCCGGGGCGGGCGCTGGACACGCTGGCGGAGCTGCGGCGGCGCGGGGTCGACGCGACGCTGGTGGTGGCCGGGGACGGGCCGCTGCGGGCGCGCCTGGAGGCCCGGGCGCGGTCCGGACGGCTGCCCGCGGCGTTCCTCGGGCACCTCGCGGACCGCTCCCGGCTCGCCGCGCTGCAGGCCGGCGCCGATGTCGCACTGGCGCCCGGACCGGCCGAGACCTTCGGTCTGGCCGCCCTGGAAGCGCTCGCCTGCGGTACCCCGGTGGTCGCCAGCGCGGCATCGGCACTGGCGGGCCTGGTCGGTAGCGGCGGCGACACGGCGCTCGACGACGGGCCCTCGTTCGCCGACGCGGTCCAGCGCGTCCTGGCCCGGCCCGGGCCCGCCCGGCGCGCCGCCGCCCGTCGCCGTGCCGAAGGCTACGGCTGGCAGCCGGCCGTCGAGGCCTTCCTGGCGGCGCACGACGCGGCCGCCCCGCTCGGCAGGCCGGTCACCGCCCCGCCCTTCCCGTCCCCGGCCGGCCCGCTGGGCGGATGGTGACGGTGGGGTCCGTGACCGTGGTGATGCCGGACGGCGGAGCAGCGGTACCGGGCGGGGGACCAGCAGGCGGGGGACCGGTGACACCGGGCGGGGGAGCGGTGCTCCCGCAGCAGGCGCCGGGCGGCGGCCGTTTCCCGGCCCCGGCCCGCTTCGTCGCGCTCGGTGACTCGCTGACCGAAGGGCTCGGTGACCCCGTACCGGGCGGCGGCTGGCGCGGCTGGGCGGCCCTGCTCGCCGGGGCGCTGGGCGAGCGGCCGGGCGGCGTGGAACTGGTGAACCTGGCGCGCAGCGGGGCGCTGGCGGCGGAGCTGGCCGAGCGGCAGCTGCCGGTGGCGCGCGAGCTCGGGCCGCGCTTCGCCTCGCTGGTCGTCGGCGCGAACGACACCCTGCGCGCGGCCTTCGCCATCGAGCGGGTCGCGGCCGCGCTGGACCGGGCGCACGGCGCACTGAGCGCCGACGGGGCCGTGGTGCTGACGGCCTGCCTGCCCGATCCGGGCCGGATACTGGGCCTGCCCGCGCCGCTGGCGCGTCCGCTGGCCCGCCGGATGCGCGCCGTGAACACCGTCGTCCATGCGGTGTCGGCGCGCTACCAGGGCGTTCATCTGCACCTCGCCGAACACCCCTGGGTCGCCGAACGTGCCTGCTGGAGCGTGGACCGGCTGCATCCCAGCGAGCGCGGCCACCGGCTGCTGGCCCGTGGTTTCCATGCGGCGCTGGCCGCCGCCGGCCTGCCCGTCGGACCGCCGCCCGCGCTCACCCTCGACGGCCCGCCGCCGACCCGCGCCGGATCGGCCCGGTGGATGGCGACCCGCGGCACCCGCTGGGTCGCCGATCGGTGTACGGACCTGCTGCCCGGCCTGCTGGGGCTGGCGCTCCAGGAGTGCCGGCACGGGGCGGCGGGGGCCGGGCGGTTGCTGGACGCCGCCTCCGACCAGGCCACGCGTACCGCGCTCGCGGCTCTGGACGGGTCGGCCGGGGTGGACGGGGCGAATCACGGGGCGGACGGGGCAGAGGGGGCAGATGGGCTGGACGGGTCGGAGGGGCCGGACAGGGCGGACGAGGCGGACGGCCCGGGCAGGCCCGGCGGATCGGACGATGCCCGGCCGGGGAAAACCGCCGCGACGGTGAAGGGCGCTGCGACAATGACAGGATGACCGGACGCTGGGAGTTCTGGATCGACCGCGGTGGCACGTTCACGGACGTCGTCGGCAGGCGCCCGGACGGCCGGCTGGTCACCGGCAAGCTGCTCTCGCACCACCCGGAGCGCTACCGGGACGCCGCGGTGGCCGGTATCCGGATGATGCTGGGGCTCGGCCCGGACGAACCGGTCCCCGCCGAGCGGGTCTCCGTCGTCAAGATGGGCACCACCGTCGCCACCAACGCCCTCTTGGAGCGCAAGGGTGAGCCGACCGTGCTGCTGACCACCGAAGGGTTCCGCGACGCGCTGCGGATCGCCTACCAGAACCGGCCGCGGATCTTCGACCGGCACATCGTGCTGCCCGAGGCGCTGTACGACCGGGTGATCGAGGTGCCGGAGCGGATCGGCGCCCGCGGTGAGCTGGTCAGGCCGCTGGACGTCGACGAGGTCCGTCGGGCGCTCGTCCGGGCCCGTGCGGACGGCCTGCGCAGCGCCGCCGTCGTCCTGCTGCACGGCTACCGCCACGCCGACCACGAGCGAGCCGTCGCCGAACTGGCCCGGCAGGCAGGGTTCTCCCAGGTCAGCTGCTCGCACGAGGTCAGCCCGCTGATGAAGCTGGTGCCGCGCGGCGACACCACCGTCGTCGACGCCTACCTCTCCCCGATCCTGGGCCGGTACGTCGATGAGATCGCCGCCCAACTCCCCGGTATCCGGCTGATGTTCATGCAGTCCAACGGCGGACTGCGCAAGGCCGCACACTTCCGCGGCAAGGACGCGGTGCTGTCCGGCCCCGCGGGCGGCGTCGTCGGCATGGTACGGACCGCCGCCGACGCGGGCGGCGAGCACGACCGGGTGATCGGATTCGACATGGGCGGCACGTCCACCGATGTGTCGCACTACGCCGGTGAGTTCGAGCGGGTCTTCGGCAACGAGGTCGCGGGCGTACGGATGCGCGCGCCCATGATGAACATCCACACCGTCGCGGCCGGCGGCGGCTCCGTGCTGCACTTCGACGGCCGCCGCTACCGGGTCGGCCCCGACTCCGCCGGTGCGGACCCGGGTCCTGCCTGCTACCGGCGAGGCGGCCCGCTCACCGTCACGGACGCCCAGGTGATGCTCGGCCGCATCCAGCCGGCCCACTTCCCCGCGGTGTTCGGTCCGGACGGCGATCAGCCGCTGGACGCCGAGGTGGTCCGCACCCGCTTCGCCGAACTGGCCGCGCGGGCCGCCGCCGAGACCGGGGACGACCGCGGCCCCGAGGAGGTCGCGGCCGGCTTCCTCGACATTGCCGTGCTCAACATGGCCAACGCCGTCAAGAAGATCTCCGTCCAGCGCGGCCGCGACATCACCCGCTACGTGCTCACCAGCTTCGGTGGCGCCGGCGGCCAGCACGCCTGCGCCGTTGCCGACGCGCTGGGCATCGACACGGTGCTCGTCCCGCCGCTGGCCGGGGTGCTCTCCGCGTACGGCATCGGGGTCGCCGACGCCACCGCGATGCGCGAGCAGGCCGTCGAGGCGGAGTTCACCGATCCCGCGGCCGTCGGCCGGGTGCACGAGGTGTGCGAGGCCCTTGCCGGACAGACCCGGCGTGAACTCCTCGACGACGGGGTGCCGGACGCCTCGGTCACCACCCGCGCCCGGGTGCTGATCCGCTACGCCGGGACCGACTCCACCCTCGCCGTCCCGCTCGCCGATGCCGGCACCATGACCGCGGAATTCGTCCGGGCACACCGCGAGCGCTACGCCTTCACCATGGACAAACCGCTGGTGGCCGAGGCGGTGTCGGTCGAAGCGCTGGGCGCGGCCGGCGGCGCGGGCGGGTACGAGGCCCGGGCGGGCGGCAGAGAAGGAGAGCTGACACCGGCCGCCACGGTACGGATGTACACGGCAGGCCGCTGGCAGGACACCGGCCTCTTCCGCCGTACGGACCTGCGCCCCGGTGACGCCCTCACCGGCCCTGCCGTCATCGCCGAGGAGGACGCGACCACGGTCCTGGACCCGGACTGGCAGGCGGCCACGGGCGAGAGGGGGCACCTCCTGCTGACCCGGGCCCGGCCCCGCACCGACCGCGTCGCCATCGGCACCGAAGCCGACCCGGTGATGCTGGAGGTCTTCAACAGCCTCTTCATGGCCATCGCCGAGCAGATGGGCGTCCGGCTGGAGAACACCGCCCACTCCGTCAACATCAAGGAGCGCCTGGACTTCTCCTGCGCCCTCTTCGACGCCGACGGCAACCTGATCGCCAACGCCCCGCACATCCCCGTGCACCTGGGTTCCATGGGGGAGTCCATCAAGGAAGTGCTCCGGCGCCGCGGCGGCGAGATGCGGCCGGGTGACGTGTATGCGATCAACGACCCGTACCACGGGGGCACCCACCTCCCCGACGTCACCGTCGTCACCCCCGTCTTCGACTCCGACGGGGACGAGCTGCTGTTCCTGGTGGCCTCCCGCGGTCACCACGCCGAGATCGGGGGCATCACCCCGGGCTCGATGCCCGCCTTCAGCAGCACCATCCAGGAGGAGGGCATCCTCTTCGACAACTGGCTGCTGGTGCGCGACGGCGAACTGCGCGAGGACGCGACCCGCGACCTGCTCGCCACCGGCCCCTACCCCTCCCGCGCACCCGACGCCAACCTCGCCGATCTGCGCGCCCAGATCGCCGCCAACGAGAAGGGCATCCAGGAACTCCGGCGGATGACCGACCAGTTCGGGCTGGACGTGGTCCGGGCCTACATGGGGCACGTCCAGGACAACGCCGAGGAATCGGTGCGGCGCATCATCGAGCGGCTGTCGGACGGCGGCTGCCGCTACGAGACCGACAGCGGGGCCGAGATCCGGGTCGCGGTCACCGTCGACCGTGCCGCCCGCAGCGCGGTGGTGGACTTCGCCGGCACCTCGCCCCAGCAGCCCGGGAACGCCAATGCGCCCAGCTCGGTGGTGATGGCGGCCGTACTGTATGTCTTCCGCACCCTGGTCGCCGACGACATCCCGCTCAACAGCGGCTGCCTCAAGCCCGTGGAGGTCCGTATCCCGGAGGGCTCGATGCTCGCCCCCGTCTTCCCGGCGGCCACCGTCGCGGGCAATGTGGAGACCTCCCAGGCGGTCACCGGCGCCCTCTACGCCGCGCTCGGCGTCCAGGCCGAGGGCTCGGGCACGATGAACAACCTCACCTTCGGCAACGACCGGGTGCAGTACTACGAGACCGTCGCCAGCGGTTCCGGCGCGGGCGACGGCTTCGACGGCGCGGACGCCGTGCAGACCCATATGACCAACTCCCGGCTGACCGACCCCGAAGTGCTGGAGTGGCGCTACCCCGTCCGCGTCGACGGCTTCGCCATCCGCTCCGGCAGCGGCGGCAGGGGACGCTGGCACGGCGGCTGCGGCGTCGAGCGCCGGCTGCGCTTCCTGGAGCCGATGACCGTCGCCCTGCTGACCAACCACCGCAGGGTCGCGCCGTACGGCATGGCGGGCGGCGCCCCGGGCGCGCTGGGCGCCAACTCCGTGGAACGGGCCGACGGTTCACGGGCGGAGCTGGCGGGCTGTGACGCGGTGGACGTCGGCGCGGACGACGTGCTGGTGCTGCGCACACCGGGCGGCGGGGGGTACGGGGCGGCGGACGAGGGCTGACGGGCCGCAGCACGGGTCCGGGCATGCTCCCTGCGCGGCGCCTCGATAGTCTGGTCGGCCATGGAGCTCATCGATTCGATCAAGGACGCGCGGATTGCCACCGCGCGGACGTTGGCCACCCGCTCCGGACGGACCGCCGCCGGACGCTGCCTGGTCGAAGGCCCTGCCCTGATCCGGCAGCTCGTGGCCGCCGGGGACGGTCTGGAGTACGTGCTCCGCTCCGCGGGTGCGGACGACCCCGCGCTGTGTGCGGAGCTGACCGCGGCCGGGGTGGGCGTGCACGCCGTACGGGACGGACTGCTGCGGAAGGTCACCGGCGGCGCGAAGCCGGTCGACTGGCTGGCGGTGGCGGCGTTGCCCTCCGAAACGCCGGTGGATGACGCTTACGGTGACTTCGCCGTGGTGTGCGAGCAGGTCGCCGATCCAGGGAATCTGGGGACGATCGTGCGGACGGCACGCGCGCTCGGTGTGCGGGACGTCGTGCTCACCGACGAGACGACGGATCTGTCCTCCCGGCGGGTCCTGGACGCGGCACGGGGTGCCGTACTCGGTTGCCGCGTCCGCCGTTTCGCCGATCCGGGCGGGGCGTTGGCGTCCTTGCGGGAGTCCGGATTCCAGATTGTGGTGACCAGTCCCCGGGGAGCGCATCTGCAGTCGATGGCCCCACTGCGCGGCCGCAGGGTGGCCCTGGTCGTCGGGAACGAGACGGAGGGCGTCAGCGAGGCCACGCTGGCCGCGGCCGACCTGGTGGTGCAGATCCCGATGGCCGGTGCGGTGGAATCACTCAACGTCGGGGTGGCCGCCGGCATCAGCATCTACGAGCTGCGAATGAAGGCGATCCTGGCCATGCTGACCGACCGCATCCGCGACACCCTCGGCCGCAACCTCACCGCGGCCGCTCACCTGGTGCGGCAGGCATTCGATGTCCACCTGCGTCAGCTCGGCGACCTGGACAGCTCCCAGGCGGTGCTGCTGATGGTACTCGCCTGCGAGCGCAGCACCCCACTGGAGCAGCTGCGCCGCGACGTCGGCGTCGGCTCCGAAGAGCTGCAGGCATTGCTGGCACCGCTGTGCGACCGCGGCCATGTGACGCAGGGTCACGACCACGCCTCGATCATGGGCGAGGGAGAGCGGGCCATCGCTGCGCTGTGGGCGGTACAGGAACGCGTCGAGGACGGCTTGTACGCCGGCTTCACTCCCGCCGAGCGCGATCAGCTACGGGAGTTGCTGCACCGCGTCCAGAACAACGCCGCGCGCCTTGCGAGTTCCCCCGCTGACCACGGCGGCGCTGCCGGCACACCCTGAGGACGGCCCCCCTGGCGCATCCGGAGGAAACGGACCGCAGTCCCCGGTGCCGCCTGCGCCGCGGGGGCCAGGTAGCGCTCGGGGACGACGCCGATGACCGGGTAGCCGCCGGTCGTGGGGTGGTCGTGGAGGAAGAGGACCGGCAGGCCGTCGGGCGGGACCTGGAGGGCGCCCAGGGGCATGCCCTCGCTGGGGAGTTCGCCGCTGCGGGCGCGCTCCAGGGGCGGGCCTTCGGTGCGCAGCCCGATGCGGTTGCTCGCCGGGGAGACACGGAAGCGGCCGGTGGCGAGGGTGTGCAGGCCGGCGGCGGTGAACCAGGCGTCGCGGGGGCCGGGCAGGAACGGCAGGACGAGCTCCGTCACCGGGCCGCGGTGCGGGATGGCGTCGGCGGTGGAGGGCGGGCCGTACGGGGTGCCCAGCGGGAGGACCGCTCCCTCGGTGAGCGGGTCGGGGCCCAGGCCGGAGAGCAGATCGGCGGCGCGGCTGCCGAGGACCGGTTCGGTGTCGATGCCCCCGGCGAAGGCGAGGTAGGAGCGCAGGCCGTGGGTGGCAGGACCCGCGTCCAGGACGGCGCCCGCCGGGACGCGGACCGGCGTGCCCCAGGCGGCGGGACGGCCGTCGACGGTCACCGGGCAGGGCGCTCCCGTGACGGCGACGGTGGTGGCCGTACGGACCCGCAGGGCGCAGCCGGTGAGTGTGGTCTCCAGGGCGGCGGCGGACTGGGGGTTGCCGACCAGGCGGTTGGCGAGCCGGTGCGCGGGCTCGTCGAGGGCGCCGGCCCGCGGCACACCGAGGTGGGCGTGGCCGGGCCTGCCGAGGTCCTGGACGGTGGTGAGCGCTCCGGGCCGGACGACCGAGAAGGCGCGGTCGGTCATCGGGCGGTCTCCTGCGGGACGAAGCGGACACGGGTACCGGGGGCGAGCAGCGCGGCCGGTTCGCGGCGCGGGTCCCACAGGACGGTGTCGGTGGTGCCGATCAACTGCCAGCCGCCGGGGGAGGAGCGCGGGTAGACCCCGGTGTACGGGCCGGCCAGGGCGACCGAACCGACCGGGACCTTGGTCCGGGGGGTGTCCCGGCGCGGTACGTGCAGCGGCTCGGGCAGCCCGGTCAGATAGCCGAAGCCGGGGGCGAAGCCGCAGAAGGCGACATGGAACTCCGTTGCGGAGTGCCGCCGCACCACCTCGTCCGGGGTGCAGTCCCACAGGGCGGCGACGTCGGCGAGGTCGGGGCCGTCGTAACGAAGGGGGATCTCCACGGTGGGGCGGTCGCCGGCGCCGATCGGCGGGATGTCCCAGGCGGCGAGCTCGGCGAGGAGGCCACGGGGGTCGGCGAGGCCGTCGAGGAGCACGGTACGGGCGGCCGGCACGATCTCGCGCAGCGGCGGCAGGGCGCCGTCGGCGGCCCGGCGCAGCAGTTCGGCGTGTAGCGCCTCGACCTCCTCGGCGCTGTCCAGCTCGATCAGCAGGCCGTGCTCACCGACCGGCAGCGGCCTCATCCGAAGCTCCGGATATGGACGCCGGCCGCGGCCAGTTCGGACCGTACGCGCCGGGCGAGGTCCGCGGCGCCGGGGGTGTCGCCGTGCAGGCACAGCGAGCGGGCCGTGATGCCGACGCGTCGGCCGTTGCGGGAGGTGACGGAGTGGTCGCGGGCCATGCCCAGGGCCCGCTTGACGACCTCGTCGGCGTCGTGGACCACCGCGCCGGGTTCACGGCGGGGGACGAGGGTGCCCTCGTCGGTGTAGGCACGGTCGGCGAAGGCCTCACCGACGACGGGCAGTCCGGCGCGCCGGGCGGCCTCGTGCAGCCGCGAGCCGGGCAGGCCGAGGACCGGCAGGCCGCCGTCCGCGGCGCGGATGCCGTCGATGACGGCAGCGGCCTGCTCCCCGTCGTGGACACAGCGGTTGTAGAGCGCGCCATGCGGTTTGACATAGCGGACCCGGGTCCCGGCGGCGCGCGCGAAGACGTCCAGCGCCCCGATCTGGTAGGTGATCTCGGCGGACAGCTCGTCCGGCGGCACCTCCATCGCGCGGCGGCCGAAGCCGGCCAGGTCGCGGTAGGAGACCTGGGCGCCGATGACCACGCCGCGCTCGGCGGCCAGTTCGCACACCCGGCGCATGGTGGCCGGGTCGCCGGCGTGGAAGCCGCAGGCGACATTGGCGCTGGTGACGACGGAGAGCAGGGCCTCGTCATCGGTGAGCTGCCAGCGGCCGAAGCCTTCCCCGAGGTCGGCGTTGAGGTCGATGACGGGAGGGGGCGCCGGGTCGCTCATGTGGGTCCGTTCCAGGGGGCTCGGGCCGGCCGGGCGCGGGGCGCCGGTGCGACGGCTCGTGCGCGGGCGGCGGGCAGGGGCGGCGGGCAGGGGCGGCGGGACGTTCCGGCCGGACCGTGTCCGTAGCGACTCGTCTCCGAGGTCGCCCGGGCGACCGGCGTCGAGGACAACGTAGAGGATTGTTCAACGATCCGACAATAGGTGTTCGGGGTGCGATCACGGATGCGTTGTTTCGTTCTCTCATCTGGGATTGACTTTCGCTCATACGACTCCGGGACGGCCCCGACTGCCGCCCGGTACGGCGCGAGAGCGGGGAGCGGTATGGCGGGCGGAGCGGCGAAGAACGATCAGTGGCGGCTCACCGAGGTCGCGCGCCTGGAAGGTGACCGTGCCCTGCTGGGGCGTTCCAGTACGGCCGAACGGGTCGCCGACATCCTGCGCGACCGGATCACCGAGGGCTACTTCCCGCCCGGCGCCCGGCTCTCGGAGGAGAGCATCGGCGGCGCCCTGGGCGTCTCGCGCAACACACTGCGCGAGGCGTTCCGGCTGCTGACGCACGAGCGGCTGCTGGTGCACGAGCTCAACCGCGGGGTGTTCGTCCGGGTGGTGACGGTCGAGGACCTGGAAGACATCTACCGGGTGCGCATGCTCGTGGAGTGTGCGGCGGTACGGGGCCTGGGGGCGGGGCCCTACGACGCCGCTGCGACCGGTGCCATCGCGGCGATCGCGGCCGCGGTGCAGGCCGGCGAAGCCGCCTCCGAAGGCCGGGAGTGGCAGGCGCTGTCGACCGCCAACATCCGTTTTCACCAGGCAGTCGTGGCCCTGGCGGGCAGTCCGCGCACGGATGAGCTGATGCGGGGTGTGCTTGCCGAGCTCCGGCTCGTCTTCCATGTCATGGCCGACCCCCGGCGCTTCCATGCGCCCTATTTGACCCGTAATAGGCAAATTGTCGAGGCCCTGCAGGCGGGTGATGCCGCCGAGGCCGAGCGGCTGTTGCTGTCCTACCTGGAGGACTCGCGCACTCAGCTGTCGGGGGCGTACGCGCAACGCATTGCGGAGGGGTGAGGCCCCGCGGGGCCGCCGGGTCGCCCCTGGTGACACCTCGCGGGACCGCCGCGTCGCCCCTGTTGGCGCCCTCCACGGGGGCTGCCTGAGATCCGCCCCGGCAGACCCCTTGTCGGATCGTTGAACAATCGCCTAGCCTCCGCTGCAATCTCTTCATCTCCCTGCGGACCCGGGTGGGTCCCCGTACGCGGAAGGCGGGCCCATGATCGTGCTCCTCGGCGTGCTCGTGGTCGTGATCGGCTTCGCCACGAAACGCAATCCCCTGCTGGTCGTGGGGGTGGCCGGCATCACGACCGGCCTCCTCGGAGGGCTGTCGCCGGGCAAGGTGCTCGCCGCGTTCGGCGACGGCTTCGCCGGCAGCCGGGCGGTGACCATCTTCGCGATCACCCTCCCGGTCATCGGCCTCCTGGAGCGCTACGGCCTCCAGGAGCAGGCCCGCAACCTCATCGCCCGGTTCGCCGGGCTCACCACCGGACGTTTCCTGGCGCTCTACCTCGGTCTGCGGCAGATCGGCGCCGCGGTCGGGCTGACCAATGTCTTCGGCCCCGCCCAGACCGTCCGCCCCCTCGCCGTCCCGATGGCCGAGGGCGCGGCCGAGCGGAAATACGGCGAACTCCCGGACCGGACACGGGAGAAGGTCAGGTCGTTCGCCGCCAGTGCGGACAACGTCGGCCTCTTCTTCGGGGAGGACGTCTTTCTCGCCGTCGGCTCGATCCTGCTGATCACCGGCTTCGTCAACACCACCTACGGGACCCACCTCGAACCGCTGCAGCTCGCGCTGTGGGCGATCCCCACCGCCGTGTGCGCCTTCGTCGTCCACGGCTGGCGACTGCTGCGCCTGGACCGCCACCTGGAACGCGAACTGCTCACCGTCCATGTCCACGACACCGCCGCAGTGGAGGCCACCAAGTGATCAAGGCAGAGTGGTTCTACTGGCTGGTGGGCCTCAGCTTCCTGGTGATGGCCGCCCAGATGGTCACCGACCGCAGCAATCCCAAGCGCCTGGGCACCGGCACCTTCTGGGGCCTGATCGGCGCCGGCTTCATCTACAGCAGCTGGGTCGTCACCAAGCAGGCGCCGGCCGAGCCGCTGGGCGCCGCGGTACTCGTCATGGCCTGCCTGGCCGGCTTCGGCTTCACCGGGCGCGGCACCCCGCGCACCACGACCTCCGAACAGCGCACCGCCAGTGCCGCCAGGCTCGGCAACCGGCTGTTCGTCCCCGCGCTCACCATCCCCGCCGTCGCCCTGGCCTGCGCCATCGGCGTCAAGCACCTGTCCTTCGGGGGCGAGCCGGTCCTCCAGGAGGGCAGCGAGACCATCCTGGGCCTGGGGATCGGCGCCGTCGTCGCCCTCGTCGTCGCGATGGTCATGCTCCGCGAGAAGCGGATCTCCGTGCCCGTGCAGTCCGGCCGCTCGATGCTGGAGGCGATGGGCTGGGCGATGCTGCTGCCCCAGATGCTGGCCACGCTGGGCGCCATCTTCCAGGTCTCCGGCGTCGGCGACCAGGTCGGCAAGCTCACCACCTCCGTCCTGCCCGAGGGATCGCTCTACCTCGCGATCGTCGTCTACTGCGTGGGCATGTTCGCGTTCACCGTGATCATGGGCAATGGTTTCGCCGCCTTCCCCGTGATGACCGCCGCGGTCGGCTGGCCGGTCCTGATAGGCCACTTCGACGGCAACCCCGCCGCCGTCCTGGCCATCGGCATGCTCGCCGGATTCTGCGGCACCCTGGTGACGCCCATGGCCGCCAACTTCAACATCGTTCCGGCGGCCCTGCTGGAACTGAAGGACCAGTACGGGCCGATCAAGGCGCAGCTGCCCACCGCGGGGATCCTGCTCGGCTGCAACATCCTGATCATGGCGCTGTTCGCCTTCTGACCCCGCTCCGGGCGCGTCCGCCGCACTCCGCGGTACCGCGCCCGCCCCACCCTTGCGCCCGCCGCCTGCGAGGCCGCACACACCGCGTCGCACCCACGGCTGTGCACCGCACCGCATCGCACGCCGCCGCATCGCACTCCGCCACATCGCACCTCACCGCACCAAGGATGACCGTATGACCCGGGTACTGCTGACCGGATTTGCGCCTTTCGGCGGCGAATCCACCAACCCGTCCTGGCAGGCGGTACGCGCCGCCGCGGACGAACCGCCCACCGGCATCGAGGCCTTCGCCGTCGAGCTTCCCTGCGTCTACGGAGCGTCGGTGGCGGTGCTGCGCGCCGCGATCGAGGAGACCCGCCCCGAGATAGTGCTGTGCGTCGGCCAGGCGGGCGGCCGCCCCGACGTCACCGTCGAACGCCTCGCCGTCAACGTCGACGACGCCCGGATACCCGACGCCTCGGGTGCCGAACCGGTCGACGAGCCGATCGTGCCCGGCGGCCCCGCAGCGTACTTCTCCACCCTGCCGGTCAAGGCGTGTGTGGCCGCCGTCCGAGCCGCCGGCCTGCCCGCCTCCGTCTCCAATACCGCCGGCACCTTCGTCTGCAACCACGTCTTCTACGGCCTCGCCCACCTCATCGCCACCGAACTGCCGGACCTGCGCGGCGGATTCGTCCATGTCCCCTATACGCCGGAGCAGGTCGTCGACCGAGCCCAGCCGTCGCTGCCGGCCGACGCGGTCGCCCGGGCCCTGCGGGAGATCGCGGTCACCGCCGCGCACACCCGCACCGATCTCCGCATCGCGGGAGGGGCAACCCATTGAGCACCGGCACGGGCACAGGCATGGGCACTGGCATGGGCACGGGCACGGGCATGGGCACAGGCACCGGCACGGGCTCCGGCACCGGCACCGGCACGGGCTCCGGTGCGCAGGCCACGGGACCTGGCAGCCGGCCGCCGCGGGCCACGCCGTAGACTGACGCGCCGGCCCGGCGAGTGGTCCGTCAACGGATCCACCAGCGGTTCCACCCATGAACGGATCCGCGCCGTTTCGTCCGTTGTCAGTGCGAGCGCCTACTCTGTGCGACGTGACTTTTTCCGCCCCGGGGCCCGCTGCGCCCCAGCTCAACGGGCCGAACCGGCCCGCGCCGGGCCCGGCAGCCGACGAAGGCCTGGCCCGTCGGCTGCGCGCCCTCGCGTGCACCGCGCCGCTGCACGACCTCGACGTGCGCAAGGCCAACCTCGCGGGCGAGTACGGGATCTACGCCATGGCGGAGGTGGCGCTCGCCGTCATCGATCTCGTCACCCTCAACATGGACTTCGACACCGGCGCCGACCACGAGGAGATAGTGGCGAAGGTCCTCCCGCGGGTCGCCGCCCAGGCTCCCCGCCGTTCCACGGGTGAACATGAGCGGGTGGCCCGCTGGGTGCTGGAGAACCTGATCAACGTCGGCAGCGTGGACCGCGGCTTCCGGGCCGTCTACGGCACGTTCAACACCGAGGGCCGGTACGTCCGCCGCGACTACGACTTCAAGCTGATCGAGGAGGTCCCGGGCGCCGGCGGCACCGTCTTCCTGCGGGCCACCGATGAAGCGGTCAACGTCCTGGTCGGCGCGCTCGACACGGACGTCACCAGCGCCCAGATCGCCGCCGAGGTCAAGCTGGAGGTGCTGATCAGCCGCGGCCGGCTCGCCGACGCCCAGCTCGCCGCCGAGCAGGCCCGCTACCGCACCGTGCAGTACGCCGAGACGCTGCGCAGAACCCTGGACGCCACCCGCCGCAACGTCCGCGCCGTGGACTGGCTGGAGACCGTCCCTGACATGATCAACGAGGCGCTGGACCATGTCGCGGACCGCTACCGCCACGAGAACGCCATCCTGACGAACATCCGCAAGGCCCGGGACGAGACCGAGGAGCCCGAGCACAAGCGCCGCGCCGCCGAGCTCGTCGACATCGTCAAGGACTGCATCCGCCGCCACACCCAGCTGCAGTCCCGGCTGCTGGAGGCCGGACCGCTCTTCCGCGCCGAGCAGGACCGGCAGGCCTTCGCCACCCCCGTCGCCCGCTCCGGACTCGACCTCTACGGCCAGCTCGTCGCCCCCCTGCTGCCGCTCCCCGCCGAGCAGGCCATCCGCGTCACCGACGCCTTCTTCGCCCATGGGACGGGCCTGCGCACGCCCTCGGCCGTCCGGGTCGGCGACCTCGTCGAGGTGCTGCTCACCCCGCCCGTGGAGCGCGAGCACCTGGGCGCCGAGATGCCCGAGCCCGATCTGGTCGCGACGCCCGACGACAGCCGCTTCAGCGAGGCGCAGCTCGACGCCGCGATGACGCTGCTCGACCTGCCCGCCGACGCACCCCGAAGGCTCTCCGGACTGCTTGCCGAAGCACGCCGCGGCGATCCCGAACTCCCCTATCTCGTCGCCCTTTTGGCGGTGCACGCCGCCAGCCCGCCGGTCGGTACGGCGTACCGGCAGGGAGAGCAGCAGCTGCTGTTCGCCGTCGACGACGGCACGGAACTGACCGACCCCGAGTTCGGCGGCGCCGACCTCATCGTCGGCACGGCCCTGCTGGACTCCGCCGGTATGGCCGCGGACCGTTCGGAGGTGGCGTGATGGCAGCCCGTGTTCGGGGCGGCCGGCCGGCGAGCGGCGTGGTGCGCCCGGCCCGGCAGGGCCCCGGCGTCCCGGCCGGCCGCCCGGCGTCGTGCCGGCCAGAGATTTCCGAGACCGTCCCCAGCAAGGAGCTTGTTCCGTGACCCAGTACGACGAGGCGCCGCAGCCGGATCCGGCGTCCGGGGCCGGTGAACCGGGCTGGGGCGCGCCCACCGCCGACACCGGGCCGGCCGCGGCGGGACCCGCCCCCGAGCCCTCGGCTTCTCCTCCGCTCTCGGCTCCGCTCGACCGGGGGGACTCCGCAGAGCCGGGGCGACCCCACCCGCTCACCCCGGCCGACGCCGCCGATGCCGCGCGGCTGGTGTCCTTCGGCCTCCAGCCCAAGCTGCTGCCCGCCCGTGACGCCGAATACGGCGAACTGCTGCGCCGCTATCGCGACGAGCCCGCCTTCGCGCGGCTCGCCGACGCCGTCGCCACCGGCCTCGGCCTGGTCGTCCTGGAGGTCTCCACCCGCGCCGGGATGGCCGTCACCGCCCACGAGGACTCCGTCTTCGCCGTACGGATGGGTGACTACGCGCGTCGCGCCTCCGCCGACTCCGCCGACCGCTTTCTGCACGGCCTGGCCCACCTCGCCGTCGCCGCACTGGCCTTCCCGCGCCCCGAAGACCTCGCCGACGACGGATATATCGGCCGGATCACCGTCAACGGCGTCGATGCCTTCGTCCGGCAGGCCTGCCGTCGTCTGGAGGAGCGCGCCGAGCAGGAGGGCGAGAACACCGACCCGGCCACCGATGCCCCCGGCCTGGAATCCGCCTGGCGCCTCTACGCGCGGCGCAGCGCGACCGGCGCCACCAAGGACGCCCGCCGGCTGGCCGGTTCGACCACGGGCATCATCGCCAAGGCCGTCACGTTCCTCGTGGACTCCGGCTTCCTGCAGCGCACCGGCGATGACTCCGGTGGCGCCTACCGCACCACCGCCCGCTACCAGCTCCAGGTCCGCGACATGGCCGGCAGCGCCGCCATGGCCGAGCTGCTGGAGCTGGGCATCGTCCCCGTCGCCGACGGCAGCGCCGCGCTGCTGCCGGGCGAGGACTCCGAAGACCTCGACCTGGTCGCCGACGCCGGACTGCCCTTCCACTCCGGATGACGGGCCGGCCCGACGACCTCTGATGTCCCGGCCGGCGGACCGGCGACGGCGCCGACCGGCCCGCCACCGACCGTTTCGACCGCCGCTGACCGTCCCCCACCGACTGACCGCTGACCGTCCCCCACCGACTGACCGCTGACCGTCCCCCACCGACTGACCGCTAACCGTCCCCGATCGACTGACCGCTGACCGACCGCTGACCGACTGCCGCCCGCCCGTCGCTCCCCCCCACCCCCGAACCCACCCCCGCCCCCTCCCCCGAAGGGGGAGGAGGGGGAGGGGGCGGGGGAGCAGCACCGCCCCTTCCCGACACGACAACGAGAGTCCGCCATGTACGAGCTGTCCCGGGTCCGCCTCTACTCCATCGGGCCCGCCGGTGCGCGCTATGCCGACACCGTGCTGGACCTGCGCGGAGTCGGCGCGCCCGTACCCCGACCGGCCCCGGCCCAGGCGGACTTCTTCGAGGACGAACCGGTCGGCCCGCCGCGCCGCCCGGCGCCCGCGGGCGTGCTCTTCCTGGAGAACGGCGGCGGCAAGTCCGTCCTGCTCAAGCTGATCTTCTCGGTGATGCTGCCCGGCCACCGCAACACCCTCGGCGGCGCCAGCTCCGGCGTCCTGCGCAAATTCCTGCTCGCCGACGACTGCGGACATGTCGCCCTGGAGTGGCAGCACGTCCTCACCGGCGAGAGCGTGGTCGTCGGCAAGGTCAGCGAATGGCGCGGCCGGCAGGTCTCCAACGACCCCCGGAAGTTCGCCGAGGCCTGGTACAGCTTCCGGCCCGGCCCCGGCATGAGCCTGGACTCCCTCCCCGTCGCCGAGGCCACCGTCGTCCGCCCCCGCCAGGAGAGCGGTGAGGGCAGCTCAGGAGCCCAGGGCCGCCGGCGCACGATGAAGGGCTTCCGCGACGTCCTCACCGAGGCGGGGAAGAACTACCCCAATCTCGACGTGGTCTGGGAGGAGACCCACGAGCGCTGGAACGTACACCTCGGCGAGCTGGGCCTGGACCCGGAACTCTTCCGCTACCAGCGGGAGATGAACGCCGACGAGGGTGAGGCGGCCGGCCTCTTCGCGGTCAAGAACGACTCGGACTTCACCGACCTCCTCCTGCGCGCCGTCACGGACACCCGGGACACCGACGGTCTCGCCGACCTCGTGCACGGCTTCGCCCACAAGCTCGGCCGGCGCGCCGAACTCACCGCCGAACGGGACTTCACCGCCGGTTCCCTCGACCTGCTCTCCCGTATCGCCGACGCCGCCGAGCAGCGCGAACGCGCCCGTGAGGTGCATGCGGGCGCCGAACGCCGCACCCGCGGCCTCGCCCAGCGGCTCTACGCCCGCGGCACCGAGGAGCGCGGCCGCGCCGCCGAGCTGGCCGAACAGGTCGCCGTCGCGGCCCATCGCGTCACCGACGCCGAGCGGGGCCGCGAGCGCCGCTCCCTGGTGTCCGCCGAACTCGCCTACCGGCATGCCTCGCTGGCCCTGGCCGCCGCGGAGAAGGGCGCCGCCGCCCAGCGCCGTGAGCTGAACGACGCCCGTACGCTGCACAGCGCCTGGCAGGCCGCCGAGACCGCGCTGCGGCACCGCGCCGCCGCCGACCGCTCGGCGCGGGTCGCCGCCGCCATCCGCGAGGCCGAGCGGGACGCCGCCCCCGCGCTCGCCGCCCGGGCCACCGCCGCCGCCGACCTCGTACGTGCCCTGCACACCGCCGCCGAGGCCGGCGAACAGGTCGCCAATGAGGAGGAGGAACGCTCCGCGGCCCTTCAGGAGGCCGGTGAATCCGCGCACCGCGACGCCACCACGGCCGCCACCCACGCCCAGCGCGCCCGCAGCGAGGCCGACCACCTCAAACAGCGTCTGGCGGAGGTCACCGAGGAGACCGCCGAAGCCGTCCGGGCCGGCTGGCTGGACGACAGCGCCCCCGACGCCGACCCGGCCCGTGCCGCGCTCGCCGCCTCGGACGCCGAGAAGACCGCCGTCGAGGCCTGGGACTCCGCCCGGGAGGCCGCCCGGCAGGCCACCGACCGTGCCCGCGAGGCCGCGGCGCGGCACTCCGCCGCCGAACTGGCGGCGGCCCGCGCCGACGACGCCGCGCAGGCCGCCGAGCGTGCCCACGACGCCGAGCGCCGGGCCGCCGAGTCCATCGGCGCCGAGCAGCGGCTCGCCGACCTCCTCGGACTCCCGCAGTCCGAGGCCAAGTCCCTGGGCGTGCCCGGCCCCCGTACGGCCACGCCCGGCACGGACCCGGTCACCCCCCGCCGTCCCACCGCAGGACCGCTCACCGCCGAGGAGCTGGACCGCAACGCCGACGAGCTGCACGAGCTGCTGGAGGAGGGCGTCGCCGCCGCCGAACGTCAGCTGTTCGACCTGCGCACGGCCGCCGCCGACGATGCGCGGATCCTCGGCGCGCTGGGCGACGGCGGACTGCTGCCCCCGGGGCCCGATGTGCTGGCAGCCGTGGAATACCTCGGTGAGCACGGCGTCCCCGCGCTGCCCGGCTGGCGCTATCTCGCCCAGTCCGTCGACCCGGCCGATCACACCCGGGTGCTCGCCGCCCGCCCCGAGCTCGTCGACGGCGTGATCATCACCGACCCGGACACCCATGCGCGGGCCCGCGATGTGCTCGCCCAGGCCGCGCTGCTGCCGCGCTCGGCCGTCGCGGTCGGTACCTCCGCCGCGCTGCTCGCGCCCACGCCCGCTCCCGACGAGCCGGAGAGCACCTCCGGTCAGGTATTCCTCGTCCCGCCGAACCCGGCGATGCACGACGAATCCGCCGCCGACGAGGAGCGCCAGGCGCTGCGGGCACGCGCCATAGAGCGCGACGACGAGATCCGGGCGCTGGCCGCCCGGCTCGCCGGGGACCGGGCGCTGGCCGCCCGGCTCGGCTCGTGGCGGGCCGGCTGCCCGGCCGGCCGGCTCGGGGAACTGGCCGCCGCCGCGGACGAGACCGCTGCGGCGGCGGAGGAGGCCGCCGCCGAGCTGGCCGAGTCCCGTGCCGCCCGCGAAGGCGCCGAGGAGGTCGCGGCCGAGGCCACCCGGGTGCGCGACGAACGCCAGGAGACCGCACAGCGCGCCCGCCGCGCCGCCGACCTGCTGGCCGGGCTCGCCCACCGGCTGCGGGAGCGCTCCTCCTGGCAGTCCCGGATGCGTGAACTCGCCGATGAGGCGGCCGAGTTCGAGGCCCGCGCCGAGGAGTGCGTGGACCGTGCACGGGCCGCCGACGAGGACCGCAGGGCGGCCCAGCGCGCCGCCGACGATGCGCGCCGCACCGCCCGTGCACTGCGCGCCGAGCGCGCCGAGATCGCCGGCGTACCGGACGAGGTGGGGGAGGCCCCGGAGGGCGCCGGCGCCTCGCTGCCCGCGCTGCGCGAGGCCTACCGCGCCGCCTCCCAGCTCTACGAGAAGGTGGGTGTCGGCGCCGATCTGCGCGCCGAACAGGCCCGCGCCGAGGGCGACGAGAGCGCCGCCCTCGCCGAGCTCAACCGCCTCACCAACAAGGTCCGCACCCGTGCGGAGGCGCTGCTGGAGAGCCCGGACGCCGCCGACGGCCCGTCCCGTCAGGCCGCCGCGGCCCGCGCCGAATCGCTGGTGCAGATGCTGGAGACCCGCGCCTCGACCGCCAGCGAACAGCTCGGCCGGCTGCGTGGCGAGGCCGAGCGGCTGGCCCCCACCGACGGCGAGGCACACACCGAGCTGCCCGACGAACTGGTGCCCGAGGACGCCGACCGCGCCAAGGAGCTGCTGCGCACGGCCTCGGGTGAACTGGCCACCGCCACCGAGGCGCTGGAGGCCGCCCGGGCGCAGCACGAGGAGCTGCTGCGCGGCCACCGCGCCGCCGAGGACGCCGCGGGCGGCTTCGACGAGACCGCCGCCCTGCTGCGCGATCTGCTCCGCGACCACCAGGACGCCGAGGACGCCGCCGACGGGCCGGCCGAGCCGTACGCCGGCCGGGTGGAGGACGCCCGGCAGGCCGCCGCCGAGTCCCGCCGCTCGCTGCGCGGCTGCGCCGCCGACCTGTCCACCGCCGAGTCCGCGGTGCGCGAGGCGAGCGACATCCTCGTACGGCACGCCAACTCCACCCGCTACGAACAGGTCCGTACCCCCGCCCGGCAGCAGATCCGCGAACTGCCCGCCTCGGCCCTGCCGGACCATGCGGCCAAGTGGGCTGAGGCCTTCGCGCCCCGGCTGCGGGTGCTCACCGACGAGCTGGAGCAGCTGGAGCGCAACCGCGACTCCATCGTCGACCGGCTGCGCGGGCTGGTCGAGTCGTCGCTGACGACACTGCGCTCGGCCCAGCGGCTGTCCCGGCTGCCGGAGGGGCTGGGGGAGTGGTCCGGGCAGGAGTTCCTGCGGATCCGCTTCGAGGACCCCGACCAGGCCACGCTCACCGAGCGGCTGGGCGAGGTGATCGACGAGGCGACCCGGGCGGCCGTCAAGAAGAACAGCGATCTGCGCCGGGACGGGATGTCCCTGCTGCTGCGCGGGGTCAGCGCGGCGCTGCAGCCGCGCGGGGTGGCCGTGGAGATCCTCAAGCCGGACGCGGTGCTGCGCGCCGAGCGGGTGCCGGTCGGCCAGATGGGCGATGTCTTCTCCGGCGGCCAGCTGCTGACCGCCGCCATCGCGCTGTACTGCACGATGGCGGCGCTGCGCAGCAACGACCGGGGCCGCGACAAGCAGCGGCACGCCGGCACGCTGTTCCTGGACAACCCCATCGGCCGCGCCAACGCGACCTATCTGCTGGAGCTCCAGCGTGCCGTCGCCGATGCGCTGGGCGTCCAGCTCCTCTACACCACCGGCCTCTTCGACACCACGGCGCTCGCCGAGTTCCCGCTGGTCATCCGGCTGCGCAATGACGCGGACCTGCGGGCCGGGCTGAAGTACATCAGCGTCGAGGAGCATCTGCGTCCTGGCCTGCCGCAGCCGGACCCCTCCGGCGAGGCGGTGCACGGCCAGATCACGGCGACGCGGATGTACCGGCGTCCGGAGGACCCGGTTCCCGAGGAGGAGGCGGATCCGGCCACCGGGTGAACCGCGGCACAAGAGGCCTGCGGGCGGTCACACCACGACGACCGACCGCAGGACCTCCCCGCGCTGCATCTTCGCGAAGGCCGGTTCGATGTCGTCGAGCGTGACCGTTTCGCTGATGAACCGCTCCAGATCGAGTTTGCCGCTCAGGAACAGGTCGATCAGCACCGGGAAGTCCCGGCTGGGCAGACAGTCGCCGTACCAGGACGACTTGAGCGCGCCGCCACGGGAGAAGAGGTCGATCAGCGGCAGATCGATGTGCATGTCCGGGTCGGGCACGCCGACCTGGACCAGCGTGCCGGCCAGATCGCGCATGTAGAACGCCTGCCGGTAGGTCTCCGGGCGCCCCACCGCCTCGATCACCACATCGGCGCCGTGTCCGCCGGTGAGCGCACGGACCGCCTCGACCGGGTCCGTGCCACGGGAGTTGACGGTGTCGGTGGCGCCGAACCGCTCGGCGGCGTCCAGCTTGCCCTCGTCGAGATCGACGGCGATCACCCGGCGGGCGCCGGCCCGGGAGGCGCCCGCGATCGCGGCGTTGCCGACGCCACCGCAGCCGATGACGGCGACGGTGTCCCCGCTGCCCACCCCTCCGGTGTGCACGGCCGCGCCGTACCCGGCCATCACCCCGCAGCCGATCAGGCCCGCGGCCTCCGGCCGGGCCGCGGGATCGACCTTCACCGCCTGTCCGGCGGCGACCAGGGTCTTCTCGGCGAAGGCGCCGATGCCCAGGGCCGCGGTCAGTTCCGTACCTCCCCCGGACTTCGTCCGTGAGGTGCCCCCGAGCAGGGTCATCGGCCGGGAGGCGTTGCGGGAGTTGAAGCAGTACCAGGGGCGGGCGCGGCGGCAGGCCCGGCACTGTCCGCAGGGCGCCCGCCATGCCAGCACCACGTAGTCACCGGGCGCCAGGTCAGTGACCCCGTCGCCGACCGCCTCGATGACCCCGGCCGCCTCATGGCCGAGCAGGTACGGGAAGTCGTCGCCGATCGCGCCGTCGCGGTAGTGCAGATCGGTGTGGCACACCCCGCAGGCCTGCACGGTCACGAGCACGTCGCCCGGACCGGGATCGGGAACGAGGATCGGCAGCACCTCGACGGGGGCGCCCTTCTTGAGGGCGACGACGGCGCGGGCTTCGTGCGGCATGTCTCACTCCTAGAAACAGCGCCTGCGGGGCGGCAGGGCGGGTAGCACGCGTGAGGTGGCACGGATGCCTGTGAGGGGTGGGAGTGGTGCGCGGTGCCGGGAACCCGGAGACCGGGAATCCCGGGACAGGGGACGGTGGTGGAGAACGGCCCACCTCTGTCGCCGTGTTGCCCATAGCGCGCTGGGTTGCGCTATAGGAGACATGCTGGAAGTCGGGTCAGGATCCGTCAAGGGGGATTTTTCGCTAGGGGAGTCCCCCTGGGGGTGAGACATCACGGCAGGGCCCGGGCGGGCGCCTGTGATGCCCCGGCGGGCTAACCCGGGTACCCCATCAGGCGGGAGAGTTCCGCGGCCGCCTTCGCGGCCCGCTCCGCCAGCTCCGGCAGCAGCTCATGCTCCATCCGGTACGCCGGGCCCGAGACGCCGATCGCGCCGATCACCGCACCGTCGTGCGCATGGACCGGTGCCGCCACCGCGTTCAGGCCGATCTCCAACTCCTCGCTGGTGCAGGCGAATCCGTCCGCGAGCGCGGCGGCGAGCTGCGCGCGCAGACCGGACGCCGTGGTCAGCGTGTTCTCGGTGAACCGCGGCAGCTTGCGGGTCACCAGGGTCTCCCGGCGTTCCGGCGGCAGATGCGCCAGCAGCACCTTGCCGCTGGCGGTGGCGTGCAGCGGGGTGCGGCGGCCCAGCCAGTTGTACGCGGTGACCGCGGCCGAGCCCCTGGCCTGCATGATGTTGACCGCCGCATCACCGTCGAGCACCGCGATGTTGGCGGTCTCCCCGGTGTCCTCGGCGAGCGCGCGGCACACCGGCTGGCCCTCCTGCGAGATGTCCAGCCGGATCGCGGCGGCGCCGGCCAGCCGCAGCACCCCGGCGCCCAGGTAGTACTTCCCGCGGTCCCTCTCCTGCTCCACCAGCCCGCGGTTCTCCAGCACCCCGAGGATCCGGAACGCGGTCGACTTGTGGACGCCCAGCTCCTCGGCGATCTCGGTCACCCCGGCCTCGCCCAGCTTGGCCAGGATCTCCAGCACGCTCACCGCGCGGTCCACGGACTGGACGGATCCCGCCCCGCCGCGCCGTTCCTCGGACCGGTCGTCTGCCGCATCGCTCGTGTTCGACATGGGTCTTTGTGTCACCACCCGGTGGCCCCCGCGGGGCGCGTCTGAGGGCATCTGCCGGGAAACCCTTGACGGCCCGCTCCCCGGCTTGGATTCTGTTGCGCATCGCGCTCTGCGATGCGTTATTCAGAACACATGATACCGATCAGCGAGAGGGGGGCCAGATGATTCCCGTCTGCCGCATCGAGGACCTGCCCGAGGGTGAGTCCGTACGGATCGAGATCGACGACGCCACACCGGCCATCGCGGTCTTTCATGCCGAGGGCGGCTACTACGCCGTCGACGACACCTGCAGCCATCAGGACGCCTCGCTCTCCGAGGGCTGGGTCGAGGGCTGCTTCGTCGAATGCCCGCTGCACGCGGCCCTGTTCGACCTGCGCACCGGCGCCCCGGCCTGTCTGCCCGCCCGCCGGCCGGTGCGCACCCACCAGGTCAGTGTCCTGGACGGCATGATTCATGTACGGCCCGCCGTGAGGGAAGAGGCGGTGGCGTAACGACCCGGCCGCTCAGGCGGCCGCCCGGTCGATCCGCGACGGGCCCTCCCGTGACGCCCGGCGCCGCCGGCGGCGTGCCCTCCGCCGCTCGCGGCGCAGCTCCCGGGCCGTACTGCTGGGCTGCGACTGCACCCCGTTGCGCTGCACCCATACCTGGCGGGTCACCCAGACGTCCAGCACCGCCCAGGTGGCGACCACGGTGCTGGCGACCGTGCTGAGCACCGCGGGGAAGGCGAACCAGGAGCCCGCCAGGGTGCACAGAAAGGCCACCATCGCCTGGATCAGGGTGAGCGCCACGATGATCACGGCACGCACCGCGGCGGTACGCACCGGATCCGCCATCCGGCGCCGGACCGCCGGCTCCTCCTGCCACAACGGTTGTCTGCCGGTGTCCATGAACGCGTCACACTCCCCGCACTCTCCCCGCGTGTCCGACTCCTCGGTAACTGCCCGGATTTCGCCGGGTACATGCCCTTGGTGTCGCACCCCGTCCCCCCTCATGGTCACGTACCGGAGCCGCCCGGAGTTACCCGGGGCAGAGCAAAACCGGCCAACCGTCCGGCACGTCGCCGGAGGGCAAGCACCCGGTCCGGGGCGTGGACGCGGGCGGGTTGTCCGGGAATCGGTGGACAACGGACGACGATCCCGCCCCGGTTCCTTCCCGGTGGCAGGAGAGGTCTTCGGCTTGGTCACCCGACAGTAGTAGGCTCGCGCCGTTTGTTGACGGAACACCACCCCCGTGCGCCGGGGTTGACGTAGGGGAGGCCATGCGCTTTCGCGGGAAGTCGGTCCGCCGGAAGATCGTGGCGTTGCTGCTCGTACCGCTGGTGTCCCTGACGTGCCTGTGGGCGTTCACGACCTATATCACCGGGCGTGAGGCGAACCAGCTGCTGGACGTCGGCAACGTCGTGAAGAACCTGGGCTATCCGGTCGAGGACGTCATCCAGGCCCTCCAGCGGGAGCGCCGGCAGAGCCTGCTGTACCTCGCCGACCGGCGCGGCGCCAACGCGCTCGACGAGCTCCACCGGCAGACCCGGGCCACCGACGAGGCCGTCACCCAGCTGCGCGCCGGCATCGACCTGCGCGACATCCGCGAGGACCTGAGCCCCGGCAGCGCCGACCGGATGAACGGCGTCCTCAAGGGCCTGGGCACCCTCGGGGCGCTGCGGGCCCAGGTCGAGGACAACACCGTCTCCCGCGACGAGGCCATGGAGAGCTACAACTCCCTCGTCGACCCCGGCTATGACTTCCTCGCCTCGCTCCATGCCCTGGAGAACGTGGAGATGGACAAGCAGGCCCGGATGCTGGTCAACCTCACCCGGGCCCGGGAGGCGGTCTCCCGCGAGGACGCCCTGATGTCCGCGGTGCTCCTCTCCGGCAGCATGAGCAAGCGCGATCTGCGCGCGCTGTCCGACCGGGTCGCCGAACGCCGGGTCCTCTACAGCACCGGCCTGCCCGGCCTCCCCGCCAAGGACCGCGGTCTCTTCGAGGACTACTGGCGCTCCGCGAAGGCCCGCGAGCTGACCTCGTACGAGGACCGGGTGATCGCGGCCGGCGCACAGGACGGACCGCGTGCGGTCAATGCCGAGCGCTGGAACAGCGCGGCGGGCAAGGTGCTCGGCGACCTCCAGCGGATGGACAAGGACGCCGGGGACCGCTACCAGGAGCGCGTCGCTCCCGCCGCCATGAACGTCCTGCTCAAGGCCGCCATCGCCGGCGTCCTCGGCTTCGTCGCGCTGCTGGTCTCGGTCGTCGTCTCGTTCCGGATCGGCCGCCGGCACGTGCGGGATCTGATCCGGCTGCGCAAGGCCGCCCATGACGTCTCCGGGGTACGGCTGCCCAGCGTGATGCGCCGGCTGGCGGCCGGCGAACAGGTCGACGTGGAGACCGAGGCGCCCCGGCTCACCTTCGGACCGGACGAAACCGGCCAGGTCGGGCAGGCCCTGCACACCCTCCAGCGGGCCGCGATCGAGGCCGCCGTCAAACAGGCCGAAATGCGCCGCGGCGTCTCCGAGGTGTTCGTCAACCTCGCCCGCCGCAGCCAGGTCCTGCTGCACCGCCAGCTGACCCTGCTGGACGCCATGGAACGGCGCACCGAGGACACCGGCGAACTCGCCGACCTCTTCCGGATCGACCACCTGACCACCCGTATGCGGCGGCACGCGGAGGGCCTGGTCATCCTCTCCGGCGCGGCTCCCTCCCGGCAGTGGCGCAAACCGGTCCAGCTGATGGACGTGGTGCGCGCGGCGGTCGCCGAGGTGGAGGACTACGAGCGGATCGAGGTGCGCCGGCTGCCGCGGCTCGCGGTGGAGGGCCCCGCGGTATCGGACCTCACGCACCTGATAGCCGAACTCCTGGAGAACGCCACGGTCTTCTCCCCGCCGCACACCGCCGTCCAGGTCCTGGGCGAGCGGGTCGCCAACGGCTACACCCTGGAGATCCACGACCGCGGGCTGGGCATGGCCCCCGACCTGCTGCTGGAGGCCAACCTCCGGCTCGCCGAGACCCCCGAGTTCGAGCTGTCCGACACCGACCGGCTCGGCCTGTTCGTGGTCAGCCGGCTCGCCCAGCGGCAGGATGTACGGGTCTCCCTGCAGCCCTCGCCGTACGGCGGCACCACCGCCGTGGTCTTCATCCCGGCAAGGCTCCTCACCGACGCCGCCGTCGGCGGCCGGGAGGACGACGGCCGCCCGGCACCGGACTCTTTGGCCGGCGGCCCCGTCGGCAATGAACTGGAGCACGCGGCGGGCAAGCTGGCCGCACTCTCCCAGGAGCAGTCACCGTACCGGCGGGAGCGGCGCACCCCGTCCGTCATCGACGGACCGGTCGAACTCGAGGCGCCGCTCGGCCCGGACGAGCCGGTCCCGGCCGACGACGAGGACGCGCCCTTGCGGAAGCGGGGCCGCGGCGGCAGCCGGAAGAAGCCCGCCATCCCGGGCGGCCCGGCCGCCGCACCGCGCGGCATCGCACCGGTGCCGCCCGTCCCCGACGGTGAACAGCATCAGCAGACCCAGGACCAGGCGCCCGGCGGGCTGGCCCCGCTGCCGCGCCGCCCCCGCCCGCCGGTGCTGGTCTCCGACCACGGCAGAACCGTCGACGACCGTGACGGGAACAGGAGCGGGAAGCGGGCCGAGGACGGAGCCCGGACCGCCGAGGACCGGGAGACGCCCGCGCCCACCACGGCCAAGGGCCTGCCCCGCCGGGTACGGCAGGCGAGCCTCGCCCCCCAGCTCAAGGCCGACGCCACCGGGCAGACCGAAACGCAAGGGCGGGCGGCGCAGGACGCGGACGACCGCGACGCGGAGGCGGTCCGTGCCCGGATGGCCTCGCTCCAGCGCGGCTGGCGGCGCGGCCGCCGCGACAACGGCGAGGACCCGCGCGCGACCGGAACGCCACCGGGCGAGGACCCGGCAGCCGGCGACACGGCGCCTGCCGGCGACACGGCGCCTGCCGGCAGCACGCTCCCGGACACCGCCGGTCGGGACGTCACCGGCCCGGACACCACAGACCCGGGCGCCACAGACCCGGGCGTGGTAGGCCCGGGCGTCACAGACCCGGGCGCCCGTGACACAGTCACGCAGCACGGCAACAGCACAGGCACCACAGCACCACCAGGAACCACATCGGGAGGGGACGGTCCATGACCGCACCGAAGGCAGCAGCTTCCACCGCACCGGTCTCGGAGAAGGGATCCGGGGAGCTGAACTGGCTCCTGGACGAGCTGGTCGAGCGGGTCGGCTCCATCCGCAAGGCACTGGTCCTCTCCAGCGACGGCCTGGCCACCGGGGCCTCGAAGGATCTGACCCGCGAGGACGGCGAGCATCTGGCCGCGGTCGCCTCGGGCTTCCACAGCCTGGCCAAGGGCGTCGGCCGGCACTTCGACGCGGGCCACGTCCGGCAGACCATGGTCGAACTGGACGAGGCGTTCCTGTTCGTCAGCGCGGCCGGCGACGGCAGTTGCCTGGCCGTACTGGCCGACGCCGACTCCGATGTCGGGCTGATCGCGTACGAGATGACGCTGCTGGTCAAGCGCGTGGGAACGCACCTGGGCACCGCGCCCCGGTCCGGCCTTTCCACCTGAGCACGACGACGGTGACGCCATGAGCGAGCGCGGCGAGCGAAGAAGCGAGAGGTGCGCGCCGCGCGAATGCGAGGCCGAGCGAAGCGAGGTTTCGGCATGAGCGAGCAGGACGGCCGGCCGGCCCGGGCACGGGAGGCGGCCCGCTGGTTCGACGACGACGCGGGCCCTGTCGTCCGGCCGTACGCCATGACCCGCGGGCGCACCCGTACGGCCGCGGAGGGCCGCCTCGATCTGATCGCGCTGGTGATCGCCGAGAGCCGTGCGCAGGAGACGGTCGACGACCAGAGCCTGTCGCCCGAGCATGTCGAGATCGTCGAGTGGTGCCGGGAGGAGCCGCTGTCGGTCGCCGAGCTGGCGGCCGAACTCGACCTGCCGGTCGGCGTCGTACGGGTCCTGATCGGGGATCTGCTGGATGCCGAACTGGTCCATGTCAGCCGGCCGGTGCCGCCGGCCGAGCTGCCGGACGAGAAGGTGCTGCGCGAAGTGATCGACGGCCTGCGCGCGCTGTGACCCGCCGGGCCCGCCGGCCGCCGCCGGCCGCCGCCGCCCGGATTCTTCCTGGGCGGGCGCCGGCCGCTGCCCGGCCCACGCGTCCGCCCTGGGTAGGGAGACAGGCACCGCCCGGGCTCCGGTCCGTTAGGCCCGGGCGGGGTGGCCGCCGCGGCGAGTGCCCCGGGTACGGTGCCTGGTGAGCGCTTGTGAGCAGCTGAGCGCTTGTCAGCAGGTGAGCACTTGTCAACAGGAGGAGATCCGCCCCCATGGCCACGGACGAGACCACGGCACCCGTTGAACACCTGGAGATCCAGGCCGGCCCGCACACCTACGACGCCCTGGCCTGCGGCCCCACCGACGGCGCGCTCGTCCTGTTGCTGCACGGCTGGCCCGAGTTCGCCGACTCCTGGAGCGCCGTGCTCCCCGCCCTCGGCGCGGCCGGCTACCGCGCCGTCGCCGTCGACCAGCGCGGCTACTCCCCGCGCGCCCGCCCGCCCCGGATCGCCGACTACGCCGTCCCCGAACTCGTCGCCGACGCCCTGGCCTTCGCCGACTCCCAGGGGGCGGACCGCTTCCACCTCGTCTCGCACGACTGGGGCGGCATGGTCGCCTGGGCGCTGGCCGGCGCCCACCCCGAGCGGCTGAAGTCCCTGACCGTACTGGCCACTCCGCACCCGGACTCCCTCAACCGGGCGGCCGCCGAGGACCCCACCCAGCACCACCGCCTCGACTACGTCCGCTTCTTCCGCCGCGACGACGGCGCCGCGGAGACCGCACTGCTCGCCGACGACGCCGCCCGGCTGCGCGCCGCCTACGCCGGCAAGGTGCCCGCCGCCCTCGTGGACGGCAATGTCCGCCGGCTCTCCGCCCCGGGCGCGCTCACCGCCACGCTGAACTGGTACCGCGCCCCGGAGTCGGTCATCTCGGTGCCCGCGGGCCGGATCACCGTCCCCACCCTCTTCCTGTGGGGCAGCGAGGACACCGCACTGGGCCGCGGCGCCGCCGAGTCCACGGGGGAGTGGGTGGACGGCCCGTACTGCTTCGAGGCCCTGGAGGGCGCCAGCCACTGGCTGCCCGAAGAGGTCCCCGAGGTGGTCACACCCAAGATCCTCGACCACCTCCGGCAGTACGCCTGACGCCGTGGCGGCCGGCGCCCTTTGGGGCGGCTCGGCCGCCTCTGACCCGTGGTGTCCCCCCACCGGCGTCCCCGGCGTGACGCATCTCAAGTGGGCGCCGTGCCGAGCACGTTGTACCGTTCCCTTGCGCCTGCTGCCCCGTGCACCGCCGCCCGGGTGACAAGCGTGAGCTCCACCCGTATACACGGCAATTCAGGAGAAGAATCCCATGGCCTTCGGGCGATCCGATCGCCGCCGACGGTCCGCCGCCGTCGAGCCGGTGACGCTCAAGATCCTGGTCGCGGGCGGATTCGGGGTCGGTAAGACCACCCTGGTCGGTGCCGTCAGCGAGATCAAACCACTGCGTACCGAGGAGCGGCTGACCGAGGCGGGGCGGCCGGTCGACGACCTTGACGGGGTGGAGACCAAGACCACCACCACCGTCGCCATGGACTTCGGACGGATCACCGTCCACGAGGAACTGGTCCTGTACCTCTTCGGCACCCCGGGGCAGGACCGCTTCTGGTTCCTGTGGGACGAACTGGCCCGGGGCGCACTCGGTGCGGTGGTACTGGCGGACACCCGGCGGCTGGCGGACAGCTTCGCCGCCATCGACTACTTCGAGCGGCGCGGTCTGCCCTTCACGGTCGCCGTCAACTGCTTCGACGGCGCCGACCGCTACCCGCCGGAATCCGTACGCGACGCCCTGGACCTCGACCCCCAGGTGCCGGTGATGCTGTGTGATGCCCGCCGCAGGGACTCCGCGCGGGATGTGCTGGTCTCCGTCGTCGAGCATGCCAGGGAAGTCGGCGCCCGCCGCCGGGAGCCCGCGCTTCCCTGACGGGGCGCGGAGGTACGGCCCGTACCCCGCCGTCCGGGATACGGGCCGCACGTCTGCGCGCCGCCGGCGCCGCTACCCCGCCGAGCCGTCCTCGGCCAGCCAGCCGAAGCTGCGCTCCACGGCCCGGCGCCAGTTGGCGAACTCGCGGTCACGGGTCTGCGCGTCCATCCGCGGTGTCCACTGCGTGTCCCGCTTCCAGTGGGTCCGCAGCTCGTCGAGGTCCTGCCAGACACCGGTCGCCAGACCGGCCGCGTACGCCGCCCCCAGACAGGTGGTCTCCGAGATCACCGGGCGGATCACCGGCACGTCCAGCACATCCGCCTGATGCTGCATCAGCAGATGGTTGGCGGTCATTCCCCCGTCGACCTTGAGCTGGGTGATCTGCACACCCGAATCCTGGAACATGGCGTCCACCACCTCCCGGGTCTGCCAGCTGGTCGCCTCCAGTACGGCGCGCGCCAGATGCGCCTTGGTGACGAAGCCGGTCAGACCGGTGATCACGCCGCGCGCGTCGGAACGCCAGTAGGGCGCGAAGAGACCGGAGAACGCCGGTACGACGTAGGCCCCGCCGTTGTCCGGGACGCTCTCCGCCAGCGGCTCGATCTCCTCGGCCGACGCGATGATGCCCAGCTGGTCGCGGAACCACTGCACCAGCGAGCCGGTGACGGCGATGGACCCCTCCAGGCAGTAGACCGGCGGTTCGCCGGCGAGCTGGTAGCCCATCGTCGTCAGCAGCCCGTGCTTGGACGGGACCGGGCGGTTTCCGGTGTTCAGCAGCAGGAACGAGCCGGTGCCATAGGTGTTCTTGGCCTCGCCGACGCCGAAGCAGGTCTGACCGAACACGGCCGCCTGCTGGTCGCCCAGAGCGGACGCCACCGGCACGCCGTGCAGTTGCCCCACGGCCGTGCCGTACACCTCGGCCGACGACCTGATCTCCGGCAGCATCGCGGCCGGCACGTTCATCGCCGACAGGATCGCCGGATCCCACTGGAGGGTCGCGAGGTTCATCAGCATCGTGCGGCCCGCGTTGGTCACATCGGTGACATGCACCCCGCCGTCGGTGCCACCGGTCAGATTCCAGATCAGCCAGGAGTCGATGGTGCCGAACGCGATCTCGCCGCGCTCGGCACGGGCCCGCAGCCCCGGCACCTCGTCCAGCAGCCAGGCAGCCTTCGGCCCGGAGAAGTAGCTGGCCAGCGGGAGCCCGGTGGCCTCACGGAAACGGTCCTGGCCGTCCGCGCCGCCCAGCTCCGCGCACAGCTGGGAGGTACGGGTGTCCTGCCAGACGATCGCGTGGTGCACCGGTCTGCCGGTGACCCGGTCCCACAGGACCGTGGTCTCCCGCTGGTTGGTGATGCCCAGCGCACTGAGCTGGTCCGCACGCAGCCCCGCCTCGGTGAGCGCCCCCGCCACCACGGCCTGCACCTTCGTCCAGATCTCGGTCGCGTCGTGCTCCACCCAGCCCGGCCTGGGGAAGATCTGACGGTGCTCTCGCTGGTCGACGGCGACGATCGCCCCGTCGTGATCGAAGATGATGCAGCGGCTGGAGGTGGTGCCCTGGTCGATCGCGGCTACATACTTCCCGGTCTTCCCGGTCTTCCCGGTTCGCTCCGTCATGCCGTCACGCCTCCTGAAGTCCTGGTGAGTGGGTGCAGCGGGGCCCGAGATCCGGGCCGAGGCCTGGGGCCCCGGGCCCGGGCCACCCGGGCGGACACGCCCCGGCCGGGGTCAGGCCGGGGTCAGAACGCCGCGTTGTAGACCAGGCCGGACAGCACCGCGCCGATCAGCGGCCCGGCCACCGGGATCCAGGAGTAACTCCAGTCCGAGGAACCCTTGTTGGGGATCGGCAGCAGCGCGTGCACCAGACGCGGTCCGAGGTCACGGGCCGGGTTGATGGCGTAGCCGGTGGGCCCGCCCAGCGACAGCCCGATCCCGACGACCAGCAGGGCGACCAGCAGCACATTGATCCCGGAGCCGTAGACGCCCACGTGCTCGCCGGGGACCTGGCCGATGCCGATGCCCGGGTTCCGGCCGAAGAACAGCAGCGGCAGCACCAGACCGATGGTGGCGATGATCTCGGTGACGAGGTTGGCGGCGGGCTTGCGGATCTCCGGGCCGGTGGAGAAGATCCCCAGCGTCGGCTGGGCCTTGTCCCGTTCCGCGTTGGCGGCGAACTGCGCGTAGTACAGCGCCCAGGCCAGTACGGCCCCGATCGCGGCGCCGGCCATCTGGGCCAGGATGTACAGCGGCACCTTCGACCACTCGGTGCCGCCGGCGACCGCCGAGCCGAGCGTCACCGCGGGGTTGAGATGCCCGCCGGACAGCGGCGCCGCGGTGTAGGCGCCGGCCAGTACGCCCATGCCCCAGCCGAAAGCGATCACGACCCAGCCGGCGTCCTTCGCCTTGGAATAGTGCAGGGTGACGGCGGCGCACACGCCGGCTCCGAAGAGTATGAGTATCGCGGTGCCGATCACTTCACCGACGACGATGTCCCCATTGGAATACATGGCGGCTCCTTGGCCCTCGCCCGGGGACGTCCCCCGGTCCTCCGTGCAGGGTGCGTGCCACCGGCGGGCAGCGGACAGCCGCTGCCACCCGGCCGGGGTGCCTGAGTGCGGCGATGCCGACTGGCATCCGGAAGTGTTCACCGGTGATGAGGGGGCGTCAAGGTCGCACACAGCGGGGGCTGCGGACGGGTGCCGACGGGTGCCGACGGGTGCCGACGGGTGGAGCGGGCGCGTGTGTCCCCTCGTCCGCGGGTTCTCACGCCACGCCCGTCCACCACGGTCACGGCATACCGCGCCGCCGGGTCACCGCACCGCGACCACCGCCGAACCGTGCCCGAACAGCCCTTGGTTGGCGGTCACCCCCACCCGGGCATCCGCCACCTGCCGCGCGCCCGCCTGCCCCCGCAACTGCCAGGTCAGCTCGCAGACCTGGGCGATGGCCTGGGCCGGTACCGCCTCCCCGAAGGAGGCCAGACCACCGCTGGCATTCACCGGCAGCCGCCCGCCCAGCGCCGTCGCCCCGTCGCGCAGCAGCTTGGCCGCTTCACCGGCGCCGCACAGTCCCAGGTCCTCGTACCACTCCAACTCCAGCGCGGTGGACAGGTCGTAGACCTCGGCCAGGGACAGATCCTCCGGCCCGATCCCGGCCTCCTCGTAGGCGGTGCGCGCGATCGACGCCCGGAAGCCGGTCTCCGGCTCGGGAACGGCGGCCGCGGAATCGGTGGCGATATCCGGCAGGTCCAATACGGTCCGCGGATAACGCGGGGTGGCCGTGGAGACCGCGCGGATCCGCACGGGATCCGTGACGCCGTGCCTCCGGGCGAAGTCCATGCTGGTCAGGACCAGCGCCGCGGCGCCGTCGGAGGTGGCACAGATGTCCAGCAGCCGCAGCGGATCGCAGACCACGGCCGACGCGACGACCTCCCGCGCGGTGACCCGCTTGCGGTAGCGGGCGTACGGATTGGCCGCGCCCGCCGCCGAGTTCTTGACCTTCACCTGCGCGAAGTCGTCGGTCGTGTCACCGTACAGCGCCATCCGGCGGCGCGCGTACAGCCCGAAGTACGCCGGGTTGGTGGCACCCAGCACCCGGAACCGGAGCCAGTCGGGATCGTCGGGCCGGTCGCCGCCCGCCGGGGTGAAGAAGCCCTTGGGCGCGGCGTCGGCGCCCACCACCAGGGCCACCTCCGCCATCCCCGAGAGGATCTGCGCCCGCGCGGCGCCGATGGCCTGTGCGCCGGATGCACAGGCGGCATAGACACTGGTCACCCGGGCGCCCTGCCAGCCCAGCGCCTTGGCGAAGGTCGCGCCCGCCACGTAACCGGGATAGCCGCCGCGTACCGTGTCCGCGCCGACGATGCTCTGCACGGCGCGCCAGTCGAGCCCGGCGTCCGCAAGAGCCTCCTTGGCCGCCTTGGTGCCGTACTCGACGAAGCTGCGCCCCCACTTGCCCCACGGGTGCATACCGGCGCCCAGTACGGCCACGTCGTCGGGTATGGCCACGTCGTCGGGTGTGGCCACGTTGCCGGGTGTGGCTACGTTGCCGGGTGTGGCTACGTTGCCGGGTACGGTCATGTCTCCGACTGCGGCCATGTCTTGGGCGACTGCGGCCATGTCTTGGGCGACTACGGCCGAGTCCTGGGCCGTGACTGTCGCGTCCTGGGCTGTGACTGTCGCGTCTTGGCCCGTGACTGTGTCGCCGGGGGCGCTGCTTCCGCGGCTATCCGGGCTTCCCCCTACCCGCCGCCCACCCGCGCCCTTGGTTTTTTCCCCGCCGCCCACCCCCCTTCGGGGGGTGGGCGGGTGTAGAGATGCGGTTTCCGCCCGCGAGCCGGCGCTCGCGGCCTCCACGGCACCGGCCGCAGCCCCCGCGGCCGTCATGCCCCCCGGGTCCTGCTCGCACGGCCGCCAATGCCACGTCGTCCGGACGCCCCCGTCGTCCCTCTCGTCCCCGGCGACGGTCCCGGGAACCAGCTCGACCTCCGTGCCCACGCTGAGATCCGCGGCGCGGACGCCGGGCGCAGCCTGCCCGAGGACGACCATCCGTTCCTCCGCCAGCTCCACGGCGACCAAGGCGTACGGCCGCCACTCGGCCTCCGGATCGGAGACGTAGGGGGAGGGCGGACGGTAGCGCGCGTCGGTGTAGGACCAGACCGTGCCGCGCCGGGACAGCGGCACCTCCACCAGTTCGTCACCCCCGCACGCGGGGTTGCGGCAGAAGGCGTCCTCGCGGGGGAAGAACACCGCACCACAGGCCCGGCAGCGCGTCCCCAGCAGCCGGAAGTCCGCCGCGTCCTGATCGAACCACCCGGGCACCACCGGCTTCCGTGTCTGTGCCACAGACCCTCCCCGACCGCAGACCGCAGACCGACAAACCACGAAACGCAAAGGAACAATGCAACGAAGCGACGGAACACGACGGTTCCCGACGCGATTGACGAAACTGAGGGAACCGGAAGAACTGACGGGACGTCAGGAGTGTGCCACGCTGCCGCTCCGCGCGGAACCCCGGTACAGTCGCCGGGCGATCAAGCCGTTCACGAGGGGGAGCGCCCGTGACCGAAGCCGCCCGTACCGACGCCCGTCCCGCCCCCACGGAAGCTGCGACGCCCGCCGTACGGCTCACCGCCGTCAGCAAGGAATTCGGTCCGCTGCGTGCCGTCGACGGTGCCGAGCTCACCATCGGGGAAGGTGAGTTCTTCTCCCTCCTCGGCCCCTCCGGCTCGGGCAAGACGACCCTGCTGCGCCTGATCGCCGGTTTCGAACGGCCCACCTCGGGCCGGATCGAGCTCGCGGGGCGTGACGTCACGGCACTTCCGCCCAGCCGCCGCGACGTCCACACCGTCTTTCAGGACTACGCGCTCTTCCCCCACATGACGGTTGAGCAGAACGTCGCCTACGCGCTCACCGTCGCCGGGGTGCGCAAATCCGAACGCCTCGCCCGCGCCCGTGCGGCTCTGCGCACCGTACGCCTCGACGACCACGGCCCGCGCCGGCCCGACCGGCTCTCCGGCGGCCAGCGCCAGCGCGTCGCCCTGGCCCGCGCCCTGATCGACGACCCCGGGCTGCTGTTGCTCGACGAACCTCTCGGCGCGCTCGACCTCCAGCTGCGACAGGAGATGCAGCGCGAACTCCAGCGCATCCAGCGCGCCACCGGCGTCACCTTCCTCCTTGTCACCCACGACCAGGAAGAGGCGCTGACGCTCAGCGACCGCCTCGCCGTGCTCGACCGCGGCCGTATCGTGCAGACCGGCTCACCGCTGGAGATCTACGACCGTCCGGCCACCGCGTTCGTCGCGGGCTTCATCGGTACCACCAACCTGCTGCGTGACCAGGCGGCGGTCCGTGTGATCGGCGCCCCGGGCACGTACAGCCTCCGCCCCGAGCGGATCCGGATCGTCGCTCCGGACGGCCCGAACGGCGGCCCGAACGGCGGTCCGAACGGCGGCCCTAACGGTGCCCCGGGGCCGGGGGAGCGGTGTGCGCCCGGCAGGATCACCGAGATCGCGCACGTCGGTGCCCACACGCGCGTGGTGGTCCGCCTCGACGCCGGAGGTGACGAGCTCACCGTGGTGCGGCTGAGCTCCACGGATCTGCCGGACGCCGCCCGTCCTGGCGCCGCCGTCCATCTGCTGTGGAACGCCGCCGACGCCCTTTTGGTGCCCGCCTGAGGGATCGTCCCACGCACCGGGGCGCATCCCGGTTCCCGACGCGCTCTGGTGGCAGACGGTCAGCTTCCGGATACTGGCGGGGCTCGACAGCCGTGTGCGACAGCGGGAGTTCACCATGCGCAACGCGAATCCGTGGAAGGCCGCAGTGGCGGCCGGGGTCCTGCTGCTGGCCGTCGCCTGCGGCTCAGGCGACGGTGGAACGGACGGCGGGGGAGCCGCCGAACAGAAAAGCGTCGGCAAGGGCGAGGGCCGGGTCGACATCATCGCCTGGGCCGGATACGCCGAGGACGGCTCCAACGACCCCAAGGCCGACTGGGTGCACCCCTTCGAGAAGCGGACCGGCTGCAAGGTCAACGCCAAGACCGCCGGGACCTCCGACGAGATGGTCTCGCTGATGAAGACCGGCCAGTACGACACCGTCTCCGCCTCCGGCGACGCCACCCTGCGGCTGATCGCCGCCGGGGATGTGGCGCCCGTCAACACCCGTCTGGTGCCGAACTACCGCGACATCTTCAGCGGTCTGAAGATGCGCCCGTTCAACTCCAAGGGCGGGAAGATGTACGGCATCCCGCACGGCCGCGGCGCCAATCTGCTGATGTACCGCACCGACAAGGTCTCCCCGGCCCCCGACTCCTGGAAGGCCGTCTTCGACGGCGCGGCGAAGTACGCGGGCAAGGTCACCGCCTACGACTCGCCCATCTACATCGCCGACGCCGCCCTCTACCTGATGAAGGCCCGTCCCGCACTCGGCATCAAGGATCCGTACGCCCTGGACCGCGCCCAACTCGATGCCGCCGTAGCCCTGTTGAAGAAGCAACGACAGCAGATCGGCGAATACTGGAGCGACTACCAGAAGGAAGTCACCGCCTTCAAGGGCGGCGACAGCGTCCTCGGCACCACCTGGCAGGTCATCGCCAACACCGCCGCCGCGGAAAAGGCTCCCGTCAAGGCCGTCCTCCCCAAGGAGGGGGCCACCGGCTGGTCCGACACCTGGATGGTCTCCGCCAAGGCCGCCCACCCCAACTGCGCCTACAAGTGGCTCAACTGGATCGTCTCCCCGAAGGTGAACGCCCAGGTCGCCGAGTACTTCGGCGAGGCGCCCGCCAACGCCAAGGCCTGCAAGGAAACCGCCGACCCCCGTCACTGCGCCGTCTACCACGCCGATGACGAGGCCTACTACCGCCGCGTCCACTTCTGGACCACCCCCGTCCCGCAGTGCCTCGACGGCCGCAAGAACGTCACGTGCACGGACTACGCGGAGTGGACCCGCGCCTGGACGGAGATCAAGGGCTGAGGGGGCGCCCGGGTGTCCGCCACGAGCCATGAGCCCCGCGCCCGCGGCCGGCTCGCCGCACTCCTCACCCCGCCCCTGCTGTGGCTGGTCCTCGCCTACCTCGGCTCCCTCGCCGTCCTCCTGCTCTCCGCCTTCTGGACCACCGACCCCTTCACCTCGGATGTCGTCCACACCTGGACCACCGACAACTTCCGCGACATCCTCACCACTCCCGTCTACCGCACCGTCGCCCTGCGCACCCTCGAGATCGCCGTCGCCGTCACGCTCCTCGACGCCCTGCTCGCGCTCCCGATGGCCTTCTTCATGGCGCGGGTGGCGTCCGGCCGGCTGCGCCGCGCCCTGCTGGTGGCCGTACTGACCCCGCTGTGGGCCGGCTATCTGGTCAAGGCGTACGCCTGGCGGGTGATGCTCGGCGAGCACGGCATCGTCAACGCGGCACTCGCCCCGCTGGGACTGCACGGCCCCGGATACGGCACGGCCGCCGTCGTGCTCGTGCTCGCCTACCTCTGGCTGCCGTACATGATCCTGCCGGTCCACGCCGCCCTGGAACGGCTGCCGGCCCACCAGCTGGAGGCCTCCGCCGACCTCGGTGCGGGCACCGTACGTACCCTGCGCTCCGTCGTGGCCCCCGCCGTCCGTCCCGCGCTCCTGGCGGGTTCCGTCTTCACCTTCTCGCTCTCCCTCGGCGACTACCTCACTGTGCAGATCGTCGGCGGCCGCACCCAGCTCCTGGGCAATGTCATCGCCTCTCAGGTCACCCTCGATCTGCCGCTCGCGGCGGCGCTCTCCGCGGTCCCGGTCGCCCTCGTCGTCTGCTACCTCGCCGCCGTCCGCCGGGCCGGCGCGCTCGACTCGCTCTGACCGGTACCGAAGGAGGCAGCCGGATGCATCTCAGCCGTACCGCCCGGATCGTCCTCGGCTGCCTCACGGCCGCCGGTCTCACCCTGATCTACCTCCCCCTGCTCCTGGTCCTGCTCAACTCCGTCAACGCCGACCCCTCGTTCGCCTGGCCGCCCCGCGCGCTGACCGGCGAGTGGTGGAGCCGCGCCCTGCACAGCGCGGGCGCCCGCGACGCCCTGTGGACCTCGCTGCGGGCGGGCCTCGGCGCCACCGCCGTCGCCCTGGTCCTCGGCTCGCTCGCGGCCTTCGCCGTGCACCGCCACCGCTTCTTCGGACGGCAGACCGTCTCGTTCCTGATCGTGCTGCCGATCGCGCTCCCCGGCATCGTCACCGGCATCGCCCTCAACGCCGCCTTCCGCACCGTTCTTGCCCCGCTGGGCATCGGCTTCGGCCTCTTCACGGTCGTTGTCGGCCATGCCACCTTCTGCGTCGTCATCGTCTTCAACAACGTCGCCGCCCGGCTCCGCCGGATCGCCCCGTCCCTGGCCGAGGCCTCCGCCGACCTGGGCGCCCGCCCCTGGCAGACCCTGCGGTACGTCACCTTCCCGGCGCTGCGCCCGGCGCTGTTCGCCGGCGCCCTGCTGGCCTTCGCGCTCTCCTTCGACGAGGTCGTGGTGACCACCTTCACGGCGGGCGCGGGCACCAAGACGCTGCCGGTCTGGATCTACGAGAACCTGGCCCGCCCCCACCAGGCACCGGTCGTCGATGTACTCGCCGCGCTGCTGATCGCCCTGTCGGTCATCCCGGTGTACGCCGCCCAGCGGCTCTCCTCGGACAGCGCCGGCGGCCGGCTCTGAGCGCACGGCCGGTGCTCGGCAGCCGGCGGCCGGTTCCGTGCCGGCGGCCGTACGAGGCGCGGGATCCCCGAAAGGGTGACTCCGCAGACTTTCGCTGAACCGGACGCGGTCCGGCCGCGTCCCTGACAGCAGGGTCCGGGGCACGGGATCGACGGGGGTGATTCGGTGCCCCGGCCCGTCGGCGACGCGACGGCGGAGGAGAGCCCGGTCCACGGGCTCTCCTCCCGCTCGCCTTCGGCCGCGAGCCATGTGCCACGTGCCGCGAGCCATGTGCCATGTGCCACGAGTCACGAGTCACGAGTCACGAGTCACGAGTCACGAGTCACGAGTCACGAGTCACGACCCACGAGGGAAGCCAACGGCGTGCGCGGCCGGTCAGTGCCGGACGAGCGACCGCCGCGCGACCGGGAAGTCGAAGTAGGTGTCCGGAAACGTCTCCGGCGTGAAGGTGTAGTGCCACCACTCCTTGTCGTAGTTGACGAATCCGGCGCTCTCCAGGCCGTCCTTCAACAGCAGCCGGTTGGCCCGCTGTTCACCTTTGATCCGCGGGTCGAGGGTGTGCGCCAGGGTGTCGAAGCAGTCGAAGCCGGTGCCCATGTCCAGCGAATTGTCCGGAAAGCGGGCCGCCTTCGGGCCGTAGCACGAGGACAGCGGCTCCCCGGGGACATATGGCCGGGTGGGCAGGGCCGGCAGCCGCACCAGCGTCAGATCGAGGGTGCTGCCCCTGCTGTGCCCGGACTTCTCCGCTATATAGCCGTCCCGGAACAGCGTCGACTTGTCGACCCGCGGATAGAACTCGGCCTTCATCCGCTGGTCGCCGAGGTCCTTGGCCCAGGCCACGAAGTGGTCCACCGCGCGCTGCGGCCGGTAGCAGTCATAGACCTTGAGGGAGTATCCGCGACGCAGGAACGAGCGCTGCGCCCGGTGCAACGCCCGTGCCGCGTCCCGGGTCAGCAGGCACATCGGCGCCCGGTAGCCGGTCACCGGCACCCCCATGAAGTCGTGCGGGGTGAAGTAGCGCATCTCCTGGATGACGGTGGGGTCCACGTCCCGCAGCGCGACGAACTCCTCCGGCGCCTTGGGGTCGTTGACCGGCCGCGATGACGGCGCCGGACGGTGCGGGACGGTGTCCGCCGCCGCACCCGAAGGAACAGCGGCCACAGTGATCAGCGCGGCGGCAGCGGCAGCAAGGCCGCGCAGCGCGGCAGCAAGTCTCGGCATGGCCCCCGTTTAGCAGGTGCGGCCGGGCGGAGGGAAGCCCCGCCGCACAACTGCTCACCTGCGCAACCCATCCGCCGTGTAGCCCGCTCCGCCTCCGCCGCGCAGCCCGCGCCGCTTCCACCAGGCCCGCGCCGCTTCCCCCCGGCCCGTTACGGCCCCACCTCGTCCTCCAGCCCCCGCACCCGCACCGGATACCCCACCGCGCCCCCGTCGCGCCGCTCCACGATCACCCGGTCGCCCTCCCGCCGCGACGTGAACCGCTCCACCGTCGGCCGCTGCCAGCCGTCCCCGGCGTCCGGCACCACCAGCCCGCTGCCCCCGCGCCCGGCCACCGGCGCCCACACCTCCAGCTGGGTCCCGCCGTCCGCCCCGGTCACCGGCAGCACCGCACCGGCCCTTGCCAGCACCGGTATCCGCGACAGCGGCGCCTCCACCCACACCTGCCCGGGACCGTCGTACGCCCGCCCGGTCGCGGTGTCGTACCACCGGCCGCGCGGCAGCCGCACCGGCCGCCGGGTCACCCCCGCCGCCAGCGCCGGCGCCACCAGCAGCGCATCCCCCAGCAGAAACGCGTCCTCGCAGTCCCGCAGCGCCCGATCCCGCGGCGCGCTCCACCACACCGGCCGGACGTACGGCGCGCCGGTGAGCCGCGCCAACTGGCCCAGCGTCCCGAAGTAGGGCAGCAGCCGCTGCCGTTCGCGCAGCGCCGTACGGGCGTGCCCCAGCACCTCGTCCCCGTACTCCCACGGCTCCCGCCGCCCCGCGCCGAGCGCCGAATGGGTACGGAACAGCGGCAGGAAGGCCCCCAGCTGGAACCACCGCAGATACAGCTCGGGGGAAGGCACCCCGGAGAACCCGCCGATATCGGGACCGCTGTACGGGACGCCGCACAGCCCCAGCCCCAGCACCAGCGACAGCGAGGCCCGCAGCCCCGCCCAGCCCGTCGCCACATCGCCCGACCAGCTTCCGCCGTAGCGCTGCAGCCCCGCCCACCCCGAACGGGAGAAGAGGAACGGCCGCTCGGCAGGACGCAGTTCGCACAGCCCCTCGAAGCCGGCCTGTGCCATGGCCAGGCCGTAGACGTTGTGCGCCTCCCGGTGATCGCCGCCCCGGCCCTCCAGGGCGTGCCGTGCCGAGCGCGGCAGTGTCCGCTCCCCGAACGCGGCGAAGGAGACCGGCTCGTTCATGTCGTGCCACACGCCGGAGAAGCCCTGCGCCAGCCGTTCCGCGTACAGCGCCCCCCACCACTTTCGCGCCCGCGCATCGGTGAAATCCGGGTACACCGACTCGCCCGGCCACGCCACCCCGCGCACCTCCCGCCCGCGCGCGTCCCGTACAAAGGCATCCGCCGCCGCCCCGCCCTCGTACACCGTGTCCCCCGGCTCCGCCTTCACCGCCGGATCCACGATCGACACCAGCCGCACCCCGTCCGCCCGCAACTCCCGCGCCAGACCGGGCAGATCCGGATAGCGCTGCCGGTCGACGGTGAAGACCCGGTGCCGGTCGTAATGGTCGATGTCCAAATGGACGGCGGACAGCGGAAGCCCGCGCTCCTTGTAGCCCGCCACCACCCGGCGCACCTCGGCCTGGCCGCCGAAGCCCCAGCGGGCGTGCTGGTATCCCAGCGCCCACTGCGGAGGCAGCGCGGGTGCTCCGGTCAGCGCCGTCCAGCCCTGGAGCACCCGGGCCGGGGTACCCGCCAGCACCCAGTAGCGCAGCGGTCCGCCGTCCATCCGCACCTCACAGGTGCCCGGCCGGTCATGACCCGAGCCCGCACCCTCCGCGCCCTCGCGCAGTGTCACCCGGCCGTCCCAGGAGTTGTCGTGGAAGACCAGATGCGTACCGGCGTCCGCCACCACCAGCTGCACCGGCATCGTCAGCGACAGCGGATCGTCCCCCGGCGCGAAGGCGCCGCCCGGATCCGTGTTCCACAGCCGGTACGCACCGTCCCGCAGCCGCGGCCCGTGCGCCCGGCCGCCGAGCCCGAAGAACCGGGCATCGGCGGCGACCTGTGCCCGCTGCACCCAGCGCGAGGCGCCGCCGTCGGGCCGTTGGCCCGCCCCCTTTGCTTGTGTACGGTCCCACCAGCGCGGCGGGAACTCCCGCCGCAGCACCGCCCCGCCGGGCGTCCGCACCTCCACCGCACCGTGCCGGGACACCACCACCAGCACCCGCTCGGAGACCACCCGCCAGCCGCCCTCGGTGTCGGGTTCCAGCACCGCCCGCGCGTCCACCTCGGGGCACGCCCCGGCCAGCGCGTACGACGGCTCCGGTCCGGAGCCCTCCCAGCCGCAGAACACCGCACCGCCCGAGGCCACCCGCACCCGCAGCGACGACCGCTCGAAGTGGATCAGCCCGCCGCCCGGCTGGGGCTCCGCACCACGAGCCGCCCCCGGCACCCGCGCCCGCTCGGCGCTGTGCCGCGGCAGCGCCAGCGCATCCGCCCGCCGCGCCCGCCACGCCGTACGCACGGACCGTAGCCCCTGCGCCGGCCCGACCGCCCTGACCATCCGTACCGACCGCACCAGATCCCGCCCGTCCATGCCGGTCAGCCTGCCATTGACGGCCGGGTGCGCGGGCACCGTTCAACTGCCGTTCACCTGCGCAGGGTCACGCTCGGCCACCCTCGGGCCCGCAGATCGTCACCCGATGGCCGAATCCCGCCGTATGTCCCACCACGACTCCCGAAACCGGCCGGCGGCACGTGCCGGCACCACACCCGCCACCCCCCGAATGTGGGCAGCCCACCCTGGTGCACGAGTCGATCACATGGCATCGTCCAGGCAAGCCGTGTCACGCGCACACGCCCACCGACTGGGCCGGGGGAACCTCACCGCCGTGCGCGCCCGACGCCCACGACGCGTACCGCCCGGGAGCCGCATCATGACCACCGCACCGCAGTCCGCCCCGCAGCCGGAACCCCTCTGGCAACCAGGCCCGGACCGGATCGCCGGCGCACAGGTCACCCGCTTCCACACCTGGGCCGCCGCGCACCACGGCGCGCCCGCACCCACCCCCGGCGACCCCGCCACGAGCTACGCCGCCCTGCACCGCTGGTCCGTCGATGACCTCCCCGCCTTCTGGCAGGCCACCGCCGAGTGGTTCGACGTCCGCTTCGCCACCCCGTACGAGACCGTCCTCGCCGACCGCGCGATGCCCGGCGCCCACTGGTTCCCCGGCGCCACCCTCAACTACGCCGAACACGCCCTGCGCGCCGCCGAGGACCCGGCCCGCGCCGGCGACCCCGCGCTGCTGTACGTCGACGAGACCCATGAGCCCACCCCGGTCACCTGGGCCCAGCTGCGCGCCCAGGTCGCCTCGCTGGCCGCCGAACTCCGCCGCCTCGGGGTCCGCCCCGGCGACCGGGTCAGCGCCTACGTCCCCAACATCCCGCAGGCCGTCGTCGCGCTCCTCGCCACCGCCGCGGTCGGCGGCGTATGGACCTCCTGCGCCCCCGACTTCGGCGCCCGCAGCGTGCTGGACCGCTTCCAGCAGATCGAACCCGTCGTCCTGTTCACCGTCGACGGCTACCGCTACGGCGGCAAGGAGCACGACCGCCGCGACACCGTCGCCGAACTCCGCGCCGAGCTGCCCACCGTGCGCGCCGTCGTCCACATCCCGCTGCTCGGCACCCCCGCCCCCGAAGGCGCCCTGAACTGGTCGGAGCTGACCTCGAAGGACACCGAACCGGTCTTCGAGCAGGTCCCCTTCGACCACCCGCTGTGGGTCCTGTACTCCTCCGGCACCACGGGCCTGCCCAAGGCCATCGTCCAGTCCCAGGGCGGCATCCTGCTCGAACACCTCAAGCAGACCGGCCTGCACTGCGACCTCGGCCCCGACGACCGGTTCTTCTGGTACACCTCCACCGGCTGGATGATGTGGAACTTCCTCGTCGCCGGCCTCCTGGTGGGCGCCACGATCGTGCTCTACGACGGCAGCCCGGGCCACCCCGACATCTCCGCCCAGTGGCGGGTCGCCGAAACCACCCGCGCCACCGTCTTCGGCACCTCCGCCGCCTACGTCATGGCCTGCCGCAAGGCCGGCATCCACCCGGCCCGCGACCTCGACCTCTCCGCCGTCACCTGCGTCGCCACCACCGGCTCCCCGCTCCCGCCGGACGGCTTCCGCTGGCTGCACGACTCCTTCGCGGAGAGCGGCGCCGACCTGTGGACCGCCTCCGTCAGCGGCGGCACCGACGTCTGCAGCTGCTTCGCCGGCGCCGTCCCCACCCTCCCCGTCCACATCGGCGAACTCCAGGCGGCCTGCCTGGGCACCGACCTGCAGGCCTGGGACCCCCAGGGCAAACCGGTCATCGACGAGGTCGGCGAGCTCGTCGTCACCAACCCCATGCCCTCCATGCCCACCCGCTTCTGGAACGACCCCGACGGCACCCGCTACCACGACAGCTACTTCGACATGTACCCCGGCGTCTGGCGGCACGGCGACTGGATCACCGTCACCTCCCGCGGCAGCGTCGTCATCCACGGCCGCTCCGACTCCACCCTCAACCGCCAGGGCGTCCGGATGGGCTCCGCCGACATCTACGAAGCCGTCGAACGGCTCCCGGAGATCCGCGAATCCCTGGTCATCGGCCTGGAACTGCCCGACGGCGGCTATTGGATGCCACTCTTCGTCCACCTCGCCCCCGGCGCCACCCTCGACGACCCCCTGCGCGACCGCATCAAGCGCACCATCCGCGAACAGCTCTCGCCCCGCCACGTCCCCGACGACATCATCGAGGCCCCCGGCGTCCCGCACACCCTCACCGGCAAGCGCATCGAGGTCCCCGTCAAGCGCCTCCTCCAGGGCACCCCGCTCGACAAGGCCGTCAACCCCGGCTCCGTCGACAACCTCGAACTGCTCCGGTTCTACGAGCGGGTGGCCCGCGACCGCACCGCCGACAGCGGGCAGTAGGGGCGGCGCCTCCCCGGTCGGACCGCGAGCCCGGCCTGATCGGGAGAAACCCACCAGCCCCCGCCGCACCGGACCGCCAGGGCACCCGCGCCCTCCGGTCCGGCGCCGGACCGCATTGTCAGACCCCCCGATTACTCTCAGTGACAAGTGATATCCGGCCGCCACCGCTCACACCGAGCCGGCGCATCTCACTCAGGGGGAGTCATGACCTTCGCATCCCGGCCCACCGACCCGTCCGCCGCCCGCCGCGCACTACGCCGCGAAATCCCCAGCAGCGCCGCCGTCCTGGCCGACGAACGGGACTTCACGGCCATGCGCCGCTACCCCACCTTCCCGTTCGACGACCACCGCAGCTACCTCCAGCAGGTGGAGATCCTGCTGCGCGGCCTCGCCTCCCAGGGTGTGCTCACGACCCTCAGCCTCTTCGACCCGGCCGCCTACGAGAAATACTGCGCAGACCTCGCCCTGGACCCGGACCGTCCCGACAGCCGCAGCCGCTACACCGCCGAAGCCGCCCGCACCGGCGCCACACTGACCTACCAGGGCGAACCGCTGACCGAGCTGCTGCCGCTCCTCGTCGAAGAAGCCGACCGCCGGGCGACCTGGGACCACGCCTCGGGCGTACTGGCCCGCGCCGGCAGTTGCGAGGAGTGCGGCGAAGACCTCGCCCGCGTCGCCTTCGCCCGCGCCACCCAGGCCCTCCAGGAGCTACTGGCCTCGCTCGGCGACGGTACCCACCACCTCGTCTGCTCCGTCGCGGCCGGCGAGCCCTCCCTCCTGGCCGTCCTGCACGCCACCAGCCGCGACGGGACCCGGCCCCAGCTCGCCGAATCCCAGACCCTCGTCTTCTGCACGGTCCTCGCCGCCGGCTTCGCCCTGCGCAGCCCCGGCGGCCTCGTCTCCCGCACCACCGCTCCCGCCGCCCGCGACGCCACCGGCGACCGCACCCATGACACCGTCCGCGGCTGGACCCTCGGCGACTCCTGGCCCCGCCCCCTCGGCGCCGCCGAAGTCTTCACCGCCTACTGCACCGACGCCGACACCGGCGAACCGATCCCACCCGAGCACGGCGTCGACTACGCCCCCGGCCTCCCCCTCACACCCCCACCCGACCCGCACCACCACTGACCTGGCCACCCACCCGGCGCCCCCACAAACACCATGGCCGCCCCGCCACAAGGGCGGGACGGCCATCAACACTGCTGACTCCTGCGACGCGACGCGCCGCGCGGGATCACTCTCCGGAGAGAACCGCCTGCGCGGCAGCCCGCGCATCGTCGGCGGTATCCGCGGCACGCGCCGCGGCCGCCGCCCGCTCGCACTGCGCCAGCGTGTGCTTGGACAGCGTCGCCCGTACATACGGAATCGACGCCGCCCCCATCGACAGGCTGGTGACACCGAGCCCCGTCAGCACACACGCCAGCAGCGGATCCGAGGCCGCCTCACCACAGACACCACAGCTCTTGCCCTCGGCCTTCGCCGCCTCGGCCGAAGCCGCCACCAGGTCCAGCAGCGCCGGCTGCCAGGGGTCCTGCAGACGCGCGACGGCACCCACCTGACGGTCGGCGGCGAAGGTGTACTGCGCCAGGTCGTTGGTCCCCAGCGAAAGGAACTCCACCTCCTGAAGAATCGACCGCGCCCGAAGCGCCGCGGACGGAATCTCCACCATCGCCCCGAACTTCGCCCGCAGCCCGGCCTCCCGGCAGGCATCCGCGAACGCCTTGGCGTCGATCCGGTCCGCCACCATCGGCGCCATGACCTCGAGGTAGACCGGCAGCCCCTCGGCCGCCCTGGCCAGCGCCGTGAGCTGCGTACGCAGCACATCCGGATGGTCGAGCAGGGTCCGCAGCCCCCGCACACCCAGCGCGGGGTTCGGCTCATCGCCCGGCGTCAAGAACTCCAGCGGCTTATCGGCCCCGGCGTCCAGAACGCGCACGACCACGCGGCCCTCCGGAAACGCCTCCAGCACCGTCCGGTACGCCTCGACCTGCTTCTCCTCGGACGGCGCCTTCTTGCTGTCGTCCAGGAACAGGAACTCCGTACGGAAGAGCCCGACACCCTCCGCCCCGGCCTCGACCGCCGCCGGCACGTCACCGGGACCACCGACATTCGCCAGCAGCGGCACTTTGTGCCCGTCGGAGGTGGCACCCGGACCGGACGACGCCGCCAGCGCCGCCCGCCGCTCCGCCGCGGCCTGCTCCAGCGCCGCCCGCTTCTCGGCGCCCGGCTCGACAAAGACCTCACCGGTGCTGCCGTCGACGGCGATGACCGTGCCCTCGACGAGCTCGCCGGCGCCCGGGAGCGCGACGATGGCCGGCACCCCCAGCGCCCGCGCAAGAATCGCGCTGTGGCTGGTCGGCCCGCCCTCCTCGGTCACGAACCCGAGCACCAGCGTCGGGTCCAGCAGCGCGGTGTCGGCCGGCGCCAGGTCCCGCGCGATCAGCACATACGGCTCGTCGCTGTCCGGCACACCCGGCATCGGCACACCCAGCAGCCGGGCGACGATCCGGTTGCGCACATCATCGAGGTCGGCCACCCGGCCCGCGAGGTACTCACCGGCGCCCGCAAGAAGCGCCCGGTAGGCGGCGAACGCGTCGTACACACCACGCTCTGCGGTGGAGCCGACGGCGATCCGCCGCTCGACATCCGCGATCAGCTCGGGGTCCTGAGCCATCAGGGCCTGGGCCTCCAGCACGGCCTGCGCCTCGCCGCCCGCCAGGTTCCCCCGCGCTATCAGGTCAGCAGCGACAGCCTCCACGGCCTGGCGGGCACGCCCCTGTTCGCGCTCCGCCTCGTCCGCCGGAATCTGCTTGGCCGGCGGCTCCAGGACCGCCGTACCCATGTGCCGCACCTCGCCGATCGCCACGCCGTGGCTGACGCCGACGCCTCGCAGCGTTGTCTCCATTGCACCCGTCTCCGGTTGATGCGGCGGTCCGAGCCGCCGCGATGGATGTCGTACCTGCCGTTCGGGACGGCGCCCCGCTACTGCCAGGAGAAGAGCTGGTCGCCCGCCTTGATGTCCCCGGCCTCGCTCACCTCACCGAGCGAATCGGCAGTGGCCTCCAGCGCGACGACCGGGCACACCGGCGACTTCCCGGCCTCCTCGACCGCGGCCGGGTTCCAGCGCACGATCTCCTGCCCGCGAGCGACGGTGTCACCCTTGTTCACGAGCAGCTCGAAGCCCTCGCCATTGAGCTGAACGGTGTCGATACCGAGGTGGGTGAGCACGCCGTGCCCCTCGGAGTCGACGACGACGAACGCGTGCGGGTGCAGTGATACGAGAACACCGTCCACGGGCGAAACCGCAGCAGACGGCTCACGTACCGGATCGATGGCGGTACCGGGACCCACCATCGCTCCGGAGAACACCGGATCGGGCACAGCCGCGAGTCCGATGGCGCGTCCGGCAAGAGGGGACGTCACGGTGGTCATGGGAAGCCTCCCAGGGGTGGAGATTCATCAGGCCGCCGTCACTACCTGTCCTGGACGGCGCGCCGTTCAGAAGCGTAAGTCATAAGAACTGACGGTTCCGCATGAGAGACGCCGGTTGCCCACCGCGCGTCACGGCGAATCGATTTGCCTCGCCCACAGCAGAGCTGTACTGTCTGAGACCTGCCCCGGACAGCCAGGACGCAATCAACTGCGTCCGGTTGAGGTGGGCGGCACTCCCAGCGTCTTGATCGCGACTCAAGAATTGCGCGCCTCTGCATTCCTGCAGAAAAGCAGCGGTTCGAAAGCCGGAAAAGGCCTGATAGAGTGTGAAACACCGAAGGGAAGCGCCCGGAGGAAACCCGAGAGGGAATCCCAAGGAAGCGTCCGTTCCTTGAGAACTCAACAGCGTGCCAAAAGTCAACGCCAGATATGTTGATACCCCGTCCACCGGAAACATCCGGGGGATGAGGTTCCTTTGAAAGCCCACCACGGCCCGAGCGGTCGGGGTGGCACACACAGCGAGGACGCTGTGAACGACCGGACCTATTCCGTCTGGTTGTTCCGCTCTCGTGTGTGTTCACCGGATTACCGGTAAACATTCACGGAGAGTTTGATCCTGGCTCAGGACGAACGCTGGCGGCGTGCTTAACACA
>NZ_JBICWS010000004.1:336709-489385 GCF_043199875.1 Streptomyces sp. NPDC048516 | reverse complement strand
GCCGCCTCACCGGCGAGAACACCATCTCCTGGCGCGACCCCACAGCACAATAAAGACCGCATCACGGGATGAAACAACAGGATGAAACGACCTCTCAGGGGCGCCCCCTCCGCACCGGAGTCCCCGTCACGCCCGGGGCCTCCTCCGTCCGCACTGCCCCTCCATCCGCGCCGCGCTCCATCCGCGCCGCGCCCGGACGTCGTTACTCCTCGCTACTCCCGTTACTCCTCGCCGGCCAGAGTGAGCGCCTTCAGGCGGCGGGCGGCATACCAGGTGGCGGCGACCGTAACGGACACCAACAGGCCGATCGCGAGCGGGAGGTGCACATCAGAGACGATCGCGCCCTCCGCGGCTGCCTTCTGGCCGACCGCCAGCGCCCACTGCTGGACGCTGAGCGTCTTCGCGCCCGGGACGAGCGTGCCGACCAGCGCCTCCCAGACCAGGGCGTAGACCAGGCCGAACACGACGGCGTGCCGGGTGATCGTGCCGAAGAGGAGGAAGAGAGCGCTGTAGACGACCGACGCGATGGCCGCCGCCACGGCGTATCCCACGGCCATCTGCTGGCTGTTGCCGTTGAGGACGAAGCCGGCGAGCAGCACGGGAAGGACGGAGAAGGTGACCGTGACGCCTATCGCGACCAGGAGTTTGGTGAAGATGATCGTCGGCCGGGACACCGGCTTGGCGAGGAGATAGACCACCGAGCCGTCGTCGATCTCCGGGCCGATCGCGCCCGTACCGGCGATGACGCCGATCAGCGGCACCATCGTGCCCAGCGCGAAGCCGCCCAGGATGCTTCCGGCGGTGGAGTCATCGGCGCCGGTCAGCGTACGGACGGCCACCGCGAGCGCCACCAGCAGGGCGGGCAGCGCGAACAGGATCAGGGCCCGGCGCCGGCCGAGCAGGGCCCGGTAGGTGAGCCGGGCAACGGTGGGGTGGAAGAGCGCGGCCTTGGGCGCGCCGGGGGGCGCGGCGGGGGCCGTCGGAGTGGTCGTGGACATGCGTCAGGGCTCCTTTCAGGGCCTCAGGCCGCTACGAGGTAGGAGAAGACGGATTCCAGCGACTCGTCGGAGGGCGAGACCGTCAGAAGGCGGATGCCGTGGTCGCGGGCGACCCGCGGCAGGAGTTCGGTGAAGCGGCCGAAGTCGACCGCCTGGATGCGCAGTGCGCCCTCGGTGAGGTCCACCTCGATGCCGGCCGTCGAGGGGTCGGCGATCAGCGCGCCGGCCAGCGCCCGGTCGTTGTCGGAACGGACCAGATAGCGGTGCGGGCGGTCCGTCATCAGGCGGCGGATCTTGCGGAAGTCACCGGACGCGGCATGCCGTCCGGCCACCACCACCTCGATGTGCGAGGCGAGTTGTTCGACCTCTTCGAGGATGTGCGAGGAGAACAGGACCGTACGGCCCTGGTCGCCCATCCGCCGCAGCAGCTCCATCAGCTGCATCCGCTGACGGGGGTCCATGCCGTTGAACGGCTCGTCGAGCAGCAGCACGGACGGGTCGTGGACCAGCGCGGAAGCCATCTTCACACGCTGCCGCATGCCCTTGCTGTATGTCGAGATCTTGCGGTCCTGGGCGTGCTCCATCTCGACGGTGGCCAGCGCCCTGGCCGCCTCCGTCCGGCCGAGTCCGTGCAACTCCGCGTTGGCGAGGACGAATTCGCGCCCCGTGAGGAAGTCGTACATCGCCTCGCGCTCGGGGACGATGCCGATGTGGCGGTAGATACCGGCGTTGCGCCAGATCGTGGTCCCGTCGAGGGTGACCGATCCGTTGGAGGGCGCGAGGAAGCCGCCCATCATGTTGATGAGCGTGGACTTGCCCGCGCCGTTGGGGCCGAGCAGGCCGGTCACGCCGGGACCGATGGTCATCGTGATGTCGTTGACGGCGACGACGTTGCCGAACCAGCGCGAGACATGGTCGATGGTGAGAGTGCTCATGGGCGCAGCCCATTCCTTAGGAGGGTGGTGGTCGGGCCGGGGATGCCGGCCGGCAGGAGCCGGCGGCAGGGGGCGGTCACAGTCCGGCCTTCCGGTAGCGGCGCATCAGCAGGGCGTAGCAGCCGGCGATGACGGTCAGGGTGACGAGGAGATAGACGAATCCGGCACCGGTCGACGGCGCCACGTCGTTGGGGAAGGAACTGGTGCCGCCGAGGAAGGCCGACTGCACACCGTCGATCAGCGTGATGGGGGAGAACAGCCCCAGCCAGCCGACGGCGGCCTCGTTGCCCTGCAGGAAGGCGATCTGCTGGACGGCGCTCACCGCACCGTACGGAATGGTGAGGACGGCGATCACGGCGGCGACGCCGAAACCACGACGGGGTGTGGCCGCGGAGACGACCAGGCCGATCCCGGCGAACAGCAGCGAGAGCAGCACCACGGCGACCAGTCCTTGTGCCAGCCCCTTGGTCTGGTCGACGAAGTCCAGCTTGGCCAGCAGCGCGCCGACGTAGAGGACCAGCAGCGGGGCGCCGGTGAGGATCAGCAGAGCGCCGGCCATCGCCGCGAACTTCGACGCCACATAGTCGCTGCGCTCGATGGGGCGGGAGAAGTACAGCGGTATGGACTTGAAGCGCAGGTCGCGCGAGACCGACTGCGGGGCCTGGGAGGCCAGATAGAGGCCGATGACGGCCTGGAAGAAGATGGCGTAGCGGGAGTAGTCGACCGGGAGGCTGGCGGCCTTGGTGAACACCGCCACCGCGACCATGATCGCGGCGGGCAGGCACATCACCGCGAAGAGCAGCATCGGCAGCACCTTGCTCTTGGCCGAGCGGCCCAGTCCGTAGGCGCCGCGCAGGCTCTGCGAGAAGAGCGACCGCCGGGCGTAGGCACGGCCCAGACGGGGGCCGTCGTGGTGGCGGTAGCCGATGTTGTGGATGTAGGCGCCGCCCGGCGCGGCGGATGCGGACGTCGCGGACGCGGAAGTCGCGGACGCGGAAGTCGCGGATACGGACGTCGTGGGCTCAGGCGACATCGTGGGCGCCTCCGTCCTGGGTGGCATACGGGGCGCTCGGGGCGCCTGCGGTGGCGGGGGTGTCGTGCGCCGCGTCCGCATCGCGGAAGACCTCGGCGATCCGGTGCCGGCGCTGTTCCATCCGGATCAGGCCGAGCCCGAGTCCGGCGACGGTGTCCCGCACCAGGTCGTAGGTCTCCTCTCCGGCCGCCTCGACGTACAGGAGGTGCCCGGCGGAGGCGAGGCTTTCCGAGTCGGCGGCGCCGGTGGTGACGGTGGCTCCGGCGGCGGCCAGGGCCGCGCGCAGCGCCGCGGCGCCGTCCGGATGGGCGTCGGTGTCCGTGACCTCGACCGCCAGCGAAGCCGTGACCTGTGTGAAGTCATCGGTCGAGGAGGAGCGCAGCAGTGCGCCGCCGTCGATGACGACGACATGATCACAGGTCCGCTCCAGCTCACCGAGGAGGTGGGAGGTCACCAGGACGGAGATCCCGAAGTCGGTGTGAACGCGTCGGATCAGGCCGAGCATCTCGTCCCGCCCGGCCGGGTCGAGGCCGTTGGTGGGCTCGTCGAGGAACACCAGCTGCGGGTCGTGGACCAGCGCCTGGGCCAGCTTCACCCGCTGCTTCATGCCCGTGGAGTAGCCGCCGATGGGGCGGTAACGCTCCTCGTAGAGGCCGACGTGGCGCAGGGTGTCCGCGGTGCGCTCACGGGCGGCGGCCGGTGGCAGTCCGGACATCCGGGCCATGTGCACGACGAACTCGGTGGCCGAGACGTCCGGCGGCAGGCAGTCGTGCTCGGGCATATAGCCGACCCGCTCACGGATGGTGCCGCCGTCCTTGGTCACGTCCAGGCCGAGGACATGCGCGGTCCCTTCGGTCGCCGGGGCCAGTCCGAGAAGGATCTTGATCAGGGTGGACTTGCCGGCACCGTTGGCGCCCACCAGGCCCGTTACGCCGGGGGCGATGTCAAGGGAGAGCCGGTCCAACGCGGTCACCCGCGGGTACCGCTTGCTCAGGCTTTCGGTCACGATCACAGTCACGTCATCGACGGTAGTGGCGCCGGCCACATAGGTCGTCAGACCAGACGGTGGGATGTGCCTCCCCCTGCGGTATTACGTGCCCGTAGGGGTCTCCTGCTCCGAGTGGTCCGGGCATCGGGGTCGCGGCGGTTACCCGGCGGCCCCCTTGACGCGGCCGCCGGCCATTGTCACATTCATCAGTGTCAAGTTACGGGCGCGTACCGCGATGCACCGCTCACGGACGGACGGTTGACGATGACCTCAGTCACCCCGGCGACCTCATCAGGAGCCGGAGAGCTCACCGCCGAGCTCAGGGGGTTCAGAGAGGTCCAGCGGCTCGCGTACGCCTGTGCCGAGGCGGTCGCCGCCCAGCTCAGGCCCGGGGTCACCGAGCGGGAGGCGGCTCGGATGCAGCGCGAGTGGCTGCGCGAGCGCGGGGTGCGGGACTGGTTCCATCTGCCGTTCGCCTGGTTCGGCGACCGCACCGCCTTCGTCAACTTCCGCCTGCCGCTGCAGTTCTTCCCGACCCACCGCGAGCTGGAACCGGGGATGGCCTTCATCCTCGACATGGCGCCGGTGCATCGGGGCTTCACGGCCGACATCGGCTACTCCGGCTGCCTCGGGCTCAACCCCGTGCACGACCGGCTGCTCACCGACCTCGGAGCGCACCGGCAGCTGATCCTGCGCGAGGTGCGCGAGGGGCGCTCGCTGCGGGAGATCTACGAGGACGTCGACCGGCTGATGGTGCGGCAGGGCTACGCCAACCGCCACCGCGCCTACCCCTTCGGCGTCATCGCGCACAAGATCGACCGGGTCCGCCGACGCCGCTGGTCACCCACCCTTTTCGGGTTCGGGGTCCAGTCCCTCAAGGGCCTCGCCTCCGACGCGCTGCACGGCCACCGTGACGGCTGGTCCCCGCTGTGGAGCCCCCACGCCTTCTCCGACCACCCGCCGCAGCCGGGCCTGTGGGCGGTCGAACCCCACCTCGGGTTCCGGGGAACGGGCGCGAAGTTCGAGGAGATCCTGGTGGTCACGGACTCCAAGGACTGGCAGGAAAGGGCCTTTTGGCTGGACGACGATCTGCCGCATGTGCGGCACCGGCAGGAGGAGAGGGCAGCGTGAACACGGGACGTGGTCGGGGAAAGGGACAGGGAGCAGGACAAGGGCCGGGACAAGGTCCGGGGCCGGGACAAGGCCCTGCGCGTGAGCCCGGACAGGGACCCGCGGGGGGTAAGGGACTCGGGCGGCGAGCCGGTCGGAAGCCGCGAACGGGGCGGGGCCGGCAGCCCGGCGGGGCCGGAAACGGTGCAGGGCTCGATGGCACCAAGCTCGACGGCACCGGGCTCGACGGCGCGCGGGAGCGCTGGGTGCGGACCGGTGGCATCGAGCTGTGCGTCGCCGAGCTGGGGGATCCGGCACAGCCCACGGTGATGCTGGTGCACGGCTATCCGGACAGCAAAGAGGTGTGGTCCGAGGTCGCCCGTGGCCTGGCCGACCGGTTCCATGTGGTGCTCTACGACGTCCGGGGCTGCGGCCGGTCCACCGCTCCGCAGCCGCTGCGCGGCGGCTTCACCCTGGAGAAGCTGACGGACGACTTCCTGGCCGTCGCCGACGCCGTCAGCCCCGACCGCCCGGTTCACCTCGTCGGCCACGACTGGGGCTCGGTCCAGGCCTGGGAGTTCGCGACGGTGCGCCGTACGGAGGGCCGGATCGCCTCCTTCACCTCCATGTCGGGCCCGTCCCTGGACCATTTCGGCCACTGGATAAAGAAGCGCATGGCGCGCCCCACGCCCCGGCGGGCCGCCCAGCTCCTCCACCAGAGCGCCAAGTCCTGGTACGTCTACATGCTGCACACGCCCGTGCTGCCCGAGCTGGCGTGGAAGGGCCCGCTCGGAAAGCGCTGGCCACAGATCCTGCAGCGCCTGGAGAAGGTACCGGGCGGTGACTACCCGACCGCTTCACTACCGGCCGATGCCGCCCACGGCGCCTGGCTCTACCGTGACAATGTCCTTCCCCGGCTCCGCCGCCCGCGCAGCGACGCCTATGCGCACTGCCCGGTCCAGCTGATCACCCCGACCGGCGACGCCTTCCTCTCCCAGCGGCTGTACGACGACCTGGAGCAGTGGGCGCCCCAGCTGGTGCGCCGCACCCTCCCGGCCAAGCACTGGGTACCGCGTACCCGCCCCGACCAGCTCGTCTCCTGGATCGGTGCGTTCGTCACCGCCAAGGAAGAGGGGAATCCGGCACAGCAGGTCGTGGCATCCGGCCCGCATGCCGACCGGTTCGGCGGTCAGCTGGTGCTGGTGACCGGCGCGGCCGGCGGCATCGGCCGGGCGACCGCGTTCGCCTTCGCCGAGGCCGGCGCACGGATCATCGCCGTCGACCGGGATGCCGAGGGCGCGGCGCGGACCGCCGAGCTGTCCCGGCTGACCGGTGCGCCGGAGGCCTGGGCGGAGGTCGTCGATGTCTCGGACGAGGCGGCGATGGAGAAGCTTTCCGACAAGGTCGACACCGAGTACGGCACCGTCGACGTCCTGGTGAACAACGCCGGCATCGGCCTGTCCGGCCCCTTCCTGCAGACCGGCGCCGATGACTGGAAGAAGGTGCTGGACGTCAACCTGTGGGGCGTCATCCATGGCTGCCGGATCTTCGGCAGGAAAATGGCGCACCGCGGCCAGGGCGGCCATATCGTCAACATCGCCTCGGCCGCCGCCTTCCAGCCGTCGAGGGTGCTGCCCGCCTACAGCACGTCCAAGGCGGCCGTCCTGATGCTCAGCGAGTGCCTGCGTGCCGAACTGGCCGGTCAGGGCATTGGCGTCTCCGCCATCTGTCCGGGGCTGGTCAACACCGGCATCACCGCAACGGCCCGCTTCACCGGTGTCTCTGCCGATGAGGAGAAGCGCCGCCAGGCCAAGGCCTCGCGGATGTACAGGCTGCGCAACTACCCCCCGGAGAAGGTCGCCGACGCCATTCTGCGTGCGGTGGTCCGCAACCAGGCGGTGGTGCCGGTCACCCCCGAGGCCCGCGGCGCCCATCTGATGTCCCGCTTCACCCCGCGCGCGCTGCGCGCCCTTGCCCGCTTCGAGCCGCGACTGTAGCGCCGGACGCCCGGCCGGCCTTCGCTCGGCCGGGCAGCCTTCGCTCGGCAGGGCCTCCGGCCGAGGTCCCGGCACGTGTCCGAGACCGGGGCTCGACTGCACAGTCCCGGCACTCGGCACGCTTCCGTGGCCGGGGCCAGGGCCGGGGCCGGTCGGGGGCCATGGCCCGGGTGGCAGCACGGGCCGCGCAGGCACGGGCCGCGGCCGCCACCGGCCACGGCGGGCACCGGCCACGGCGGGCACCGGCCACGGCAGACTCGGTGTGCCGGACCGCCCACTCGTAGCGCGCGCCCACTCGTGGCACGCGACTCGTGGCACGCGGCCCGTGGCACGCGGCCCTCTCGTAAGGAGCACCCCAGTGACCCAGCAGCCGCCGACGGGCGAGTACCGCATCGAGGACCTGGCGCACCTCAGCGGCGCCACGGTCCGCACGATTCGCGCCTATCAGGACCGCGGGCTGCTCCCCCGCCCGGAGCGCCGGGGCCGGGCCAATGTCTACGGCGACACCCATCTGGCCCGGCTGCGCCAGATCGCCGGTCTGCTCGACCGCGGATACTCCCTCGCCAGCATCAAGGAACTCCTCCAGGCCTGGCACGCGGGCCTCGACCTCGGCGGGGTCCTGGGCCTGGTCGCCGAGATCGACGGACCGTGGACCGACGAGGAGGCCTCCCGCGTCAGCCGCCCGGACCTGGACGCCGCCTTCGGAGGCTCTTCCGACGAGGAGGCAATCACCGAGGCCGTCGCACTCGGCGTCCTGGAAAGGATCCCCGGCGAGGACGACGCGTTCCTCGTCCCCAGCCCGCAGGAACTCGCGGTCGCCGCCGAACTGCACTCCGCCGGCGTCCCGCTGCTGGCGATCACCGGTCATCTGCGGGAGGTGCGCGTCGAGGTCGAGCACATCGCCTCCCGCTTCCTGGACTTCACCACCGAGCATGTCTTCCAGCCCTTCCTGGACCACCCGCCCACCGAGGCCGAGGCCGCGGAAGCCGCCGCCCTCGTACGCCGGCTGCGCCCCCTGGCCCAGCAGACGATTGACGCCGAACTCGCCCGCGCCATGCGCACCCTGGCCACCCGCTACCTGCGTCATCACCTCAGCGAGGCACTACCGGCAGAGGCACTGGCGTCCGTCGGGGCGCGGGCCCCGGCGCCGTCAGCGGCGACCGGCGCCGGGCGGACGCCCGCGGGGACGCCGCCTTCCGATGCGGGCCACGGAAGCGTGCCCGAACGCGAGGCCATACCCGGGCCCGAGGCCGTGCCCGGACCTCAGGCCCGGCCCGGACCCCGCGACGTGGTCGGACCGCCGTCGGCCGCCCCGACGACCGCACCCGGACCGGTCGCGGGCCCCCCTACCGCGCCCGGCCCCGACGCGCTGCCGGAGACGGTGCTGCTCCCCACCGAAGTCGTGCAGGCGGTGCGGACTCTGGTGGGCGCGGAGCACACGGCCGCCTTCATTGCCGCCGCCGCACACCGGGAGGTGCAGGCCCGCACGATGGACGCCCTGGCGTCGGGCAAAAGCGGGACCGCGCCGAGGGACGGCGCGAGCGGTGCCCACCCGGAGCACCGGACCGGCGCCGGGCACCGGACCGTCAACGAGCTCTAGTCCGGCCTCCACACCGACACCGACACCGACACCGAGCCCGGCCGAACGCGGAGCCCAGCGGAGCCGTACGCAGTCTTGAGTTGTCAAGGATCAGATCGTGTGCGACGCCGACCCCCTCCTTGCGCGCCTCGGTACCTCAACTGACCGGGTCGGGGAGCCAGTTGCCGTGGAAGCCGTACGGCACCCGCTGTGGGAGATGGACCGTGGCGACCGGTTCGGCAGATAGGTCCTCCGCGTCGAGCACGACGAGATCGCTGGTGTCCGTGGAGGCGTCGTAGACATAAGTGATCAGCCAGCCCGGGCCTCCCGGACGGTCGTCCGCCGGGGCGAAGACGGCCTCGGCCGGAGTGCGCCCCGGGCCGAAGTCATGCCGGACGACCGCACCGGTCCGCAGGTCGTAGCGGAGCAGGGCACCGGGTATGGGGCCGCTGCCCGGCAGCTCGCCGGTGGTGGCATGGCCGAAGCGGGCCGGCAGCCCGGCGAGCCGGTCATCCACCCTGGGGAACTCGCAGTGCCGGTCGTCGAGTTGCTCCTCGGCGACCGTGCCCGTGGTGAGGTCGATGGTCCAGCGCCAGAGGTGGGCCGGGGTCGTGCCGCCGAATTCGGCGTAGCGGGATACATGCAGAACGATCCGCTGGTCTCCCTCGTCGTGGGCATTCAGGGCGTGGAAGACATAGCAAGGGTCGATGGGCAGCCAGCGGACCTCGCCATAGGGGTCGTCACGTCGCAGTATGCCGAGCCGGGCGCCGTACTCCGGGTCCCAGCGGAACGGCATGCCGGGGTGGCTGCGGTCGAAGACGACCGGGAGGTCCATGAAGATGACGTGGCCGGCGGTCAGATGGAAGTCGTGCATCATCGTGCGCCCCGGAACATCGATGGGGCGGCTGATCACCAACTCCCCTGACGCGTCGGCACGGTGGTAGGTGAGATAGGGCGGGGTGGGGCCGCCGTATCCGAAGAAGTGCAGCTCGCCGGTGGTGGGACAGGTTTTGGGATGGGCCGTCATGGCGGTGGTGAGCCGGCCCCCGAAGTCATGGGCGCCCAGAGTCTCCAGTTCATGGCCGGAACGGCAGTCGATCTCGTAGGGCAAGGACGACTCGACGAGCGCGAGCGTGCGTCCGGCATGCCGGACGATATGGGTGTTGGCCACGCCCGCCGCCAGATTGCGGCGGCCCTGCGCGTCCACCGTGGGTTCGCCTTCGAAGGTGGCGGTGCGGACCCAGCGGTTGCGGTAGGAGACGGCCCGGCCGCCCTCCAGGCGCAGACCGTGGACCATGCCGTCGCCGAAGAACCAGTGTGCGGTGGCGGCATCCCGCGGGTTGGGGCCGTTGCGCAGGAACCAGCCGGTGAGCCCGGGCGGGATCGTGCCGGTGACCGGGAGGTCGTAGGCGGTCACTTCGTCCTTCACCGGGGCGAAGTTGCCGGCCATGTGGGGTGCGGGGGCGTGTGATGCGGTTGCGGTGGTCGGGGGTGTGGTGGTCATACGGCCAGCCCTCCTTGGGCGTCGGCCCGCACGCCGGAGTTCTCCATGAAGCGGGCACGGGCCCGCTCCGGGTAGGCGGCGGTGAAGCGGATGGGAAGGACGAATCCGGCGATCTGAATGGCGATCGAGACGATGACGTTCCAGGCGTGGAGGGAGGCGACGGTCTGGGCGATCGCAGTGAGAGTGAAGGACAGCGCCCACGCGGCCGTGAGTACGACGTTGATGCGGCGGAACAGCGGGGTATGCCAGACCTCGGGCGGGGCCATCCGGCGCGCGATCCCCATCGTGAAGGGCCGTCGCACGGCGATCGACACCCAGGCGATGAGCGCCAGCCAGCCCTGCGACAAGGCGCTGCCGTACATCTTGAGTCCGCTGTCGGGACGGACGAAGGCCAGCACACTGAGGCCCGCGAAGAACAGGATCGTGCCGTACTCCAGCAGCCGGTAGTCGAGCGAAAGACCCGCGGCACGGTCGGCGATGAGCAGCGCCACGGCTATCAGCAGGCCGGCGAGCGCCCCCCACTGCCAGCCGGCGGAGGCCACCCCCGCAAAGACCAGCCACGGAATGAAGCTCCGCAGGTAGTTCATGATTCCCCCTCTTCCTGCACGGTCGCGCCTCAACACCGGGACGAGTCGCCGCACTTGGCACACATTCCAATCTCGACATGTCGAATGTAGAACCTCCACCTTTGACATGTCAACAGTGGAAGGTAAAGTGCCGGTCATGAGCCTGAGACATGCAGTGCTGGGCCTGCTGGCCGAAGCGCCGGCGAGCGGGTACGACCTGATGAAGCTGTTCAACGCCTCGCTGTCGAGCGTCTGGCCGGCCACACAGAGTCAGGTGTACGGCGAGCTCACCAAGCTCACCACCGCCGGACTCGTCGAGATCGCCGCCCACGGCCCCCGCGGCCGCAAGGAGTACGCGATCACCGAGGACGGCCTGGCGGAGCTGCGCCGCTGGCTCACCGACGTCGAACCCGGCGGCCCCCCTCGCGATGACGGCCTGTTGCGCGTCTTCTTCCTCGGCATCGTGACGCCCCTCGAGGCACAGACCTTTCTCCTGCATCAGGCCGAACGCGCCGCTCGTACCCGTGCCACGCTCGAGCACATCGAGGAGACCGCCGAGTGGGACGAGGAGATGATTTCGGTCTACGGACGGATCGCGCTGGAGTACGGACTGCGGATGTCGGCGACCCAGGAGGAATGGGCCCGCTGGGCAGCCGATGAGGTGACCAGCGCAAAGGCGAAAAGGGCCAGCGAACTCGCAAGGAAGCAGCACGAGAAAGGCCACCGGAAGGAAGGCCTGGAGAAGGAGAGCCGGCAGAGCGAAGCGGGATAGCGCGAAGCGAGATAGCGCGAAGGCAGGCAGAACGCCCCGGGCGGCGCCCCACCGCCTCCCCGTTCCACAATTCAGGTGCCGCCGCATGCCGCGCGCGGCACCCTGGAGACATGGACAACCAGCGCTCGGTGCGCATCTCGAAGTACCTGGCGAAACATCTGCGCCATGAACCGGAGCGAATCGGCATCACCCTCGACGCCCAGGGCTGGGTGCCCGTGGAAGAGCTCATTTCAGCGGCCGCACGACATGGATTCCGCTTTTCCCGGGGGGAGTTGGCGGCAGTGGTCGCCGACAACGACAAGCAGCGCTACGCCATGGAGAACGACCGGATCCGTGCCCAGCAAGGCCACTCGGTGCAGGTCGACCTCGATCTGCCGCCGGCCGAACCACCCGCGCAGCTCTTCCACGGCACGGTGGCCCGCAATGTGGCCGCCATCCGGGAGGAGGGACTGCGGCCGATGTCGCGGCATGCCGTCCATCTCTCGCCCGACCGCGAAACCGCGACGCGGGTGGGAGCACGGCGCGGCAAGCCCGTGGTCCTGACCGTGGACGCGGGGGCGATGCACCGCGCCGGCCATGTCTTCCGGGTCAGCGCGAACGGCGTCTGGCTCACCAGCCGGGTACCGGCCCCGTTCCTGCGTTTCCCCGGCTGAACCATCGGTCCCGTAGGACAGCGCCGAAAACGGTGTGCCCAGACGGCCGGGCCGGGCCCACCGCCCTGTCTCCCCCCCACCGCACCCCGTCCCGCCAGTCCGCTCCCTCAGAGGCCCGGCGCCCCCCACACGGGGAACCACCGCGCCAGATCCTGCTCGATGGTCAGGTCGTCCGCGAGCATCGCCCGCACCTCCAGTTCGAGCGGGTTGTCGCGCTTCTCGCCGCCGCCCTCCTTGGGGGAGAAGGGGTAGAACGTGCCGCGCTTGTAGAGGTAGACGAGCGCCAGCGACCGCTGCCGTTCATCACGGAAGCCGACCAGCGAACACAGCAACTGCGGGCCGAACCCCGCCTCCTCCAGCGAGGTATTGACCGCGTGCAGGTCGTTGACCAGGCCCGCTACGTCCTCGGGCGGATGCCGCGCGAGCAGCCAGGTGTAGCCGTACGCGTCCTGCGTGAACTCCACCGAACCGTCCAGCAGGGACCGGGCCTCCTCCTGGATGCGGGCGAACGTCCCGCCCTCGACGCTGGCGAAACACACCGACCCCAGGCCGGTGGGTTCGAACCCGGCCGCGGCCTGAAGGGTGACCGCGGCGGACGGCAGCGCGAAGAGCTGGTCGAGATCGGGGCGTACGGGTTTGCTGCGGCCGAGGATGGCGTCAAGAAATCCCATGCGTGACGTACTCCTTGTTCGATCCCTCCGGCCCCGCTGCGCCGGTCATCACATCCAGCCCCACTGCGCCGGTCGTCGCCTCTGCGTCGGTCATCCCATCCGTCCCGGCCACGCCGCTCATCACGCCCGCCCCAGCTGCGCCGAGATCTTGGCCAGTTGGTCCAGCCGCTGTTCCAGCGTCGGGTGCGAGGACAGCAGCCGGCTGAAGCTCTCCTTGTTGAACGCCGGGGCGAAGTAGAAGGCGTTGAACGGCTGGGCCTTACGCAGATCCTCGGTCGGGATCCTCGCGATCTGGCCGGTGACCTTGGTCAGCGCGGCGGCCAGCGCCGAGGGCCGGCCGGTCAGCAGTGCGGCGGCCCGGTCGGCGGACAGCTCACGGTAACGGGACAGCAGCCGGGTCAGCAGGAAGCTGATCGCGTAGACGACCACGCTCACGGCGGTGACGATGAGCACCGCGATGGCCGCGTTCTGGTCCCGGTTGTTGCGCCCGATGCCGCTCCACAGGGCGGCGCGGGTGATGATCCCGGCCAGCACGCCGAGGAACGAGGCGATGGTCATCACCGCGACATCGCGGTGCGCGACATGCGAGAGCTCGTGGGCCAGCACCCCCTCCAGCTCCTCCGGCTCCAGCCGCCTGAGCAGCCCGGTGGTGGCACACACCAGGGAGTTCTTCTGACCGCGGCCGGTGGCGAAGGCATTCGGCACATCCGACTCGGCGATCGCCACCCGCGGCTTGGGCATATCGGCCAGCGCACACAGCCGGTCGACGGCGCCGTGCAGCTCGGGCGCCTGCTCCGGTGTGACCTCACGCGCGCCCATGCTGAACGCCGCGATCCGGTCACTGAACCAGAACTGCGCGATGAACAGGGCGCCCGCGATCAGCAGCACCACCACCCACGCGCCCTTGAGCAGCACCACCAGCACGCCGACGACCACGACGTACAGCAGCCCGATGAAGAACATCGTGGTGACCATGCGTGTGGTCAGCCCGTGGTCCGGGGCGAATCGGGTCTGTGCCATAGCTCCTCCGAAAGCACCGCAGTTCGCGCAGTGGGCCGACCGCTCGCGTGCCGTCCGCGCACCGCGCACCGCGGGACGCACACCGCGCCCAGCTGCCCCAATTCTCCCTCTTCGGAGCTATATGCGGGGTAAAGCCCAGGCCAGGGGAGTGCCGGGCGCGTCTGGCTGTGGGCTGTGGGCTGTGGGCTGTGGGTTGTCGGACACCTTCGATGCCGGTGCTGTCGGGGCGCTTCCGTGCCGGGGGTAGGCGGGCACCTCCATGTAGGGGCACCCGGCGCGCCGGGGCTGTCGGTGCTGCCGGGACTGTCAGTGCTCCCGGTGCTGCCGGGGCTCCCGGTGCTGCCAGGGCTCCCGGTGCTGCCGGGGCTCCCGGTGCTGCCAGGGCTCCCGGTGCTGCCGGAAAGTCCTGTGGCCACGGAGACGCCTCCGGAGCCCTGCCTACCGGGCGGCCAGCTGTCCCAGCCCCTCCGTCGCGATCCGTTCGAAGACCGCGACGTCGGCCTCGAAGACCGAATCGGCGATCGGCCAGTGGAGGACCAGCTCGTCGATGCCGAGCTCGGCATGGCGTCCGGCGAAGTCGACAAAGGCGTCCACGGAGTCCAGCGGACGGTCCGGGGTGAAGCCGGTCAGCATGACCTTCCGCAGGTCGGCGAGGTCCCGGCCCTGATCGGCGCAGGCCTTGCCCAGCCGCTCTATCTGTCCGCGGATCGCCGCACGCGACTCGTCCGGCGTACCGCCCCCGTTGGAGACCTTGGGGTCCCCCGTCGTCACCCAGGCCTGGCCGTACTGGGCGGCCAGCTTCAGCCCGCGCGGACCGGTGGCCGCCACCGCGAACGGCAGCCGCGGCCGCTGCACACAGCCGGGGATGTTGCGGACCTCGTGCGCGGAGTAGTGGTCGCCGGCGTAGGAGACGACATCCTGGGACAGCAGCCGGTCCAGCAGCGCGACGAACTCGGCGAAGCGGTCGGCCCGCTCCCGCGGCTCCCAGGGGTCCTGGCCGAGCGCGGTGGCGTCGAAGCCGTTGCCACCGGCGCCGATGCCCAGGGTGATCCGGCCGTCGCTGATGTCGTCGAGCGAGATCAGTTCCTTGGCGAGGGTGACCGGGTGCCGGAAGTTCGGCGAGGTGACGAGGGTGCCCAGCCGCAGACGGGAGGTCGCGGCCGCGGCTGCGGTCAGCGTCGGAAGGGCGCCGAACCAAGCCTGGTCGCGGAAGCTCCGCCACGAGAGGTGGTCGTAGGTGTACGCGGCGTGGAAGCCCAGTTCCTCGGCGCGCTGCCATGCCTCCCGTCCGCCTTCGGACCAGCGGCGGACGGGGAGTATCACGGTGCTCAGTCGCATACCCCCGAGCCTACGGCCGTCCGCGCGGTGCGAACGATTCGCCTCGGTGCCATGGACGGGCTCCGCCGCGTCCCGCCTCGGTCCCATGGACGGGCTCCGCCACGTTGCCTCAATGCCATGGCCGGGCTCCGCCCGTCACCTCGGCCCCGTGGACGGGCTCCACCACCGCCCGGTCCTTACGCCATCCGCCCGGGCGCCACGGGCTCCTGCGCACAACCCACCGCACCCCTGTGCGCGGCGGTACGGGAAGATGTCCCCGTGACTGATGCCCCCGCCACACCACCACGGGCGCCCGGAACGGCCGTTGCGCCCCGGCTGATCGCCACCGATCTCGACGGCACGCTGCTGCACGACGACAAGACGGTCTCCGACCGGACCATCGCCGCGCTGGCCGCCGCGGAGCGGGCCGGCATCGAGGTGTTCTTCGTCACCGGACGTCCGGCCCGCTGGATGGGCGTGGTCAGCGACCATGTGCACGGTCACGGCCTGGCGATCTGCGCGAACGGCGCGGCCGTCGTCGATCTGCACCGCGGCGGCCGGATCGTCGAGGTCAGCCCCCTGGAGCGCACCGTCGCGCTCGAAGTCGTGGACGCGCTGCGCAGTGGCGCGCCCGGCACCTCGTTCGCGGTCGAGCGCACCGGCGGCATCCACTACGAGCCGCAGTACCCGCCGCTCCTCCTGGACCCGGCCGCGGTCGTCGCGCCGGCCGAGAAGCTGCTGGCCGAGGACTTCGTCTCGACGCTGTGTCCGCACCCCGCGGATCACGACGAGCCCCAGAGGCCGGGCGGCCCCTCAGGTAGCGCGCCTTTCGGAAGCGCCCCCTCTGGTGACACCACCGGTCCCGCCGGTCCCGCCGGTCCCGCCGTTCCCATCGGTCTCACCGGACCCACCGGACCCACAAGCCCCGCTTTCCCCGAGCAGCCCGTGATCAAGCTGCTGGCGCACCACCCCGAGCTGGACCCCGACGCGTTCCTCACGCTGGCCCGCACGACCGCCGGTGATCTCGCGTCCTTCACCCGGTCCAGCCCCACCGCCCTCCTGGAGATCAGCGGTCCCGGTGTCAGCAAGGCCGGCACCCTCGCCCGCTGCTGTGCGGAGCGCGGCATCTCCCCGCAGGAAGTGGTCGCTTTCGGGGACATGCCGAACGACATAGAGATGCTGACCTGGGCCGGCACCTCGTACGCCATGGCCAACGCCCACCCCGACGTGCTGGCCGCCACGACGGGCCGTACCGCGTCCAACAACGACGACGGCGTCGCGGCCGTCATCGAGCGGATCCTGCGCGACGGCCTCCCAAGGGACGGCCGGTAGCACCACGGGGGCCGGCCCCGCCTGCCCCCCGCCTGCCCCGTCTGGCCTCACTCGGCCCCGCCCGCCCCCTGCACCCGCGCCGCCCTGCCCTCACAGCGGCGCCTCCCACCTCAGCGTCGTCCCCGTACCGGCCTCGCCGAGCCCGGGGCCGTAGGCGCTGGAGCCGCCCAGCGACTCCGCGCGCTTGGCGAGGTTCTTGAGGCCGCTGCGGCGACCGCCGCCCGAGATGCCGATGCCGTCGTCGGCGACGGTCAGGCGGACGCCGTCGGCACCGTCCGGGAGTCGGATCGTGGCGTCGACGACGACCTCGATCCGGGAGGCCTGGGCGTGGCGGAAGGCGTTCGACAGCGCCTCGCGCAGCGCGGCAATCAGGTTTTTGCCGGTCAGCTCGCCGACCCGGGAGTCGACCGGGCCGATGAAGCCGGCCGACGGCTGGAAGCCGAGTGGTACGGCGGCGGTGCCGATTTCGCGCAGGACCCGGGTCCGCAGCCCGGACGGCGCCTCGGCCGGCCCCTGTTGCAGGGCGAAGATCGCGGTTCTGATCTCCTGGATGGTGACGTCCAGCTCGTCGACGGCCTTGCCGACGCCCTGTGTCACCTCGGGCACGACGGATCTGCGCTGTGCGCTCTCCAGGATCATGCCCGTCGCGAAAAGCCGTTGGATAACGAGATCGTGCAGGTCACGGGCGATCCGGTCGCGGTCCTCATAGACGGCGAGCCGCTCACGGTCACGCTGGGCGTCCGCCAGCACCAGCGCCAGTGCGGCCTGCGCTGCGAACTGGGTGGCCAGCGTCCGCTCGGCGGCGGTGAACGGGCGGGCGCCCCTGGCCCGCGGGGTCGCAAGGGTGCCGAGCACCCGTCCGCCACTTTTGAGCGGCAGCATCATGCTGGGTCCGAAGCGGGCCGCGATATCAGTGATCATCCGTGGATCGGTGGCCGAATCGTGCACGAACACGGGCTCCCCGGTGAGGAGTTGTTCGACCACCGGGCTGTGGGGCGGAATCTGCGTCCCCATGATGCCGGTGGGATCGTCGGCCGACACCGCGACGATCTCCAGACCGCCCTCCTCATCGGGCAGCAGCACAATGCCGGCCGCCGACTCCGCCAGCTTGCGGGCCTGCTCGGCGACCACCGCGAGCGCATCGTCGACATCGCTGCCGGCGAGGAGTTCGGTGGTCACCGCCACGGAGCCGTCGATCCACCGCTCCCGCTGCGCGGTTGCCTCATGCAGCCGGGCGTTGCCGATCGCGATACCGGCCTCGGTGGCCAGCACCCGCACCATGTGCAGGTCTTCCTCGCTGAACTCCCGGCCCGCGCGCTTCTCGGTCAGATAGAGGTTGCCGAAGATCTCGCCCTGGACGCGGATCGGCACCCCGAGAAACGTCCGCATCGGCGGGTGCCCGGCCGGGAAGCCCGCAGAGCGGGAGTCCGTCGTGAGGTCGGCGAGGCGCAGTGGCTTGGGATCATGGATGAGCGCCCCGAGCAGGCCCTTGTGGCCGTCGGGCAGCGCGCCGATCCGTTCGTGCTGCTCCCTGGTCACCCCGTATGTCACAAAGTCCGACAGCCCCTCGCGGGCGTCGTCGATGATCCCGATCGCGGCGTAGCGGGCGTCGGCCAGCTCGGCGGCCGTCTCCACGATCCGGTCCAGGGTGATGTGCAGATCGAGACCCGCGCCGACCGAGCGCATCGCTTCCAGCAGCTGCGGCACCCGGGCGGTCAGCTCGGACGACAGCCCCTGCAGACTGCGGGTCGCCTCGGTGGCGGCCTCCATGGGGTCGGGCGCCGGGTTCGCACCGTCGCTCCCGTGGGCCCCGGGGTCCGCGTCCGCCGGGTCCGCGGGGCCCGCGGGGCCCGCGGGTGGGGGTTCTGCCGTGGCTGCCATGCCATGAGCCTAATAAGGGCTGTTTTCCGGGGAAAGTCCGGTTATGCGCGGCGCTCGGGCGCGAAGGGGGACGGGCCCGGGGCAGGGCGGGATGGGCCCGGTACAGGGCGGGACGAGCCCCGGCGCGCGCCCGGGGCGGTACGCCGTCCCGGGCCACCGGCAACGCGTCGCCTCACCCACCGGCAACGTGCCGCCCCACACACCGGCAGCGCGTCGTCCTACGCCACCGGCTGCGCCGCCCCGTACGCCGTATCCACCGCCCGCTCGCGCTCCAGCATCCGCCGGAACGGGCCGTCGGCCGCCGCCAGCTCCGCGTACGGCCCGCACTGCGCGGCCCGCCCCTGATCCAGAACCAGCACCTCGTCGACCTCCTCGAGACCGGTGAGCCGGTGGGTGATCAGGACCGTCGTACGGCCCTCGGTCGCGGCCAGCAGATCGGCGGTCAGCGCATCGGCGGTGGCCAGATCCAGGTGCTCGGCGGGCTCGTCCAGAACGAGCACCGGGAAGTCCGCGAGCAGCGCACGCGCGAGGGCCAGGCGCTGCCGCTGGCCACCGGACAGCCGGGCGCCGTGCTCCCCGATCATGGTGTCCAGGCCGTCGGGCAGCCCCCGCACCCAGTCCGCGAGCCGCGCCCGCCCGAGCGCGTCCCACAGGTCCCGGTCGGCATCGCCCGAGGCGTCGCGCCGGCCCCTACGGGCGAGCTTGAGGTTCTCCCGCAGCGAGCTGTCGAAGAGGTGCGCGTCCTGCGCACACAGCCCCACCAGCCGCCGGACCGCGTCACCGTCCAGCGTCCGGGCCTCCGTTCCGCCCAGCAGGTACGTCCCCGACTCCCGGTCCACAAAGCGCAGCAGCACCTGCGCCAGGGTGGTCTTCCCGGAACCGGACGGGCCGACGACGGCGAGCCGGCGGCCGGCGGACAAGGTGAAGCCCACCCCGTCCAGCGCCGGGCGGTCCGCTCCCGGGTGGCGCGCGGTGAGATCCCCTATGACCAGCGGGAACGGCGTCTCAGGAGGATCAGCCGGCGCGGCCGGCTCCTGCACCGGAACCGGCGCGTCCAGCACCTCGAAGACCCGCTCGGCGGCGTGCCGGGTGCGCCGGCGGTACTGCACGGCGAGCGGCAGCCCGGCCACCGCCTCGAAGGCGGCGAGCGGGGTGAGCACGACCACGGCCAGTGCCACGCCCGACAGGCGTCCCGCGTGGACGGCCTGGACGCCGGCCACCGCCGCCGCGGCGACCGTCAGTCCGCACAGCAGCGCCGACAGCCCGGCGCCGGTCCCGGACACGGTGGCCGACCGGGAGGCGATCCGGGTCAGCTCCCGGTCGGCGCCCCGCACCGCCTCCGTACGGGCGGGGAGGGCACCGGCCACCGTCAACTCGGCGGTACCGGTGAGCACATCGACGACACGGGTCGCGAGCCGCCCGCGCGCGGGCGCCAGTTGACGCTCCGCCCGCCGGGCCAGCGCACCCGAGAGCATCGGCACGCCCACGCCCGCGAGCAGCAGTCCGGCGGCGAGCAGCGCACCGGCCTCCGGCAACAGCCAGCCGGTGAAACCGACCGCGCCCGCGCCGACCAGCACCGCCGCCCCTACCGGAAGCAGCCAGCGCAGGAAGTAGTCCTGTGCCGCATCGACATCGGCCACCAGCCGCGACAGCAGATCGCCGCGGCTGCGCTCCTTGAGCCCGGCCGGTGCCAGACGTTCCAGCCGCCGGAAGACGGCGACACGTGCCTCGGCGAGCATCCGGAAGACCGCGTCATGGGCGACCAGCCGCTCGGCGTACCGGAAGACCGCACGGCCGATGCCGAACGCCCTGGTGGCGGTGACCGCGACCATCAGATACAGCACCGGAGGCTGCTGCGCCGCCCGCGAGATCAGCCATCCCGAGGTCGCCATCAGACCCACCGCGCTGCCCAGCGCCAGGCTCCCCAGCAGCAGCGCCAGGGCGAATCGCGCCCGATGGGACCGGGCCGTCCGCCGCAGCCGGGTGAGCGCCGAGCCCCGGGCGAGGCCGGGGAGGGAGGCGGGCCCGGTGTCCTCCTCGGGATCCGGCTCCCCGGCCGCCGCCTCGGCGGGGCCCCGGTCCGTTTCAGCCGGTTCGACGACCGGCTCCTGGCCCGACCGGCCCGTCTGGCCCGACTGGCCCGACCGGCCCGCAGTCGCCCCCACGACCGCACCGACCCGCGCCCCCGCGCCCAGCGGCTCCGCCGCGCCCTCCGCGCCGTCCGCGCCGTCCGCGCCGTCCGCATCCAGAGGATCGACCGTATCCGCGGGACGCACCGCCCCCGGCAACCGCACCACCCGGTCCGCCACCGCCAGCAACGCCGGCCGGTGGACGACGAGCAGGACCGTACGGCCGACGGCGAGCCGGCCGATCGCAGTCACCATGGCCTCCTCGGTCGCGCCGTCGAGGTTGGCCGTGGGCTCGTCCAGGAGCAGGATCGGGCGGTCGGCGAGGAAGGCTCGGGCGAGCGCGAGGCGCTGGCGCTGACCGGCCGAGAGTCCGGCACCGGACTCGCCGAGCCGGGTCGCCGTGCCGTCCGGGAGCGCGTCGATGAAATCCAGCGCGCCCGCCTCGCTCAGGGCGGTACGCACCGCGGCGTCATCCGCGTCCGGCCTCGCCAGCCGTACGTTCTCGGCGATGGTGCCGGCAAACAGATGCGGGTGCTGCGGCACCCAAGCGATCCGCTGCCGCCAGCTCTCGGGGGAGAGCGACGCGATGTCCCGGCCGTCGACGAGGGCCCGGCCCCCGTGCGGTTCGGTGAAGCCGAGCAGCACGCTCAGCAGGGTGGACTTGCCGGCGCCGGATGGGCCGACCAGTGCGACGGTCTCGCCGGGCCGGACCTTGAACGACGTCGCCGGAAGCGAGTCGGCGGTCCGCCCGGGGTGGCGCACCACCAGCTCTTCCACCGTCAGTGCGGTGCCCTCGGGCGCGGGTGCGGTGCCGGCCGGGCGCAGCGCAGTCTCCAGCACCGCGAAGATCTCCTCCGCGGCCGAAAGCCCCTCGGCCGCGGCGTGGTACTGCGCACCGACCTGCCGCAGCGGCAGATACGCCTCGGGCGCCAGCACCAGCACCATCAGGCCGGTGTAGAGGTCGAGCTCACCGTGCACCAGCCGCATACCGATGCCGACCGCGACCAGCGCGACGGAGAGGGTGGCGAGGAGTTCGAGCGCGAAGGAGGAGAGAAAAGCGATCCGCAGGGTGCGCATCGTCGCCCGGCGGTATGCGCCCGTGATGGCCCGGATGGAAGCGGCCTGGGCCTTGGCCCGGCCGAAGACCTTGAGGGTCGGCAGGCCCTCGACGACATCGAGGAAGTGGCCCGACAGCCGGGCGAGCAGCCGCCACTGGCGGTCCATCCGCGCCTGGGTGGCCCAGCCGATCAGGATCATGAACAGCGGGATCAGCGGGAGGGTGAGGACGATGGTGAGCGCCGATATCCAGTCACCGGTGACGATCCGGGCCAGCACGGCGAGGGGGACGACGACCGCCAGCCCCAACTGCGGCAGATAGCGGGCGAAGTAGTCGTCCAGTGCGTCGATGCCGCGGGTGGCGAGGGTGGTGAGTTCACCGGTTCGCATCTCCAGGGTGCCGGTGCCGTCGGGCGCGCCCGCGTCGGCCGCCCCGGGGCCGTACGGAGCCGTGGCCGGCGCGCCGCCGTCCGCGCGCCCGATCACCGCGCCGGGCCCCAGCCGCGCCGCCCGCTCGATCAGCCGCATGCGCAGCTCGGACTTGACCGCCGCGCCGGCGCGGTGCGCGGCCAGCTCGGTGAGCCAGGAGACCAGACCGCGCCCGACGGAGACCGCGGCGAGCAGCGCCAGCGGTGTGGCCAGGGCGCCGGTATCGAGATGGTGCTGGAACGCCCCGACGACGATCTCGGCGATCAGCATCGCCTGGCCGATGACCAGGCCCGCTCCGGCAAGCCCGAGCACCACCACCGCGACCAGGAAGCCGCGGGTGGCGTGGGCGTAGCGGAGCAGACGCGGGTCGACCGGTTTCACGTGAAACATCCGTCCTGCTGGGGCCGCCCCGGAAGGGCGGCCGCTCAGCTAGTGGGCATCGGCGATGTGCTGGGTGCCGATGCGCTTGCGGAACACCCAGTACGTCCACCCTTGGTAGAGCATCACCAGTGGCGTGGCGAAACCGGCGCACCACGTGATGATCTTCAAGGTGTAGGGGCTGGACGAGGCGTTGCTGACCGTGAGGCTCCAGCTCTCGTTCAGCGTCGAGGGCATGACGTTCGGGAAGAGCGTCAGGAACAGCATCGCGACCGCGGCCACGACCGTGATGCCGGAGAAGGCGAACGCCCAGCCCTCACGCCCGAGCTTGTTGGCCCCCAGCGCCGCTACCAGCGCGACCACCGCGACGATCATGACGATCAGGCTGGTGCCGTCGCCCTTGGCGGCCTGGGTCCAGCCCAGGAAGCCGGTCACCGGCACCAGGGTGAGCGCTCCGAGGACGGCCGCCATCCTGCGTGCCCGCTCCCGGATGTCGCCCGTCGTCTTGAGCGAGGCGAACACCGCACCGTGGAAGGTGAACAGGGTCAGCGTGAGCAGCCCGCCCAGAATCGCGTACGGGTTCAGCAGGTCGAGAACGCTCCCCACATATTCCTTGTGAGCGTCGATCTTGACGCCGTGCACCAGGTTGCCGAACAGGACGCCCCAGAGCACCGCGGGCAGCAGCGAGGCCCAGAAAATCGCGTTCTCCCAGTTCCGCTGCCAGCGCTCTTCGGTCCGCTTGTGGCGGTATTCGAAGGCGACCCCGCGCACGATCAGGCACACCAGGATCAGCAGCAGCGGCAGATAGAACCCGGAGAAGAGGGTGGCGTACCAGTCGGGGAAGGCGGCGAAGGTCGCAGCGGCCGCGCTGATCAGCCAGACCTCGTTGCCGTCCCAGACCGGGCCGATGGTGTTGATCAGTACGCGCTTCTCCTGCCGGTCGCGGGCGAGGAGCTTGGTGTGGATACCGATCCCGAAGTCGAACCCTTCGAGGAAGAAGTACCCGGTCCAGAGGACGGCGATAAGAACGAACCAGACGTCGTGGAGTTGCACAGTCGCCTCCTAGTACGAGAAGGCCATCGGCCGGTCGGCGTCCGTGCTGTCGCCGCCGATCTTGGTGGGCGGGTTGAGGTCGGAGTCGGTGAGCTCCTGCGGTCCGGCCTTGATGTACTTCACCAGCAGCTTGACCTCGACCACCGCGAGGATCGCGTAGAGCGCGGTGAAGACGATCATCGAGGTCAGCACCTCCCCCTGCGAGACGCCCGGGGAGACCGCGTCCGAGGTGCGCAGCAAGCCGTAGACGGCCCAGGGCTGGCGGCCCATCTCGGTGAAGATCCAGCCCCACGAGTTCGCGATGAGCGGGAAGCCGAGGGTGACAAAGGCGAGCGACCAGTACCACTTGCTCAGACGGGCACCGAGCACCTTGTTCTTGGTGAGCGCGAGATGCGGTGGCTCCTCGTCCCCCGTCCGCAGCCCCGGAGCCAGCCAGAACTTCTTACGGGTGAGCCAGAGCCCGGCGAGCCCGATGGCGAAGGACGACATGCCGAAGCCGATCATCCAGCGGAAGCCCCAGTAGGCGACCGGGATGTTGGGCCGGTAGTCGCCGGGCCCGAACTTCTGCTGCTCGGACTTGTTGACGTCGTTGATGCCGGGGACCGGCGAGCTGAAGTCGTTGTGCGCGAGGAAGGAAAGCAGCCCGGGTATCTCGATCGCGACCGTGTTGTGTCCCTTTTCGACATCGCCGTAGGCGAAGACCGAGAACGGTGCCGGTTCTTCCTTGTCCCACAGCGCCTCGGCCGCAGCCATCTTCATGGGCTGCTGCTTGAACATGACCTTGCCGAGCGAGTCACCGCTGACCGCGGTGAGGATGCCCGAGATGACCAGCGTGATCAGCCCGAGCCGCAGCGACGTCCGCATGACCTTGATGTGCTTCTTGCGCATCAGGTGGAAGGCGGCGATACCGACCATGAACGCGGCGCCGGTAAGGAAGGCCGCGGTCAGCGTGTGGAAGGCGACGACCAGGGTGGTGTCCTGGGTCAGCACCTTCCAGAAGTCCGTCAGCTCGGCACGGCCGTTCGCGGCGTTGTACTTGTAGCCGACCGGGTGCTGCATCCAGGAGTTCGCCGCGAGGATGAAGTACGCCGACAGGATCGTGCCGATCGAGACCATCCACATGCAGAAGCAGTGGATCTTCTTCGGCAGCTTGTCCCAGCCGAAGATCCACAAGCCGATGAAGGTCGACTCGAAGAAGAACGCGATCAGCGCCTCGAAGGCCAGCGGGGCACCGAAGACGTCCCCGACGAACCGCGAGTAGGCGGACCAGTTCATACCGAACTGGAACTCCTGGACGATGCCGGTGACGACACCCATCGCGATATTGATCAGAAACAGCTTGCCCCAGAACTTGGTGGCCTTGAGGTACTTCTCCTTGCCCGTCCGTACCCATGCGGTCTCGAGTCCGGCCACCAGAGCGGCGAGGGAGATCGTCAAGGGGACGAACAGGAAGTGGTAGACGGTGGTGATGCCGAATTGCCATCGCGCCAGAGTCTCTGGCGCCAACGCCAGTTCCATGCCGTGCTCCTTACGTCGCCGTTGCACTACGGCAATGCCCTGTATGCGCCACATAAAATGGCCCATACGGGACGCGCTTGTGAACGCGTTCACATTCACAAGCAATTATCTCCTACGGGTCTCAGTCACTTCTGCCGGGGGGTACGTGACCGCGGTCACGCCTGAGCGGCGGGCGCCACCACGCCCTCCACCTGCCACGACCCGGGCCGCACCGACGGCGGGGCGGCGCACCCCGGCACCCGTCCGCAGCGGCGAGAAAGCCCGCATCACGCACGAGGCCGCAGGTCAGCAGACCCACGGCCTCGGCACTCGTTCGACGACGGGTTACAGCGCCTTGCGGAACTCCTCCGCGGCCTCCAGGAACAGGTCCATCGCCGGGCCCTCGCCGATCGTCACCCGTACGCCCTCGCCGGCGAACGGCCGCACGACCACACCGGCCCGCTCGCAGGCCGCCGCGAAGTCGGTCGTGCGGTCCCCCAGCCGCAGCCAGACGAAATTCGCCTGTGATTCGGGGACCGTCCAGCCCTGCCTCAGCAGCCCGTCCACCACCCGCGCCCGCTCGGCCACCAGCGCATCGACCCGCTCCAGCAGCGCCGCCTCGCTGCGCAGCGACGCCACGGCCGCCTCCTGCGCCAGCTGGCTCACCCCGAACGGCACCGCCGTCTTGCGCAGCGCCGCGGCCACCGGCTCATGGGCCACCGCAAAGCCGACCCGCAGCCCCGCCAGGCCGTACGCCTTGGAGAAGGTGCGCAGCACACACACATTGGGGCGGTCGCGGTAGAGCTCGATGCCATCCGGCACCTGGGGATCGCGCACGAATTCGCAGTACGCCTCGTCCAGCACCACCAGCACATCGCTCGGCACCCGGTCCAGGAAGGACTCCAGCTCCGCGCGGCGGACGACGGTACCGGTGGGGTTGTTGGGGTTGCAGACAAAGATCAACCGGGTCCGGTCGGTGATCGCGGCGAACATGGCGTCCAGGTCGTGCACCTCACCGGAGGTCAGCGGAATCTGCACGGAGGTGGCGCCGGAGACCTGGGTGACGATCGGGTAGGCCTCGAACGACCGCCAGGCGTAGATCACTTCATCGCCGGGACCGGCCGTCGACTGGACCAGCTGCTGTGCCACCCCGACCGATCCGGTGCCGGTCGCCAGATGCTCCAGGGGCACCGAGAACCGCTCGGACAGCTCCGCCATCAGGCCCGTGCAGGCCATGTCCGGGTAGCGGTTGAAGGCACCGGCAGCGGTCACCGCGCTCTCCAGGACGCCCGGCAGCGGCGGATAGGGGTTCTCGTTGGAGGACAGCTTGTACGTGACGGGGCCGCCGGCCGCCGCCGGCCGGCCCGGCTTGTAGGTGGGGATGCCGTCCAGCGCAGCACGCAGCTTCGGGGTCTTCTCGCTCACCGCAGGGTCCTCCTCGACCGTCCTGCCTCTTCTCCAATACTGCACACCTTATGAGGATTGACCCGTTCGGCGGCAGCCCCCGCCCCGCCGCCGAGCTCGGCCGCACCCCTCGGCCAGGCGCGGGGTAGCCCCGCGCGGAGCCTCCAGGGGGCGCCGTCCGGTTCGGCGTGCGCCGGTGGCTCACTCCGTGGCGCGCGTCCCCCGTCAAGGTGACTTGAGGCCGCTTCGAGACCTGAACCGATCGACAGGCAAACGCACCACATCTCCGCCGAAATGATCATCTATCGCGCCAACTTCCTTTGCTTTCATGAGAATTGAGCGCTTCCGGCCATGCAGAAACGTACCTCTGCACAGCCCTCGTCCAAGCCCCGCGAATGGCCCTAATGAGCCCTACTATCGGCTCGCCATGACAGCAGCAGGGAAGCATCAGGTGAGCCGGTCGACCGGTCGCCGGCTGGGGCGGGCGGGCATCCGGGACGTGGCCGCCGCAGCCGGAGTGTCGATCACGACTGTCTCCGACGCGCTCAACGGCAAGGGCCGGCTTCCGGACGCCACCCGTAGCCATGTCCGCGAGGTGGCCGACCGGCTGGGCTACCGCCCGTCCGCAGCCGCCCGCACCCTCCGTACGGGCAAGTCAGGGCTCCTCGGCCTGACCGTGACCACGTACGGGGATGAACCTTTCACCTTCACCGAATTCGCATACTTCGCCGAGATGGCCAGAGCGGCCACCTCCGCGGCCCTGGCCCGGGGCTATGCACTGGTCATCCTCCCCGCGACCTCCCGCCACGACGTGTGGTCCAACGTCGCCCTGGACGGCACCGTCGTCATCGACCCCGCCGACGGCGACCCCGTCGTCACCGAGCTCGTCCGGCACGGCATCCCCGTCGTCTCCGACGGCCGCCCCGGCGGCACGCTGCCCGTCACCGGCTGGGTCGACAACGATCACGAGGCGGCCGTCCTCGGCCTGCTCGACCATCTCGCCGACGCCGGCGCCCGTCGCATCGGCCTGCTCACGGGCAACACCACCGACACCTACACCCGCCTGTCGACCACCGCCTATCTGCACTGGTGCGAGCGGGTCGGCCAGGAGCCTGTGTACGAGTCCTACCCGGCACACGACCCCTGTGCCGGGGCCGTCGCCGCCGACCGGCTGCTGGCCCGCCCGGACCGCCCGGACGCCGTCTACGGGCTCTTCGACCCCAACGGCACGGACCTGCTCGCCGCCGCCCGGCGCTACGGGCTGAGGGTGCCGGAGGACCTGCTGCTGGTCTGCTGCAGCGAGTCCACCCTCTACGCCGCCACCGAGCCGCCCGTCACCACGCTGTCCCTCAAACCGCGCCGTATCGGCACCGCCGTCGTGCAGATCCTCATCGACGCCATCGAGGGGCTCGACAACGGCCGGCCCGTCGAACAGGTGATACCTACCGATCTGATCATCCGGGCCTCGTCCCAGCGGCGTCCCCCGAGAACGACCATCAGCCCACCGCGAGGGCCCACCGGCGACTGAGCGTGCTCCCACATACGAGCGACGGTGTGATCACTTCTACGAGGAAAAAACAGGGCGATCCCGGGATAAATCCGCCGCGAATGCCGGGCTTCGGCGGATTGACCACCCCCGGGTGCGTCACAACCCGCGATCGGCATTCCTATGATGGGCGCACGACACCGCGGACCGCCGTCGACCAGGCAAAGGTCCGAGAGGTGCACGGCGGCGCAACGGTGGAGGGGTCGATGACTCAGGGGGCCAGTCAGGGACCCATGGTGTGGACCATGGCAGGAGAAACTCCGGCGTCTGTACCGCCGCCAGGAGTTCCCTCCGGCGCGTCCGCCGGGTCCCCCGTGCCGCCTGCCGGCCCGCCGCTCCACCTGCCCGCCGGGACCCCGGCCGCGCCTCCTGCCGCTCCACCCGCCGCGCCCCCCGTGGTGTCGCCCGCCGCCCCGCCCGCGGAGCTCCCCGAGGAGTACACCCCGACCGCGCGCGACCTCCCGGTCATCGCGCCCGAGCGCACGGACACCCTCATCGACCGCCCTGCCGTCGTCCCGGTGCCCGAACCGGCCCAGGACCCCGACGCGCCCGAGGGCATGGGTCCGCTGTATGTCGTCGGCGACGTGCACGGCTACTACGACGAGCTGCGCGAGGCGCTGGCCGCCGAGGGCCTGATCGACGCCGACGGCAACTGGGCGGCCGGCAATGCCCGGCTCTGGTTCCTCGGCGACTTCACCGACCGCGGCCCGGACGGCATCGGCGTCATCGACCTCGTCATGCAGCTCTCCGCCGAGGCAGCGGCGGCCGGCGGCTACTGCAAGGCCCTGATGGGCAACCACGAACTCCTGCTGCTGGGCGCCAAGCGGTTCGGCGACACCCCCGTACAGTCCGGCGCCGGCACCGCCTCCTTCCAGGCCGCCTGGCTCCTCAACGGCGGCCAGAAGACCGATATGGACCGCCTGGAGGACCACCACCTCCAGTGGATGGCCCGCCTGGACGCCGTGATGGAGGAGGACGGGCATCTGCTCGTGCACTCCGACACCACCGCCTACCTCGAATACGGCGACTCCATCGAGGCCGTCAACGACACCGTCCACGACGTGCTCACCCGCAGCGACGCGGACGAAGTCTGGGATCTGTTCCGCAAGTTCACCAAGCGCTTCGCCTTCCGCGACGAGGACGGCTCGGACGCCGTACGCGAACTCCTCGACGCCTACGGTGGCGACCGCGTCGTACATGGCCACAGCCCCATCCCCTATCTGCTGGGCGAGGTCGGCGCCGAGGACGGCGAGAGCGAGAGCGTGGCGGTCGAGGGTCCGCATGTCTACGCGGACGGTCTGGCCATCGCCATGGACGGCGGTATCACCATGGCCGGAAAGCTTTTGGTCGTTCAACTTCCGCTGGCCGGCTGAACGTTATCGGGGCAGGCGTACGGAAGGGCGGACGGCGGGCGATGGGCGCACCGCCGGGGGTCGCCACGGGCGGAAACCGGTCGTGGCATTACTCAAATTCCGTAAACTCTCTGTCACCCCGCGCCGCAGTCGCTCTACCATCGGACTATCCGTAGCAGGCTCTCCTCCGTTTCCGCCCACTGCCCGGCCAACGCCGGCCGTACGGCCCTACGGAGCATCGGGGGATCCACATGAACAGCGCTCCGCACCTGCTGAACGAGGACCGCGCGGAATTTGCGCGGATCCTTGATGAGGCGCTGCGTACCGCCGCATACCGCCCGGACGACTTCACCGCCGTCGCGGAAAACCACCTCAACAACGAGCAGTTGCGCACGATGGCGCTCAGCGCGACCACCGCCATCGCCGCGTGCGCCACGGCCGAATACCAACGCTATGTACAGCTCCGCGCCGAGTGGCGCGCACCGACGCCCGTGCCGCCCCACGTCGCGGCGGGCGACGAGGAGCAGAGCCTGGAGGCCGACGGGAGTCCAGGACCGGCCGGCGCCACGGCCCTGGGCGGGGCCGAAAACACCGGCGCCGGGCTCACCGCCATGGTCGCCGTCCTCGCTCCCGTCCTCGCCGGCATCGCCGCGGTGCTCTTCCTCCTCATCGGTTATGTGCTGCGCGCCATCAGCCCCGACAAGTCCTTGGCGCAGCCACTGGTCAACGTCGGCTGGATCTTCGCGGCACTGACCGCCGCGGGGACCCTTGTCGCGATGGCCGGACTGCTCATCACGGCGCTGCGCAATGGTTCGTCGCCCCAGGCCGCCAGAGCCGACGAGCTGGGTGAGGCGCTGGACCACGCCCGTGAGGTGTGGCGCCGTGCCCTCCTGGAGCGCGGTGTGCTGCCCTTTCTCCGCGAGGCCCTTGCCGACCCCGCGGCCACTCCGGACGACGACCCGGCACGCTATGTCCCCCGCCGCACTCCACCGCCCGAGAGCCGGATCCCCACGCTCGGCTACACCCGCCCCGAGTTCACCAGCCCCGACAGCGGCTCCTCGGGTTCCCGGCCGCGCTACTCCAGCCCGGATTTCACCAGCCCGGATTACGGGGGGCCCGACCACCAGGCGGATTAGTGCCCGGGGTGGCGGCCCGGCGCCCTGCGGGTCACCGAAGGGCGCTCAGGATGCCGCACCATGGGCAGGCGGAAGGCCCCCGCCTTTCGGTGGGGACCTTCCGCCAGAGGTGGCAGAAGGAGCGAGTCCGGGCGTCCGATGGAGCGACTCCCGACGGTGGGCTACTCCGCGAGCGGCAGGTACACGCGGTTGCCTGCGGCCGCGAACTCCTTCGACTTCTCGGCCATTCCGGCCTCGGGGTCGATCGCCAGGTCACCCCCGTGTTCACGGCGGATGTCCTGACTGATCTTCATCGAGCAGAACTTCGGGCCGCACATCGAGCAGAAGTGGGCCGTCTTCGCCGGCTCGGCAGGCAGCGTCTCGTCGTGGAAGGCGCGCGCGGTGTCCGGGTCGAGGGCCAGGTTGAACTGGTCCTCCCAGCGGAACTCGAAGCGGGCATCGGAGAGCGCGTCATCCCATTCCTGGGCGCCCGGGTGCCCCTTGGCCAGGTCTGCCGCATGAGCCGCGATCTTGTACGTGATGACGCCGGTCTTGACGTCGTCGCGGTCCGGGAGGCCCAGATGCTCCTTGGGCGTGACGTAGCAGAGCATGGCGGTACCCCACCAAGCGATCATCGCCGCTCCGATACCGGAGGTGATGTGGTCGTAGGCGGGCGCGATATCGGTGGTCAGGGGGCCGAGCGTATAGAACGGGGCCTCCTCGCAGATCTCCTGCTGGAGGTCGATGTTCTCCTTGATCTTGTGCATCGGGACATGCCCCGGGCCCTCGATCATCGTCTGGACGCCGTGCCGCTTGGCGATGGTGTTCAGCTCGCCGAGCGTACGCAGCTCCGCGAACTGCGCCTCGTCATTGGCGTCCGCGATGGATCCGGGGCGCAGGCCGTCACCGAGCGAGTAGGTGACGTCGTACGAGGCGAGGATTTCGCAGAGCTCTTCGAAGTGCGTGTAGAGGAACGACTCCTTGTGGTGCGCCAGGCACCAGGCCGCCATGATCGAGCCGCCGCGCGAGACGATGCCGGTCTTACGGCGGGCCGTCAGGGGGACATAACGGAGCAGCACACCGGCGTGCACCGTCATGTAGTCGACGCCCTGTTCGGCCTGCTCGATGACGGTGTCCTTGTAGATCTCCCAGGTCAGCTCCTCGGCCTTGCCGTCAACCTTCTCCAGTGCCTGGTAGAGCGGCACGGTGCCGATGGGGACGGGGGAGTTGCGCAGCACCCATTCGCGGGTGGTGTGGATATTGCGCCCGGTGGAGAGGTCCATGACCGTGTCGGCACCCCAGCGAGTCGCCCAGGTCATCTTCTCCACCTCCTCCTCGATGGAGGAAGTGACCGCCGAATTGCCGATGTTGGCGTTCACCTTCACCAGGAAGTTCTTGCCGATGATCATTGGCTCGATCTCCGGGTGGTTGATGTTCGACGGCAGCACCGCGCGTCCGGCCGCGATCTCGTCGCGGACGAACTCTGGGGTGACGTTCTCGCGGAGGGCGACGTACTCCATCTCCGCGGTGATCTCGCCACGCTGGGCGTAGGCGAGCTGGGTGACCGCGGCGCCGTCACGGCCGCGGCGCGGCTGACGGGGGCGGCCCGGGAAGACCGCGTCGAGGTTCTTGAGCCCGCCGCGCGGCGAGGTGTGCTTGAGGCCGTCGTCCTCGGGCCGCGGGGGGCGCCCCGCGTACTCCTCGGTGTCGCCGCGAGCGATGATCCAGTTCTCCCGCAGCGGCGCCAGACCACGGCGGACGTCGGTATCGATATGCGGGTCGGTGTACGGCCCTGACGTGTCGTAGAGCGTCACGTCCTTGCCGTTGGTGAGGTGCACCCGCCGGACCGGGACCCGAAGATCCGGGCGCGATCCGGAGACATAGCCCTTGTGCCAGCCGATCTGCGGCTCACCGCTGCCGTCGGCACCGTTTCCGTTTTCGGGCGTGCGTGCATCCTGCAGAGTCATGAGACCCAACTCCCTACGCCGGCATTACCCGGTAACAGGTTCAGCGGTCGACGCAGCGGCTTGCGTCCATGGGCGTTTCACGTGAAACGCCGCTGGGACGAAGGTCAGCGCCCTCTCAGCCCGGTGCTCCGAGCTCCCGCGATTGCAAAGGTGGCACCACGGTAGCGGCCGATGCGGCGGAGTGAACAGGGGGCCCCGGAGTTCTTGCAATGATCGGGCGGTGAGCCCTCACGAGTCCCACCACCCTTCCGCCGTGCACTCACACGCGCACGGCCACGGCCCTGCCGCGCCCGTCTCCCGGCATCTGCGCAAGGTCATCGCGGCAGTACTGATCCCCTTTGCCGCCGCGGTAGCGGTCGGTCTGGTCGTGCTCTGGCCAGGCGGCGCGCCTGGCCATAAGCCGTCCGGGGTCGGCTTCGACCAGCCCACGGAGCAGGCCAGAGTCGTCAAAGTGGCGGAGGTGAACTGCGCGGACGTCCATGCCGAGCAGCAGCCCCAGCCCTCCTCCCCGACGGGACAGCCACCGGCCGGGGGAGGGACCAAGGGCAAGCCCTGTCAGCAGGCGACGATCAAAGTCACCACGGGAGAGAACGCGGGACGCACGTTCCAGGCGGTGGTGACGCCGGACGCCCTACGGCACTACACCACCGGCCAGGAGGTGGTGGTGGCGTACTCCCCCAAGGCGCCGAAAGATCTGCAGTATGCGGTCAGCGATGTCGACCGGACGCTCCCGATGTGGGTACTGGCCGCCCTCTTCGCGTTCGCGGTGGTCATCGTCGGCCGACTGCGTGGAGTACTGGCGCTGGTGGCACTGGCGGCCAGCTTTGTGGTCCTGACGCTGTTCATCCTCCCGGCGATCCTGCAGGGCTCCAACCCACTGGTGGTGGCAGTGGTCGGGGGAAGCGCGATCATGCTGATCGCGCTGTACCTGTGCCATGGCCTGACGGCCCGTACATCGGTGGCCGTACTCGGCACCCTCGCCTCGCTGCTGCTGATCGGGCTGCTCGGGTCGGTGTTCATCAACTGGGCGCTGCTGACCGGTAATACGGACGACACGACGGGGCTGGTGCACGGCCTGTACCCCGATATCGAGATCCGCGGCCTGCTGCTCGCCGGGATCATCATCGGGTCTCTGGGGGTGCTCGACGATGTGACGGTGACGCAGACCGCTGCCGTCTGGGAACTCAAGGAGGCCGACCCGTCGGCCGGCTGGCGCAAGCTCTACGGCGCCGCGATGCGGATCGGCCGGGACCACATCGCGTCCGTCGTCAACACCCTTGTGCTGGCCTACGCGGGCGCCGCACTGCCGTTGCTTTTGCTGTTCTCGATCGCACAGAGCGGCGTCGGTACGGTCGCGACGAGCGAAGTGGTCGCGGAGGAGGTCGTCCGCACACTCGTAGGCAGCATCGGGCTGGTTGCCGCAGTGCCGCTGACGACGTTGCTGGCGGCACTGGTGGTCTCGGCGGACCGGATGGGGCCGGGCATGCCGGGCGACAGCGGGCCGGGAGTCGTCCGGCAATCCGGGGCGGGTTCCGGGGACGTGGTGGGTGCCGGCATGGCGACCGGCGCCGCGGAGAGCCGCCCGGGCCGTCGCGGGGGACGCGGCAGGCGCCGTAAGCGGTGACGGAGCTGCGGGGACGGCTTCCGTCCCCGCACGGGCGAGAGGAGCGGGGACGGGCGGGCGGAGGGCAGCGACCGGCAGGCAGCGCGACAGGGGCACGGGCAGGGAGGGGCACGGGCAGGGAGGGGCACGGGCAGGGAGGGGCACGGGCAGGGAGGGGCACGGGCAGGGAGGGGCACGGGCAGGGAGGGGCACGGGTACGCGGCGGGGCCTGCGTACCCGTAGGGCGTCGGCGCGGACGCGGCGACCGGGGCGGGTCAGCCGGCCGGTGCCTCCGTGAGGATGCGGTCCAGTACAGCCTCCAGGGTGTCGCAGACCTCTTCCTTACCCAGCGGTACGAGCCGGTCCGTACGGTCGAGGAAAGCGACCAGTGGCGCCGCACTGACCCGGAACAGCGCGCGCTCGGGGCCGACTTGAAGGCTGATGAAGACATCACTGAGGTGCGCGGGGGAGGCCGGCTCGATACGCACATCCCCCTCACCGGACGGCCGGCTCAGCCCGTCCAGCAGCAACTCTCGACCGAACGCCCAGGTCACGGGCGCGTCGCCGGGCAAATCGAAGGTGAGGCGGACGGCGTACGGATCGGCGCTGGCGAAGTCCAGCTCCACCGGAATCCGGAACGCGAGCTCTTCCGAAACGACGAAGCTCATGATCACTTCTGCCTGAACTGTGTCGGTCATCAACCACTGCCCCGCACTTGATCGGAGATGGCCGGGAAACATCCCCGTGGCCCTATTGGCGCCATCGTCTGCCACGCGCAAGCAGATCACAAGGAGTGAGTTTTCAGATACTGACAGAGAAGGCGAGTGTCGTTAGTGCCGACTCCGCCATTTTTCGTAGTCGGTCTGTAACGGACCGCAATCGATGCAGTTCGTCCGCGGACGGGGAATCCGCCGGCACCGAGACGGCCGCCTCGACCTGGGCAGGGAGGGCCGCGCACGCCGTGCCCAAGGCATATTCCCGATACGTGAAAGCCCGATGATTACCACGCACCGTATCCGCGGGGTGCAGCAATTCGTCCACAGATGGCACGGAAAAGGTCGATATCGACTGGACGGCACGGTGCGCCGGACGCTCTCCGCTTGATGCCCCGTCAAACCATGCGAGCGGATATTGCCCGATCGCGCGGCCGAGTGTGGTGACACGGAAGCCCGCCCACGACTCCACCGGCGGCCGCTGCTGCCGTGGGCGACCGCCACCGCCCCGACATCACCCTCCCGGTGGACGGCGAAGTGGACGGCGGTGCCGACGCGGGTCCGCCCCGGCCCGCCTTCGCAGACCCTACGGTCCCCTTGCCGGCAACCGGCCCGGAGCCGGATACCGACAAGGGCAGCGGACGGATTCGCTGTTCACGATTGCCAATGCCGAACGCCCGAGCCCGCTCACCGCGGGGCCGGCCGGCCGGCGGCCCTGCCTCTTACCAGTCGCTCTTCGACGAGGACGATGACGAGCCGCTGGACCTGCGGACGAGGTAGATGACTCCGGCGATCAGGGCTGCCGCTATGAGGACCTTGAACAGCACGCCGATCAGGAAGCCGAGCGCGGTGGTGATCAGTCCGCCGAAGACCACGATCAGCACGACGGGCACCACGACCCAGGTGACCCACCACGGAAGGCCTGCGAATATCCCCTTACCAGCCACTGCTCTGCCCTGCTTTCTGTCTGTCGCGCTGTCGCTTTCCGTACCGCGCCATCCGTCGGCTGCGCCGTTGCCACAGTGGTGAAGCCGTTCGTGTGCGGCCTGTCTGTTGCCTCACACCTGCGGTTCCCCTGCACCAACGATGCTAGGACGCATACCGCGGCCGTGGGGGCTTCGCAGCCCCGGCCCTTCCCTGACCCTTCCCCTACGGGTTCCGGGACGGGCCCTTAACTCTCAGGAGGAGAGAAGACCACCATCACCCGCAGATCCTCGCTGATGTGATGGAACTTGTGGGGCACCCCGGCCGGCACATAGACGACGCTGCCCCGGGCCACCGACTGGGTCTCTGTCCCGACGGTGATCGCCGCCCGGCCGCTGACCACGAGATACACCTCGTCCTGGGTGTGCGGCTGCTGTGGATCGATGCTGCCGGCGTCCAGTGCGTACAGCCCGACCGACATGTTGCGTTCCCGGAGAAACTGCAGATACGCGCCGTCGTTCGCGGCCCGTTCCGCTTCCAGCTCATCCAGTCTGAAAGCCTTCATGCCGATCGTCCCCTCTGATGATTCAGACTCGTCTGCGACGATCTCACCATGAAGCATTTTCTGGTCAAGACGATCGCCAACGCCGCGGCGCTTGCCGTGGCCATCTGGCTGCTCAAGGACATCACGCTCACCGGTGAGAACACCGGCCGCAAGATACTCACCCTGATCCTGGTCGCGCTGATCTTCGGACTGGTCAATTTTTTGGTCAAGCCCGTGGTGAAGCTGCTATCCCTCCCCCTGTTCATCCTCACGCTCGGCCTGATCACGCTGGTCGTGAACGCGCTGATGCTGCTGCTGACCTCCTGGCTCGCCGGCAAGGCCGACCTCGCCTTCCATGTGGACGGCTTCTGGACGGCCCTGCTCGGCGGCGTGATCATCTCCATCGTCGCCTGGGCGATGCACGTGATCCTCCCCGACGAGGACTGATCCTTGACCGCCCCCTTCCGTATCTGCTTCGTCTGCACCGGCAACATTTGCCGGTCGCCGATGGCGGAGGCCGTCTTCCGCGCCCGCCTCGCGGAAGACGGCCTCGACGGCCTGGTCGAGGTCGACAGCGCGGGGACCGGCGGCTGGCACGAGGGCGAGGGAGCCGACCCGCGCACGGACGCCGTGCTGCGCGCGGGCGGCTATGAACACGTCCACACCGCCCGGCAATTCCACACCTCCTGGTTCGACCACCTCGACCTGGTCATTGCGCTCGACTCCGGCCATCTGCGCGAGCTGCGCGGCCTGGCCCCGACCACGCAGGACGCCGCCAAGATCCACCTGCTGCGCTCGTACGGGCCGGGCACGGCAGCGGACGCCCTCCCGGGACCGGCTCCCGGACTCCACAGCGTCGACGGCCTCGGCACCATCGACAACCTCGACGTGCCCGATCCGTACTACGGCGGTATCGCCGGTTTCGAGGAGTGCCTGCAGATGATCGAGGTGGCGAGCGACGGCCTGCTGGTGGCGGTACGGGCCGCGATCACAGCGCGTACCGCGGTCACCGCCGACCCCGCTCACGGGTATGACACCGGCCGGCCTCAGGCGCAGGAGCCGCACCAGCCGCACCAGCCGCACCAGCCGCGAGAAAAGGAGAGCGCATGACCGGCGACGGCACCCGCGCCGTACGCGCCGGGCTTCCGGAGCCCGAGGCCTATGCGCCGACCCTCCCGGGGCCGGTGTTCGCGGCGCACTATCACCTCCCCGGCGATGCCGTCGGCCCGTACACCTACGGCCGCGACGCCAACCCGACCTGGACCCGCCTGGAACAGGCCATCGGCGAGCTCGAGTCACCGGACGAAAGCGCCCATACCATCGCCTTCGCCTCCGGGATGGCAGCCATCACCGCGGTCCTCTTCTCCCAGCTGCGCGCCGGCGAGACCGTGGTGCTCCCCAGCGACGGATACCAGCTGCTGCCGGCCGTCCGCACGCGTCTGGAGAGCTACGGCATCGAGGTCCGTACCGCTCCGACCGCACACGACGCGCAGCTCGAAGCTCTGGACGGCGCCCGTCTGCTATGGATCGAAACGCCCTCCAACCCAGGCCTCGATGTCTGCGACATCCGGCGGCTCGCCGACGAAGCACACCGGCGCGGCGCGCTGGTGGCCGTCGACAACACCCTCGCCACTCCGCTCGGGCAGCGGCCGCTCGACCTCGGCGCGGACTTCTCGGTCGCCAGCGGCACCAAGGCACTGACCGGCCACGGCGACGTCCTGCTGGGGTACGCCAGCACCCGTGATGCCGCGCTGGCCGATTCCGTACGGCTGTGGCGCAAGACGGTGGGCGCGATCCCCGGCCCGATGGAGAGCTGGCTCGCGCATCGTTCGCTGGCCACCCTCGCGCTGCGCGTCCGCCAGCAGTCGGAGGGCGCCCTGGCACTGGCCGCCGCGCTGGCCGACCGCCCCGAGATCACCGGCCTGCGCCACCCGGGCCTTCCGTCCGATTCATCCCATGAGCTCGCCGCCCGGCAGATGCGCCCGGGCCGCTTCGGCTCCGTGGTGTCCTTCGCCCTGCCCGACAAGGCCCACGCAGAGCGGTTCCTGGCCGCGCTGACCCTGGTGGACGATGCGACGAGTTTCGGGGGCGTACGGTCCAGCGCCGAGCGGCGGGCCCGCTGGGGCGGCGATGCCGTGCCGGAGGGCTTTATCCGGTTCTCGGTCGGCATCGAGGAGCCGGAGGATCTGATCGCTGATGTCATCCGGGCTCTGGACAGGGCCGCACAGAACTGACCGAACGACCGGAGTGACCCGAAGCCGCGGCACGAGTCGAACAAGCGGGGCGCACCCCGGCCCAAGGCTCGGAAGCTGCATGAGATGGGCCGGCAGGGCATCCCCCCTCGTCACCCTGCCGGCCTGCGGTTCCCCATGGCCCCGAGTCCACGCGTTTCACGTGAAACCAAATGTTCCACGTGAAACGAACCGCTCGAACAAGGCTAGTTGACTGAGCGTCATTGTCCAATCACGCTAGCGACACAGCCCTATCGACAAATTTATAGTTGGCTCGCGACCAGGCTTCCGAGAGGCGCAGGAGGTACGCAATGGATCTGGCTCTGCTGCGCACCTTCGTCACCGTGCACCGAGCCGGCTCCTTCACCCGCGCCGCGGCGTTACTCGGCCTCTCCCAGCCCGCGGTGACCAGCCAGATCCGGTCCCTGGAACGCCAGTTGGGCCGTCCGCTCTTCCTCCGCTGCGCCCGTGGAGTCACCCCCACCACCATCGGCGATGAACTCGCCCACAAAGTGGCACCGCACCTGGACGCGCTCACCGAGATCACAGAGGCCGGCTTGGACCGCGACTCCGTGACCCGCACCCTCCATCTCGCGGGGCCCCCGGAGTTTCTTGCCGAGCGCGCGCTCCCGGCACTCACCCCACTGATCGCCCAGGGCCTGTCCATACGTACCGCCTTCGGCCCCGCGGAGGAGCTGCTGACCGGCCTGGCAGCCGGGCACCACGATCTGGCCGTCACCACCGCCCGACCGCGCGGCGGGCTGCTCACCGCCACCCCGCTCTGCGACGAGGAGCATGTGCTGATCGCGGCGCCGCACTGGGCGGCCGAGCTGGGCGGGAGCGCCGTACTGCAGGCCGGGGGAGTCCGCGTGCTGGACCCCGTACCGCTCGTCGAGGTCCACGAAAGCCTGCCGCTGATCGCCCGTTACTGGTCCGCGGTCTTCGATGCCAAGCCCGCCGCCTCCGCCGCCGTGATCGCAGCGGACCTCCGGGCGGTGCTGTCCTGTGTGACAGCCGGAGTGGGGCTCGCCGTGCTGCCCCGCTATCTCTGCGCCGGCGCGCTGGACAGCGGCGACGTCGTGGCCCTGCTCGACCCGCCGGTGCCCCCGCTGCGGACATACTTCTTGACCGTACGGACCGGGACGCTCGGCCTTCCGCACATAGCCCGGGCGCATGAGTGGCTGCTGCGCACCGCTGTCGACTGGTGACCGAGAGGCGTGGGTTTCACCGGGCCGTGACTGCGGCATCTGTCCCCTATGAACGTACGGCCAGTCGTCAAACGCACCGCCCGCGCGATTCTGCTCGACGGCGCGGACCTGGTTCTGATCAAGCGCACCAAGCCGGGCCGGGCACCTTACTGGATCACTCCGGGTGGTGGTGTGGAGCCCGAGGACGCCACCGTCATCGACGCCCTCCACCGCGAACTGGACGAAGAGCTGGGCGCAAAGATCAAGGACGTGGTGCCGGTCTTCGTGGACACCGTCGAGCACTTCAGCGACGGCGGGGTGGACGGCGTAAAGGTCCAGCACTTCTTCGTCTGCCGGCTCGACTCGATGGACGTCTCCCGCCGACACGGCCCCGAGGTCGAGGAACCCTGCGGGGAGTACGAGATCGTGCGGGTGCCCTTCACCCGTGTCGGCATCGCCTCCGTCGAGGTGGTGCCGCTGTCGCTGCGGCACTACCTCGACGGCAACATCGAGGGTGTGCGGGCGATGCACGCCCCGGATCTGGGCTGAGTGGCATACCGCACCACCGCCCCCGCGGCGGGCTGCCTCAGCCGTCGCGCCGGTCGAACCATCCGCGGAATTCCGGCCCGTCCTCCGTGGGCCGACGGGGCTGGGCGCGAGCGAGCACCCGCTCCACCCGGTCCAGGAACTCCGCGTTCAGCTCCTCCACAAAGTCGTCCCTGCCCGGCCCACGGGACGCGTCCGGGTACGCCGGACCGACCCGTGAGGCGGCCGCAGGCGTGCCGCTCCCGGGCACCGGACCACTTCCGTGCACCGGACCACCTCCGTGCACCGGACCACCTCCGTGCACCGGGGACGCCTCCTGGTACACCGCGTCGTCGGTGTCCTCGTGCAGTCCGCCCCGCAGGTGCTCGTTCCTGCGCTCGGAGCGCCGGAAGGGCGGTCGCTGATCTGCCTCCGCCGCCGCGCCGAAGAAGTCGCCGCCCTTGCGCTTGGCGTCGTCGGTGCCCCAGGCTCGCGCTCCGCGCTGCTGCGCCGGGACCTTCTGCAGATGCGGAATGTGCTTGGCGCAGTGGATGTACGCCTCTTCGACCTCGACGGTGACCCACAGTTGGGCACGTCGGCCGGGGACCGGGTCGACCGGCAGACCGGGGTGCTGCCGTCGCATGTCCTCGTCCATGACGACGCGTGCCCGGCCGTTGACGTGCAGCCCGATGCGGTCACGGGTGAAGTCGACCATCAAGATGCCCAGGCGCGGGTTCTCCGAGATGTTGCCGACGGACGCCATGACACCGTTGCCACGGTATTCCGGGTATACCAGCGTCCGGGCGTCGAGCACCTGGACGAACCCCGGCGGCCCGGCCCGGAACGTGGCATCGCATTCGCCGTGCCGGTCGGCCGTGGACAGGAAGAACATCTCCTGCCGGGCCACGAACTCCTGCATGCGGACGTTGAGATGGTCCAATACCTGGTCACCGTAGAAGCGGTCGGCCCGCTTGGTCGTGCCGAGCCGCTGCTGCACCAGGTGCTCGCCGTCGCTCCCGGGGCGCTCTTGCCGTGGCATGCCCCACCCCTCCCCTGTCGGACCGTGTTCGACCTGTGCTGCCAAGACCTCAATCTCCCGCCGGGACCAGCTCTTCCACGGAGTCGTGCCGTATGCGCTCGGTCGGGATACCGACCCCCACCAAAGCGTCCACACCGCTGCGAATCAACCCTGGCGGCCCGGAGAGATAAGCGTCGTATTCCCGGAAAGGACCGTATTGCCGGACCGCGTCGGGCAGTTGGCCCCTCTCGCTGCTCGTTCCGCCGCGGGCCGCGGGTCCGGTGGCGACGACCGGGCGTACGGAGAGCCACTGATGGGTCTGTTCCAGCTGCAGCATGGTGTCGAGGTCGTAGAGGTCGTGGTCGCTGCGGGCACCGTAGAAGACCTCGACGGGGCGCCGGACACCGTGTTCCGCGACGTCCTCGACCAGCGCCTTGATGGGGGCGATGCCGGTGCCGCCGCCGACGCACAGCAGACCGCTGCGCTTGCTGTGGTCGACGGTCATCGATCCGCCGGGAGCACCGAGCCGGATGACATCGCCGGGGCGGGCGCGGTGGACCATGGCGTTGGAGACCCAACCGGCCGGGACCGCCTTGACGTGGAAGGAGAGCAGGCCGTCGGAACGCGGTGCGGAAGCGAAGGAGTAGTGCCGCCAGACCCGTGGCCACCAGGGGGTTTCCACGCTCGCGTACTGCCCCGCGAGGAACGGGTAGGGCTGGTCCGGACGGACGAGTACGACTGCGATATCGGGCGTCCGCAGCTCATGCGAGACGACCTCGGCCTGCCACCAGGCGGGCGCCACGGCCTCGTTCTCGGCCGCCGCATCGATCATGATCTGCGAGATCGCGGTGTAGGCCCGTACCCACGCGGCCTGCGTCTCGGGACCCCAGCTGGACGTCGCATAGCGTGCGAGCGCGTTGAGCAGGCATTCGCCGACGGCCGGGTAGTGGTCGGGCTGGGTGCCGTACTTGCGGTGACCGCGACCGAGGTTCGCAAGGTAGGCGGTGAGAGTCTCGGCGTCGTCGACATGCTGGGCGGCGGTGAGCAGCGCCTTGAAGAGCCGGTCGCGCTGAGTGTCCATCGACGCGGGGAACAGCGCCCGCAGATCGGGGTACTGGACGAAGAGCAGCGCGTAGAAGTACGAGGTGACCTTGTCGGCCACGGGCTCGATTTCCGCCATGGTGCGACGGATGAGCAGCGCGTCCGGTGATCCGTGCGTGGCGGACGAGGCCGAGGCCTGCAGGGCGTCGAGAGTGGGCGCCGGGGCAGGGGCCGCGGGACGCGCCTTGGGGGTGAAGGCAGGGGGAGCGGCGGCGGGGGCCTCGTTCTGGGCGGCCGGTGCCGCGGCGGGTGCGCCGCCGGTGGGGGTGCCTCCCGCGGGCGCTCTCGTGGCGCGCGCCGTTTCGTGTACGGGCTCGGGTTCCCGGCCCCGGGCGGATTCGCGCTCCCAAACCGACTGGCGGCCCATGGGCGGCTCACCACGCCGGGCGGGCTCGTCCTCGCGGCGTGGCGGGACGGGGGCCGGCGCGGTGTTTCCTGGAACTGCGCGGTTTCCTGGAGCCGCAGTGCTTCCTGAAGCTGTGGTGTTCCCTGCGGCTGCGGTGGACTGCTCGGGATAGGCGGCCGCGAAGGGCTGCTCGGGGTAGCCGGCCGGGAAGGGCTGCTCGGGGTAGCCGGCTGCCGCGGACGGCCTGCCCGCTTCGTGTCGCGGCGGCGGTGCCTGCGACGGCTCCGTCTCCCGTTCGCGCGTGGCGGCAGTGCCTACCGGCCGGATCGGATTGACCGGTCGGCTGGGTATCTGTTCCCGGTCGTTCCGTTCATCTCTCGCATTCCACTCATGGTGGTCTCTGCGGTCGCCGTGGTCGTGGTGTTCACTCCGGTCGCCCGGTTCTGCCGGGGCGTCCTGGTTCTGCTGCCGGTCCTGGCTGTTTTGCCGTTCCTGCTCTTCTCCGGAGGACTTCTTCGCCGGTGGAGTGAACCAACCCCAATCGCCACCGCTCCCGCCGGAAGAGCCACTATCGGCCGACGTGGTGGTCGGAGCGTCCATGGTCTGCCTCGCCTCGAACGTCTTTCGGTTGTCTTCGCACTTCCGTGGAACGGAACTGCGCGGAATTCCCCCGCCCTGCCCCGGAATTCTTCATCGACTCAAGCGACTCCGGCAACACCCTCCAAAGCAGACATATCTCACTCCCTTGCGACAATGCGGAGCAGATGCCACGTCAGCAGCATGCCATCCCTGCTCACCACATCGGACAAATAGTCGGAAGTCCGGGTGTCGAGGGCCGCTTCGCCGCTAGGCTGACGAGCTTTGAGCTCGCCCTTCGCGCACCACCGGAATCCCTGCCTCCGCCAAGTCGGACTCGACCATACCGGCAGCAGTTGAAACCACAAGCCTTGATCTTGGAACACTCCACGCGGCCCTTCCGATAACAGTGATCCTCCCCACAGACGGCATTTTCCGCGCACACAGTGGACGAATCCGTCGGAGGGGCTCGGAATTACCGGCCAGTAAGCACCAGTTCGTATGCCTCCCGCAGATCACCGCCCGCGTACGCATATGAGGCCAGCCCACTGACATGGTGATCCGCATTCACGGCCACGGACTGCGGAACTGCGGCGAACAGTTCGGTGTCCGACATGGAGTCGCCGTATGCCACGCAGTCGGCACGGGTCAGCCCGTACTGCACACAGAGTTCATCGGCGATCCGTACCTTCGCCGCCGACGAGAGGATGCCGGACGGCTCCACCGCCTCGCGGATCGGCAACGCCGGCCAGCGGGAACCGTGTGCCGCGTCGGCGCCCCAGGCCAGCAGCCGTTCGACGAAGAAACCCGGCGAGAGTGAAATCACCGCACAGCGCTCGCCGCGGGCCCGGATATCCGCCCAGACTTCCCGGATTCCGATCAGCCAGGGTGAGCCGTCAAAGGCCGCGGCCACCGTGAGTTCGGTCAACTCGGCAGCCCAGAGGTCACATGCCCGCTGCGCGAACTGCGGGGGAGTCAGTTCACCCGCGGCAAATCCGCGTTCCAGCTCGGCGATCTCCTGGTCCAGCCCGAGCTGCCGGGAGATCTCAACGGCGGCCGCGGACCCATGGAGCAGAGTCCCGTCCATGTCGAACAGATGCAGCTTGCCCATGCCTGGAGCCTAGGAGGCGCGAGGGCGGCGGGCGAGACCGGGAGCGAGGAGAGATGCGTCCGGGTCCGCACGGCCGGCGGGCCCCGGGGGAGGACCGGACCCGTACGATCGGGGCCCCGGGGGCGCGCCCGTGTCCGGCACCGCAGGTCGGGACGTACTCAAGCCCGCGTACGTGCGGATACTCCCGACGGCAGATGTACCGCGGGGCACACGGGGCCACCGTGGCAGCCATGCAGCAGCTCAGCCGACCCGCGCGCCGGGCCCTCCTCGTCCTTCACGTCGCCGTCTCCGTCAGCTGGCTCGGTCTGACCCTCGGGCTGCTCGCGCTCAGCGTCACCGGCTACACGACCGGCTCCCCCGACATGGCCGCCGTCGCCTACCGGGCCATGAAGATCTTCGGTGACTGGCTGGTCCTCCCCGTCGCGCTGGTTTCGCTGGTCAGCGGGCTGGTGCTGTCGCTGCGCACCGCCTGGGGGCTGGCCAGGCACCGGTGGGTCTACGTCAAGTTCTGGCTGACGCTCATCACCGTGCTGCTGTCGGTGTTCTCGCTCCGGCCCGGTATCAACCACCTCGCGGCCGAGGCCGCCGCGGGCACCCCGTACCCGGACATCAACCTCGTCGTCGCGCCTGCGGTCGCCACGGCCACCTATCTGTTCATCACCGCGATCTCCGTCCTCAAGCCCTGGGGGCTCACCCAGCGCGGCAGCCGACTGCGCGACGCGCAGTCGGCCCAGGCCCGCGCCGGCCGGGCGCGAAAGAACGGCATCCAGGGTGCGGGCGTCGGCCAGGACCTTTGACGGCAGGCCCGCGGAGACCGGGAAGACACGCCCCGGCCGCGGAGGAGCGTCGTCAGGCGAGGTCGGCCTCCGCGATCGCCTCGGTGACGATCCGGTGGTCCTGTTCGGGGGCACCGCCGCCGAAGCCGAGCGCGCCGATCAGCCGGCCGTCCCGGTGGAGCGGCACACCGCCGGCGAGGAAGAGCAGCGGCCGGTCCAATGCCGTGGGCAGGGTGTGGAAGAGCCCGTCGGGCCGTACGAGCTCGACCAGGTCAGCGGTCGGGGCGTCCAACTGAAGGGCCGTGTACGCCTTGCGGGTGCTGGTCTCCCCCGAGATCAGCACGGCCGCGTCGTCCCGCCGGAAGCCGAGCAGATGACCGCCCGCATCCAGAACGGTGACGCTCCCCCGCACCCCGATGCCCTCGGCGGCACGAACGGCGGCGTCGATGAGGCCCTCGGCATCGCGCGTGGTGAGCGGACGGACGGTGGGGGTGGGCGTAACTGGAGTGGTGGGCGTAACAGGGATGGTGGTGCTCATGAGGACTCTTCCTTGGGTGCAGGGCGGTGCTGAGGGTGCGTGTCGCGCCGGTGGGTGCTCGTTGTCGGTGATGCTCGTAGCGCCGGTGATTCGAAGTGTGGTGCGGCGGGATTCTCAGCCGTGCGCCGCCGCTACGGGCTCGTGGGCGGTCGCGTCGGATCCGCCGGCGGCCACCACGCGGCCACGGCCTGTCTGACGCCGCTCCAGCGCGGTGGCGAATATCGCCACACCCAGCGCCGCGACGGTCATCAGCGCACCGACCCAGTTGGGCGCGGTGTAGCCGAGGCCGGCCGAGATGACGATTCCGCCGAGCCAGGCGGCCAGCGCGTTACCGAAGTTGAAGGCCGCGATATTGCCGGCCGAGGCAAGGGTGGGGGCCGAGGCCGCCTGGTCCATCACCCGCTTCTGCAGTGGCGGAACGGTGGCGAAGCCGAAGATGCCGATCAGCGCGATGGTGACGATGGCGGCGGCCTTGTGGTGCGCGGTGAAGTTGAACGCGGCCAGCGACAGCGCCAGGCCGGTCATCGACACGAACAGCATCGGCATCATGGCGCGGTCGGTGAAGCGACCGGAGACCAGGTTCCCGCCGACCATGCCGAGGCCGAAGACTGCCGTCAGCCAGATCACGGAGGACGGCGCGAAGCCGGTGACCTCGGTCATCATCGAAGCGAGGTAGGTGACGGCCGCGAAGACACCGCCGAAGCCCAGGATCGTCATCAGCATCGCGAGACCGACCTGCGGGTTGCGGAACACCGCGAGTTCGCTGCCCAGAGGAGAGGCGGCCTTCGCCTGCTGCGCCGGGACCAGCTTGGCGATGCCCAGCAGGCCGAGCACACCGAGCGCGGTGATCGCGTAGAAGGTGGTGCGCCAGTCGAACTGCTGGCTGAGCATGGTGCCGGCCGGTACGCCCACGACGTTGGCGATGGTCAGGCCGCTGAACATCAGCGAGATGGCGGTGGCGCGCTTCTCGGGCGCGACGAGGTCGGCGGCGACGAGCGCGCCGATGCCGAAGAACGCGCCGTGCGTGAACGCGGCCACGAGCCGCCCGGCGAGCATGATCCCGAAGTTGGGTGCGATGGCCGTGAGCAGGTTGCCCACGATGAACAGGCCCATCAGCAGCATCAGCATCTGCTTGCGGGTGAAACGCGTGCCGACGGCGGTCATCAGCGGCGCTCCGATGACCACGCCGAGGGCATAGACCGTGGTCGCGTATCCGGCGAGGGGGATGGAGACACCAAAACCTGCCGCCATGTCGGGCAGCAGGCCCATGACCGCGAACTCGGTCGTTCCGATCCCAAAGGCACCGATGGCGAGAGCCAGGAGTGCGAGAGGCATGACGGATCCCTTCAGATGATTGCGTGCGTCCCTTACGAGCGTAGACAATAATTGCAGACGCGGGTTAATTGCAAGCGCCGTATATTGCGCCGGTGCCCTATCCTGGTGTGGCGTGCCCATGAGGCGCACCCTTGAGGAGGTCGTCGATGACGCAGCGGACGCGGGAGATACAGGAGCAGCGGGAGACGGTGGAGGCACCGCAGTCGGCAGCACCGGCCGATCCGGGCTGCCCGCCGGCGTCGGCCCCTGGACTGGCGCAGGGCTGGTGCGCGCTCTCCGCGCTGCACGGCCGCATCGAGTCCCACATCGAACGCGCCCTGCAGGCGCACGGCCTCAGCGTCCGTGAGTTCTCGGTCCTCAATGTGCTCAGCGAGCAGCACGACGGTCCCGGCGGCCATCTGCGGATGCACCAGGTCGCGGACTCCGTCGTCCTCAGTCAGAGCGCCACGACCCGCCTGGTCACGCGACTCGAGGAGCGGGGACTGCTCTCGCGCTACCTGTGCCCCGACGACCGGCGCGGCATCTACACCAATGTGACACCCGACGGCCTCTCACTCCTGGTAGAGGCCCGGCCCACCCACGACGGCGCATTGCGGGAAGCCCTCCAGGACGCCGCACAGCGCCCCGAGTTGGCGCCGCTGGTCACCGCCGTCGAAACGCTCGCACCGCCGGAGTGACGCCGACACCCCGGGGAACGGGCCGACTGGGCCGACCGCTGGGCGGGACAGGGCTGCTGGACGGGACACGGCTGCTGGACGGGGCACGGCTACCTGCCTGACGCCCGATCGCACGGCATAAGGTCACGCCTATGAGCGATATCGAGATACGCCGCGCGACCGAGGCCGACCTGCCCGCCATCATCGCGATGCTCGCCGACGACCCCTTGGGCGCCACCCGCGAATCGCCGGACGACCTGGCTCCCTACCGCGCCGCGTTCGAGGCACTCACCGCCGACCCGCGGCAGCACCAGGTCGTCGCGGTCCGCGAGGGGCGAACGGTCGGCACGCTTCAGCTCACGGTCATTCCTGGCCTGTCCCGGCGCGGCGCCACCCGCGCGATCATCGAGGGGGTACGGGTCCACAGCGACGAGCGCGGCAGCGGCCTCGGCACCCAGCTCATCGAGTGGGCGGTCGCGGAATCCCGCACGCTCGGCTGTCAGATGGTCCAGCTCACCTCGGACGCGACCCGCATCGACGCCCACCGCTTCTATGAGCGCCTCGGCTTCGACGCCTCCCACCTGGGCTTCAAGCTCCAGCTCTGAGCAGCGCGGCTGCCGATGCGCCGCCTCACGGTCACGTCTGCGGTGTGCGTCCCCGTGTCCGGTGCGCCTTCTGCCGACAGGCGCCACCGCAGTAGCGCGCGGGCCGGCCCGTGCGCGCCGCGGCGATCACCGCGCCGCACACCTCACACTGTGCTTTGTTACGTTTCACGGACTCCATCGCGAGTTTCGTTACAGTGCGCGGCGGCCGCAGCGCATCGCACATCAATGCCGTCATCCGGCCCTGCTCCCCCGACTCCGCGCCGGTTGCCACCCGGGCCCGCTCCATGGAAAGGCAGCCCACCAGCAGGGCCCTGAGATCCGCTATGCCGACGTCCCGCCGTACGGCGGCTGCCTCTTGGGCTCTCCCGAGCAGGACCTCCAGCGCATCGTCGAAGTCCTGACCGACCCCCGGTGACGGTTCGAAACGGCCCGCCCCGGCAGCTTCCAGCGCGTCACACAACGCCTTGTTCCGTGAGGCGAGCCGCACCACGGAGGAAAGGAAGCGAAAGAACACCGCGCCAGGGTCCGGCGCCTCGGCCAAGTCCCTTGCAGTGTCGGTGAAAAGCTCGATCCGCTCCACGATCGTCGCCCTGAACAGGGCTTCCTTGGAAGGGAAATGGCGATATACGGTCCCCGCGCCGACGCCCGCACGGCGCGCGATCTCCCCGAGCGGCACCCCCAACCCCTGTTCCTCGAACGCGAATCGAGCCGCCTGGAGCACCAGCGCCCTGTTGCGCCGCGCATCCGCACGGGGGCGCGTGACACCGCCCTGGATCACCGCCGGACCTCCTGAGAATCGTCGACACCCGGTGCGCGCACACCGCCACTTCAAACGGGTCGCTCGTTCCGATTCTATGAGAGGCTTCCAGCAAGATCGTTCAGGGCCTCAGCGGCGCGGCGGCCGAAGAAGCCGAAGAAGCGGACCCGAAGCCGACGTCCGCGCGGACAGCCGGGCCGCCGACAGGACCGGCCACGCTGGACTGGGGCCCGCAAGACAAGCAGGGGCGGCCCTGCCGGCGCCTACGCCGCCTCAAGGCTTTCTTGAGGCGCCTTGAGGCGCCTTGCGCGTCCAGCCTGCCCCCGGGCCCCCGGGCGCGCCACCGGGCTACTCCTGACAGGCGACAGGCGAGATGGCCGCCGGCCGCGATGCCGCCGACGCCGCCTCCATCGAGAGCGACGCCTTTCCGGCTTTCCCTGGCGGCAGCGCTCAAATTACCTATGAGGAAAGGGAGTTGGAGAAAATGGAGCCTTCGGGGAGCTCCCCCGCGGGTCCGGGTGTTTCACGTGAAACGACGCCGCTTCCAGACGCACGTGTGGGGTCGTGTTTCACGTGAAACACGACCCCACCACGAGCACTGGTCCTACGTCCTACCGCTGGGCACAGGCGCGCCTCAGCGTGCAGCCACCGCGTCCCACGCGGCGTCGGCCGCCTGCGCCGCACCCTCGGCATCCACGGACGCACCCAGCGCACGCAGTCCGCCCGCCAGTGCCGCCAGCGAAGCCATGACCACCGCCCGGTCAGCGGCGCGGCCATAGTGGTTCACCCGGATCATCTCCTTGGCCAGCGCACCCGCCGCTGCCTGCACCGGTACCGCTGCATCCACCGCGAGCGCGGCGGTCACGATCTCCCGGGCGTCCACTCCCTCAGGCGCACGAAGCGTCGTGGCGGCCGGCGCCGCGTCCTCGTCGCGTACGACGTAGGGAGCGAGACCGCCCAGCGCCCGCACACCGGCCCTGGTCGCCGCGGCCGCCGCCCGGTGCCGGGTGATGACGGCGTCCAGGCCCTCGGCGTGCAGGCGGTCCGTGGCCTGTTCCAGCGCGAGCATCTCCAGTTGCGCCGGCGCATGCGGCAGCGCCGTGCGTCCACCGTCGATCCAGCGCTCCTTCCAGTCCAGCAGCGAGAGGTACGAGCGCCGCGGAGCCTGCTCGTTGGCGGCAATCCGCTCCCACGCACGGGCACTGACCGAGACCGCCGACACCCCGGCAGGCCCGGCCATCGCCTTCTGCCCGCCGATCACGCACAGGTCCACGCCCCATTCGTCGGTGAGCAGCGGCTCGGCACCCACCGACGCCACCGCGTCCAGCATCAGCAGCGCGCCGTGCTCCCGCACCACCCGGCCGATCTCCGCGACAGGGTTGGTGTTGCCGGTGGCTGCCTCCGCGTGCACCAGGCTCACGAAGTCGATCCCGGGGTGCTCCTGCAACACATCCGCCACCTGCCGGGGGTCGACCGCACCCGTGAACGGCGCGGTGACGGTCACCACCTCGGCTCCGCAGGAGCGCAGCCAGCCGCCGAACGTCTCACCATACGGTCCGGTGACGATGTTGAGCGCGGTGCTGCCGGGCCGCGCTGCCGAGCGGATACAGGCCTCCAAGGGCAGCAGTGCCTCGCCCTGCATCGCCACCACATCGCAGCGGGTGTGCATCAGGGCGGCGACCTTGTCCTCGATCCGCGCGAAGTGAGCCGCGGTAAGCGGCGGCAGGTCGAGCAGATCCGGGGCGGTGGCGTTCGCGGTCGGGTCAGACACGGCAGTCACAGGGCCTTCCAGCGGTAGCGAGCCGACTCGGCGCGGCTCCTGACATCTGGTTCGACTGTACGTCCGCGCCCCGGCCCCCCGCCGTACAGGCCTCACACCCTCCAGCCCAGCGGATCCACCCCTCCCGGCACCGCTTCCGACGGCTCGTACGGCCCTCGGGTGAACACGAAGGTAGCGAGATCCAGATGGCTCACCGACCCGTCCTGTTCCCGCACCACGCGGAGCGTCTCGCCCGCGTAATAGCCGTCCAGTCCCGTCCATGTGCCGTCCGCCTCGGCCCGGAACCGTGAGAGCCGTCCTGTCCCGGACAGCGGTGTGAGCTCCAGTCCGCCCCCGGCCAGCAGCCGCAGGACGTGCGGGTTCGCACCCCAGTACCAGGGCCCGGTCAGCGCCAGCAGTCCCGGATCCAGTGGCCCGGGCATCGGACGCCAGGGCTCGGGGATCCGGGGCTCCAGCTCGCTCACGATCCCGGTGAGGTCGGCGGCGAGGGCCGCGACCGCCGGTCCCGAGGTGCAGTTGGCGAGCACGACCCCGGCAATGTCCTCCTCGGTATCGGTCCACAAGGCCGCCAGAAATCCGGGCATCGAACCGACGTGCCCGGCCAGCAGTCGTCCTTCGCGCCGTACGAGCTGAAGGCCCAGTCCGTACCCCGCGTCCCATGCGCTCCCCTCCGGCGGTACGGCAGGCCGCCGCATCTCGGCCAGGCTCGCCGCTCCGAGCACCCGTTCATCGCCCCGGAGCAGAAAGGCCGCCCATCGGCACAGATCCTCGGCGGTGGACCACAACTGCCCCGCGGGGGCCATCAAACCGGTGTCCTCGGCCGGCTCCGGCAGCACGGCGTCGGCCCACGGGTGGACCGCCCAGCCACTCGCGTGCGGACCCTCCGGCCCCAGTGTCGTGCGCCCCATGTCCAGCGGCTCCAACACCTCGTTCCGCAGCACCTCGCCCCACGGGGTTCCGCCTCGCAGCCGTTCGACCAGCGCGCCGAGCAGTGCGTAACCGGGGTTGGAGTAATGGTGGCGCCGTCCGGCGGGGAGCCGCCGCGGCCGCTCACCGAAGAGGTCCGCCGGCTCGGGCCGCAGGGCGCCCGCGGTCCGTTCCCACCACGGCCCTCGTGCCTCGGCCGTCAGTCCCGAACCGTGCGTGAGCAGTTGAGCGATCGTCGCGTCCGGCACCGGAGTCCCGTCCAGATGCCTGCCGACGGCGTCCTCCAGGCACAGCAGTCCCTCGTCCCGCAGTCTCATGACCAGCACGGCGACAAAGGTCTTGGTCAGCGAACCGATCCGGTACTGCACATCTGCATGCGGTGCCGCTCCCTCCACCGAGCCCCGGCCGGCCGTCCACACCGTCCGCCCGCCGCGGACGACCGCACCCGTCATGGAGGGCGCCCGCCCCTCGGTCTGCCCGACCGCCAGCCGGCGCAGCAATGCCCGCCGTGTCGGGGGCAGCAACTCCACGAACTCTTCAGGCGCAGCGGCCGCCTCCGGCCGGTGACCGGCCCGCCCGGGCTCGCGGGACTCCGTGGGCTCTCCGATGGTCATGTCGCTCCTCAACAGCGGATCCGGTTCAGCCGGGCCCATCCTCGCCGCATCACCGCAGCGCTGCCGTCGCGGTCAGCGCGCCCAGTTCGGTCTGCTCGTCCTCGGGCAACCACCGCGCGGCATGCACCCTGTGCAGGGCGGCCCGCAGCCGCACGCGGTCCTCATCCGTCCCGAGGTATCCGAGGTACGCCGGGAGCGTCAGCCCCAGCGCCTTGAGATCCGCCCGCGCGCACCATCGCGCCAACAAGGCCCGCACCCGCCCGTCGACTTCCCCATCGAGGTTCCGCCGCGCCGGATCCCCACCGGCCTCGCTCTCCCTCTCGCAGACGTCCATGTCACAGACGTCCATGTCACAGACGTCCACGTCACAGACGTCCACGTCACAGACGTTCACCTCGCAGATGTCCCCGTCGCAACCGGGCGCCGTGGCACGCAAGCCCTCCGCAATCGCGAACCGGTTCCAGTCGCCGTACTGCCCCTCGGGGGCGTCCCCCACCCGCGACGCGGCCAACGTGAAATACGCGTGCGCACGGGCGGTTCGGCCGAGCCGTTGGCAGGCGTGCCCCATGTTCACGTACAGCGATGGATAGAACCCGTCCACCCGCTCGTCCCCCACCCGGTCGGCACGGTCCAGGCACTCCTGGTTCCAACGGAACACCGCCTCCGGCGAGTTCTGGTGCCGGGCGAGATAGTGCGCCGCGATGCACGCCTCGTAGTCGTCAGCAGCGAGGTCCCAGGCCTGCTGGAAGAGGCCGAGCGCTCGCTCGGACCGCCCCTCCGCCTCGGCCCGCATCCCCTCCACACACAGCCGCACCACAGGCAGTTCCGGATCCACCGGCTCGCTCCCCCCATCAGCTCTCATCAACCCTCATCAGATCGGCAGCTCAGCAGCCGTTGCTCGGCCTTATCGCTCAGATTCGGGATGCGGTGCGAGCGGCACCGGCGCGATCAGCAGCCGTGCACTTGCGCACCGGCATCACCCATGTCGTGAAACTTCCCTGGTCGGCGGAGCGGACCACGACGGGCCGGTCAGCCGAAGTGATCTCCAGCAGCACATCCGGCCCCACTCCGGCCTCCAGCGCGGGCACAAGCACGGATGGATCGAAGGCGATCCGCAGTCCCGGCCCCGTGCAGACGGTGCGCATCCGGACGGGCTCACGGTCCCCGCCCGCCACCTCCAGCACCTGCCCTGCCTCGTACCACATCGCGTCCCCGGCGGTGTCCGGATCCGCCGTGCCACCGCCGTCACCCGGCTCCCCGCGCACCGCCCCGACCGACAACGACACCGCCCCTGCCCGCCCGGCCACCGCGTCCCGCAGCCCCACCCGGTCGACGATCAGCCGGTGCCGCACCGCCTCCAGGCCCTCCAGCAGCAGGCGGTAGTCCGGAAACTCGCCCGGCTCCCCGCCATGGGCCGGCCCCTCGCCCAGGCCCTCGGGTACTTCCCGGCAGTCCGCCCCGCTCCACAGCCGGACTCCCGCCCTGTCACCCGGGCACTCCACCTCGATCGTCATCTGCCGTACGGCCCACTCCGCCAGGTTCCGCGCCCGGTCCGCACCGATCACCATCTGCCGCGGCCCGCCCTCGAACGCGGTCGGCCGCAGCACCCGCACGGCCAGCCGATAGCGGTCCGTCGCCACCCATCGCACCTCGCCCTCGGCGAGTTCGAGCAGCACACACCCCAGCACCGGAAAGCGCTCCCGGGCCTCCCCGGTCGCCGCCGCGGGTGCCACCTGCCGTACCGCACTGGCAAGTTCGGGCCCGTCCACCCACGCCCGCGCCCGGTTCCCGCGGTCCTCCCCCGTGTCGGCTGCCTCCCTCAGGAACCCCTCCACCAGAGCCCGGGCCTCGTCCGCCGTCTGCCGCGTCCGTTCCAGGTGAGTCCGCAGGACATCCCGCGCCGCCTGTGCGGGTCCGTCCAGCACGACCACGACATCCATCAGCGGCAGCCCCGCCGCACGCAGCTGCCGCAGCTTCTCCGCGCGCGCCGCCTGCCCCGCCCCGTAGCGGCGATACCCGGTGACGGTGTCCACCCTCGCCGGCCGCAGCACCCCGCAGTCGTCGTAGAACCGCAGGGCACTCGGCGCGAGCCCCACCCGACGGGCAAAGGCGCCAATGGTCAGCAGCTCTTGGGTGTCGTCCATGAACGCCATGGTGGAGCTTCAACCAACCTGAAGGTCAAGGTGCACGGCCCGCTCCCCGACGGGCCCCGCCCATCGTCCGGTCCCGTCGGCCGGCCGGCTCCACCCGTCGTCCGGTCCCGTCCGCCGGACGGCTCCACCCGTCGACCGACCCCGCCCGGCGCGTCCTCAGGCCGTCAGCGCCGCCGCGCTCCGGAACGTCCGCCGATACGCCTGCGGTGACACCCCCACCGCCCCGTGCAGATGCTGACGCAGGGAGGTGCCGGTGCCGAAGCCCGCGTGATGGGCGACGAGATCGATGGACCAGTCCGTGGTCTCCAGCAGATGCCGGGCGCGTTCGACGCGCTGGACGGCGAGCCACTGGCCTGGGCTCATACCGACCTCGTCACGGAACCGCCGGGTGAGGGTGCGCACGCTGACCCGGGCGTGCGAGGCGAGGGCGTTCAGCGTGAGCGGCTCGCCAAGACGCTCCAGGGCCCATGCGCGGGTGGCCGCGGTGCCGCCCGCCGAGGGGCCGGGGACGGGCAGCCGGATGAACTGGGCCTGACCGCCGTCCCGCCAGGGCGGCACCACACACAAACGGGCCACTTCGTTGGCGACGGCGCTGCCGTGGTCACGGCGCACGAGGTGCACACACAGGTCCACACCGGCGGCGGCACCGGCGGAAGTGAGGACATCGCCGTCATCGACGAAGAGCACATCGGGGTCGACCCGGACCGTCGTGAAGAGGCGTTGCAGCTGGGCGGCCTCCCGCCAGTGCGTGGTGGCAGGACGGTGATCGAGCAGCCCGGCGGCGGCCAGCACGAACGCACCGGTGCAGATCGCCACCATCCGGGTGCCCGGCCGTACGTACTCCAGCACCTTGCGCAGTTCATCGGGCAGCCGGCCGTCCTCGGCGATCGAGCCCAGCGCGTGGGACGGCGGGATGACGACGGTGTCCACGCTCGCGAGCACGGAGGCGTCCTCGGCGACCGTGATGTCGTAGTCGGCCTCGGCGCTCACCGGGCGTCCGTCCGGACTGCAGGTGACCACGGAGTAGAGGGGCTCACCGGCGGCGCTGTGCGCGGCCCCGAAGATCCGCGCGGGGATCCCGAGCTCGAAGGGGACGACGCCGTCCAGGGCGAGAACACCAACGCGATGCATGACCCGATTCTTTCAAACGTTGGCCATCTGGACACCGCCGGGTCCGCGCCCGCCGCGCAAAGCTGGCAGCACCCCCGGGAAACCGCGCCCGACCAGCGGCGCGCATGCCCGGCACCGCCGTAGGCACCGTGAAAAGGAGACCCCATGTCCGAGACCCGGACCCCGCAGATGCGTGCCGTCAGCCAGGACACCGCCGGTGGCCCCGACGTCCTCAAGGTGATCACCACCGACCGTCCGGTACCCGGCCCGACGGAGATCCTGGTCCGGGTGCACGCCGCGGGCGTCAATCCGACCGACTGGAAGAGCCGCACCCAGGGCGAGTTCCTCAGCGGCGCCAAAACCCCCTTCACGCTGGGCTTCGATGTCTCCGGCGTGGTCGAGGCGGTCGGGCTCGGCGTGACCGTGTTCGCGCCGGGCGACAAGGTCTTCGGTATGCCCCGCTTCCCGCACCCCGCCGGGGCCTACGCGGAGTACGTCACCGCCCCGGCGCGCCACTTCGCCCACCTCCCGGCGAGTCTGGATCACATCCAGGGCGCCGCCCTTCCGCTGGCATCGCTGACTGCCTGGCAGGCCCTGGTCGACACCGCGGACGTCCGGCCCGGCTCGCGGGTGCTGATCCACGCCGCGGCGGGCGGCGTGGGTCACCTGGCCGTGCAGATCGCCAAGGCCCGCGGTGCGTATGTCATCGGCACCGCCCGGCAGGCCAAGCACGACTTCCTGCGCGGCCTCGGCGCCGATGAACTCATCGACTACACCCAGCAGGACTTCGCGGAGACGGTGCGCGACATCGACATCGTCCTCGACACCATCAGCGGCGACTACGGCGCCCGCTCGCTGCGCACCCTGCGCCCCGGCGGCAGGCTGGTGTCGATCCTGCCGCTGGACGACTCCTTCCCGGCCGCTCAGGCGCGCGAGGCAGGGATTCGCGCGGGGTTCATGCTCGTCGAGCCCGACCGGACCGGACTGCGCGCCGTCGCCGACCTGGTGGACAGCGGAAAGCTGCAGGTCACGGTAGACACCGTCGTGCCCCTGGAGGAAGCCGCAAAGGCGCACGCCCTCGGCGAGACCGGCCGCACCACCGGAAAGATCGTCCTGTCCGTCGCGCCCTGACGGCGGTCATCCGCCGGCGTCCGTCATGCGCGGTGCGGTGCCGCGGACGTGTAGGTTCTCAGCTTCGCTGCCGGGCGACGCTTCTGTGACCTGCGGTTCTTCTCGTTGTTTCACGGCGTGTCGGAAGAGTTCCCCTCTCACGACGGGTGACATTTCCTACGGCCACTCAGCAGCCCCGCTGCCCAGGTTGGCTGCTCAGAGGCGAGAGGGACGAGCCACCGGCCAATGGGACGAGTTACTCCGCGGAGGCGAGCAAGCTCAGCCTCTCTGTGTGTCCGGGGAGATGTTCGGTAGCGCGCAGGCGAACCAGGGTGCCCCAGGGCAACCGCTGTTCGGGTAGTGGTTGCCCATCACGGCTGACGAGGCGGAGTGTCACAGGTATGGCGGCAGCCTGGTCGGGAATTGCTCGGATCGCAGCACCCAGGTCTGCCGCGTTGCGGCTCACAAGGTTGACGCGCTGAGTGTGCGTGGTCGAGGCGATCAATGAACTGATCGCGTTCTCGTCCATGGCCTCGCGGTTGTCAACGATGGCGGGCAGGCCGGTAAGCACATCACGCGCTGCGGCAGCGAGTACGCGGTCGCTGAGTGCGATGTGGCTCAGTGTCCAGTCGACGTCGGATCGTGAATCCGCCGCCAACTGGGCGGCATCGCTGATCGCTCCCGCTGCGGTGAGCAGGTGTCGATAAGCGCTGTCGAGTTCGGTGGTGTTCACGGGGGCCTCCGGGAGGAATCGCTGTGGCCTGGTGTCAGTCGTCAGCGGTATCGAACGGCGCCGGTGATGGGGTGGTCGGGTGACGGTGACGTACTCGGGCAAGGACGATCAGCACGGTCACGCAGAGCAGGGCGACGACGCCTGCGAAGTACTGGACCGCGGCAAGAAGACCGGCAACGGTGGCGAGGAAGCCGACTCCGATGACGGGCAGGCCGACGCCGAGGTAGACGATCACGTAGAAGCTGGACAGCACCTCGGCGTGACGATTGGCTGCAGCTGCTTGGCTGACCGCAGTCAGGCCGCCCAGGAACACCAGCCCCTGCCCGATGCCGGCGACCACCGTCGCGATGAGTAGCAGCGTCAGCGAGGACACACCACCCGCGAGGGCGAGCACTACCAGCCCGGTGGCCAGCAGCGGGAGTCCGGCCAACTCCAGGGCCCGGGCTGGCCGTCCGTAGGCGACGAGTTGGGCGAGCACGGAGCAGACCAGCATCAGGGCCACAGCTGCGCCGCCCAAGAGCAGGTTTTTGCTGCCCGACAGGGTGGTCACGTAGGTGGGGATCAGCGTGAGGAAAAGCCCGATGACGGCAAAGGCGAGGAAACTGGCCGTTCCGCTGGTGGCGAAAGTTCCCCGCATCGTGGCAGGAACTTCGGGTCGGCGGGGTCGCCATCGAGCCGCCGGGCGGGTTGTCGGCAGGGCGGTGATCGCTGCCATCGCCGGCACCAGCAGCACGATCTCCACTACGAACGGCAGCACATGCGGTGCCGGAGCGTACTGAGCAAGTAGGCCGGCGAGCACAGGGCCCAGACCCAGGCCACCCACGGAAGCCACGGTTGACACCAGCGCGGCCTTGCGCCGGTTGCCGGCAGGCTCCAGTTCTGCCAGCGAAGCGGTCAATGGCCCCGAGGCCGCGCCGAGCGCAAGGCCCTGCAGGAGGCGTGCCGCGAACAGCCACTCCGCGCCCTCAGCGAGGGCAAAAGCCATTGACCCAAGTACGGCCAGGGCTACCGCTGGCAGCAGCACCTTCCGGCGGCCTATCGCATCCGACAACGGGCCTGCTATCAGCAGGGACGGGATAAGAGCGGCGACATATGCCGCGAAGATCAGCGTGACGACCAGCGGTGAAAATCCGAACTGCGCCTGGTACCCCCGATACAACGGCGTTGGCAGGTTCGTGCCGGTCAGCAGGCTCAGCAGCGCGTAGGCCGCACCCCAGAACCTCCACTTCCCCCCCGGCCTGGGCCACGTGTCCTGGCCTGAGCTGGACGAGCCCGAAGGCTCGGACTGGCGGTCACGGCGTGGTGTCCGACCGCTGGGTGCAGCGGTAAGGCGATCGAGCGGCATCCATTCCTCCACAGCCCACATGTTCGAGTTTCACGAACATAGCAGATGTTCGCCACTGCCGAACATGATTGAGTATGCTGCGGGTATGGCCAGCCGTACCGCGACGAAACTTGTGCACCCCGACCGCGCCGAGCTGCGTTTCACCGCCGTCCTGGCTGCCCTGAGCGACCCGGTGCGACTGGCCATCGTCGCCCGGCTCGCAGAGGCGGAACCCGATGGTGAACTGGCGTGCACGACATTCGCACTGCCGGTCAGCAAGTCCACCCAGAGCGGCCATTTCAAGGTTCTTCGGGAGGCAGGCGTGATCCGCCAGCGGGACGAGGGGACCCGGCGGCTCAACCGGCTCCGCCGAGAAGATCTCGACGCCCGCTTCCCCGGGCTCCTCGATATCGCCATCCCACAAGGACGTGACGTGACCGCCAGTTGGTGACGACACCGGGCATCAATCTCGCGGTTGGGTGGGTCTTTCCCCCCTCGTCGTCAGTCCTGACGGCCCAGGTCCGTCAGGACTGATCGCAGCTCGGTCGGAGGACAGCAACTCCTTGAGCGACAGCCGCAAAAGCCGTGCGGAGCAACGACGGGCAGAGCGGGCCGGAGCTCCATCACCCGGAAAGGTGAGAGTCCCCACCAGTGAGTCTCACGAAGACGCCATAAGTGCCGCCGATGTGCCATCGAACCTGAGACTGTGCCGCGAAATCTGAGGGCCTACAACGCTGTAGGATCCCGCGGTTCGTGTCATAGAGCATCGCGTTGACCTGCAGCTTCTCTTTGAGTCTCACAGCGTGACGAGCTTGATCAATCTCACGGACGTGGCAGATTCCTCAGCACGAGGGAGACTGCCTCGGTGACCTCGAACGCGACACCCCCTGCCCGGCACGAGCCACTCCCGGCCGACGCTTCCTTGTATCCAGACCTGGCGTCCGCCGGCAGCTTCGCCGGAGCGCTGGAAGCCGTGGCTGCTGAGCTCGGTCTCTCCCTAGGCAGGGTTCTTGTGGATGATTCGAACCCGCTCCGGACGGCAGGCGTCGAGAGCACGGTGGCTGACCGTGAGGCGTGCTGGATCAGCCTGGGGTCTGTGGAGCGGTGGTTCATCTTCAGCGGTTGGTCCATGGGGGTGCAGTTGGTCTCGGGCGCGACTCAGGACTTGGGCGAGATGGCACGAGCCCTGGAGGCATGGCGGAACGGCCTGAGGCTCAAAGAGATCCGCGAGGTGAGCCCATTCGTCAAGGTCACCGAGCTGGCCGAAGCCCATGAAAAGGGTCCGGCCGAGGCGGTCGCGGTGAAGTGGCGCTTGCTCCTTGAAGGCCTGCGCCGAGATTCGGACCGCCGGGAGCTCGCCCATCGGACGCTGAAGGTTGCCGAGCTTGCGCATGCCGAACCACAGCTGCGCCAGCTGCTTCCGTTCACCAGCCACTGGTCGCTTCATTTCACAACCTGCACTGGGTTCCCGTACTCATGGGACGTGCCGTTCATCGATCCGCTGAGCGACGGACGATATCGAGTCTGCGGCCCTTCACGAGGAAGAGTGATCGGTGAGGCGGACACCGCTGAGCACGCGATCGCTTTGGTGGTGGGCGGGCTTCCGGCGAACTGCGGACCAGCAGTCGTCGGCACTGTCAACGATCAACAGTCTTTGTAGTTCCTCCTCCGCCCGTCCGATCTCATGACGGCCGGGCTGCGATCTGCCGACGGGCGGAGTTCCAGACCTCCTCGAACCCGTCGGAGGTCAGCTGCTCCGGATCGTGGCCTTCCCACTCGGAGACGGGCTGTTCGGCTGTGATCCCCAACCTGTTGTCGTACTCGTCGAGGCGGCCTGCGTCGCGGGCCCGCTGCCACTCGGCGAGGGAGGCAGCTGCGATCGGGGTCAGCTCAGGCCCTTCGAGTTCGACCTGCCGGATCACCCAGCCTTCGGCGTCGACCTCGAAGTAGAACCAGGTGTCTTCCTCGTCCCAGTAGCAGCGCATCCAGGTGGTCACCAGGCCATGATGACGGGCCAGGTGCACCGCGCTGCTCCGCTTCGCCTCATGACTGGGCGATGAATCCTGCAGATCGATCGAGCTGGAAAGGAGAACCGACCCGGGTGGGATCCCAGCCCTGATCCCGTGCCGCTCGAATGCCGACAGCAACGTGTGCTGGGCGAATGGGCTCCGTCTCGACGCCCACCCAGTTGCTGGCATGGGCCTGGCCGCTGGTGACGATCAAGGTCGTGCCCGGCCGGCTGCCGCCGGCCGCTTCGACCGCGTAGGTCATCGGTGTCCAGCAGAGTCCCTGCATGTAGGAGGGCTTCCTGCGGATCCGCCAGCGGTACTCGATTCCGTCAACGGTTATGCGCCGGGAACCCTTCTTGTTCAGCGCCATCTTCGCCTCCTCCGCTGTTGGACTGTGCTGTGTCGCCGCGGGCGCGAAAAGCAGGTTGCACGCGAACGTACCGAACGTCATCGCCGACAAGTACCTTCGGGACTACGGATGGGTTGATCAGCCCATAAGTTGGTGTCAGTGCCGAGCGACCCGGCGCATCGCACCCACCCCGGGTGCACTCACCGCGATCGGAGAGCACCGTGAAGAACAGCCCGTTGTGGCGAGTGGTTGACAACGAGAGTGGTAGCCAGTCCATCGTCAGCACGCCCTCCGAGGCGGTCGCGTTCGTCAACAGCCGGTTCGACACCGATGACGACGACGAGCCGTTCAGCATCACCGAGGTCGGTCCTCTCCTTCCGAAGCCGCTCGGGGTCATCACCGCATGGGCCGCCGAGAAGGACGGCGAACGAACCGACGGGCGTACTGCCCCGATCACCATCAGGCCGGTTGTGACGGACAACGCCAGCGAGTGCGATGACGTCGTGCTCTGGGGCGACGTGTACGTCTCCTGGGACCACGACATGTACACCGTCGAGGGGCCGGACGGCTCCGAGTACAGCGAGGCTTACAGCGCAACCGAGTTGAGTGCGATCCTTGACGAGTACGCCGACGACTATGAGTACGCGCCTGAAGGGCCCGACAGCCACAGGTGGCCGAAACCGGAAGAGTTGATCACCTACGGCGCCCAGGAGTGTGCCAAGCGGTTCGGGCACCTCGACGACGACGCCCTGCTGTGGCTCGCTGCCACCCGCATCACGCTCGCCGTGTGGCGCAACACACCCGTCGAGAACTGGCATGCCGGGAAGAGTCCGCTGCACGACGGCACGATGATGCGGATCAACACGGCAACCACCCGACTCGTGCGCTCGATGCTGTCGTTCGACCATGTCGACTGGATCGGTCTCGGTCTCGCGATCGTCAACCCGTCCCGGGTTCTACCGACAGGGCAGTCCGTACTCGAGCTCGGGCTGGCCTGCCACAACCCTGACGACCCGGCGCACGAGGTTGATCCGCGAGAAGAACTCGCGGAGATGGCGCAGGTCGCGATCTCCTGGGGGCGAAGGTACTGCCTTCACGAGAAGGAGTTCGGCCTGCGAACCCTGATCGAATCCTTCTGTGCGTCCGACAACGGCTGGTTCGGAGCACCGAGTTGGGGGCGCATCGTCGATCGGTTCCTTACGGCTGTCGACGACCGGGAGAATGCGCACTGGGGCATATACCAGGACAAGCCTTGGTTCAAAGAGTGGTTCACCAACCGGCCGGCCGACATTGCGGATACCACGGAATTTCGTCGGCTGCTCCTTGCCGGGCCCGACCTGCTTTCCGAGGAGGCCGCCGAATGGTGCGTGGATGGTGCCATCGGCTACGTCTGCCAGGACGACCACGCGAACGACTGCTGGCGGTGCGGTATCCCGCTGGCAACGGAATCCCCCAACGAGTGAATGTGTGCACCAGCATAGAAAAGCAGCAATCCACTGACCGCACTCTCTCCCGCCTACTCGGCGGCCTCCCCTGCTTGGGGAGCCAGTCGCGGCTCCACTGACTGGAGATGTGCGGGTGCTTCTGACGGATCTGTGGCAGCAACGCTGGCCCGGCTGCCCGCTGGTCGGCCACAAGCTCCGTGAGCCCTACAGGAGTTTCTGGGTCCGCTTCCACAGTCCGTCGGGTCTTTGACATCAGTATCACCGGCCTGCTGGTTTCTTGATAACCACGGCTTCCACGACACGGAGGTCGAGCAGGTCGCCGGACCTCCGGGATCATGACGCCATGCAACTCCGATACTTCGATCAGACCGGATGGACCGCCATCTTCAATGGCACTGAGACCGAGATCGGTCGCATGGTGCGCTGGAGGGATGGGATCCTACAACCGGGACAGCCTTGGTGGTCGACCCGCAACGAGGGGCACTGCGCCAGGTCACGGACTACGTGGACTTCTCCCACTTGGAGCGGGCCGATCAGGTGGTCGCCGCGATACCCGGTGGGGGATGGCGGGCACACTGGACGGATGAAGGGCCGGGTGGATCACCTCTCACGGAGCAGGTGCTGGCCTGGTTGATCACTTCGCAGGGCCGGGCGACTGCCATCACAGTCGATGCTCAGGGGCATGTGGAGGACGCCGACAGCGCCGACGCCTTCATACCGCCGGGTGAGGAACTTCAGTGACGGCGTCGATGCCGCAACAGGCGGGCCCGGCGTCCGAGGGTCGGGCTTCTGATGCCGACTGGGAGGCTCCCTACTACCGGGTTCGGGCCGCCGGCTTCCAGGTGCTCTTCCTCGTGGAACCGGACGAGGCGATCGAAGAGGTCTGCAACGTCGATGCCGAGGTTCATCTTGCCGACGGGTCGCGCTGGAGTTCCACGATCTTCACTCTCGCCGAGGTGGATCGGCTCATGCGGAGCTGGGAGGCGAGCGGAGAGGCGGTCTCCGGGCAGTGCTTTTTCTGCGCGGACGGGCTGATCGTGCGGAATCCCGGCATCGGCAGCATGGTGCGCGTGATTGCCGGGCTCGTGGCCTCCGGCGAGTTGGACGGGGTGTTCCGACGCATTGCCGACCCGGAATGATCATGCCGCGTCTCAGGGCATCGTGTTGTCCTGCATCTTTCGAATGGCCTTGAGCACCTTCTTCCCCAGGGGAGTGAGCGTCATGGGCCTACCTCGTTCCGCCCGGACCAGGAGTGGTCCACCGAGTTCTCGTTCGATCCGGTTGATCTGTGCGACGAGGGTGAACGTGTTGAGGCCGAGGCCGCTCGCTGCGGCACCGTGGCTGGGGTAGGGAGATGCAGCCGCGAATCGGCTCAACCGTTCGCTGGCCCCCTGGCCGCCGAGTGCCGGCCGAAGGATGCTTGGTGCTCGGCTGACCTGGTCGATTGCCCGAAGAACCTGGCTGTGACTGGACCCTCCGCGTGGTCGCAGCGGAACGTTGTGGGTCTTGGCCCAGCGGGCCATGTTCGCGGTGCTCATTCCAGCTTCTCGGGCGAGGTCCGGCAGGGTCCGGCGGCGGTGGACGTACTGCTCGATGAGCCAGGCCCGTTCGACAGTGCCGCGGCGCTTGTAGTCCTTGGGGCCCTCGCGGAGCGGGATGCCGTACTCCTTGGCAAGGTCGGTCAGCACTCTGCGGGAGAAGCCGGTGAGGGTGGCGATCTGCTGGAGGGACCGGTGTTTGTCGAGGTAGAGCCGGGTGAAGCGCTCTGCCGGAATGGCTTGCCGGGCCTGCTGCCGGATGCGGCCGGTGGCCCTGGCGGTGCTCTTCGTCAGCGGGGGTGCGGGGGCTGGATGCTCGTCGAGGGCATGTCGGATGGCCTCGACGGTCGTGCCCAGGACCTGGGCGGCGTGCTGAACGGGGTGCTGGCGTTCGCGGACAAGCTGGTGCAGGCGGGGTAGGTCGACGTGTGCCGGGTCGGGGCCGGGAAGGGAGAGCCCTGCCAGCAGGGTGGCGGGCGGCTGCCAGGTCATGGGCTCGTCGTGGATGTGGTGTGAGGCCAGGAAGGTGAGGGCTTCCTGCTGGAGGGCATGCACGAGTTCAGGGGTCTGAAGCGCGGTGAACCGCAGGGACGTCGCCCGGAACTCTGCACTGTCGGGCCCGCCCAGGTCGTCGGGGGCAGACTCGGCGGGCAGGCCGCTGAGACGTTGGAAGAGCTGGCTGCGTGCGATGCGCTCGCGCCGTCCGGTTCCCGGTGGTGTTCCGGTGTGGCGGCAGATCTCCAGCCAGCGGTCATGAGGAAGCAGGCTGGTGTAGTCGAGGAGTCGGCGCCGACCGTAGTCGATGGGGGTGCTGTTGGCACCGAGGTAGTCCGCGAGCCGGTCCAGAGCAGTGGCGATGTCCGGCCAATGCGGAAGGTCGTCGACTTCCTGGAGGAGGCGTGACACCTCAGTGCCGTCGATGACGTCACCGATCAGCCCGGCTGCCTGGTCCAGAGATGTGCGGCTGTCGGGAATCAGCAACAGGGCGGCGAGAACGGGAGCCAGAGCCCGCGCATGGATTCCTTCAGGTGGTGCGAGGCGGATCGTCCAGGGCGGCCAGAACATCGTGGGGATCTTCCTGGCTCGCTGCTCGATGTCCCGAGTGGTCCGGGTCGGCCGGCGGGGGGTCTCGGTCATGATGCGGTAGCGCACGTATTCGCTGGGGCGGAGGGAAGGGGCGAGGGCCGCCAGGTGCACGGACTGCAGCACCGGGCTGATGCCCCTGCCCCAGCTGTCGATGCTGGTCGCCGAGATCTGCGTGAGTTCCTCGCGTACTGCTTCCAGCAGGCTCCGCAGGGCCTCGCCGGCCGGGTGGATTCCTGGTTGCTCCAGGATACTCAGGGCCATGGTGACCGCGACGGCCGTGTCCGCGGCTCGGGGCGGGGCCATGAACCCCGGACGTTCCATGGCCTGTCCGGTGTGCGGGGAGACCGCATCGGTGCTGAGGTGAGCTTCTGCGATGTCAGCCGGGATCTGTTCTCGTAGGACAGCTGCGGGCAGGTCGCTCAGGACGCGTATGCCCAGGGCCCGGATGTCGGCCAGCACCGCCGAGGCCGGCTGGGGAGAGGCTCGGTAGGGGCCGAAAGCTGCCGTTGCCCCGTCGATGATCTCCATCACTCGGTCCTGCGCCGTGAGAACCGGATGACCAGGAGGCAGGAGGAGCGTCGAAGCGCGGGTCAGATCGGTGCCGCAGCCCGCCGAGAACGGGCGGGTGGGGCGGGTCGGTGGATTGCCGCAGAGTTCAGGCCGGGGGACGGACCGGCCAGAACGGGGCCCCGCTGCCGCGGCACCCGCAGTGCGGGCAGCAGTCCGCCAGCAGCCTGCGGTGCCGGGTGCAGGCGAAGGAGAAACCGAGCCTCCAGGACAATTGCCATCGCCCACCAGTGGCATGAAGGCACTCCGGACAGAACCGGGATCCCCCTCCGCGGCCCCAAAGGACGTGCCGTGACACGGCCCGGCCCCCGGCACTCAGGTGGAGGGCCCGTCCGTCGTAATGAGCCAGGGTCAGGGCAGCGACTGTCTCCGGGGACGTCCCGGTGGCGTGTGCGACAGCGGCGGCCAACCGCTCGTCGAGGAGGATCGTCCAGTCTGCCGGGATGCCCCTGAACTGGTTTCCGGCCCGGTGCCGGACCGGGAAGCCGAAGTGCAGCAGGACATCACCGAGCGCGGTGTCCATCCGTCTTGCTATCGCCTCCAGCCATGAGTCCAGGGCCTCGCCGGGCAGTGGAGGCAGCCGGATCGGCAGGGTGCGGGCCGGCGTTCTCATGCGGGTCGCCGGCTCCGGGGCCGCGGGCGGCTGGTCAGCCGTTTCTTCTCCAGCGCGGCCTGCAGTTCGAGGCGGGCGGCTTCGGATGCCTCGTCGTTCTTCACCCGGTCCATGAGCTCCTGGTCAAGACGTTCGGCGCCGGTGCGGACCGCCCGCTGGCAGCTGCGGTTGATCAGCGTCATCAGCGAGCCGATGTGTCCGGTGCTGCGGGCGAAGAGGTAGTCCGACAGGTCGTCCGCGAGCATGCCGGGATGCTTGTCGGTGAGCACGACTCGCTGTTCGAGGGCCAGCAGCATCTGCCGCCACTCCCGGCGCCCGGCCTCCATATCGATGGTGAACGGACGAAGCCCGAGGCGGGTGGTGCGGCGGCCGGTCTGGGCCAGAGCGGTGTCGCGCCCGTTCGTTCCTTCGCCGAACAGGCCCTTCTTCGCGAGCTCGACCCCCACCATCAGCAACGTCACCGGGAACTCGTTGGCGATCCACTTCTGGTGGTTGCTCACCTCGATGCCGCTCTTCTGTCCCCATTTCAAAAAGTGCAGATCGTCCAGAACCACCAGACGGACATCACAGGACAGCACGCAGTCCAGCACCCGCCGTCCGAACTGGGCGGTGGTCCCCCGCATCTGTCCGGGGTGGCCGAAGAACTCCAGCATGGCCCGGTTGAGATCCTTCATTCCGGTGTTCCCGGTCAGCCCGACCCGGCAGACAGGGATCCGCTCGTGCCCCTGGCTCGTGAACGGTCCAGACTCCTCGATCTCCCGCTGGTGGAAGTCCCGTGCGAAGGCCAGCACCGAGGTCGTCTTGCCCAGCCCCGGGAACGCGTCGACGGCCACAGCCCCTTTGGCCTTGTCGCCGTCCTGCTCGTTGCTGTCGACGATGTCCCATAGGTCTTCATGGAGCTCTGTCAGTTGCGGCGTCTTGACCGGGCCGATGTTCGCGTGCCACTGCCGGCGCTGACGGTCGTAGTCCGCCCGCGCCTGCGTGGCCAGGGACTTCAGCTGCTTTCGGGTCAGCAGGTCAGGCCGGCTGCGGCGAGGGCTCTCGGCGAACGCCTTGAAGTCCTCCTTCCGCGACAAGGCGAGACTGCCCGGCTGCAGAACGCCGCCGCCGTTCACACGTCCTCCAGGGCATCGACGTAGAAGTCGTCCTCCCCGGCGAGGTCCTCCAGATCAGCCTCGTCGTCATCCCCGGTCTCCGTCACCACGTTGGGCTCCCGCAGTTCCGCGGTCTGCTCGTCCTGGCCGAGGGCCTTGCGTACGGACGGAAGCGAGACGACCGTCTCCGCCTCACTCTCTGGAAGCTCGATAGCGGCCTGCTCGCGCGAGAGCCGCAGGGCCATGCGCCGCTCGGCGATCGTGGTGCCCAGCCCGAGATTCCATCGCTCCAACAGATCAGCGACGGCAAGCCGGTCGTCGGGAAAGCGATATTTCGAGGCAGCCAGTTGGCGGGCGAACGTCAGCGCGTCCTCGCTCAGTGGCATCGCGGCCGATGGCGCGTGTTCCCAGACCAACGTGTGCCAGGCCCGAGTAGCCGGATCGCGGAAGTAGATCCGGGTGATGTCGTCGGGGTCCACCTGGAAGGGCCAGCCGTTCTTGACCGGACTGTCGTAGGGGCTGCGGACGCCCGGCTCGGGCAGGCCGGGGCCGCTGTAGCGGCGGCGGCCGATCTCGACCCCGTAGTGCTGGACCGTGCGCCACTTCGTCTGGAGGAACTCGAAGGCGAGATCGCGATCCCGGGGAACCTCGATGTAGCCGGCGCGGGCCATGCCGTGCTCGAACATCTTCGCCGGGGACATCCGCAACCCCGGCAGGCCCGGATCGACCAGGCTGGAGTGCGGCCGGCAGTGATAGACCGCCGCAGTCCACTCCCGGATGATCGCCTCAAGCTCGTCGAGGAAGAAGAACGCGTCGTCCTCCGGGCTCTCGCCCCGCGAGTGAATGTCGGGCCCCTTGTAGCCAGGCAGCACCTGCAGCAGACCCTCCCGCAGGGTCCGGAAGTAGCGCTCGACCGGCCCCTTGTCGCGGCCCGTCCGCAGCCGGGCCGGCTGGATGGAGATGCCCATCCGGCGGCAGACGCTGGTCAGATGCTCCGAGACGTAGACCTTGCCGTGGTCGACAACCAGCGTCTCCGGGACCAGAGGCGGCGAGGCCAGGCCCGGCCCGGTGGCACCTTCGACGTCGACCAAGACGGTGCGGGGGATGCCGTGCTCGGGCCAGACCGCGTGCCGCGGCCAGTCCCGCCCCGTCGGCCGCGGCCGAAACGCCTGGAACAGCACCGCGCTGACATCCACCGCCTTCGTCGAGACCGGCGTCAGCCGGATCCCCGTGATGCAGCGGGAGTACCAGTCCATCCCGACACTCAACTCGGCTTGAACCCACTTCAGCGTCAGCGGGTCGAACGCGAAGACGTCCAGGCGCGTGGAGTCCATCAGCAGATACTCGCCCGGCCTCGTCGGCCGCAGCTTCCCGTACGGACCCTCCGGCCGACCAGCGATATCCCGGTTCCGCTTCGTACTCAGCCGGAACAACGGATGGCGTCGCTCCAACTCCTCCAACAGCCGAAACGCCGTCGCCCGACTCGGCTGCGGCACCACTCCCTCGCCGAACCGCGCGATCACCCGAGCCCGGGTCCGCTCGATCACCACCGTCCGCGACGGCCGCGACTGGTCAGCGTGCTCGACCATCACCTCCACCGCGGTCTCCACCCACCGTTCGTCGACCGCGACCTGCGACTTCCGGGTCGATCCCTGGCTCGGCGCGAGCCCCACTTCGCCCTGTTCCCGAAACGCGGTGACCCATCTCCTCACCGAACGCGAGGAGACCCCCAGCTCCGCAGCCTTCGCCGCGTACCTGGCTTCCAGCGATGTCGACGGTGCGTACTCATCACGGGGTTCGCCTTCACGCGCAAGTTCCGGACTCCCGGAGCGATACCCCGTCAGAAGTTCACGGACATGCTCAGCCCGTTCCAGAATCTCCCGTCTTTCCGCCTCACCAAGCTGACCCAGCACCACGGAGGCGATCTCGCCCTCGTCGCCTGCCGACGGTCCCGGGCCATCAGGATTGATGGCAGCCCGGTCGGAGAACAGCAACTCCTTGAGCGACAGCCGAAGGAGACGCCCTTGCCCGTCCTTCAAGACCACTTCGTTGCCCGCAGTGGTCGCGGCCATCTCCACCACTTCGACGGTCTCACCGTCGTAGCGGAAGGACGTACCAACTCCGACTCGGACTCCCGCCTTGCTCATGCCACCCTCCTCAACACGTGCGAAGGGCCGAGCGGTCGGTCGAGATCCGTGACGAAGGTCTGCGTCCAGAGCAGATGATGGACAGCGGATCGGACTTGGAGCTCCGGACGGCCTGGCAGGCAGCCTGGCACCTGCCCCAAGACGACCCCGTCGAGGTCCACGTCCTGGAGCTCCTCCAAGACTTCAGGGCTGAACAGCCAGTCCCTGCGGTAACCCGCCAAGAACCGGATGTTCTCCAGTTCCACGGCCGGAGGCTCGCTCCAGATCTCGTACTTCCATCCCCGCGACTCCACCGCCTGCCGGGTCCAGTCGAAGGTGAACTCCACCTCTGGCTTGGACAATCGACTCAACGGCTTGACGTCGACAACCACCGGAACTTGACCAGTGAGCAGGAGATAGTCCGGGATGTGACGGCGCACTTTCCCCTCCAGCACCGCCTTCAGCAGGAAGGGCTGAGCCACGATGCCACGTACGGACGGATCGAAGTCGGCGAAGAGCAAGCGGGACAGTTCCAGGCGGGATTCGTAGATCACGTGATCGCGCATCGTCGCCGACCAGTAGGTCCCCGAGTAGTGCTTCTGGCCCTTGTACCAACGGAACGCCCGCCACGGACAAGCCGACCGCAGAAGATCAACGGGTGCCGTACCCCAATCCCGACCTTCGACAACAGCACCGCGTTGCCGCCGAACGCTCACCGTCGCGGCGATCTCCCCCACCGCACACCCCCAAGCCTCACGAGCGATGCCCCGTGAGCCCACGGTGTCAGCGAGCTTCCATCGGAGGCACCAGCATTAGAGCCCAATCACCCATACGAGTGAGCGACTTGACCTGCCAGTCTCAGAGTCGTGTCAGATATGCCATCGCTTGGCCATCGCTCGTGAGATTTGGCCACGAAATCTGAGACCCTACAACAACGCTCGCCTCACGTCTGCGCCATGTCCACAAAGCGCGAGTAGTGACCCTGGAACGCGACCGTGATCGTCGCCGTGGGGCCGTTACGGTGCTTCGCCACGATCAGGTCGGCCTCGCCGGCCCTCGGGGACTCCTTCTCATAGGCGTCCTCGCGGTGCAGCAGGATGACCATGTCGGCGTCCTGCTCGATCGAACCGGATTCACGCAGGTCGGAGACCATCGGCTTCTTGTCCGTCCGCTGCTCGGGGCCACGGTTCAGCTGGGAGAGCGCGATCACCGGGAGCTCCAGCTCCTTCGCCAGCAGCTTGAGGTTTCGGGACATGTCCGAGACCTCCTGCTGGCGGCTCTCGGCGCGCTTCGAGCCGCCGGACTGCATCAGCTGGAGGTAGTCGATGACCACCAGCTTCAGTTCGTTGCGCTGCTTGAGCCGACGGCACTTGGCGCGGATCTCCATCATCGACAGGTTCGGCGAATCGTCGATGTACAGCGGTGCCGCGGAGACATCGGGCATCCGGCGCGCCAGCCGTGTCCAGTCCTCGTCCGTCATGCTGCCGGAGCGCATGTGGTGCAGCGCGACCCGCGCCTCGGCGGACAGCAGACGCATCGCGATCTCGTTGCGCCCCATTTCCAGCGAGAAGATCACGCTCGGCAGGTTGCTCTTGATCGAGCAGGCCCGCGCGAAGTCCAGCGCCAGGGTCGACTTACCCATGGCGGGACGGGCCGCGATCACGATCATCTGGCCGGGGTGCAGGCCGTTCGTCAGGGAATCCAGGTCGGTGAAGCCCGTCGGCACACCCGTCATCTGGCCCTGGCGCGAGCCGATCGCCTCGATCTCGTCGAGGGCGCCCTCCATGATGTCGCCGAGCGGAAGGTAGTCCTCACTGGTCCGCTGCTCGGTGACGGCGTAGATCTCCGCCTGGGCGCTGTTGACGATCTCGTCGACATCGCCGTCCGCGGCGTATCCCATCTGCGTGATACGGGTCCCGGCCTCGACCAGCCGGCGCAGCACCGCACGCTCATGGACGATCTCGGCGTAGTACTCGGCGTTCGCGGCGGTCGGTACGGACTGGACGAGGGTGTGCAGATATGAGGCACCGCCGACCCGCGCGATCTCGCCGCGCTTGGTCAGCTCCGCGGCGATGGTGATCGGGTCGGCGGGCTCGCCCTTGGCGTACAGGTCGAGGATCGCCTGGTAGACCAGCTCATGGGCGGGGCGGTAGAAATCCTCGCCCTTGAGGACCTCGACGACGTCCGCGATCGCGTCCTTGGACAGCAGCATGCCGCCGAGCACGGACTGCTCGGCATCCAGGTCCTGTGGGGGGACGCGCTCGAAACCTCCTGCCCAGGAGCCGCCGCCTTCGTCGTCGCGTTCCTGGCGGTCGCCGCGGCCGCGTCCCTTACCCTCGCCCCGCCGGGAGCGGGCGGCCGGCAGCAGGTCGCTGGGACCGGAGTCCGCCCAGGGGTCTTCCATGGGCTCGGGAATGCTCACCCCGGCACCTCCTCCCGTCCGCGGCGCGGACCTTGCTGTGCTGTTCTTTCTTACGGCACAGCTCTGACAATCGAGACGCCCGACTCCGGTTACGGCGCGTCGAGTTCGGACGATTTCTCAGGCCGGAAACAGGCGGCGGGTGCCGGACCACGGTAGGCCCGCGGGCACCGTCCGCCAATCTGGTTATCCACAGGCCATGTGGATGACTGGCCTACAGCTGTGGAGAAGTCCCCGGATCCTGTGCACGGCACGGGGGAAACTTCTGTGGACAAGCACACAATCACTCCGCCCACACCCCTCTGACCTGCAGTTTTCTCATCCATAGGCTGTGGGGAAGAAAAACTTCCCCATGCGGATCAAGATCACGACAAACGGCACAGGGAAGGCAACTCCACGCAGCGGAAAGTAAGGACTGCAAGGGGTTTGCATCTCTTACCTGTGGACGATTACCTTAAGCGCATGACCCAGGCTCCCGCGACACCGCGGCGCACCGACCGCCGCCATGACCGCGAGATCATCGCCCTCGCCCTGCCCGCCTTCGGCTCACTGGTCGCGGAACCTCTCTTCGTCATGGTCGACAGCGCCGTCATCGGCCACCTCGGCACTCCCCAGCTCGCCGGCCTAGGCGTCGCCGCCGCCCTGCTCACCACCGCCGTCTCCGTCTTCGTCTTCCTCGCCTACGCGACCACCGCCGCGGTCGCCCGCAGGGTCGGCGCCGGCGATCTTCCTGCCGCCATCCGCCAGGGCATGGACGGCATCTGGCTCGCCCTGCTGCTCGGCGCCGCCGTCATCGTGGCCGTCCTGCCCACGGCCCCCTGGCTCGTCGAGGCCTTCGGAGCCTCCGCCACCGCCGCCCCGTACGCGACGGCGTATCTGCGCATCAGCGCCCTCGGCATCCCCGCGATGCTCGTCGTGCTGGCAGCCACCGGCGTGCTCCGCGGGCTCCAGGACACCCGGACCCCGCTCTATGTCGCCATCGGCGGCTTCTCCGCCAACGCCGCGCTCAACGTCTTCCTGGTCTACGGCGCCGGGCTCGGCATCGTGGGCTCCGCCTGGGGCACGGTCATCGCCCAGTGCGGCATGGCCGCTGTCTACCTCACTGTGGTCATCCGCGGTGCACGACGGCATGGCGCCTCGCTGCGCCCCGACGCCGCGGGCATCCGCGCCTCGGCTCAGGCAGGGGTCCCACTGCTGGTCCGTACGCTCTCGCTGCGCGCTGTGCTGTTGATCGCCACCGCCGTTGCCGCCCGGCTCGGCGATGCCGAGGTCGCCGCGCATCAGATCGTGCACACGCTGTGGACCCTGCTGGCCTTCGCCCTGGACGCCATCGCCATCGCCGGGCAGGCCATCATAGGCCGCTACCTCGGTGCGGAGGACCGCGACGGCGCCAGGGCCGCCTGCCGCCGGATGGTCCAGTGGGGCATCGCCGCCGGCCTGGTCCTCGGTGTACTGGTCGCGCTCGCCCGTCCCTTGTTCATCCCTCTGTTCACCTCGGACCCCGCCGTGCAGGGCCCGCTGCTGAGCACGCTCCTGGTCGTGGCCGTGACCCAGCCGGTCTCCGGCATCGTCTTCATCCTCGACGGTGTCCTGATGGGCGCCGGGGACGGCCCTTATCTCGCCTGGGCCATGGTGGTGACGCTGGCGCTGTTCGCTCCGGCCGCGTGGGCCGTACCCGCCCTGGGCGGCGGACTGGTGGCGCTGTGGGGGGCAATGGCGCTGATGATGACCGTCCGCATGCTGACTCTGTGGCTGCGTACCCGCTCGGGCCGGTGGATTGTGACAGGAGCCTCGCGCTGAACCATCTCCCGCAACACGCAGCGCATGTCAATAATGACCGTGTGCGCTCGCTTGCCGGTAGGTCCGTGGTGCCCCTGACGCTCGTCGTCATGGTGGCTGCTGTCGTGGTGGGCTACGCCTCGGAGGGGGAGGGCGAGAGGAGCAGCAGCCGTGTCAGCGGTCACAGCAGCTTCGGCAAGTCCGGCGAGGCCGGCCAGGATCCCCAGGACCAGGATCCCGCCGCTACGGCTCCGGCCGAGGACGGCAGTGCGTACACCCCACGCCGCACCGAGCAGAACGCCCGGGTCGGCGTGGTCTTCGAGAAGGACGACACCGGAGACCACTTCTGTACCGCGAGCGTGGTGCAGAGCCCGGGCCGGAACATGCTCATCACCGCGGCGCACTGTGCCTTTGACGCGGACGCCGGGACGACGGTGGACGATCTCGTCTTTGCCCCCGACTACCGCGACCGCAACGAGCCCACCGGCCTCTGGAAGGTCAGGAAGGTGATCGTCGACGACCGCTGGGCCAAGTCTCAGGACGAGGATCTCGACGTCGCCTTCCTCGTGCTCGACAAGAAGAACGGCAAGCAGATCCAGGACGTCCTGGGCGGCAACACCCTCGGCATCGACCGTGGCTTCGACAACGAGGTCAAGATCACCGGGTATCCGACCAGCCGGGACACCCCGATCTCCTGCCAGAACCGCACGACGAAGTACAGCGACACCCAGATGCGTATCCATTGCACCGACTTCGAGGGCGGAACGAGCGGCAGCCCCTGGCTGGCCGATTACGACCCCAAGAGCCACACCGGCACGGTCATCGGTGTTCTCGGCGGCCATGAAGGCGGTGGTGACGAAGACGATGTCTCCTACGCCGCGTACTTCGACGACGACGTCGCCGAGCTCTACAGGCGCGCCCAGGACGCGGACTGACAGCCGGCCGCCGGCCCCCCGGGCACGGCGAAGGGCCGCACCCCGGTGGTGACGGGATGCGGCCCTTCGGCGTGGTGCGGAAACTACGCGGCGACGACCTCGACGCCGAGCTTCGCCACGACCTCGGCGTGCAGACGCACGGAGATCTGGTGCGCGCCCAGGGTCTTGATCGGCGAGCCGAGCTCGACACGACGCTTGTCGACGTCCGGACCACCGGCGGCCTTGATCGCCGAGGCGACATCGGCCGGGGTGACGGAGCCGAACAGGCGGCCCGCGTCGCCGGCGCGAACGGCCAGCTTCACGTTGACGCCCTCGAGCCGGCCCTTGACCTCGTTGGCCTGCTCGATCGTCGCGATCTCGCGGATCTTGCGACCGCGGCGGATCTGCTCGACGTCCTTCTCGCCACCCTTGGTCCAGCGGATCGCGAAACCACGCGGGACCAGGTAGTTACGGGCGTACCCGTCGCGGACGTCAACGACGTCGCCGGCGGTGCCGAGGCCGGAGACCTCGTGGGTGAGGATGATCTTCATGATTCGGTCACCCTTCCCTTATCGCGCGGTGGACGTGTAGGGCAGCAGCGCCATCTCACGGCTGTTCTTCACGGCCGTGGCGACGTCACGCTGGTGCTGAGTGCAGTTGCCGGTGACCCGGCGGGCACGGATCTTGCCGCGGTCGGAAATGAACTTCCGCAGCAGGTTCGTGTCCTTGTAGTCGACGTAGGAGATCTTCTCCTTGCAGAACACGCAAACCTTCTTCTTAGGCTTGCGAGCAGGCGGCTTCGCCATTATCTCTCTCCAATGAGTTCAAGAAGTTTGTGCTGACGCCCTCAAGGCCCCTGGCCGCCTCACGGCGCTGTTTCACGTGAAACAGCGCGGAGCCGGGCCAGCTCTACGGACCTAGAAGGGCGGCTCGTCCGAGTAGCCACCGCCGGAGCTACCGCCCCAGCCACCGCCGCCACCCTGCTGACCGCCGCCGGCCGGGCCGTTGGTCGCCCACGGGTCGTCGGCGGGAGCCCCGCCGCCGCCCTGCTGACCGCCGCCGGGGCCGCCGCCCCAGCCGCCGCCACCCTGGCCACCGCCCTGCTGACCGCCGCCGAAGCCGCCGCCACCCTGGCCACCGCGACCACTGGTCTTGGTGATCTTGGCCGTGGCGTTCTTCAGGCTCGCGCCGACTTCCTCGACGTCGAGCTCGTAGACCGTGCGCTTCACGCCCTCGCGGTCCTCGTACGACCGCTGCTTGAGGCGGCCCTGGACGACCACGCGGGTACCCCGCGTCAGGGACTCGGCGACGTTCTCCGCCGCCTGACGCCACACCGAGCAGGTCAGGAACAGGCTCTCGCCGTCCTTCCACTCATTGGTCTGACGGTCGAACGTGCGGGGAGTGGACGCGACGCGGAACTTCGCGACCGCCGCACCGGACGGGGTGAAGCGCAGCTCGGGGTCGTCGACAAGATTGCCGACAACCGTGATGACGGTCTCGCCTGCCATTAGGGGAACCTCTCGGCGGGTGTGCTGCTGGCTGCTGGTGTTGCTGCTACTCGGACCCGGTTACCGCTGGACGCTTGCGCGCTCAGTGGGTCTCGGGACGAAGGACCTTGGTCCGGAGGACCGACTCGTTCAGGTTCATCTGACGGTCGAGCTCCTTGACGACCGCAGGCTCGGCCTGCAGGTCGATGACCGAGTAGATGCCCTCGGGCTTCTTCTTGATCTCGTAAGAGAGACGACGACGGCCCCAGGTGTCGACCTTCTCGACCTTTCCGTTGCCCTCACGGACGACGGAGAGGAAGTTCTCGATCAGCGGGGAGACAGCGCGCTCCTCGAGATCGGGGTCGAGGATGACCATCACCTCGTAGTGACGCATGTAGAACCCACCTCCTTTGGACTCAGCGGCCACGGTCGTTCCGTGGCAGGAGGGTCGTATGCGTTCCGCACCGCGCCCGTCCGGTCATCCGGACAGACATAGGCGCAGACCGTACAGAGTACCTGCCTGAAGCCTTCCGGTTGAAATCCGCCCGCTCCACCCCCCAATCTGGAACACAACGGGTGTGAGCGGCGTTACAGTGCGCCGCCCTGTCCTCGGAGGTACCGCATGGCACAGGCAGCACGGACCCAGCGGAATCTGCTCTCGCTGCTCAACAGCGACGGCAAAAGCCATCCCGTCGAGAACACCATCGCCATCGTGACTGTGCTCCTCGGCGCGATCGCCATCTTCACCACGCTCTCTCCCAGCCTGCACCTGGTCAGCTCCTGGGTCGGCCTGATCGGAATCGGCACCGGCCTGTGGGGACAGTTCATCTCGTCGACGACGGGTGAACGCTTCCTGTTGATCATCGGCCTGGGGGCGGCGGCCGTCGGCTTCTACCTCGGCCTGGCGCACGGCGGCCTCTTCGGTGGCCTGATCGGCTAGCCGATACGGCATACGGGGCTCCGTCCCGTATGGCCCAGACGGGGCGCTCCGCGGTCACAGTAGGCTTCGGCGCGAGAGCCGGAGCCCCACCAAGGGGACACACCTGCCGAGGAGCGCCCCGCATGAGCCTGACCCTGAGGACCATCAGCCGAGAGCAGCATCTGGCATATATCCAGAGTCTGCCCGCGGCCAGCCACATGCAGGTTCCTGCCTGGGCGGACGTCAAGGCCGAATGGCGTTCGGAGAGTCTGGGCTGGTTCGACGCGAGTGGCGCGCTGGTCGGCGCGGCCCTGGTGCTCTACCGCCAGCTGCCCAAGATCAAGCGCTACCTCGCCTATCTCCCCGAGGGCCCGGTCATCAACTGGTTCTCACCGAACCTCGAGGACTGGCTGCAGCCGATGCTCAGCCACCTCAAGCAGAAGGGCGCCTTCTCCGTGAAGATGGGTCCGCCGGTGATCATCCGCCGCTGGGACTCCGCCGCGATCAAGTCCGGCATCCAGAACCCGGACGTCAAGCGGCTTCGGGACGTCGAGGCCACCCATATCGAGCCCCGCGCCTTCGAGGTCGCCGACCGGCTGCGGCGCATGGGCTGGCAGCAGGGCGAGGACGGCGGCGCCGGCTTCGGCGATGTGCAGCCGCGCTATGTCTTCCAGGTGCCGCTGGCCAACCGCTCGCTGGAGGACATCCACAAGGGCTTCAACCAGCTGTGGCGGCGCAACATCAAGAAGGCCGAGAAGGCCGGTGTCGAGGTCGTCCAGGGCAGCTACGAGGAACTGGCCGAATGGCAGCGGCTCTACGAGATCACCGCGGAGCGTGACCGCTTCCACCCGCGGCCGCTGGGCTACTTCCAGCGCATGTGGACGGCCCTCAACTCCGAGGACCCCAACCGCATGCGGCTCTACTTCGCCCGCCACGAGGGCGAGAACGTCGCGGCGGCCACGATGCTGATCGTCGGGGGCCACGTCTGGTACTCCTACGGCGCCTCCGCCAACCACAAACGCGAGGTCCGCCCCTCGAACGCGATGCAGTGGAAGATGCTCCAGGACTCCTACGCGCTCGGCGCTTCGGTCTACGACCTCCGCGGCATCAGCGACTCGCTGGACGAGAACGACCATCTCTTCGGCCTGATCCAGTTCAAGGTCGGCACGGGTGGGCAGGCAGCGGAGTACCTCGGCGAGTGGGACTTCCCGCTCAACAAGCTGCTGCACAAGGCGCTCGACATGTATATGTCGCGCCGCTGACCGCTTCACCGCACCGTCCGTACTCCTGACACACCCCAGCCACGAGAAAGGTTCCGGGCCCGGCCATGGCGCTCACCCTCTACGTCGACACCGCGCGCTGGCGGGCGCATCAGCAGAGCGTTCTCCAGCAGTTCCCCGGGCTGGTCCCGGTCTGCAAAGGCAATGGTTACGGCTTCGGCCATGAGCGCCTCGCTGACGAGGCGACCCGCCTGGGCGCCGACATCCTCGCGGTCGGCACGACCTACGAAGCGGCCCGTATCAAGGACTTCTTCAGCGGCGACCTGCTCGTCCTGACACCGTTCCGCCACGGTGAGGAGCCGGTGCCGCTGCCCGACCGGGCGATCCGCTCGGTCTCCTCGGTCGAGGGGGTGGGCGGCCTGGTCGGCGCCCGGGTCGTCATCGAGGTCATGAGCAGCATGAAGCGCCATGGCGTCAAGCCGGAGGATCTGCCGAAACTTGCTGCGGCCATCGAGGACATCCGGCTCGAGGGCTTCGCGTTGCACCTCCCGCTGGACCGTGCCGACGGGTCCGACGCGGTCGAGGAGGTCATCGGCTGGATGGACCGGCTCCGCAATGCCCGCCTCCCGCTGCACACCATGTTCGTCAGCCACCTCAAGGCCGATGAACTCGCCCGACTCCAGCAGCAGTTCCCCCAGACGCGGTTCCGCGCGCGGATCGGTACGCGGCTGTGGCTCGGCGACCATGAGGCCACCGAGTACCGCGGCTCGGTGCTCGATGTCACCCAGATCGCCAAGGGCGAGCGCTTTGGCTACCGCCAGCAGAAGGCGGCCTCCGACGGCTACCTGGTCGTGGTGGCCGGCGGCACCTCGCACGGTGTCGGCCTGGAGTCGCCCAAGGCGCTGCACGGTGTGATGCCGCGCGCCAAGGGTGTGGCCCGGGCCGGTCTGGCCACCGTCAACCGCAACCTCGCGCCCTATGTGTGGGCCGGGAAGCAGCGCTGGTTCGCGGAGCCGCCGCACATGCAGGTGTCGATCCTGTTCGTGCCGAGCGACGCACCGCAGCCGCAGGTCGGGGAGGAACTGGTGGCCCACCTGCGGCACACCACCACGCAGTTCGACCGCCTCGTGGACCGCTGAGCCGGTAGCGCCCGCTCGGAGCACACCAAGGGCCCGGTGCCGCAGACCTTCTCTGCGGCACCGGGCCCTTGGTGCATGGACGGCCCCCTCTGCCCCTTCACTCCCGTACGACGCCCCAGCGCACCTGTGGTGCCCCCTCGAACTGCACCGCGTGCCGGGGACGGTGGTGAGCCCGGCCGAGCACGAATGCATCGGGGCTGCGATCCAGGACGCCGCCCGACGGATCGTCGTCTCCATCCCTGCGGACCACATCGCGCTCCGGCAGCAGAATGTCCCGGACGACCACGGCACACAGATAGAAGGTGCCCAGGAGGTGCAGCACGATGGCCAGCTGGTAGCCCTCAAGCGGCAGGCCTTGGTGCTTGTCTTCGTTGCCTGTGTAGGCGAGGTACGTCCAGATCCCCAGGAAGTACATGACCTCGCAGGCCTGCCAGATCAGGAAGTCCCGCCAGCGCGGCCGGGCCAGTACGGCGAGCGGGGTCAGCCACAGGACGTACTGCGGCGAGTAGACCTTGTTGGTGAGGATGAACAGCGCGACGACAAGGAATGCCAGCTGCGCGAAGCGTGGCCGGCGTGGCGCATACAGGGTCAGCAGGCCGATGGCGCCACAGCCCAGGATCATCAGCAGCGTGGCATAGGTATTGGCGTTCTCCAGCGGGTTACCGGTCCGCTGCGAGATCAGGAGCCAGAGCGAACCGAAGTCGATGGGCCGCTCCTGGCTGAAGGTGTAGAACTTTGCCCAGCCTTCCCGGATGTGGAATCCCGCATGATCGTGCGTGATCATCACCGGCAGGTTCACCACCAACCAGGATGCGACAGCCCCGGCCACCGCCCGCCCGTACGCACGCCAGGCTCCCGCCCGCCAGCACAGCACCAGCAGCGGACCGAGCAACAGCACCGGATACAGCTTCGCCGCGGTGGCCAGCCCGATGAGGACACCGGCCGCAAGCGGGCGGCTGCGTGACCACATCAGCATCCCTGCGGCGGTCAGGGCGATCGCCAGCAGGTCCCAGTTGATGGTCGCGGTGAGGGCAGCGGCCGGCGCCAGGGCCACCATGAGGCCGTCCCACGGGCGTCGCCGGTGGGTGCGGGTCACGCACACCGCGACGACAGCAGCACAGATCATCAGCATGCCGGCATTGACCAGCCAGTAAAGCTGTTCGCGGTGCTGGATACCTCCGCTGTGCGGTGTCATCCAGGAGGCGATCTCCATGAAGGCGCCGGTGAGCACGGGGTACTCCAGATACTCCATATCGCCGGGCAACCGGTCGAAATACGGGAGCAGCCCATCGGCGAAGCCCCGTCCCGCATAGAGATGGGGGATATCGGAGTAGCAGGCGTGGACGTACTGGCTCGTGGCACCGAAGAACCAGCCACCGTTGTAGCAGGGCAGCTTCTGCACCATGCCCAGCGCGAACATGCCGATGGCGACAAGCGCGATGACCCGTACCGGCGTCAGGCGACTGGTCCCGAGCAGTGCGCGCCGGCCGATCGGTCCGCCGATCAGCTCGCTGCCGGCCGCCGCCACCTCATCCCGCCTCGTCGGCCGTACCGGCTCGTCCCGTCGCACGCTCGTCATGGCCCCATCCTGCCGTACGCCCCTGTGCGGAACACGGCGAAGCCCCCGCCCGGCGTGAGCCGGACGGGGGCTTTACGGCTCCACGTTTCACGTGAAACAGCGTTTCACGTGAAACGGCCGGTCAGCCGCCAGAACCACCGAACAGGCCTCCGCCACCGTTCGCGTCCGTGGGCTCAGGTGTCGGACTCGTGCCTCCGGTGTCACCACCCGGTCCACCGGGTCCACCCGGTCCTCCGCCGTTGGCCCCGCCGTTACCGGCTCCGCCGCTGTTCTTGCAGTTGATGTCCCAGGGAGAACATGTGTCCGTCGGGCTCGGGCTGGGAGTGTCCGACGGCGAAGCGGAGTCGCTGGGAGTCCCCGAGGGAGACTTCGAGGGCGTGTCCGACGGTGTGGGAGTCGGCGTCGGAGACGGCATGCCGGCCTCGTCCACCCGTCGCCCGATGGGCGTAGCAGCCGGGAACGGCTCCCCTGTCACTCCGTTCATCGCCTGCAGCATGTACTCGGTCCACACCTCGGTGGGCAGTGCACCACCGTGGATCGAGTCAAAGCCACCGACGCCGTTCATGGACAGCTGACGCGGGTTCTTCGCGTCCTCACGGAACATGGTGACGGCTGTCGAAAGCTGCCTGGTGTAGCCGACGAACCACGCCGACTTGTTCTCGTCGGTGGTGCCGGTCTTGCCCGCCGCCGGCATGTTCAGCCGCTTGGCCAGCTTTCCCGTGCCGTTCTGGATGACGTTCTGCAGCACCTTGGTCACGTTGTTGGCGATGTTGGAATCCATCGCCGTCTCCTGCTTCGGCTTGTCGAAGCCCGGCAGGTCTTCACCCTCGAACGTCACCTTGGTCACCGAATACGGCTCCACCTTCTCTCCCGACTGGGCGAAGGTCGCATAGGCATCGGCCATACGAATCGCGCTCGGAGTGGAGGTGCCCAGCGCAAAGGACGGGTTCAGGTTTTTGTCGAAGCTGGCCGGGGCGATACCCGCGGCTTGCGCCATGTCCCGGACCCTGCGCATCCCGACATCCATGCCGAGCTGCACAAACGGAGTGTTGACGGACTGCTCCATCGCCTTGGTCAAGGGGATGTAGCCCCAGGGGTGGTTGCTCTCGTTCTCCTGGTAGAAGGGCGAGTTATCCCGCTTCGTCACGAAGTTGCCGTTGGCGTCCTTCACCTTGAGGTGGTCATCGCCGTTGTAACGGCTGTCCGGTGAGATGGGACCGTTACTCCTGGCCGTGCCGTACTTCATCCCCGCGGCGAGCACAAACGGCTTCCAGGTCGAGCCGACCGGTACGCCGAAGGTGTCGGCGTTGTTGCTGAAGTGCCCCTTGTCGTACCCCTCACCGCCGTACAGGGCGACGATCTTCCCGTCTCCCGGCACCACGGAGGCACCACCGAACTGGACGTATTTGTCCTTGGCGCGCTTCTTGGGGTCGATATAGCGCTTGTTGACCTTCTTGACCGCACCCTCGAGCGCATTGGTCTTCTTCGCGTCGAAGGTCGTCCGGATCGTGTAGCCACCCTTGTCGAACTGGGCCTCGCTGAGACCCGCGTGCTTCAGCACATACTTCTTCGCGGTGTCCATCATGTAGCCGATCTGGCCGCTCTTGCTGGCCACCGGCTTCGGCAGGTGTGGCGTGGGGAATTTATTCCGGTACTTGTCCCGCTGTGCCTTCGACAGGAGGTGGTTCTCGACCTCGCGGTCCAGGATCCAGGACCACCGAGCCTTGGCACGCGCGGTGTTCGCCGCCCGCGTGGCCCCGGGGCTGGTGCCGCCCGCGGGGTCATACAGGTCCGCGCCCTTGAGCACGGTGGCAAGGAAGGCGCTCTGGTTCGCGTCCAGCTTGGCGGCGTCCACTCCGTAGTACGCCTGAGCCGCTGCCTGGATCCCGTACGCCCCGCGACCGTAGTAGCTGGTGTTCAGATACCCCTGAAGGATCTCGTTCTTGTTCTTCGACCAGCCGACCTTGATCGCGATGAACAGTTCCTTGAACTTGCGGTCAAGGGTCTGCTGCTGGCTCAGCATCGCGTTCTTCACGTACTGCTGGGTGATGGTCGAGCCGCCCTGCGTCTCGCCACCCTTGGCCATGTTGAACACCGCACGTGCGATGCCCATCGGGTCCACGCCCGAGTCCGTCCGGAACGAGGCGTTCTCCGCGGCGATCGCCGCATTCTGCATCGACCGCGGAATCTCATTGATCGTGACGTTCTGCCGGTTCGTCTCACCGTCGCGCGCCATGACCTTGCCATTGGCCCAGAGGTAGACGTTGTTCTGCGACTTGGCGGCCAGGCTCTCGTCAGGAACCTGCACCAGGGCCAGCGCGACGCCGGAGGCCCCCACGATCAGCCCTATGAAACCGACGCTCAGGCTGGTGACCTGTTTCCAGGAGGGCACAAAGCGCCGCCACCCGACGCGGTTGGCACGCGGGTAGTCGATCAGACGCTTCTTCGCAGGCTCTCCACTGCCGCGTCCGCGACCTCCCTCGGGGCCGCCGCCCCCGCCACCGCGCCGGCCTCCGCCGCCACGGCCGCCGGTGCCGCCACCGGCAGCCGTCGCGGAGGTATCGGTCGCCCGCCGACGGCCGCCGCGCTGGGCAGCTCTACGGGCTTCGGCGCGCCCTCCTTGCCGCGGCTCATGACCGGTCGGCTCGGAGTGGGAGGCAGGATCGGCAGCGGAGCCACGCGGAGGGGCTGCACGACGCCCCGGTGGCTGCTGTGCGGCGCGTCGGGCCGCGGCACGTCCGCCACTCTGCGGCTGTGGCGGTTTGCGACGGTGCTCGCTCATGGAACGAATACTCCTCGGGCAGGCGCGCTATCTCGTCGCCTGAAGGCGGCAATTGTCTTCAGGTCCCCCCGATGTACAGCTCGCTCCTGAGGCGCGAGCCGCACTACACCGAGGATGGGGACGCCAGATATCGGCCCACGGTTCCCGGCAGTCTGCATGCCGCACAGACTACGCACGGCCAAAACCTGCCCAGTGTTGAAATTCACTCCAAATCAGTCAGGTTGATGAGAACGATTCGGTGATGTGATGCCGTTCACCGTCCCCCCACTTGTTCAGCCCGGGGGACCGATCTATCGTCTGGATGTATCGAGTCGATACATCAGTACGGCATAAAGAACGCACAGGACCTAGGAGGCGGAGGATGAGCAGACGTTCCGGCATCCTCGAGTTCGCCGTCCTCGGCCTGCTCCGCGAATCCCCGATGCACGGCTATGAGCTGCGAAAACGGCTCAACACCTCGCTCGGGGTCTTCCGCGCGTTCAGCTACGGCACCCTCTACCCCTGCCTCAAGGCGCTGGTCGCGAGCGGCTGGCTCATCGAGGAGACGGAGGGCGCTACGGAGGGCGTTCCGGCCGCGGCGCTGACAGGGCGCCGAGCCAAGATCGTCTACCGATTGACCGCAGCGGGCAAAGAACACTTCGAGGAGCTGCTCGCCCACTCCGGACCGGATGCATGGGAGGACGAGCACTTCGGCGTCCGCTTCGCCTTCTTCGGCCAGACATCTCGGGACGTAAGGATGCGTGTGCTGGAAGGCCGCCGTAGCCGGCTGGAGGAACGCCTCGAGAAGATGCGTACTTCCCTGGCCAGGTCTCGCGAGCGGCTGGACGACTACACCCTCGAGCTGCAGCGGCACGGCATGGAATCCGTGGAGCGCGAAGTCCGTTGGCTGAACGAGCTCATCGAGAGTGAGCGCGCCGGACGTGACCAGCGCGCACCAGGTCCCGCAGCACAGGACAAGAAGAACCAGTCAGGAGATACGGGCGGCCTGCCCCGGCACCGGGGTGGTTCCCGGCCGGACCCGTCCGATGACACCACCACATGAGGCTCTGCTGTGCAGGTCCTCATCGAGAACACAGGGAGCAACCGGAATGGGTTCGGTTCGCGTAGCCATCGTCGGCGTGGGCAACTGCGCCGCCTCGCTGGTACAGGGCGTCGAGTACTACAAGGACGCCGACCCGAAGAGCCGCGTGCCCGGTCTCATGCACGTGCAGTTCGGCGAATACCACGTGCGTGACATCGAGTTCGTGGCGGCCTTCGACGTCGACGCCAAGAAGGTCGGGCTCGACCTCGCGGATGCCATCGGCGCCAGCGAGAACAACACCATCAAGATCTGCGACGTGCCCAACGCGGGCGTGACGGTCCAGCGTGGACACACCCACGACGGCCTGGGCAAGTACTACCGCCAGACCATCGAGGAGTCCCCCGAGGCCCCGGTCGACGTCGTCCAGATCCTCAAGGACAAGCAGGTCGACGTCCTGGTCTGCTACCTCCCTGTCGGCTCCGAGGACGCCGCGAAGTACTACGCCCAGTGCGCCATCGACGCCAAGGTCGCGTTCGTCAACGCCCTCCCGGTCTTCATCGCCGGCACCAAGGAGTGGGCGGACAAGTTCACCGAGGCCGGTGTCCCGATCGTCGGTGACGACATCAAGTCGCAGGTCGGCGCCACGATCACGCACCGCGTGATGGCCAAGCTCTTCGAGGACCGGGGCGTCATCCTGGACCGCACGATGCAGCTGAACGTCGGCGGCAACATGGACTTCAAGAACATGCTCGAGCGCGAGCGCCTGGAGTCCAAGAAGATCTCCAAGACCCAGGCCGTCACCTCCCAGATCCGGGACCGTGAACTGGGCGAGGACAACGTCCACATCGGCCCCTCGGACTACGTGGCCTGGCTGGACGACCGCAAGTGGGCCTATGTCCGCCTCGAGGGCCGCGCCTTCGGCGATGTCCCGCTGAACCTGGAGTACAAGCTCGAGGTCTGGGACTCCCCGAACTCCGCGGGTGTCATCATCGACGCCCTGCGCGCCACGAAGATCGCCAAGGACCGGGGCGTCGGCGGCCCGATCCTCTCCGCTTCCTCGTACTTCATGAAGTCCCCGCCGGTGCAGTACTTCGACGACGAGGCACGGGAGAACGTCGAGAAGTTCATCAACGGCGAAGTCGAGCGCTGAGACGCCCGACGCACCTCGCCTGCGCAGGCCCCCGGGTATTCCACCCGGGGGCCTGCGGGCTGTGTGAGGCTGTGCCTCATGCATGCTGTGCGCGACCTCCGCGTATTACTCCGGCTACGCGACTTCCGTTCGCTCCTTGCCGCACGGCTCCTTTCCCAGGCGGCCGACGGGGTGTTCCAGGTCGCGCTCGCCACCTTTGTCGTCTTCTCGCCCGAGAAGCAGACCTCCCCCGCGGCCATTGCCTCCGCCCTGGCGATCCTGTTGCTCCCGTACTCCCTTCTCGGGCCGTTCACCGGGGTCCTGCTCGACCGCTGGCGGCGCCGTCAGGTCCTGCTGTACGGCAATCTGCTGCGCACGGTGCTGGCGATGGCGACGGCAGCGCTGATCGCGTCACACGCCCCCGACGGGCTCTTCTACGCCTCGGCCCTGCTTGTGACCGCCGTCAACCGCTTCGTCCTGGCGGGGCTCTCGGCCGCGCTCCCGCGTGTGGTCGACGGTGAAGAACAGCTGGTCATGGCCAACTCCCTGGCCCCCACGGCCGGAACGCTCGCTGCCACCGCCGGCGGCGGGCTCGCGTTCGCCATCCGCTTGGCCGGCTCGGATGTGGACGCGTACGTCCTGCTGCTCGCCGCCTCCCTCTACTTCTGTTCGGCCCTCACCGCCCTGCGCATGGCACCGCAATTGCTCGGACCCGATGCGGCACGCCTCCAACCTCACCTGCGCGAGGCCCTGTTGAGCACCATGCGGGGACTTGCGGACGGGCTGCGCCATCTCGCCGAGCGGCGCGCTCCGGCACGGGCGCTGACCGCGATGACCCTGATCCGCTTCTGCTACGGAGCCCTGACGGTCACGGTGCTGATGCTGTGCCGGTACTCCTGGTCCAGCAGCGAGGCGGAGGGCTTGGCTCTGCTCGGGATAACGGTCGGGGTATCAGGGGCGGGTTTCTTCGCGGCCGCTGTGATCACGCCCTGGGCCGTCGCGCGGCTCACCGCGTTCGGCTGGATCGCCTGCTGTGCCGCGATGGGCGCCGTGCTGGTGCCGACTCTCGGGCTGTTCTTCCTGCCGGGTCCGATGCTGGCCGCCGCGTTCATGCTCGGCCTCGGCACCCAAGGGACCAAGATCGCCACCGACACCATCGTCCAGTCGACGGTCGACGACGGCTTCCGCGGCCGGATCTTCGCCATTTACGACGTTCTCTTCAATGCCGCCTTCGTCGGCGCAGCCGCGGTCGCTGCCCTGATGCTGCCTGCGGACGGACGCTCCATCGCTCTGCTGGGCGTGGTGACCGCTTTCTACGCGGTGGTCACCGCGGCGCTGGTCCGCAGCGTGCGCAGGTGAGCCCGCATCCGTCCCCCAAGGTGATCAGGGGTCTGCGGCGAGACGCCCGGACCGGATACCTTACGGACGTCCTACAGCAGCCTGTACACATCAATATCGGGGGAGTTCCATGACGACGCCGCCTCAGGGCCAGCAGCCATACGGCCAAGCACCGTACGCGCAGCCATACGGGCAACAGCCCTACGGACAGAACCCGTACCCGCAGGCCCCGCCGGCACCCCAGGCCCCCTATGGCCAGCCCCAGGGCGGATACGCCTATCCCCAGCAGCCACAGGCTCCATACGCACAGCCTCAGCCTGGATACCCCGCGCCGCCCCAGCAACCCTTCATGCAGGGCGGGGCTCCCGTACCGCCCCCGCAGCCCGCCAAGCGTCATTCCCCGAAGTCGATTCTGAGGGGTATCGGAGCCGTGCTCGGGCTGGTTTTCCTCGCAGTCGCCTGGATCAGCAGCATGGACGACGCGAGCAGCGCCGAGGTCGGTGACTGCGTGAAGAAGTCCAGCAGTTCGCTCGACGATGGCCTTTCGGTGGTGGATTGCGGCACCTCGGAGGCCCAGTACAAGGTGGCCGCGGTGCACGATGACACCTCGGACCCGTCTGTGTGCCCGGCAAATCAGTCCGCTTACACCAAGAGCGTGCACCGACGCCGGGGTTCCGACACCCACATGGTGCTCTGTCTGACCTCAGCGAAGTAGCGCGCGGCAAACGCCCGAGATGCATCATGGGGCGGTGTTTCACGTGAAACACCGCCCCATGTTTCACGTGAAACGTAGGTTCGCCACCCCCGGTTTCACGTGAAACATCAGCGCTGGGTGGCCCACCACTCCTTCAGAGCGGCGATCGCCGCGTCCCGCTCCATCGGCCCGCGCTCCAGCCGGAGCTCCAGCATCTGCTTGTAGGCCTTGCCGACCTCAGGCCCCGGGCGGATGCCCAGAATCTGCATGATGTCGTTGCCGTCCAGGTCCGGGCGGATCGCCTCCAGCTCCTCCTGGTCCTGCAGCCGCGCAATGCGCTCCTCAAGCCCGTCGTAGGCGCGCGACAGGGCACTGGCCTTGCGCTTGTTGCGCGTCGTGCAGTCCGAGCGGGTCAGCTTGTGGAGCCGCTTCAGCTGCGGGCCGGCGTCCCGTACATACCGCCGGACGGCGGAGTCCGTCCACTCGCCCGTCCCGTAACCGTGGAACCGCAGATGCAGCTCCACCAGACGTGAGACGTCCTTGACCATGTCGTTGGAGTACTTCAGGGCGGTCATCCGCTTCTTGGTCATCTTCGCGCCCACCACCTCGTGATGGTGGAAGGAGACCCGACCGTCCTTCTCGAAACGCCGCGTCCTGGGCTTGCCGATGTCGTGCAGGAGGGCCGCCAGCCGCAGCACAAGATCGGGACCGTTCTCCTCGAGGTCGATCGCCTGCTCCAGGACCGTCAGCGAGTGCTCGTAGACATCCTTGTGGCGGTGATGCTCGTCACTTTCCAGCCGCAGCGCGGGCAGCTCAGGCAGAACCTGGTCGGCCAGGCCCGCATCGACGAGCAGCCGCAATCCCTCCCGGGGGTGTGCCGACAGGACCAACTTGTTCAGCTCGTCCCGTACGCGCTCCGCGGAGACGATCTCAATGCGGTCCGACATCGCCTTCATCGCGGCGACGACCTCCGGGGCCACCGCGAAGTCCAGCTGAGCGGCGAAACGGGCCGCGCGCATCATCCGCAGCGGGTCGTCGGAGAAGGACTCCTCCGGCGTCCCCGGCGTGCGCAGCACGCGGGCGGCCAGGTCCTCCAGGCCGTCGTGCGGGTCGACGAACTCCTTCTGCGGCAGCAGCACCGCCATGGCGTTCACCGTGAAGTCCCGACGCACCAGGTCTTGCTCGATGGAGTCGCCGTACGACACCTCGGGCTTGCGGGAGGTGCGGTCATACGCCTCGGACCGGTAGGTCGTGACCTCGATGTCGAACGATTCCTTCTTGCAGCCGACCGTCCCGAAGGCGATGCCGACCTCCCAGACCGCGTCCGCCCACGGCCGGACGATCTTCAGAACGTCCTCGGGCCGGGCATCGGTGGTGAAGTCGAGGTCATTGCCGAGCCGACCGAGCAGCGCATCCCGGACCGAGCCGCCGACCAGGGCAAGTGTGAACCCGGCCTCCTGGAAGCGACGGGCCAGGTCATCCGCGACGGGCGACACCCTCAGCAGCTCACTCACGGCGCGCCGCTGCACATGGTTCAGCGCGTTCGTCGACAGCGGGGTCCGCTCGGGGGTCGGGGCGGGGAGGTCATTGTTGGCGTTCGGCACAACAAAACAGGGTACGTGGCCGCGCAGTGCAAAGCGTCACGTAATAAAGGGGACAGGCCGCGCCCGAGCAAGAGGAAGGGCTGGGCACACGGCCTCTGCGCCGAGATCATGTGGAGCAGTCCCTGGCACGCCGTCGCCGCGCGTCTCGTTACCATTCGTGGACGCACATTCCGAACGACCACTGACGACGACGAGGGACGGGCGAGCGCGTGGCCGAGGCGGCAGGGTTCCAGCGGACTGAACGGCCGCGTGGTCGATGGCTGCGAAGGACCGTGACACTGCTCACTGGAGTGCTCCTTCTCGTGGGGCTGCTCCAGGTTCCGCACGCTTCCTCCGCCCAGGCGGCCCCGACCGGCTCCCGCACGGTCGACGTCACCATCAACTCGATGTCCCCGTCCGCCCCCTCCAAGAGCGACACGGTCACCGTCTCCGGCACCCTGACCAATGACGGCCGCAGCACGATCACGGTTGCGCATGTCGGAATGCACCGTGGATCCGCGCTCGGCGGCCGTAGCTCCATCGAGAGTGCGTCCCGCCGTACCGGCTATCTGCCGGGCACGGACGGCGAGGAGATCAAGGGCCACACCGAGAAGATCGGCAAGCTGGAACCCGGCGTCAGCCGTCCCTTCAGCCTCAGCGTGCCGGCCAAGGACCTCAACCTCGGCGATAACGGTGTGTACCAGCTCGGCATCTCTCTGTCAGGTCGCTCTCCCTCCGCACCCTCCGGGCAGGTCCTCGGCTTCGACCGGACGTTCCTGCCCTGGCAGACGGCCGGAAACGGGAAGAAGACGCAGCTCACCTACATGTGGCCGCTGATCTCCCCCACCCACCTCACCGCCGAGACCGACGCCGATGCCCAGCAGACACCGGTCTTCCGCAACGACGACCTCGCTGCCGAACTCGCGCCCGGAGGCCGGCTGCAGCAGATGGTCGCGCTCGGCAAGAACCTCCCGGTGACCTTCGTCATCGATCCCGACCTCCTCGCGACCGTCGATGCCATGACCAAGACGTACCGGGTCAACGGCCCGGACGGCCCCATGGGCAAGAACCAGGCGGTCGCCAAGCAGTGGCTGCACGACCTCGAAGAAGCAGTCAAGTCGCACCAGGTCGTCGCGCTTCCCTTTGCCGATCCCGATCTGGCCTCGCTCGCTCACCACGGCAAGAGCGTGCCCAGCGCGCTCAGCCACCTCGGCCCGGCCACCGACCTCGCCGACAAGACCGTGGACACGATCCTCGGCGTCAAGCCGCGCACGGACTTCGCCTGGCCCGTCGACGGCGCGATCGACTCATCCATCGTGGATGTCGCGACCTCGGCCGGTGCGCACAACGTGATCACTCGCAGCGACAGCCTGCGGGACGCCGACCGGCTCTCCTACACCCCGACGGCGGCCCGCCCCATCGGCGGCGGCAACACCGCTGTCGTGGCGGACTCGCAGCTCTCACGAGCCTTCGAGGGCGATATGTCGAAGGGCGGAGACTCCGCCCACGCGGTCCAGGAGTTCCTCGCACAGACCCAGATGATCAGCCTTGAGGACCCGGGCCGGCAGCGCAGCATCGTCGTCGCGCCGCAGCGCATGCCGTCGGTCAGCCAGGCCCACGCCATGGCCGCCGCACTGCGAAGCCTGGACGAGTCCGACAGCTGGACCCAGTCACTGAACCTCGGCGGCGCGGCCAAGGCCAAGCCCGACCGCGCGGCCACCCGCCAGGTGCCGAGTGGCGCCGCCTACCCGTCCTCGCTGCGCAGGCAGGAACTCCCCGTCAACGCCTTCCGGCAGATCCAGGGCACCCAGTCCGCCCTGGACGACTTCCAGGTGATCCTGGCCCAGCCGGAGCGCGTGGTGACCCCGTTCGGCAACGCCATGATGCGGGAGATGTCGACGGAGTGGCGAGGCAATGCCACCGGCGCCACAACGTACCGGCACGCCGTACGCAGCTACCTCGACGGTCTGAGCAAGAAGGTCCATCTGATCCAGAAGTCGGGGGCGACGCTCTCCGGGCGCAGCGCCACGATTCCGGTGACGGTGCAGAACAACCTGGTCCAAGGCGTCAAGGACATGACGCTGAAGCTGACCTCGTCCCAGCCCAACCGTCTGGACGCGGGGAAGTCGCAGCAGATCACGGTGGACGGCGGGCACAGCCAGTCGTTCAAGTTCGACACCACGGCGAACGCCAATGGCCGGGCATGGGTCACCGCCCAGCTCTACACGGCTGACGGAAAGCCCTACGGTGACCCCATGATGTTCCAGGTGAACGTCACGGAGATCACCGCAACGGTGATGCTCGTCATCGCGGGCGGCGTGCTCCTGCTCGTCCTCGCCGGTGTGCGGATCTACCTCCAGCGCAAGCAGGCGGCCGCCCGCCGGGCCGAGGACGGGTCCGACGGTGGCGGACCCGATGACGACCCAGGCACGGACGGCGACAACGGCGGCACCGACGGCGACGAGCCGGAGCAGCCGAGTGACCCCACGCCGGACACCGGATCGGAAAGCTCCGACCCGTCCGGCTCAGGTGAGAAAGTGGACCGTTGATAGATGGCGGGGCCGGATGGCCGGCGACGGATGAGGTGGGGCAGCGATGAATGCGCCGTACGACGGTGACCGGGGCCGGGGCGCCAACGGCGACCCCACGGGACCGGTGCCTCCGACGCCCCCGCCGCCCGCGGACCAGGACCCGTACGCCCAAGACCCGTACGCCCAGGATCCCTATGTCCAGGACGCCTACCGCAACGACCCGCACCGCGCCCAGGACCCGACGGCTCAGGATCCGGTGACCGAGGCGCTCTACGACCGCGCCGCGCACCCCCCGCCGCCGCCCGGGCAGCCCGCGCATCCGCTCTACCAGCAGCCTGCTGCGGGCAGCCACCCGCCAGACCCGCAGCTGTGGGCCACACCCCCGGCGCCTGAGCCGCAGGGCCCGACCCGGAATCTCCCGTATGGCGACGCCGCGGCGACGACGCAGTTCGTGGGTGTGGACGACCTGATCACCCAGGCTGCCGACGAGCGTCCGGAGCCCGACGCCTTCGCCCATCTCTTCCAGGACCAGCAGTCCTACGAGCCCCAGCACCCCGCTCCCGCGGCGGCCGCCCCCTCGGCGCCCCCGGGGCCCGGACCGGAGGCCGTGCCCCAGCAGACCGCGCCGGAGCCGGCCCCCGTGGCGGCGGCCGGAAAGCCCTCCGGCCGCCGCGCCTCCGGCCTGCTCAAGTCCAGCGCGGTGATGGCCGCCGGCACGATGGTGTCGCGTCTCACCGGCTTCGTCCGCTCGGCACTGATCGTCGCGGCCCTCGGTGGCGCGGTGCTCGGTGACTCCTGGCAGGTCGCGTACCAGCTTCCGACGATGATCTTCATCCTGACCATCGGCGGCGGCCTCAACTCCGTCTTCGTCCCGCAGCTGGTGCGCGCGATGAAGGAGGACGAGGACGGCGGCGAGGCCTACGCGAACCGGCTGCTGACGCTGGTCATCGTGGTACTCGGCGTGCTCACGGTCCTGGCGGTCGTGGCGGCGCCGCTGCTGGTGAAACTGGTCTCCTTCGACATCTCCCGTGACCCGGCGGCCAACGAGGTCGCGGTCGCGTTCACCCGCTACTGCGTACCCACGATCTTCTTCATGGGTCTCCATGTCGTCATGGGACAGATCCTCAACGCCCGCGGCCGCTTCGGCGCGATGATGTGGACCCCCGTCCTCAACAACATCGTCATGATCGCCACCTTCGGCCTGTTCATCTGGGTCTACGGCACGGCGAAGACCTCGCACATCGGCGTCACCACCATCCCCGACGAGGGCATCCGGCTCCTGGGAATCGGCACCCTCCTCGGGCTCGTCGTCCAGGCCCTGGCGATGATCCCTTACCTGCGCGACGCCGAATTCAAGCTCCGGCTGCGCTTCGACTGGCGCGGCCACGGCCTGGGCAAGGCCGCCAAGCTCGCCAAATGGACCGTGCTGTTCGTGCTGGCCAACCAGGCGGGCGTCCTCGTCGTCACCCAGCTCTCCACCTGGGCCGGCAACACGGCCAACGACCAGGGGCACCCGGGCACCGGCTTCATCTCGTACGCCAGCGCACAGCTGATCTGGAACATGCCGCAGGCGATCATCACCGTCTCCGTGATGGCGGCGCTGCTGCCGCGGCTGGCACGGTCCGCGCACGACGGAGACACCGGCGCCGTCCGGGACGACATCTCGCAGGGCCTGCGCACCTCCGCCGTCGCGATCGTCCCGATCTCGTTCGGCTTCCTCTCCCTCGGCATCCCGCTGTGCACGCTGGTCTACGGCTCGTCCGGCGCCGGTGTCCCGATGGGCTACATGCTGATGGCCTTCGGTGTGGGCCTGATCCCGTTCTCGGTGCAGTACGTCGTCCTGCGCGCCTTCTACGCGTACGAGGACACCCGCACGCCCTTCTACAACACGGTGATCGTCGCGGCCGTCAACGCCGCGGCCTCCGGCCTGTGCTTCCTGGTACTGCCCGCCCAATGGGCCGTGGTCGGCATGGCGGCCTCCTACGGCCTGGCGTACATCATCGGCGTGGGCGTGGCGTGGCGCCGTCTGAGCAAGCGCATGAACGGTGATCTCGACACCGCTCATGTCGTGCGGACCTACGCACGGCTGGCGGGCGCCAGCATCCCGGCCACGATCATCTCGGGAGCCGCGGTGTACGGGATCATGCAGGCGCTCGGCACCGGTGTCCTCGGATCGCTGGCCGCTCTGATCGCCGGTGCCGCCGCACTTCTGGCCGTGTTCTACGTGGCTGCACGCAAAATGCGCATCGAGGAACTGAACGCCCTGGTCGGCATGGTCCGGTCGAAGCTTGGGCGTTGATTGAGCACAACCATCGACTGCCACCGTGTGTCGTGCATAGTGGCGGACTGTGGGCACAATTGTCTTGGCTCATTGAGCCTGCAACGGATGGGGAGGCAGGAACGACGGTGGCGGAACGGAGCACGGCTGCCGTCGACGTGGCTGACACGAGCGGTGAGGAACCGCTGACCGCCAAGGCGGGTAAGGCCACGGACGACGGTGCTAAGGCCGAGAAGGTATCCGGCAGGGAAAAGGACGCCGAGGGCACCGACGAGGAGCGTGCCGCGGCGATCGAAGCCCAGCCACCGGAACTGCACAGCGGCCACAAGCTTGCCAGACGCTACCGCCTCGAGGAGTGCGTCACCCGTCTGGACGGATTCAGCAGCTGGCGTGCGGTCGACGAGAAGCTGCGCCGCGCCGTCGGCGTGCACATCCTGCCGGCCGATCACCCCCGGGCCCGGCCGGTGCTGTCCGCCGCCCGTTCCTCGGCGCTGCTGGGCGACCCCCGGTTCGTCCAGGTCCTGGACGCCGTCGAGGAGAACGACCTCGTTTACGTGGTCCATGAGTGGCTGCCGGACGCCACCGAGCTCACCACGGTGCTCGCCAACGGGCCGCTGGAGCCGCATGACGCCTACCAGCTCGTCAGTCAGGTCTCCCAGGCCATGGCCGCCGCGCACCGCGAGGGCCTGTCCCATCTGCGGATCACCCCCGGATCGGTGCTGCGTACGGAGTCCGGGCAGTACCGCATCCGCGGTCTGGCCGTCATGGCGGCGCTGCGCGGCATCACCTGCGAGCACCCGCAGCGCACGGACACCGAGGCGATCGGGGCGCTGCTCTACTCCGCGCTGACCCAGCGCTGGCCGTACGAGAACGACGCCCACGGCCTCACCGGCCTGCCCAAGGGCGTCGGGCTGATCGCACCCGACCAGGTGCGCGCCGGTGTGCACCGCGGGCTGTCCGAGCTCGCCATGCGCGCTTTGATCAACGATGGCGCCACGGCTTCCCGCCAGGAGCAGCCGTGCACCACCCCGGAGGAGCTGGCCAAGGCCGTCGCGGCCATGCCGCGCATCCGGCCTCCGGAGACCTCTTTCGCCACGCCTCCGCCGTATCAGCGCACGGGATACCAGCAGGGCAACTACCGGCAGCCGTCGGCTCGCCCCGCTCAGGCGAGCCATGCGACCCAGCCGGTCGCCACTCCGCCGCCTCCGCTGCAGAGCCGCACCGGCCGGGCGCTGAAGTGGTCCGTCTCCGCGCTGCTGATCGCGGCGCTGGGGCTGGGCAGCTGGCAGCTGGCGGACACCCTGTTGAAGCGCGAGAAGGACCGCGACGATCCGGCCAACTCGCAGCCGAGCAGTGGCGGGGCCAAGAAGCCCCAGAGCAAGCCGATCAAAATCGTGGAGGCGGGGGAGTACTACCCCGACGGCCAGCCGCAGCACGCAAACCAGGCGCGGGACACGATCGACGGGAATCCCAGCACCTACTGGGGCAGCAAGGGCTATCACGAAGGCCCTGACCTGAATCCAGCCTTCAAGAAGGGCGTCGGTCTCGTCTACGACCTCGGCTCGGAACAGCAGATAAGCGGCGCATCGATCGGCCTTCACTACACCGGCGATCACACGACCGTGACGCTCTATGCCGCCGATTCACTCTCCTCTTCGCAGCCGCTCAGCTCCATGCACCGGCTCGGAACGGGCAGGACGTCGGGCTCGTCTGCCAAGGTCAAGCTGAAGCAGCCGGCAAAGGCACGCTACGTCGTGGTGTGGATCACCGCGATGCCGTATGCGCCGGGTGACGGGTACAGCAGCGCCGGGTACCGGCAAGGTGTGACCGAGGTGTCCTTCACCGGCTGAGCGGAGTGAAGGACGGCACGACTGTCCAGGACGCCGCGTGGGGCTCCGGTCCGGTATTCCGGCCGGAGCCCCACCCCCTTGGGCGCCACTCCGTGCGGACCGTCCACGTGAGAACGGCGCAAATCGGCCACCCGCCTGCACACCGCCGCCTTTCGACAGCATTTACATTCATGACCTGGCGGGCTTCAATTGGACCGAGATCAGGCAGCTACGGCCGGGGGGCCCGTGTCCACCGAGAGCGACAAGGCTTCGATACAAAGCGACGCCGATCTCCTTGCCCTGCACGTGAAGGGCGACCCCGACGCCTTCGGGGAGATAGTCCGCCGCCATCGCGACCGGCTCTGGGCGGTGGCACTGCGCACCCTCGGTGACCGCGAAGAGGCTGCCGATGCCGTGCAGGATGCCCTGGTCTCCGCCTATCGCGCAGCCCACACCTTCCGCGGGCAGTCTGCTGTGACGACCTGGCTGCACCGCATCACCGTCAATGCCTGTCTGGACCGGGCGCGTAAGGCCGCCTCGCGGCGCACCTCGCCCGTTGCCGAGACCGAGCGGCTGGAGCAGCTCCTCGAACCCCAGGAATCCGCCGCAGCACCCGCCGAGCGCCAGGACCTGCACCGTGAGCTGCTCAGTGCCCTGCGTACTCTCCCCGAGGAACAGCGTGCAGCGCTCGTCCTCGTCGATATGCAGGGCTACCCCGTCGCAGAAGCCGCAGCGATCCTCGGCATCCCCACCGGCACGGTGAAAAGCCGCTGTGCACGAGGCCGCGCCCGACTCCTCCCCTTGGTCACCCATCTGCGCGCCGACAACGGGGATAGCAAACCCACGAGCGGGGGAAGGAACCGGGCGCAGGGGACATCCGTCCCACCGACGGCAGGACCGAACGACACAGGTGCCGTGAAGGGCGGAGGTGGGCGAGCGTGACGTCGATGACCGGCACGGATGAGCACCCCACAGGTGAGCACCCGGAAGTCTCCGAGCTCTCTGACCTCACGGACGGGCTGCTGCCCCCCGCTCGCAGCGCAGATCTGCGCCATCATCTTGCCGACTGCCCGTTGTGTGAGGACGTCTATACGTCTCTGGAAGAGATCCGAGCGCTGCTCGGCACCCTTCCCGGCCCGATCCGCATGCCGGCCGATGTGGCCGGCCGCATCGATGCCGCCCTCGCCGCCGAGGCACTGCTGGACGCCACCACTCCCGCCGCCACCGTTCATGTTTCACGTGAAACAGCCACCGCCCCCTTGTCGGTTTCACGTGAAACCGACAATGAGCCTGCCCACCGTGCCGGGCCGGCCGCCCGGCCTGCCGGACGGCCCCGGGGGTCCTCCGGGCCGGGTCGGCAGTCGCCCGGAGGCCGTTCGCCCCGTTCACGGCGCTGGCCCCGCATTCTGCTCGGCACCGCAGCCGCCGCGGCCGTCTTCAGCTTCGGCGGTCTGCTGATCCAGAACGCCGCTGTCGACGGCTCCCAGGCAGGCCCCCATGGCCGGGCCACCGCCACCCCCGAGAAGACCACAGAGGCAGCGGGCCTGACCGCCGCCACTCTTGGTTCGCATGTACACGACCTGCTGGCCTCAAAGGGCTCGCACAAGTCCCCGGACATCGGCACGCGCACCTCTCCCGAGTCGACGCTGCGCGGCGGCGCCGACACCGTGCCCTCGTGTGTCCGCCTGGGCACCGGGCGGACGGAGGCACCGCTTGCGTCCACCCACACCCGGTACCAGGGCAAGGACGCCTACCTCGTGGTGCTGCCGGATCCGTCCGATGCACAGCGCGTCTCGGCCTTTGTCGTCAGCTCCTCCTGCGTCTCTGCCACACCACCGGCTCCCGGAAAGATTCTGCTGTCTCACTCGTACCAGCGAGACTGAGCGGCGAGCAGTGCGCTGTGACACTCCGGGAATGCTCGCCCCGTAGGATCCGTTGGGTGGGGTGAGAGTTCCGAGAGCCCCAGCAAGCAGTCGGCAGAGACAAGGAAGACACCCGTGAGCGACGTCCGCAACGTGATCATCATTGGCTCCGGGCCCGCGGGCTACACCGCAGCGCTCTACACCGCCCGCGCGTCCCTGAAGCCGCTGGTCTTCGAAGGTGCCGTCACCGCCGGAGGCGCGCTGATGAACACCACTGACGTGGAGAACTTCCCCGGTTTCCGCGACGGCATCATGGGGCCGGACCTGATGGACAACATGCGCGCCCAGGCGGAGCGCTTCGGCGCCGAGCTGGTGCCGGACGACATCGTCTCGGTCGACCTCTCCGAGGAGATCAAGACCGTCACGGACACCGCCGGCAACGTGCACCGCGCGAAGACCGTGATCGTCAGCACCGGTTCCCAGCACCGCAAGCTCGGCCTTCCCCGTGAGGACGAGCTGTCCGGCCGTGGCGTCTCCTGGTGCGCCACCTGCGACGGGTTCTTCTTCAAGGACCAGGACATCGCCGTCATCGGTGGAGGCGACACCGCGATGGAGGAGGCCACCTTCCTCTCCCGCTTCGCCAAGTCGGTCACGGTCGTCCACCGCCGCGACACCCTGCGGGCCAGCAAGGCGATGCAGGAGCGTGCCTTCGCGGACCCGAAGATCAAGTTTGTCTGGGACAGCGACGTCGCCGAGATCCACGGTGAGAGCAAGCTCTCGGGTCTGACACTGCGCAACCGCAAGACCGGCGAGACCTCCGAGCTCCCCGTCACCGGCCTCTTCATCGCGATCGGCCATGACCCGCGGACCGAGCTGTTCAAGGGGCAGCTGAAGCTCGACGACGAGGGCTACCTCAAGGTCGATGCGCCCAGCACCCGGACCAACCTGACGGGCGTCTTCGGTGCCGGCGATGTCGTCGACCACACCTACCGTCAGGCGATCACTGCCGCCGGTACGGGCTGCTCCGCCGCCCTCGACGCCGAGCGATTCCTCGCTGCACTGTCGGACAGCGAGGCGGCCGAGCCGGACAAGACCGCCTCCGTCTGATCCGCGCACCCAGCTTTCCCACCACCCACCCAGTAAGGAGATTGCCATGGCCGGCGCCACGGTGACCGTCACGGACGACAACTTCGAAGAGGTCGTTCTCAAGAGCGACAAGCCTGTCCTTGTGGACTTCTGGGCCACCTGGTGCGGCCCGTGCCGCCAGGTCGCCCCGTCCCTGGAGGCAATTGCCGCCGAGCACGACGAGATCGTCATCGCCAAGCTGAACACCGACGAGAACCCGGCCACCACCGCCAAGTACGGCGTCATGTCGATCCCGACCATGAACGTCTACCAGGGCGGCGAGGTCGTGAAGACCATCGTCGGTGCCAAGCCGAAGGCGGCGATCGAGCGCGACCTGTCGGACTACCTCGCCTGACGCGCGCCACTCCGTTTCACGGAAAACGGGCCTGCCCCACCAAAGGGCGGGCCCGTTCTCTGTTTCACGTGAAACCGCACGGCCTACAAAGGTCGCAGGGCCGGTTCCTTCTGCACGGCTCCCAGCAGACGGTCGAGAGCCAGCTCGACATCTTCCTTCCACGAAATCGTGGTCCGCAGCTCAAGGCGCAGCCGAGGAAAGCGGGGATGGGGCCGTACGGTTTTGAAGCCGACCGCAAGGAGGTGATGGGCGGGCAGCACACACGCCGGCTCGCTCCAGCGGGCATCACCAAAGGCCTCGATGGCTTTGAAGCCTCGCTGGATGAGGTCCTTGGCGACCGTCTGGACCATCACCCGCCCCAGCCCCTGACCTTGGTAGCCAGGGTTCAGCCACGCCGTCAGCAACTGCACCGCATCCGGTGAGACCGGACTGGTGGGGAAGGCCGTGGAGCGCGGCACATACGCCGGCGGGGCGTACATCACGAACCCGACGGGCACCTCGTCGACATAGACCACCCGCCCGCAGGACCCCCACTCCAGCAGTACTGCCGAGATCCAGGCTTCCTTCTCAAGCTCCGGGCGTCCCGCCTTTACCGCGGCCTCGCCGCTGACGGGGTCGAGCTCCCAGAAGACACAGGAGCGGCAGCGCTTGGGAAGGTCCGGAAGGTTGTCCAGCGTGAGCGGTACGAGCCGACGGCCCATGGAACAAGGTCCTCGCTTCCCTCACCTGCCGCACCACGAAGCGCCGTCAGCGCCGCCTGCTCTCTGAGCAGACCACCAACGAATCCTCCGACAGCTGCGAGGCCGAACCCCGCTGCCAACAGTCCGGTGCGACTCACCGATTGCATGGCCCTCTCCTCGGTGTGAGGTCTCTCCACATGGATGCGTGCCATACCCGAACGCATCGTATCCACCCTTTACGGGCACGGGTACCGCAAGAGAGCAAAGGGCGGGCCGTGTTCCGGTATGAACTCCGGAACACGGCCCGCCCAGGAGCCGAGAGCTTCAGCTCACTCTTCGTCGTCGTTCTCCTCGGCCAGCGACTGGCCCAGGACGCGCCCCTCACCAGGGGCGAGCGTGCCGAGGATGCGCTCCAGATCGTCCATCGAGGCGAACTCGACGACGATCTTTCCCTTCTTCTGCCCCAGGTCGACCTTCACCCGGGTCTCGAAGCGATCGGACAGCCGGGAGGCCAGGCCCGTCAGCGCAGGAGACACCCGGGCGCCCGCACGCGGCCCCTTGGCCTTGCTCGCGCTCTTGGGGGTCGACCCCATCAGCGTCACGATCTCCTCGACGGAACGGACCGACAGTCCCTCCGCCACGATGCGGCGCGCGAGGTGGTCCTGCTCTTCCGAGTCCTCCACGGACAGCAGAGCGCGGGCATGTCCTGCGGAGAGCACACCTGCGGCGAGCCGCTTCTGCACGGACGGCGAGAGCTTCAGCAGCCGCAGCGTGTTGGAAACCTGCGGCCGCGAACGCCCGATCCGGTCGGCCAGCTCGTCATGCGTGCACTTGAAGTCCTTCAGCAGCTGGTCATAAGCGGCTGCCTCTTCCAGGGGGTTGAGCTGTGCCCGGTGGAGATTTTCCAGAAGCGCATCGAGCAGCAGCTTCTCATCATCCGTGGCCCGCACGATCGCTGGAATCTTGTCCAGGCCGGCCTCACGGCACGCCCGCCAGCGGCGCTCGCCCATGATGAGCTCATACCGCCCCGGTCCCGTCTGCCGGACCACCACCGGCTGGAGCAGGCCCACCTCCTTGATGGAGGTGACCAGCTCGGCAAGGGCGTCCTCGTCGAAGACCTCACGCGGCTGGCGCGGGTTCGGCTTGATCGCATCCAGGGGCACCTCGGCGAAGTGTGCGCCTGCCACTTCCGAGACGCCCGCCGACGATGCCTCCGATCCTGCCGATGTTTCCGTTTCACGTGAAACACCGTGCGTCGGAAGCGACGTCACCTTGGCGGCCGCCACTCCTCGTTCCGGGGCCAAGACCGGTGCGGACGACGATGACGCCGCTCCCTGCCCCGTAGGCCCGACATGGTCCGTGCTCTGCGGTGCCGCGGGGATCAGCGCACCGAGCCCACGGCCCAGGCCTCTACGTCGTTCGCTCACTGAGTCCCCTCCGAGATGCTGTGCTGTGCTTCATAGTTGACGCTGAGGCCCTGGACCCCGGTCTGCGGGGCCCCACGCAACGCGATCTCTCGGGCTGCTTCGAGATACGAAAGCGAGCCACTGGATCCCGGGTCATAGGTGAGCACCGTCTGCCCATAGCTGGGTGCCTCGGAGATGCGCACCGAGCGGGGAATGCTGGTACGGAGCACCTCGTGGCCGAAGTGACTGCGCACCTCGTCGGCGACCTGGGAGGCCAGCCGGGTGCGGCCGTCGTACATGGTGAGCAGGATCGTCGAGACATGGAGCTTGGGGTTGAGATGCCCCCGCACCAGATCAACGTTCCGGAGCAACTGGCCCAGCCCCTCCAGCGCGTAATACTCGCACTGAATCGGGATCAGTACCTCGGCGCCGGCCACCAGAGCGTTCACCGTCAGCAGGCCGAGCGAGGGCGGGCAGTCGATGAAGATGTAGTCCAGCGGCTGTTCATACGCCTTGATGGCTCGGTCCAGCCGACTCTCACGAGCCACCAGCGAGACCAGCTCGATCTCCGCACCGGCCAGGTCGATCGTGGCGGGCGCACAGAACAAGCCCTCGACATCCAGGACCGGCTGTACGACATCGGAGAGTGGCTTGCTCTCCACCAGTACGTCGTAGATAGAGGGCACCTCGGAGTGGTGGTCGATGCCCAGAGCCGTTGACGCATTGCCCTGGGGGTCGAGGTCGATCACCAGAACCCGGGCACCGTGCAGGGCCAAGGAGGCCGCCAGGTTCACCGTGGTCGTGGTCTTGCCGACCCCGCCTTTCTGGTTGGCAACCACCATGACCCGAGTCTGTTCAGGCCGGGGCAGCCCCTCACCCGCGCGGCCAAGTGCCTCCACCGCCAGCTGAGCTGCACGACCGATCGGGGTGTCGTCCATCGGGGGCGGCGTTTCACGTGAAACGTCGTCCCCGAACGACTCGCTACGGGGACCGGGGACCGGATCGGTCATCGGTCCCGCGATGTTGGCGTCGGACCGCAAGGATTCACTCTCCTCGACATCAGGCTCGCAATGTTCAGAGCCTGCCATGCTTTCGGTGTCGCGAACCAGTGAGGTCCGTTCTCCTGTGGACGAATCCACTTCTGTGGATACTTCGCTGACCCTTGTGGGTCTACGGTCGCGCGGCACGGCGGCCGCACGACCACGGTCGATGATCCCTTGTAGTAGAGAACGACGTTTCACGTGAAACACGATGCCAGCGTCACGCCTGAATCGGCCGCGACACTCCGTCTTGTGTCGTTTTGATGGCATTGGGCACTTTTGCCGTTTTCTCTTCTCGCGGAACGGCACCCCCTTGGCACCCCTGCCGAGCTGTAGCGCTCCAGCGCCAGGGCGTCAGCGCCGGCGGCCCCTCGAGGCACGGCCCACCCGAGCCGCCTTGGCCCGCTTGGCCGCAAAGCGCACACCGCCGGGGCTCTCGCCCACCTCGACCCGCACGACGGTCGACGGCGGATCCACGATGCCCTCGCCCACGTGCACCACCGAGGTCTCCACGACGCCCAGCTTGCTCAGCGCCGCCCGGGCCCCCTTGAGCTCCTCCTCCGCGGCATCGCCCTTGAGCGCCAGCATTGCGCCGTAGGGACGCAGCAGCGGAACACCCCAGCCGGCCAGCCGGTCGAGCGGGGCGACGGCACGCGCCGTCACCACATGCACCTGGGGCAGCTTCCCCATCACCTCTTCGGCCCGCCCGCGCACGACCGTGACGTGGTCCAGCCCCAGCAGCTCGACGACTTCCTGAAGGAAGTTCGTACGCCGCAGCAGTGGCTCCAGCAGCGTGATCTTCAGGTCCGGGCGCACCAGAGCCAGCGGGATTCCGGGCAGCCCGGCGCCCGAGCCCACATCGCACACCGAGACGCCCTCGGGCACGACCTCGGAGAGCACCGCGCAGTTCAACAGATGCCGCTCCCACAGCCGCGGCACCTCACGCGGGCCGATGAGCCCACGCTTCACCCCGGCGTCGGCGAGCAGTTCGCCGTACCGCACGGCCTCCGCAAAGCGCTCGCCGAAAACCTCCTCCGCCGCCTTCGGCGCAGGAGGGAGCTCCGCTGCTGCCTCCGTCACGGGAACCGCCCTTCCTTTGGACTGCTTTTCCTGCCGGGAACCCGGGGTACGCCCCCCGGGATAACACAGAACGCTGACAACTTTTGGCCCCGCCTGCGAGCAGACGGGGCCAAAGAAAAACGGGAGCGCTGAGCGGTCAGGCCGGGAGAACAACCACTCGGCGCTGCGGCTCCTCGCCCTCGGACTCGCTCCGGAGCCCGGCCGCCGCCACCGCGTCGTGGACGACCTTGCGCTCGAACGGCGTCATGGGGTCGAGCTTCACCGGCTCGCCGGTGCCCTTGACCTCTTCCGCGGCCTTCGCACCGATCTCCGCGAGCTCCTCGCGCTTACGCGCACGGAAGCCGGCGATGTCCAGCATCAGACGGCTGCGGTCACCGGTTTCACGGTGCACGGCCAGCCGGGTCAGCTCCTGCAGGGCCTCCAGCACCTCACCGTCGCGGCCCACCAGCTTCTGCAGGTCGCGGCTGGTCGAGTCACTGATGATCGACACAGCGGCACGGTCGGCCTCGACATCCATGTCGATGTCACCGTCGAGGTCGGCGATGTCCAGCAGACCCTCGAGGTAGTCGGCCGCGATCTCGCCTTCCTGCTCCAGGCGGGTCAGGGTGTCGGTGCCCTTGGTGGCAGGGGTCGTGTCCGTCACGAAAGGACTCCTTCTTACTTCTTGGACGGGTGCTTGGGGCGCTGCTGGCCCTTGCGCTGACCGGACTTGGTGGTGCGGGACCCGGAGGCACCGCCCTTTTCCTTGCCCTCCTGCGCGTCCTTCTTCTCCAGCGACTGCTTCTTCGCAGCACCCTGTCCGGCGCCCGTGTCACCCGCAGCGGATCCGGCACGCGTACGGTTCTGCGCACCGCCGGCCGGGGCCGCGCCGCCGGTCTGCCGCTGGGACTTCGTCTGGCGCTTGGGCTGCTGGCGGTTCTGGCGCGCCTCCTCGGCGGCCTGCTTCGCCTCGACAACGGCCGGGTCCTCGACGACCTTGCCGGCGGCACGCAGCCGCTCCTGGCGCTCCGCGAAGGCCTTGCTGCCCGGGGTCGGGTTACGACGGATGACGAACATCTGCTGGCCCATGGTCCACACGTTGGTGGTCAGCCAGTAGACGAGAACACCGACGGGGAAGTTGATACCGAAGACGGCGAACATGATGGGGAAGACGTACATCAGCATCTTCTGCTGCTGCATGAAGGGCGTCTTCACCGTGAGGTCGACGTTCTTGGTCATCAGCTGGCGCTGCGTGTAGAACTGCGACGCCGACATCAGGACGATCATGATGATCGTGACCACGCGGACGTCGAGCACGGAAGCGCCGAGGCTCTGGATCTTCTCCGCGGTGTCCATGAACTTCGCCGCCAGCGGCGCACCAAAGATGTGCGCCTTCTGCGCGCTCTCCAGCAGCGGCTGGTCGATGACGCCGACCGTCTTGTTCTGCGCGATGTGGCTCAGGACCTGGTACAGCGAGATGAAGAACGGCGATTGGGCCAGAATCGGGAGACAGCTCGAGAGCGGGTTGGTGCCCGTCTCCTTGTAGAGCTTCATCATCTCTTCGGACTGGCGCTGCTTGTCGTTCTTGTAGCGCTCCTGGATCGCCTTCATCTTCGGCTGGAGCGCCTGCATGTTCCGCGTCGACTTGATCTGCTTCACGAAGAGCGGGATCAGGCAGATACGGATCAGCACCACCAGCGAGACGATGGACAGACCCCACGCCGCGCCACTGTCCTTGTCAAAGATGAGGCTGTAGAACGAGTGGAACTGGACGATGATCCAGGAAACAGCGATATAGAGGGGACCGAGGATCGTGTCCACGAATCAGGCTCCTTGGGCGTTGGGCTGAGTCTCGGGCTGGGCGACAGGCTCAGGGACGGTGGGCCCGCCCAGGCGGCTCCTCAGCCGCTGATGCCAAACCGGACGCTTCCGGGGAGGGACGTGGTCGACGCCACCGAGCGACCACGGATTGCATCGCAGGATGCGCCAGGCTGTCAGCGCAGTCCCTTTCACCGCACCGTGCCTGTCGATGGCCGTGTAGCCATAGTGCGAGCACGACGGGTAGTACTTGCAGACCGGTCCCAGCAAGGGGCTGATGGTCCACTGATAGATCTTGATCAAAAGCAGCAGCGGGTACTTCACTGTGCGCTCCCTCCCGGGTCCCGTCCGGGGTTCCGGGGGCCCGCGGCGGAGCCGCCGCCCACAGCCCCCGGGGGATGGCAGCCTCTCGGCACCCCTCCCAGCAGCCGCTCAAGAGCGGCATCCAGGTCGCGGGCCAGCTGGTCGTGTTCCGCGTCACCCGCGCAGGGCAGGGCCCGTACGACAACCAGGCTACCGGCGGGCAGCCGGTCCAGCCGGTCGCGCATCAGATGCCGAAGCCTGCGCTGGACCTTGTTGCGCACGACAGCATTGCCCACTGCTTTGCTCACGACGAAACCCGCACGTGCCGGGGGAACACTTTCCCCCGACCCGTGCGGGTCCGTTGCACCGCTGCGGAAATGAACGACAAGGAGCGGGCGCCCGGCCCTGCGTCCCCGGCGTACCGCGGTCGCAAAGTCCTCGCGCCGCCTCAGCCGATTCTCGGTAGGCAGCACGTCATGGACCTGGCTTCAGGCTGCTCAGGCCGACAGGCGGGCGCGACCCTTGCCACGGCGGGACGCGAGAATCGCGCGGCCGGCGCGGGTCCGCATGCGCAGACGGAAGCCGTGGGTCTTCGCGCGGCGGCGGTTGTTCGGCTGGAAGGTGCGCTTGCTCACTCGGGGGCTCCAGGAATGCTTGTTGTCTCAAGGAGAGACAGATGTGGGGCGTCGACTGGCTGTCACCGTGCGCCCACGAGTAGCTCGCAACGCCTAAGTGCACCGCTACACGATCACTCGAGCGTGATCTTTGCCCATCGGAGGCAGGCGGCAGCAGCCATCGACAACTCGACCTGGTCACGGTACGCGCGGCTACGCCATCCGGTCAAACCGGCTCCTCGGCGGCACCGACAGGCCTCTTGTCAGGACACACTATGCACAGCCTGTGGACAACAACTTGAATCCCCAGGCCCGCCCTGACTACCGTGGCTGAACTCCGATTCCTTCCCGCCCGTCCTGAGAATCACACATTCGTGGGACTGCTGAGAGAGCGTGCCCCGTGGCTGATGTACCTGCCGATCTCGCCGCAGTGTGGCCGCGCGTGCTCGACCATCTCCTTCGCGCGGAGGCTGACGGGCTCAAGCCCAAGGACCAGGACTGGCTCAAGCGCACCCAGCCGCTGGCGCTGGTCGCCGATACCGCGCTGCTCGCCGTCCCCAATGAGTTCGCCAAGGGTGTGCTGGAAGGCCGTCTTGCGCCGCTGATCGGGGAGGCTCTGAGCCATGAGTGCGGCCGCCCGATCCGGATCGCGATCACCGTTGACGACTCCTCCGAGGAGCCCCCGTCGCCGCCCGCGCCCCACCAGTCCTCCCAGCACCAGTCGCCTCAGCAGCACACCCCGCACCCTCAGCAGTCGCACCAGGCACAGCAGCAACACGATGCCTACGACGGATACGAAGCGCGGCACGACAACCGTCACGAGAGCCGTCACGACAACCGGCATGACAGCCGGCAGGGCTACGGGCACCAGGGCGAGGACCTGCCCGGCGTGCGCCCCGCCTATCCGGACTACCAGCAGCCCCGGCACGAGCCCGGCGGCTGGCCGCAGCACTCCTCCGGTATGGCCGGCAGCCCCGGCCCGCGCGACGACTACGGCTGGCAGCAGCAACACCTCAGCGGCTACCCCGAGCGCGACCCCTATGCCTCCCCCTCGTCCCATCTGTCGCAGCATCAGCAGCGGCAGAGCGACTACCGCGGGCAGGCGCCCGACCGCAGCGGGCCGCCACAGCACTCCGACGGCCGCTCCCCTTACGACCAGCCGCGCCGCGACCTCTCCGAGCACCAGCCCGGCGGGCACAACGGCCGCTCGGGCGTTCCCGGCTCCGGCCCCGGCGCCGTGCTCCCCGCGCCCAGCGGTGCGCCCAGCCCGCTCGCCGCGCAGCCCGCACCGGCGACCGGCCCCGGTGAGCCGACCGCGCGGCTGAACCCGAAGTACCTCTTCGACACCTTCGTCATCGGTGCCTCCAACCGCTTCGCGCACGCCGCCGCGGTCGCCGTCGCCGAGGCGCCGGCCAAGGCCTACAACCCGCTGTTCATCTACGGGGAGTCCGGTCTCGGCAAGACCCACCTGCTGCATGCGATCGGGCACTACGCGCGCAGCCTGTACCCCGGCACCCGGGTGCGGTACGTGAGCTCGGAGGAGTTCACCAACGAGTTCATCAACTCCATCCGCGACGGCAAGGCGGACGCGTTCCGCAAGCGCTACCGGGACATGGACATCCTGCTGGTCGACGACATCCAGTTCCTGGCGAGCAAGGAGTCGACGCAGGAGGAGTTCTTCCACACCTTCAACACGCTGCACAATGCGAACAAGCAGATCGTGCTCTCCAGTGACCGGCCGCCCAAGCAGCTGGTCACCCTGGAGGACCGGCTGCGCAACCGCTTCGAGTGGGGCCTGATCACCGACGTCCAGCCGCCCGAGCTGGAGACCCGGATCGCGATCCTGCGCAAGAAGGCGGTCCAGGAGCAGCTGAATGCGCCGCCGGAGGTGCTGGAGTTCATCGCGTCCCGGATCTCACGCAACATCCGTGAGCTGGAGGGCGCGCTGATCCGGGTCACGGCGTTCGCCTCGCTCAACCGGCAGCCGGTGGACCTGGGGCTGACCGAGATCGTGCTGAAGGACCTGATCCCCGGTGGCGAGGATGCCGCGCCGGAGATCACCGCGACCGCGATCATGGCCTCGACCGCCGACTACTTCGGGCTGACCATCGACGACCTGTGCGGCTCGTCGCGCAGCCGGGTGCTGGTGACCGCCCGCCAGATCGCCATGTACCTGTGCCGCGAGCTGACCGATCTCTCGCTGCCGAAGATCGGCGCGCAGTTCGGCGGCCGGGACCACACGACCGTGATGCACGCCGACCGCAAGATCCGCGCGCTGATGGCCGAGCGGCGCTCGATCTACAACCAGGTCACCGAGCTGACCAACCGCATCAAGAACGGCTGAGGTCGGCCACCGCTGCTTTATCGGCCACCGCAGGACGTCCAAGGGCGCTCCGGATCCGTTCCGGCAGCGCCCTTCGCCGTACGGGGGCCGGCCGTTCGGTGAAGCCCGCGCCCGGAGGCCGGGCTCCCGTGCCTCCCAGAGGCCGAGCGCCCGCGTCTCCCCGCGGGCCGAGCCCGTGCCCCCCGCAGGCGAAGCGCCCGCGTCTCCCTCCACCCGACCGTTTCCCGCGTGCCCTGTGCGCGCCTTCGAGCGAGGCTTCCGAGTGCTCCTGAACGCGTCACGCGCCGCTCCCGAGGCCGTCCGAAGACGCTCCCGGACCCCTGTGGCCCCCACTTCCGATCCGCCCCGGCGCCGTCCCGAACCTGTGGAGCGCGCCTGCGGTGTTCGATTCCGCGGCCGGTCACGGCTTCCCTCCACAGATTGGGCAAGAATCTTCCGTCCACATTCTGGGGAGGGGAAAGTTATCCCTGTGGGATCCACAGGCCGGTGTTCTGACGGGGCATCGGAGGAGGTCAGCCGCGTGTGGATTTGTGGCCAACCTTCCTCCACAGGTTGTGGACAGCGGATTCGTCCACAGGAGACACCGCGTCTTGTCCACCGCCCGCCCACAGGCAAGCCGCTGTTGTCCCCAACGATCACCAGCTTCTCCACACCGCTGTCCACTGTTCGGCAACACAACACCCGCCCTCACCGGGCCGAGTGAAAGCGGTCACACCAAGGTGATGGATTGGGCTGTGGGGAACGGGGGTAAAGCTGGGGATGACGCTGGGGAGAAGTACCCGTCCCCTGTGCACCGGGTGTGCAGAACTTCCGGCGGTCCACAGAACCACCGGCTTTTCCACGACCGCCACCCACAGGGGCAGTGGACAAAAAATCCGCGTTGACCTGCGCAAAAGCAGTTGTCCACGGTTTCCACAGCCCCTACTACTACGACCACGGATATCTACCGGGGAACTCGTTCGGAAACGGGGCCTGTGCACAAGTTGGCCGCCGGGCGTCCGCCACCGGTCGAGCCGACTTGACCCCGAGCCGCACCGACTGTCGGTGGCGTGCGTCAGACTGGTCTCCGGCAACCCAGCCGACGACGAAGGCCAGCAGGGCGAGAGCCAGCAACAGCAGGAGGCGGTTTCCGGTGAAGATCCGGGTGGAGCGCGATGTACTCGCGGAGGCAGTGGCCTGGGCGGCCAAGAGCCTCCCGGCCCGTCCGCCGGTGCCCGTCCTCGCGGGCCTGCTGCTGAAGGCGGAGGAGGGCGCACTGAGCCTCTCCGGCTTCGACTACGAGGTCTCCGCCCGGGTCTCGGTGGAAGCAGAGGTGGAAGAGGAGGGCACGGTCCTCGTCTCCGGCCGGCTGCTCGCCGACATCTGCCGTGCGCTCCCCAACCGCCCGGTGGAGATTTCCACCGACGGTGTACGGGTGACCGTCGTCTGTGGCTCCTCGCGCTTCACCCTCCACACCCTTCCCGTGGAGGAGTACCCGTCCCTGCCGACGATGCCCACCGCCACCGGCACCGTCCCCGGTGAGGTCTTCGCCGCGGCCGCCGCCCAGGTCGCCATCGCCGCCGGCCGTGACGACACCCTTCCGGTGCTCACCGGCGTACGGATCGAGATCGAGGGCGACACCGTCACCCTGGCCTCCACCGACCGCTACCGCTTCGCGGTGCGTGAGTTCCTGTGGAAGCCGGAGAGCCCGGACGCCTCCGCGGTCGCGCTGGTACCCGCCAAGACGCTGCTGGACACCGCCAAGTCCCTGAGCAGCGGCGACACCGTCACCCTCGCGCTGTCCGGCTCCGGCCAGGGCGAGGGTCTGATCGGTTTCGAGGGCGCCGGGCGGCGGACGACGACGCGTCTGCTGGAAGGCGACCTGCCGAAGTACCGCACCCTCTTCCCGACCGAGTTCAATTCGGTCGCCGTGATCGAGACCGCCCCGTTCGTCGAGGCCGTCAAGCGTGTGGCGCTGGTGGCCGAGCGGAACACCCCGGTCCGGCTGAGCTTCGAGCAGGGCGTGCTGATCCTGGAGGCCGGCTCCAGCGACGATGCACAGGCTGTGGAGCGGGTGGACGCCGACCTGGACGGTGACGACATCTCGATCGCCTTCAACCCGGGCTTCCTCCTGGAGGGCCTGTCGGCCATCGACTCCCCGGTGGCGCAGCTGTCCTTCACGACCTCGACCAAGCCCGCGCTGCTGAGCGGCCGGCCGGCCAAGGACGCCGAGGCGGACGACGCGTACAAGTACCTGATCATGCCGGTGCGGCTCTCGGGCTGACGGTCCCGCTGCCGGGGCGGCGCCGACCGGCGGACCCCGGACGGCGCCCTGGCCGCACACCTTGCGGCGACCGGCTGAAGGGCCCCTGATGAGCGGCTGAGCCCACAGGTGTGCGCGGACCTGCGGGCGTAGGCTCGGACCCGGGTACGAACAGCAACGACTACGTGCAAAGAGGGTCTCTGATGGAGCTCGGTCTCGTCGGTCTCGGCAAGATGGGCGGCAATATGCGCGAGCGCATTCGCCGCGCCGGCCACACCGTCATCGGATACGACCGCAACCCCGACGTGGCGGATGTCAACAGCCTTCAGGGGCTTGTGGACAAGCTCAAGGGTCCGCGGGTGGTCTGGGTCATGGTGCCGGCCGGTGCCGCCACCCAGTCCACGATCGACGAGCTGGCCGAGCTGCTGTCGCCGGGCGACATCGTCGTGGACGGCGGCAACTCCCGCTGGACCGACGACGAGAAGCACGCCGAGGAGCTGAAGGCCAAGGGCATCGGCTTCGTCGACTGCGGTGTCTCCGGCGGCGTCTGGGGCCTGGAGAACGGCTATGCGCTGATGTACGGCGGCGACAAGGACGATGTCGCCAAGGTGCAGCCGGTCTTCGACGCCCTCAAGCCCGAGGGTGAGTTCGGCGCGGTGCACGCCGGCAAGGTCGGCGCCGGCCACTTCGCGAAGATGGTCCACAACGGCATCGAGTACGCCATGATGCAGGCCTTCGCCGAGGGCTGGGAGCTCCTGGAGAAGGTCGACTCCGTCACGGACGTGCGCGAGATCTTCCGCTCGTGGCAGGAGGGGACGGTCATCCGCTCCTGGCTGCTCGACCTGGCCGTCAACGCCCTCGACGACGACGAGCACCTGGAGAAGCTGCGCGGCTTCGCCGCCGACTCCGGTGAGGGCCGCTGGACGGTCGAGGCCGCGATCGACAATTCCGTGCCGCTGCCCGCGATCACGGCCTCGCTCTTCGCGCGCTTCGCCTCCCGTCAGGACGACTCCCCGCAGATGAAGATGATCGCCGCGCTGCGCAACCAGTTCGGTGGCCACGCGGTCGAGAACAAGAAGTAGCAAGAAGCAGTAACCACCGCAGTAACCGGTAGCAACCGCCGGGGGAGGTCGGCGCCCAGCCATGCACATCACGCATCTGTCCCTCGCCGACTTCCGCTCGTACGCCCGGGTCGAGGTTCCGCTCGACCCGGGCGTCACGGCTTTCGTGGGCCCCAACGGCCAGGGCAAGACCAATCTGGTCGAGGCGGTCGGCTATCTGGCCACGCTCGGCAGCCACCGGGTCTCCTCGGACGCCCCGCTGGTGCGGATGGGCGCCGAGCGGGCGGTCATCCGGGCCGCGGTCGTCCAGGGAGAGCGGCAGCAGCTGGTCGAGCTGGAGCTCAACCCGGGCAAGGCCAACCGCGCCAGGATCAACAGGTCGTCGCAGGTCAAGCCGCGGGACGTGCTGGGGATCGTCCGGACGGTGCTGTTCGCGCCGGAGGACCTGGCGCTGGTCAAGGGCGATCCGGGCGAGCGGCGGCGGTTCCTGGACGAGCTGATCACCGCGCGATCGCCGCGGATGGCCGGGGTGCGCTCGGACTACGACCGTGTCCTCAAGCAGCGCAACACCCTGTTGAAAACCGCGGCGCTGGCGCGCAGGCACGGCGGGCGGCAGATGGATCTGTCGACGCTGGACGTGTGGGACCAGCATCTGGCCCGCGCGGGCGCCGAGCTGCTGGCGCAGCGGCTCGACCTGATCGCCGCGCTGCAGCCGCTCGCGGACAAGGCCTATGAGCAGCTGGCGCCGGGCGGCGGGCCGCTGGCCCTGGAGTACCGCGGTTCGGCGGGCGAGGCGATGGCCGACGCCGCGACCCGCGAGGAGCTGTACGGCGTGCTGCTGGCGGCGCTCGGCGAGGCCCGTAAGGGTGAGATCGAGCGCGGGGTGACGCTGGTCGGCCCGCACCGCGACGATCTCGTGCTCAAGCTGGGGCAGCTCCCGGCGAAGGGGTACGCCAGTCATGGCGAGTCCTGGTCGTATGCGCTGGCGCTGCGGCTGGCCTCGTACGACCTGCTGCGGGCCGAGGGCAATGAGCCGGTGCTCGTGCTCGACGACGTCTTCGCCGAGCTGGACGCGCGGCGCCGTGAGCGGCTGGCGGAGCTGGTGGCCCCGGGCGAACAGGTGCTGGTGACGGCCGCGGTGGACGACGACGTTCCGGGCGCCCTGGCCGGGGCGCGCTATGCGGTGTCCGGCGGCGCCGCGGAGAAGGTGACCCCGTGAGCGAGGAGCAGCCCGGCCCGCCCAAGCCTTCCCCTGAGCTCTCCGGGGTGGATCTGGCCCGGCAGGCGCTGGTCGCGGCCAAGGAGCAGGCGCGTGCGCGGGGCGCGGCCGCGCAGCAGAAGAAGCAGGCCAGGCGCGGGGGGCTGCGCTCCGGCGCGCGGGCGGACGGGCGCGACCCGCTGCCGCTCGGTGCGGCGATCAACCGGCTGATCACCGAACGCGGCTGGGAGACCCCTGCCGCGGTCGGCGGGGTGATGGGGCGCTGGCCGCAGCTGGTCGGGCCCGAGGTGGCGCAGCACTGCGAGCCGCAGAAGTACGACGAGGAGGCCCGGGTCCTGACCGTCCAGTGCGATTCGACGGCCTGGGCGACGCAGCTGCGGCTGCTGGCCCCGACGCTGGTGGCCCGCCTCAACGAGGACCTGGGCCACGGCACCGTAAAGGTCATCAAGGTGCTGGGTCCCGGGGGCCCCGCACGCCGGTACGGATCGCTGCGGGCACCGGGAAGCAAGGGCCCCGGCGACACCTACGGCTGAGCCGTGAGACCCCCCTCTACGGGTGAGGCGGATGAGACTCCGCTCACGGTAGCGGCCGGTTGACAGTCCGAAGCGCTGAGTGCCCGTGTGAGCGTCCTGGGGCCCCTTCTCGAATATGGGGAGTCGGCGGACGCCAGTTCAGGGCGGCACATGACGACTCAGGTACCTGCAAACCCCCATGAGTGTCAGCGCTACCGGTAGACTGATGGCAATCCCGCCCACTTGCGGAACATGTCGAACGACGCAGCCGCTCCCGCCTGTCTTCCCAGGGGTGATTCCCACAGGCGCGGAAGGGCTCGTGCTGTGCCAGAAAGGGCGCTTCGTGGCCGACTCCGGCGACCTCAACGAGAACAACACGGCTTCTACTGAAGAGGGGGTTCCGGCCGGCGCCATGGGCGACTCCCCGGTGGAGAAGTCGTACGACGCCAGCGCGATCACCGTCCTCGAAGGCCTGGACGCGGTCCGTAAGCGTCCCGGCATGTACATCGGCTCGACGGGTGAGCGCGGTCTGCACCACCTCGTGCAAGAGGTCGTCGACAACTCCGTCGACGAGGCGCTGGCGGGGCACGCCGACACCATCCAGGTCACGATCCTGGCCGACGGTGGCGTGCGGGTCGAGGACAACGGCCGCGGTATCCCCGTCGGCATCGTGCCGTCGGAGAACAAGCCGGCCGTTGAGGTCGTCATGACGGTGCTGCACGCGGGCGGCAAGTTCGGCGGCGGCGGCTACGCGGTGTCCGGTGGTCTGCACGGCGTGGGTGTGTCCGTCGTGAACGCGCTGTCGCAGCGGGTGGCGGTCGAGGTCCGTACGGACGGCCACCGCTGGACGCAGGAGTACAAGCTCGGCGTGCCGACCGCGCCGCTGGCCAAGCACGAGCCGACCGACGACTCCGGTACGACGGTGACGTTCTGGGCCGACGGCGACATCTTCGAGACCACCACGTACAGCTTCGAAACGCTGTCGCGGCGCTTCCAGGAGATGGCGTTCCTCAACAAGGGTCTGACGATCGCGCTGACCGACGAGCGCCCGGACCACGTGGACGAGGAGGGCAAGCCGCTCTCGGTGCGGTACCACTACGAGGGCGGCATCGTCGACTTCGTGACGTACCTCAACTCGCGCAAGGGCGAGCTGGTGCACCCGACGGTGATCTCGGTGGACGCCGAGGACAAGGAGCGTCAGCTCTCGGTCGAGCTGGCAATGCAGTGGAACACCCAGTACAGCGAGGGTGTCTACAGCTTCGCGAACATCATCCACACCCATGAGGGCGGCACCCACGAAGAGGGCTTCCGCGCCGCGCTGACGGGTCTGATCAACCGTTACGCGCGCGACAAGAAGCTGCTGCGCGAGAAGGACGACAACCTCACCGGTGAGGACATCCGTGAGGGTCTGACGGCGATCATCTCGGTCAAGCTCGCCGAGCCGCAGTTCGAGGGGCAGACCAAGACCAAGCTGGGCAACACCGAGGTGAAGACCTTCGTCCAGAAGGTGGTCCACGAGCACCTCAACGACTGGTTGGACCGCAACCCCAACGAGGCCGCGGACATCATCCGCAAGGGCATCCAGGCCGCGACCGCGCGCGTGGCCGCCCGTAAGGCGCGCGATCTGACCCGCCGCAAGGGCCTGCTGGAGACGGCGTCGCTGCCGGGCAAGCTGAGCGACTGCCAGTCCAGCGACCCCGAGAAGTGCGAGATCTTCATCGTCGAGGGTGACTCCGCCGGCGGCTCGGCCAAGTCCGGCCGTAACCCGGAGTACCAGGCGATCCTGCCGATCCGAGGCAAGATCCTCAACGTCGAGAAGGCCAGGGTCGACAAGATCCTGCAGAACAACGAGGTCCAGGCGCTGATCTCGGCGTTCGGCACGGGGGTGCACGAGGACTTCGACATCGACAAGCTCCGCTATCACAAGATCATCCTGATGGCGGACGCCGACGTCGACGGTCAGCACATCAACACCCTGCTGCTCACCTTCCTCTTCCGCTTCATGCGGCCGCTGGTCGAGGCCGGGCACGTCTACCTCTCCCGCCCGCCGCTGTACAAGATCAAGTGGGGCCGGGACGACTTCGAGTACGCCTACTCCGACGCGGAGCGGGACGCGCTGATCGAGCTCGGCAAGCAGAACGGCAAGCGGATCCGTGAGGACTCGATCCAGCGGTTCAAGGGTCTCGGTGAGATGAACGCCGAGGAACTGCGCATCACGACCATGGACACCGACCACCGGGTCCTCGGTCAGGTCTCGCTGGACGACGCGGCCCGTGCGGACGACCTGTTCTCCGTGCTGATGGGCGAGGACGTCGAGGCGCGCCGCTCGTTCATCCAGCGCAACGCCAAGGACGTCCGCTTCCTCGACATCTGAGCCCTGTCGGCCCGAACAACAGCCGCAGCTCGAAAGGATTTTGAACCACCATGGCCGACGAGAACCCCCCTGTGACCCCGGACGGCGTGACCGCCGAGGGCGCGCCCGCCGCCATCGAAGGCGTCGGGATGCGTGTCGAGCCCGTCGGGCTCGAGACGGAGATGCAGCGCTCCTACCTCGACTACGCGATGTCCGTCATCGTCTCGCGTGCGCTGCCCGATGTGCGGGACGGCCTCAAGCCGGTGCACCGCCGCGTGCTGTACGCGATGTACGACGGCGGCTACCGCCCCGAGAAGGGCTTCTACAAGTGCGCCCGCGTCGTGGGCGACGTCATGGGTACGTACCACCCGCACGGCGACTCCTCGATCTATGACGCCCTGGTGCGCCTGGCGCAGCCGTGGTCGATGCGGATGCCGCTGGTGGATTCCAACGGCAACTTCGGCTCCCCGGGCAACGACCCGGCCGCGGCCATGCGGTACACCGAGTGCAAGATGAAGCAGCTCTCCATGGAGATGCTGCGGGACATCGACGAGGAGACCGTCGATTTCCAGGACAACTACGACGGCCGTAACCAGGAGCCGACGGTCCTGCCGGCGCGCTTCCCGAACCTGCTGATCAACGGCTCGGCCGGTATCGCGGTCGGCATGGCGACGAACATCCCGCCGCACAACCTGCGCGAGGTCGCGGCCGGCGCCCAGTGGGCGCTGGAGCACCCCGAGGCCTCCAGCGAGGAGCTGCTGGACGCGCTGATCGAGCGCATCAAGGGCCCCGACTTCCCCACCGGCGCACTGGTCGTGGGCCGCAAGGGCATCGAGGAGGCCTACCGCACGGGCCGCGGTTCGATCACCATGCGCGCCGTGGTGGCGGTCGAGGAGATCCAGAACCGCCAGTGCCTGGTGGTCACCGAGCTGCCCTACCAGGTCAACCCGGACAACCTCGCGCAGAAGATCGCCGACCTCGTGAAGGACGGCAAGATCGGCGGCATCGCGGACGTCCGCGACGAGACCTCCTCGCGTACGGGCCAGCGCCTGGTCATCGTCCTCAAGCGGGACGCGGTCGCCAAGGTCGTCCTCAACAACCTCTACAAGCACACCGATCTGCAGACCAACTTCGGCGCGAACATGCTGGCGCTGGTCGACGGGGTGCCGCGCACGCTCTCGCTGGACGCGTTCATCCGCAACTGGGTGACGCACCAGATCGAGGTCATCGTCCGGCGGACGAAGTTCCGGCTGCGCAAGGCCGAGGAGCGGGCGCACATCCTGCGCGGTCTGCTCAAGGCGCTGGACGCGATCGACGAGGTCATCGCGCTGATCCGGCGCAGTGAGACGGTCGAGGTGGCGCGCGAGGGCCTGATGGGCCTGCTGACCATCGACGAGATCCAGGCGAACGCGATCCTGGAGATGCAGCTGCGCCGGCTGGCCGCCCTGGAGCGCCAGAAGATCACCGCCGAGCACGACGAGCTGCAGCGCAAGATCAACGAGTACAACGCGATCCTGGCCTCCCCGGAGCGGCAGCGCCAGATCATCAGCGAGGAACTGACCGCGATCGTCGACAAGTTCGGCGACGACCGGCGCTCCAAGCTGGTGCCCTTCGAGGGCGACATGTCCATCGAGGACCTGATCGCCGAGGAGGACATCGTCGTCACGATCACCCGTGGCGGCTATGTGAAGCGGACGAAGACCGACGACTACCGCTCGCAGAAGCGCGGCGGCAAGGGCGTGCGGGGCACGAAGCTCAAGGAAGACGACATCGTCGACCACTTCTTCGTCTCCACCACCCACCACTGGCTGCTGTTCTTCACGAACAAGGGCCGGGTCTACCGCGCCAAGGCCTACGAGCTCCCCGACGCCGGGCGGGACGCGCGCGGGCAGCATGTGGCCAATCTCCTCGCCTTCCAGCCGGACGAGCAGATCGCGCAGATCCTGGCGATCCGCGACTACGAGGCCATGCCGTATCTGGTGCTCGCCACCAAGGCCGGCCTGGTGAAGAAGACGCCGCTCAAGGACTACGACTCGCCGCGCTCCGGCGGTGTCATCGCGATCAACCTGCGCGAGCAGGAGGACGGCACGGACGACGAGCTGATCGGCGCCGAGCTGGTCTCGGAGCACGACGACCTGCTGCTGATCAGCAAGAAGGCCCAGTCGATCCGGTTCACCGCGACGGACGAGGCGCTGCGCCCGATGGGCCGGGCCACCTCCGGCGTGAAGGGCATGAGCTTCCGTGAGGACGACGAACTGCTCTCGATGAACGTGGTCCGCGCGGGTACGTTCGTCTTCACCGCCACGGACGGCGGCTACGCCAAGCGCACCGCGGTCGACGAGTACCGCGTCCAGGGCCGCGGCGGCCTGGGGATCAAGGCCGCCAAGATCGTGGAGGACCGGGGTTCGCTGGTCGGAGCCCTGGTCGTCGAGGAGAGCGACGAGATCTTGGCGGTGACGCTCGGCGGTGGCGTGATCCGTACGCGGGTCAGCGGAGTCCGGGAGACCGGCCGTGACACCATGGGCGTCCAACTGATCAACCTGGGCAAGCGTGATGCCGTCGTCGGCATCGCATGGAACGCCGAGGCCGGTCGTGAAGCCGAAGAGGTCGACGGGGGCGAGGCGCCCGACGAGGCCGACGCGGCCGAGGAGACCGTGCCCACGGCGGCCGAGGGCGAGCGGCCCGCGGCGGAGTAGCACGAGGAGTAGGTCGTGAGTGGAGCCACGGGCGCTGCGGCGGGTGGATCGGGAGCGAAGAAGGACTCCCCGTCCGGACCCGCGACCGTGACGGAGGACAGCGCCCGTGGCTCTGCCGTTTCTGACACCGGCCCCCGAGACGAGGGCTCACACCAGGGGGGACCCGTGACCGATACCCGTCAGCCGCAGCCGAAGCCTCAGGGGCGTGCCCCTGAGGGCGGCTCCCAGCGGCCGTACCAGCCGCCTCAGGCCTACCCCACCGGCGAGGGGCAGGACGGCGGGCAGGCGGTGCGCCGGCCGCGTACCGGCGCCGGCACGGTCCCGCGCACCCGCAAGGCCCGGCTGCGGGTGGCGCGCGCCGATCCGTGGTCGGTCATGAAGGTCAGCTTTCTGCTCTCCATCGCGCTGGGCATCTGCACGGTCGTGGCCGCCGCCGTGCTGTGGATGGTCATGAACGCGATGGGCGTCTTCTCCACGGTCGGCGGGACGATCAGCGAGGCCACCGGCTCCAGCGACGGCGGCGGCTTCGATCTGCAGTCGTTCCTGTCGCTGCCGCGGGTGCTGCTGTTCACGTCGGTCATCGCGGTGATCGACGTGGTGCTGGCGACCGCGCTGGCCACGCTCGGCGCGTTCATCTACAACCTGTCGGCGGGCTTCGTCGGCGGGGTGGAGCTCACCCTCGCCGAGGATGAGTGATCCCCTCACGGGAGGGCGTTCGGGAGGCTCCCGGAACCGATTTTGGGAACGCCTCTGAAGTGCGCTAATCTTTCGGTGCAGCGAACGCGCGGCTATAGCTCAGACGGTTAGAGCGCTTCCCTGATAAGGAAGAGGCCCCAGGTTCAAGTCCTGGTAGCCGCACCGCACCGATCGGCCCGGCCGGGGAACTCCCCGGCCGGGCCGATTCGTTGTACGGAGGCGGAAGTTGGCTCGCGGCAGTGGCCTCGGACGAGGTGTTGCCGACCGCGGGCTAGGTAACCGATCGGTATCGGCCGGTGTGTATCATCGGCCGACATAGGTCCCCTACGTCAACGAAAGACGAGGTCGCGCGGTGAAGAAGCTTCTCCTGGTCGCACTGGCCGCCATCGGCGGGCTCCTCGTGTACCGCCAGATCCAGGCGGATCGCGCCGAGCAGGATCTGTGGACGGAGGCGACCGACTCCGTGCCCGCAGGTTCGGGTGTCTGAGACCCCCCACAGCACAGCACCACACGTTCGTACGGACCCCGATTGCCCCTGGGCGGTCGGGGTTTCGTGCGTCCTGGGGCGGGTGAGGCGCGTGCGGCGCGTACAACAGGTGGGGCGGCCTGCGGTGGGGGTGGTGGCTGCCGAGCTGTGGTTGCCGAGCGGTGGCTGGATGTCGTTGCCGGGCCGCGACGGCACTCCTCTTGAGTTTGCTATAGCACACCATTAGCTTGCAGAAGCAAAGCGTGTGGGTGTGGTCGCAGGGTGCAAGGGCGCAAGGGCGCAAGGGCGCAAGAGGATGAGGGGCAGGGTGGGGCGCGACGGCTGTGTGGAGGGGTGGTGGCGTTGCCCGGGGTCCGTTGCCGGCCCGGACCGCCGGGTCGATTCAGGCCACTGCGGCGATCGCGGCACCGGCGCGGGGGCCCCAGCGGGCGGGCGCCGGCAGGGGGGCTCCAGCGGGCGGGCGCCGGCTGCCGAGGGCGCCGGGATGGTGAGGGTGCTTGCCTGCCGGCTCCGGCGGGTCGGCCAACTCTCCATGGGTGGCTGTCGCTTGAAGGGGAGGCAGAGCTGCGGCCGAGCCGGGCGGTACTGGCCGGTCGTCGAGCGCAAGGCAGCCCAGGGAACGGATGCCGCACGGTGGTCGAGGAAGCGGATGTTTCACGTGGAACATCCGCTGAAGGAGGGCGTCACGCCGACGCGGCCGGAGCCGGACCGATGCTCCAGGGGCGATTCCCCGGCCTCGGCGGACGGCACGCGGGGCGGCGGTGGAAGATGGCCCACAGGACGTGTGGTGGCCGTCGCCGTTGGCACGTGGGCGTAGCTGCTGCCGGCCGGTCTCGCGGCGGCCTGTGGAGGGGCCCGCGGGAAGCCGCGGGCCGGCGCCGGGAATTCCGATCCGATGAGGGGTGGCTCGTGGTGACGGGGCGCACGACGAACAGGGGTATAGCCGTACTGGCGGCGCTCGCCGTGGTGGTGATCCTGCCGGGGGCGGTGGGTGCGGCCTCGGCCGAGACCGTCCCGGGGTACCGGCCGGGGGACGGCGCCACGGCGGTCAAGGGCAGCACCAGTACCGCGGATGCCCCGCAGCTCGGGCCCGGACTGCACACCGACTCCATCAAGCGCGGTGAGCAGAAGTACTACGCCGTCACCCTGGACGACAGGACCAGCGCGTACTTCTCGGCCGTCGCCGCGCCCCGGCCCGGGACCAAGGTCGCGGACTACGGCGACAAGCTGACCGTCAATGTCCAGGACAGCGACGGCACGACCTGCGACACGGGCGCCCATCCCTCCTTCCACGGCGGCGGTATGGCCTATCCGGTCGCCGACTACGCCACCCGCCGGATCGGCGCCGACCGCATGGGGTGCCAGAAGGCCGGCCCGTACTACCTGGTGATCACCCGAGAGGGTGCGGCGGCCTCCGGCTCCGACACCTGGCCGCTCGAACTGGACTACCTCGACGAGCCCCCGCTCAAGGGCACCACCCCCGCCCGGCCGGGCCAGGGCAGCTGGAGCACCGTCACGCCCGCACCGCGCACGGACACCGTCAAGCGCAGCGCCAAGGGAGGTACCGGCTTCAACGACGCGGGCTCGGTGGACTCCGGTGTGTGGAAGGACCGCATCACGCCGGGCGAGACCCGCTTCTACCGCGTACCGGTGGACTGGGGACAGCGGCTCAACCTGAGCGCGGAGCTGCCGAACGCGCCCTCCGGCACCTCTGGTTTCCTCGCCCGGATGCTCGGGCTGGGCGTCTACAACCCGGCGCGTGGCGCGGTCGACGACCTCTCCTTCGTCCCGTACACCGGGAAGCCTGCCGCTGCGAAGGAGTTCACCGCGCCGGTGGCGTACGGCAACCGCTTCGAGCCGGCCGGCCCGGTCAGCGCGATGCGGTTCGCCGGCTGGTACTACCTCGAGGTCAGCCTGCACCCCGATGCCGCGCGGTTCTTCCCCAAGGGCGCGGAACTCACCCTCCGGGTGGACGTCCGCGGCGCCGCCAAGGCCGGGCCCGGCTACGCCGCGCCGACCGACACCTTCTCCGTCACGTCCGAGGACCGGGAGTCGGCGCGGAAGGGACAGACCGCACAGCAGGCGGCGAAGAGCGGCACTCTGATGACGGTGGCCTACGCGGGGATCGGCACGGGGGTGGTGCTGCTGGTGGGGCTGGGCGCGTGGACGCTGGTGGCGCGGCGGTCGACGGCCGGTGCGCCGGTCGCGGCGGTGGGCTCGGGTGGGCCCGGCGACTCGGGTGGCCCGGGGGGCTCGGGCGGACCTGGTGGTCCGGGTGGTCCGGGTGGCCCTGGCGAGCAGCCCTCACTGCCGGGTCAGCCGGGTCAGCCGTCGCAGCCGTCACCACCAGGGCAGCCCGGGCAGCCGACACAGTCGACCCAACAGGCGCAGCGGAATACGCAGTTCGGGCCTCCGCAGGGCTGGTAGCGGGGGTTTCAGGGGGCCGGTGGGCCCCGGGCCGGCACCGCGCGCGGCGTGGCCTCAGGCAGCCATCAGAGCCCACACGCCGACCGCGATGCACAGCAGCGCCACGACCAGCACCGGGATCGCGACCTTCGGGGGCGGTCCCGGTTTCCGGTGCGGGACGGCAGGCGCCGTGACCGGGCCGGCGACGGGGGGACCGGCCGGGTGCCGCCCGGGGACCGGGTGCGGGCCCGCCGTATAGGGGCGGGTCGCGGAGTACTCCTGGTGGACGGCGGCCGTGGGCCGGTACGCGGGTGCCGGAGGCGGGGACGGCGTCAGGAGCGGCCCGCCGGAGACCGCGCCGGGTCCGCTCGGGGCGCCCTGGCCGGCCGGGACACCGTGGCCGGCGGAGGCAGAGGTGTGGCCGGTGGCAGGCCCGCCGTGCCCCGTGGGCGCAGCGCCCTGGCCGGTGGACGTGATGCCATGTCCGGTGGACGCCTCACCGCGACCCGTGGACGTCTCGCCGCGACCCGTGGACGTCTCGCCGTGACCGGTGGGCCTCGCACCCTGCCCCGTGGGTGCGCCGCCCGCCACCGGCATCGGAGCCGGCGTCGAGGTCGGCGTCGGCGGGGTGTTCGGCTCCGGCGGGGCGATATGGAAGCTTCCGGTGTCCGACATGGACACCTGCCCGGCGGCCGTGGTGCCCGCGGTGGCACCGGCCGTCGCGGGCCCGGCGGCCTCCCCGGTCCGCAGCGGCCCGTCCGTCCCGAAGCCGGCCGGGAGCGGGCCGATGTGGTCGAAGACTTCGACGACCTCGTCCTCGAGCGTCGCGTCGGGCAGCAGCTCCACCGTCGAGATGATCGCCTTACGCGCCCCCGTGGCCGTCCTGAACCGCGATTCCGGGTCGGGGTGCACCAGGGACGCCAGCACCTGCCACAGCGGCTCCGGCACCCCCTCGGGCGCGTTCGGGATGCCGTGCGGGCCGAAGTGCCGGCCCAGGGCGTCGGCGTCCGGCTTGGTGCCGGTGATCAGATAGAGCGCGACCAGGCCGACCGCGAACAGGTCGGCGGGGAAGTCCGGTTCGGCGCCCTGCAGTTGCTCCGGCGCGAAGTATCCGGGCGTCCCCACCACGAGGTTGGCCTCGGTCAGCCGCGGCTCACCCTTGCGCATCGCGATGCCGAAGTCCGACAGCCGCAGATGCGGGCGGCCGGTGCCGGTGGCCTCCAGCAGGATGTTCGCCGGCTTGATGTCACGGTGCACCACGCCCTCCGCGTGCACCGCGGTCAGTCCGGCCAGCAGCTGGTCCAGGAGCAGGCAGACGAACCGCGGCGGCAGCGGGCCGTAATCCCCGATCAGATGTGCCAGTGAGCCGCCGTTCACCAGATCCATGGTGAACAGGACCTTGTCGTCGTCCGCTGCCCAGCTCGCCGGGGCCAGCACATGCGGATGGTCGATCCGCAGTGCCTGTTCGCGGACGAAGCGCAGCAGGGTGTGCGCGTCGCTTTGCTGCAGCACCTTGGCGGCAACGTAGCGGCGGCGCCGGGCGTCCCAGGCGCGCCAGACCGCCCCCACCCCACCCCGCCCGATCGGGTCGATCAGCTCATACCGACCGGCGAAGACCTCACCCATTGCCGCCCCGTCCGCTTCTGAACTCGCAACGTCCCCAGTGGCTGGTGGCTAACCCTGGTGCGCCTCGTAGTGGGCGACCGCGTCCGCGGTACGACCGGCACCGTAGACCCGCAGGAACTCTGCCAGTTCGGGGTGAGCGGGGGCGAGGGTGTTCGCCGCATCGATGATGTCCCCGGCGTCGGAGACCGACCGCAGCAGCGACTGGATCTCCCGCACCACGCGCCGGACCGTGGTCGCCCCCGTCGACGACGTCTGCTGTGCGGTGTTGTTGAGCACCGAACCCCCCGCCGTCTTCTTGATCTCTTCCATGCGGTCGGTGGCCTCGGCCGCACTGACGCTGCCGTCGGCGACCTGGCCGGCCAGGTCCTGCAGCGCCTGCACCCGCTGCACCACGGCCGGGTTGCCTATCTTCGCGCGCTGCCCGCTCATCAGCTGCGACAGCATCGGTGCCGACAGCCCGAGCACCGCGGCGAGCCGGGCCTGGTTGAGGCCGAGATCGTCGATGAGACGGCGGAACAGCGCCCCCAGCGGCTCCCCGTACCAACTGCGCTGAAGTTCCCGGGCCCGCGCGGTGGCTTCCTGCTGTGCTGTGTCCATGCCGTCTCCCCTGTCTCCCCGGTCGCTTCGCTGCCGCGAATCTCGCGAAGCATCCTACGGAGAGCGACGGTGCGCGGCGATACCCGGTCGGGAAAGCGGCCGGACACCAGGTACCCTGGTGCGCGAAGGGGCCTTAGCTCAGTTGGTAGAGCGCTGTCTTTGCATGGCAGATGTCAGGGGTTCGACTCCCCTAGGCTCCACCCTTTGCACCCCCTCCGAACTGCGGAAACGCAGTCGGAGGGGGTGTTTTTTCGTGCCCTCGTCCCTCAATCGAGCACCGGGAAGCGGCGCGGGGCCAGGAAGAGGGCGAGGACGGCGAGGGCGGCGGCCGTTGCGGCGCCGACGTAGACCCAGTCGACCGCCGTGGTGAGGGCGTCACGCAGGGGGGCCGCGGCGGGGCCGGTGGTGGTGGAGGAGGAGAGCGAGTCGAGGGTGCTGCCCCCGGTGGACGGGAGGGCGGAAGAGGTGTCCCGCAGGCGGGAGTTGAGGATCGCATTGGCCAGGGCGCCGAAGACGGCGGCGCCGATGCTGGAGCCGAGCTGGCGGCAGAAGAGGAGAGAGGCCGTTGCCGTACCGCGTTCCGAGACGGTCACCGTCGACTGGACGCCGACGAGCAGGGGGAGCTGGGTGATGCCGAGGCAGGCGCCGAGGGCCAGCGAGATGAGGGCGGGGTACCAGGGGCTGTGGGTGCCGGAGAGGGCGGGGAAGGCCAGCAGGACGGGGCAGGCGACGGCCATGCCGGTGATCGCCGACTGGCGGAATCCGATGCGCCGGTAGACGTGCTGGCAAAAGGCCGCCGAGATCGGCCAGGCCACCGACATGACGGCCAGCACGAAGCCCGCCCGCAGGGGATCGAGGCCGAGCACGGCCTGGGCGTAGGTGGGGAGGAAGACGGTCGGGGCGATGGTCATCACACCGAGCGCCCCCATGGCCAGATTGGCGGCGGCGATGGTGCGGCGGCGCCATACCCAGCCCGGGAGGATGGGATCGGCCGCGCGCCGCTCCACCACGACCGTGAGGGCCAGCAGGACGGCGCCGGTGCCGAAGAGGGCGAGGGACGGCGCGGAGAGCCAGGGCCAGGCGTGTCCGCCCTGGACGATGGCGGTCAGCAGGGCGCAGCCGGTGAGGAAGAGGGCCAGTGCGCCGGCCCAGTCGGCGCGCAGGCGCCCGGCGGCGCGCTTCCGGGGCGGCTCGCTCAGGCGGCGGGCCAGCAGGACGAGCGAGACCAGACCGAGCGGGACGTTGAGCAGGAAGATGAGGCGCCAGTCGGCCCAGGTGGTGATCAGGCCGCCGACGGCGGGGCCGAGAACGGCGGAGCCGGCCCACACGGAGGAGATGGCGGCCTGGATCCGCGGGCGCTCCTCCAGGGGGTACAGGTCGGCGGCGAGGGTCTGGACGGTGCTCTGGATCGCGCCTCCGCCGAAGCCCTGGACGATGCGGAAGACGATCAGCGCGGCCATGTTCCAGGAGGCCGCGCAGAGCGCGGAGCCCGCCAGGAAGAGGGTGATGCCGAACAGCAGGACCGGCTTGCGCCCCAGGATGTCGCTGAGCTTGCCGTAGACCGGCAGGGACACCGTGCCGGCGAGCAGATAGCCGGAGAAGAGCCAGGAGAAGTACGAGAACCCGCCGAGGTCGGCGACGATCCGCGGAACGGCCGTGGCCACGATCGTGCTGTCCAGGGCTGCCAGCGCCATCGCCATCATCAGGGCGAGGACGAGGGCACGGCGGCCGGGCGGTGCGGCCGGCCGGTCCGCCGCCCGCTGCGGCTCGGCGGTGTGCGGTCCTCCGGGCCTGCTCACCGTGCGCCCCCCGGGTGCTCCGGGCCGCCGGGGCGGTAGCTGCCGGTCATCAGGGGGACGCCGAGCAGCGGTTCCAGGCGGCTGAGCAGGTGCTCGGAGGTGTGCTCGACGGCCGCCGGGTCGGTGTCCTGGACGATGAACCGGGCCAGCGCCTGGCCCCGGGCCACCTCGCTGCCGGGGCCGGTGCGGTACTCGCCGAAGCCGATGACCTCCTTCACACAGGGGTGCTCGGCCAGGGGCGCCAGGGTCGCGCCGGGGCCGAGCCGGCCGTCCTCACGGGGGAGGACGACGCGGACCGCGGTGCAGCCGGCCCGGAAGGGCGGCGCGGCGACGTCATCGGCCCCGGCGAGGACGTCCAGCAGCGCGGCGTAGACGTCCTGCCCGGTGGCGTGGCGGTAGGCGGCAGGCAGGCCGCCGCCCATCACCCGGGGGTTGAACTCGACCAGGACGGGCCCCCGTTGGGTGACCATGATCTCCAGGTGGAAGACGCCGATGTCGGCGCCGATCGCCCGGCAGACCCGGCGGGCGTACTCCCAGCACGCGGTGGCCTGCTGCGCTTCCAGGCCGGCCGGGATGAAGGACCCCAGGGCGGTGACCCCGTCGCCCGCCCAGCGGTAGCGGCCGCTGATGCACAGCGGGAAGAACCGGCCGTCGCGGGCGCCGATCTCCACCGACACCAGCTCCCCCACCAGGAACTCCTCGATCAGGACGCCGCGCCGGAACTGGCCGCGCCAGTCCTCGGGAACCGCATCGAGGCCGCGCTGCAGCCGCTGCCAGGCCGACCTGGCCTGGGCCGCGTCGTGGACCACGCAGGCGAGCAGCCCGGCCGCCCCGGACGGTGGCTTGAACACCACGGGGTAGCCGATCCGCTCCGCCGCCGCCAGCGCCGCCGCCTCGTCGGTGGCGGTCGCGAAGTGTGCCGAGGCCAGGCCCGCGGCCTGCAGCGCCGCCCGGCAGCGGTCCTTGCGCCGGGCGATGAGCACCGCCTGTGGTGAGGTCCCCCGCAGCCCCAGTGCGCGGCAGGCCGCCGCCACCGCCTCGGCGGACATCTCGTGCTGGGTGGTGACGAAGTCGATGGGGTGTTCGGCGTGGCACTCGGCCAGCGCCGCGGTCACCACGTCGTGGTCGGTGGTGACCAGCCCGTCGACGAGCCGGTCCACGGACGAGACCAGGGCCAGGTTGGCTTCGGTGAGCGGGTACTGGGTGTGTGCGGACTGCAGATAGGTGACCCGGTGTCCCGCGCTCTTGGCCAGCCTGATGGCCTGCAGGGCAGGGGGGTTGGAGTCGACGAAGGCCAGGTGCATGCCATTCCCGGTGGGACTGTAGGGGCAAAGGACGCGAGCGGTCAGCGGTAGTGGGTGACACCGTCCTTGACGCGGTAGGCGTCGCGCTCGAAGAGCTGGAACGCGACCGCGTCACGGTCGTGGAAGAGCGCGCCCGCCCTGGCCATGTTGCGCCGCAGGAATCCCCGGGCGTAGCTCGCCGGGTCCTCGTCGGTGAGCGCTTCCAGATAGGCACGGTGCTGGAGCACCGCCTCGACGGCGCGGTCCTCGGCGCCCGCGACCTCCACGGCGTGCGTGGGGTACGGGGAGCCGGCGACGGCCATCCACCGCACGCCTTCCCAGGGTTCGAGGCCGTCCTCGGCGAAGACATAGCGGTTGCCGGCGTCGACGACGGCGTCCAGCGCGGCCCGGCCGACGATCCGGTGGTCCGAGGTGTTCCAGGAGACGCCGCGCCAGTGCTCGTGGTGGTTGACCGTGAGCACCACTTCCGGCCGGTGGCGGCGGATGGCGGTGGCGAACTCCCGGCGCAGCGCCACGGAGTCCGTGATCAGCCCGTCCGGGTGGTCCAGGAAATCCACCGAGGTCACCCCGGCGACCGCCGAGCTCGCGCGCTGCTCCCGTTCCCGCAGCGGCCTGGCCGTCTCCGGGTCGCAGCCGTCGATGCCGGCCTCGCCGCGGCTGGCCAGGACGTAGGCGATCTCCTTGCCGCTGTCGGTCCAGGTGATCACCGCCGGACCCATGGCGTACTCGATGTCGTCGGGGTGTGCCACCAGCGCCAGTCCGCGCGACCAGTCGGTGGGCATCTCCTCGAGCCGTGCCGTCATCGTTGCTCCCTGCTCTCGGGGTGGGCGCCGCTCCCGGCGGCGGTGGGGTGGCCGGCCAGTACGGCGTCGATGCGCCGCAGGCCCTCGGCCAGGACGTCCGGTTCCCGGGCGAAGGTGAGGCGGAGGCCGTGCTCGGTGCCGAACACCTCGGCCGGCATCAGCAGCACGCGCTCCCGGCGCAGCACCTCGCGGCAGAACTCCAGCGAGGACGGCAGGCCGGGGGTGTGCAGCCAGGCGTACGGGGTGCCCTCCGGCTGCCACATCCGCAGCGTGCCGCGGTGCCCGGCGGCCCAGCGCTCCAGTATCCGCAGGCCATCGGTGATCAGCTGCCGGTAGCGCCGCACGTGCTCCTCGCGGCGCTCCAGGATCCCGGTGGCCAGTTGTTCCAGGACCACCGAGTTGGTGACGGTGGTGAAGTGCTTGTACTGCATGGCCGCGTCCACGACCTCGGGCGGGCCGCACATCCAGCCGACGCGCAGGCCCGGGACCCCGTAGACCTTGGAGACGCTGGAGACGGAGACGGCGTGTTCGTACGCCCCGACCCAGGAGTCGGCGCCGAGGTCGGCGACGTACTCCTCGTCGAGGATCAGATGGCCGCCGTGTCCCCGCAGCGCCTCGGCCAGTTCCTTGATGCCGTCGGCGGTGACCTTCCGGCCGGTCGGATTGCAGGGCGAGTTGAGCACCACGGCCCTCGTGCGGGGGCCGATCGTGCGCAGCGCCGCGGCGATGTCCGGGCGGCCGTCGGCGGTGGTGCCGACGGCGTCCACCCGGCATCCGGCCCGGGTCAGCACCGGCTGTGCCTGCTGCCAGCCGGGGGTGAAGATCACGGCGTGGTCGCCTGCGGACAGCAGGGTGCGGTAGAGGAGGTAGAGGGCTTCCTGCCCGCCGTGGGTGATGCCTATGTGCGACGGATCGCGGCCGTAGAGGCCGGCCACGAGGTGGCGCAACGGGGCGGTCCCCCGGTTGTTGCCGTAGTCGAGGAGGCAGTCGGCGGGCAGGGCGTGGTCGGACAGGCGGCTGCCGCCCACATAGCTGTCGCCGAGGTCGATGTCGTAGTGGCCGTGGGCCTCGTCGAAGTACCACTGGCGCATGGTGATCGTGGTCATGAGGCCAGCCGCCTGCGGAACGCCGGGGTCCACCGGCCGGCCACGACGGGCCGGACCGGTCCGGTCAGGGTGACCTCGCCGGCGTCGGAGATGCCGACGGCGAGGTCGCCGCCGGGCATCTCGACGGTGACCTCGGGGCCGGTCAGCCCGAGGGCGTGGGCCGCGACGGCCGCCGCACAGGCGCTGCTGCCCGAGGCGAGCGTGTAGCCGGCGCCCCGCTCGTAGGTCTCGATGCGGATGCGGTCGGCGGCGCGTACCTCCATGAGCTGGACGTTGATGCGCCCGGGGAAGCGTGCGTGGCCGGCGAGGACGGGGCCCAGGCGCCGGGCCAGCTCCTCGGTCACCTCGGTGCCCTCCAGCGGGAGGACGCAGTGCGGATTGCCCAGGAAGACGCAGGTGGCCGTCCATTCGCGGCCCGGCTCCTGGAGGGTTTCGCGCAGCATCTCCCGGCGCGGACCGGTGGCACCGATCAGCTCGCTGTCCAGGGACGCCCGCCCCATGGAGACGCGTACGGGTGCCCCGTCGCCTGCCCCGGCGCCGGTGCGGCCGGAGCCGGGGCAGGCGGCGGCCGGTGCGTCCGGCCCTCGGGCCTGGTCCACCAGCTGCACGGTGACCGGCCCGGCCGGGGTGCGGACGGTGAACTCCGGCTCCCCGGTCCAGCCGTGGTCGTGGAGGTAACGGCCGAAGATCCGCAGCCCGTTGCCGCTCTGCTCGCACTCGGTGCCGTCGGAGTTGAAGGTGCGCAGCCCGAATCCGTGCTCCTCGGGGAGCGGGCCGTAGAGAACTCCGTCGGCGCCGGGACCGTAGTGGCGGTCGCAGATCAGCCGGATGTTCTCCGGTGTCGGCGCCACCTGGCCGGCGGCCGGAGCGATCACCAAGTAGTCGTTGCCCAGGGCCTCGTACTTCACGAAGTCATGGCCGTCCGCCATGTCGTGACGAGGGGGCGGCAAGGGGTGTGCCACGTCCTTCCCCTCAGGCTTCCGCGCCGACCGCGACGGGGGACCGGTCCCGCATGCGCCGCAGCAGTTCGTCGAGGTAGTCCTGTGAGGTGTTGAGCCTGATCATGGCCCCCAGGGCGATGTCCCGGCCGATCAGGGCGTCGTCGTCCACCAGCGGCGCCACGACGTTCTTGAACCAGCCGGAGGCGTGCCCGGCGTCGATACCGATGTGCAGGTCGTGATAGGTGATGCCGACTTCGTGCAGGCCCAGTCTGCGCCAGGTGTCGACCACGCAGCGGAAGCGGCGGGGCGCCAGGTACTCCGTCACGCCGAAGTAGCCCACGGCCTTGTAGTAGTGCCGGCGGGCGAGACCGAGGCAGGCGGAGAGGTTTCCGCAGATCCCGGCCTCCAGCATGAAGCTGTCCCGGATGAAGGCCGGGTCGGCGCCGATGGAATCCAGGGCCTGGGAGAAGAGGCTGGTGTGGACCAGCTCGGCGTCGCCGTTGCCCATCTCGTCCCAGTAGTTGGCGGCTATCTCCATCTTCTCGCCGCCGGTCCGGCCCATCTGCATCGAGGCGAGGATGTCGTCGAAGCGCGGGTCGAGGCTGGTCTCCTGGGCGAGCAGCAGCCGCAGGTCCTCCCGGGTGCCCCGCTGCTCGATGTGCTCGTGGTAGAGCGGGTGCCGGCCGGCCGGGTGGCCGTTGACGAGGTTCTTCAGCCAGCGGACGTACTCCGTGCCGGACCGGGGGTAGCCGGTGACGGTCTCCTCGTCGATGCGGGCGGCTTCCTCGCCCAGCATGGCCGCTTCGAGGATCGCGGCGACGTCGCGCAGAAGGGGCGCGCGTTCGTGGTCGACCTCGGCGATGACCACGCCGGAGAAGTCCCGGTCGTAGATGAGGGCGAGGAGTTCGTGCATTTCGGCGAGCGCGGTGCGGTCCTTCCCGGCGTAGGCGCGCTCGGTGAGCTCCTTGCAGGCGGCCGCCAGTGCGCCGCGGAAGGCGTAGTTCTCGGTCAGCAGGGTCAGTTCGCCGGCGGTACAGGACTCCAGGGCGCGCACCGCGGACAGCGGACCCTCGGCGAGCCGGGCTTTCCAGTTTTCAGGCATGCGGAATCAGCACAATCTTCTCGGTGTGGGTGGTGTGGGGGAGGCGGCGGCCGGGCTCAGCCGGCGTCCGCGGACAGGGCGACGGAGTCGTGCTCGTCGCCGTACCACTTGTGCTGCCAGCGCGAGAACGCGACGATCACGATGTCCCGGTGTCCGGGCCGGTCGTTCGCCGCCACGACGTCGGTCACGTCGTGGGCGATGGCCTTGTCGTCGAGGAGTACGGCCTGGCCCGCCTGGAGCGTCCCGTTCCAGAAGGGCTCGTCGGCGCCGGGCTTCCACAGCCGGGTCTCGCCGCCGCCGACGTTCTGCCTGCGCAGCACGGCGATCATCACGAACTCGTGGCCGTCGTGGTGGACGCCCTCGGGCGTCAGCGGCCCGGGGCGGTCGGCCTCGGCCCGGGTGCGGTTCTGGTGCACATTGATCTGCCAGTCCTCGCCGCGGTCGAGGCCGATACCGGCGATTCCCCGGGAGATCAGGCCGGTGAAGTCGGCCTTGATGGGCTCATAGGTCCGGCGGATGCCGCCGGCGGCCTTGTTGAACTTCTTGTACGCCGTGTAGTCCCGGTGCGGCAGCAGCGCGAAGTTCCAGGCGTCGCCCTCGGCGGGGGACAGCCGGTACTGCGAGAACCGTTTGAAGCGTGTGCCGTTGCCCATGTAGTCGTCGACCGGGAGGTCGTCGTAGCTGTCCAGCAGTTCCGTGGGTACGGCGGGCAGATCGAAGACGGTGAATCCCTGGGTGCCGATCGGCATGACGTGCTCCTTTGTGAGGAGGAGGGAGTCCTTGTGGGTGGGCCGTGCTCGGTGATCGTGGGCTTTGCTCGGTGTGGGTGGGCGAGCGCGGCCCGGTGCTTCGTCCGGGCAGCGCTTCTCGGCGGGGGCGGACGGGTGGTGACGGGCAGGCAGGTAGCGGGCAGGTGGTCAGGACGGTCGGTCGGCGGCGTGGGCGCCCGCCGGTCGCAGGGCACGGGCCCACGTCTGGAGTTCGGGGTCGGCCAGGGAGTCCAGCAGCCAGTCGTGGTCCAGCTCCTGGCCGGCCAGTGAGGGCACGGTGACCAGGTGGAGCCCCGCGGCGCGGGCCGCGCTGATGCCCGTGCGGGAGTCCTCGAAGGCGACGCAGGAGGCGGGGTCGGCGGCGAGCGCGCGGCAGGCGGTGAGATACAGGTCGGGCGCGGGTTTGGGAGCCGCCACCTCGTCGGCCGCGAACGACAGCGGCAGCAGATCGGCCAGGCCGGAGCTCCCCAGCGCGGTTTCCAGCAGCGACCGGGGGCTGTTGCTGGCGACGGCGACGGGCAGCCGCTCGGCACAGGCCCGTACCAGGTCAGCGGCCCCGGGCAGCGCGGCCACCCCGTCGGCCAGCTCCCGGCGCACGCCCTCCAGCAGCTCGGCGGAGAGCAGCTCACCTTCACCGGGACGCCCGAAGTAATCGGCCATCACCTCGCCGACGCCCTCCACGGTCTTGCCGATGACAAGTTGCTTTTCGGCCAGGCCGAATTCGCGTCCGTGCGCGCGAAAGAGCGCGCTCTCCGCCCGTGACCAGCAGGTTTCGGTGTCCAAAAGGAGTCCGTCGCAGTCGAATACGATCGCTTCGAGCTCGGTGGGCAGCGGAAAAACGGCCGAAAGAGCCGGGGTGCTGGCCAAGATTCCTCCATGTGGTGCCGGTCTGGGGTGGCGCTGTACCGGTTTTCGAGCATGGGACAGCCGGTGGTGGCCGAAATCAAGCCACCACGCGCAGCGTGGGGAAAGTGGAATCACTGATTCCCGTGGGAAAGCGGAATTACAGCCTCCCAATTGATCCCCCCGTGCAGCGGCCCCCGGCGTCGGGACGCGCGAACGGAGGCCGTTCGCGCGGCCGTTGGGGACACTCACCGCCCCTGTTTGCGGGCATGAAGCCGCAGTGAACTCCGGGCAGTTGATGTCGCTAACTCAAGACAGAGTATCCGGTTTCGGGAAAGAAATGCCGTGTGGCGTGCGTCACAATCACTGGTGATTGACATATCCAAGCAAGATCCGCTGTTCTATTTAGGCCAACACCGGAAGTCGGGAATCCATCCGGTTTTCAAAACTGATGTTGTCCGGGGGGACTTCAGCCCGTAAGGGCAAAAGGCGTGGTGCTTTCGGGCACCTCGTTGGTCCGCAAGGGCAATTCGGGATCACTGGATCCCGGGGGATATCCGCAAGATCCCGTAGGGGGGGTGAATCACCATGCGTAAGTACACCAAGCCGGAGGCCAAGAAGGTCAACCAGGGCACCGTTCTGGGCTCCGTGGTCTGAACCACGGCGGTCTGAACCGCAAAGGCGCCACACCTCAAGGTTGTGCCTTGAGGTGTGGCCCCTTCCCCGGTACCGACCGGCAATCTCCTTCACTTCCGTGGGAGTCGCGCCGCTTTGCACGGCGTTTCCGCCTCGTGGCGGAGGAACCAGCACATGAAACGAGCGAGGTAACGATGTGTGGGCTGAGCGGAATCGCTCGCGTGGACGGAAGAGCGCTGGCCGGCGCCGCGGACTCCCAGCTCCAGCGAATGGTTCAGGCCATAGCGCACCGTGGCCCCGACGGTGAGGCCTACTACCGTTCGGGCCCGGTCGGATTCGGCTTCGTACGACTGTCGTTGGTGGACGTGGCCGGCGGTGACCAGCCGCTGCGGACCGAGGACGACGACCTGGTTCTGATCGCCAACGGCGAGATCTACAACCACGAGGAGCTGGCCGCCACGCTCCCGAGCGGCACGCGGCTGCGGACCCGTTCGGACTGCGAGGTGCTGCTCCACCTCTACCGCCGTGACGGGCTGCGCTTCCTGGACAAGGTGCGCGGGATGTTCTCCCTCGCGCTCTACGACCGTACCCGGGGCCGGCTGCTGCTGGCCCGCGACCGCTTCGGTATCAAGCCGGTCTTCTACCACCAGAACGCCGAGCGGGTCGTCTTCGGCTCCGAGGTCAAGGTGCTCTTCGAGGACCCCGACTGCCCTCGTGAGCTGGACTGGGAGCGCGCGCTGCGCGACCAGGCCATGACGCGTGCCCCGGCGTTCGACGAGAGCCCGGCCCACGCGTGGTTCAAGGACATCGAGCTCGCCCCGGCCGGCTGTGTGGTCTCCTTCGACCTGCGCTCCGGCGAGCGCTCGACCCACCGCTACTGGTCGTTCCCCGAATTCGACGCCACCGGTGGCGCGTCCGAGGAAGAGCTGGTGCGCCGCTACGGCGAGCTGCTGTCCTCCGCGGTGTCCGACTGCGAGATGGCCGATGTCGAGATCGGCCTCTTCCTCAGCGGCGGCATCGACTCCGCCGCGGTGGCCGCACTGGCCTCCGGCAAGCCCCAGACCTTCACCGCGCTGAACGGCAGCACCCTCGCCAACGGCGACTCCGAGTGGGGGCACCGTACGGCCCGGAATCTCGGACTGACGAACCATCAGATCCTTTTCCGTACCGATTCCGTTCCCGGGGTGGAGGAGTGGAAGCGGTTCCTGTGGCTGATGCAGACGCCGCTGGCAGGACCCGAGGCGTTCTACAAGCACGAGATGTATCGCTACGTCCGTGACCGGACTCCGCATATCAAGGCCATGCTTCTGGGCGGCGGGGCCGATGAATTCAACGGCGGTTACTCCAAGGGCATCGCGGGCGGCGGTGAATGGCCCGATTTCCTGGACAACCTGGACCGTATGGCGGTCCGCCGGGACCAGTACCGCAGCCCCGAACTGGGTGCCTGGTGGGACGTCCCCGGCCTGCCGCTGGTCAAGTCCTCGGTGCTGCGCGAAGCCGCCGGGCGCCCGGCCCACGAGCCCTACGAGGCGCTGTTCCGCTGGAAGTACCGCGATGTGCAGCAGTACAACTGCTGGCACGAGGACCGGTCGGCGGCCGGCAACGGCATCGAGGCCCGGGTGCCGTTCCTGGACCACCGCCTCATCGAGCTGGTGGCCGCGGTTCCCCAGGCGCTGCGCCCCCAACTGATCTGGGACAAGCAGATTCTGCGGCGTTCCCTGGTCGGCCACCTGCCCGACGAGCTGGTGCACCGCCCCAAGGGTCCCTTCTTCTACGGGGAAGGCGTCCGGCACACCTACCGCGCCTTCGGCGCCATGCTCGCCCAGGACGGCGGCCGGCTGCTGGAGGAGGCGCTGAGCGGACCCGGCGCCCGGGAGTTCCTGGACGCCGACAACCTGCGGGCCACGCTGCGCCGGCTGCAGGCCAACCCCTCGTCCGGACATGTCGAGTTCCTGCTCTCGGCGGTCAACCTCGGCCTGCTGGAGCAGATGGCCGCCTCGCTGCCCGCCCCGCACGTCGAGGTGGCCAAGGCACCCGTGCCGCAGTCGGTGCCGGTCAACGACTGGGACACCGACGCGGAGAAGATCGAGGCGGAGGTCGTACGGCTGCCTCCCGTCGACCCGCGGACCCGCGCGGCGGTCGCGGACAATGTCCTGCTCCTCAAGGACCCCGCCGAACCGTCGGTGTGGTACGTGACCATCGACGGCGAGATCGAGTACGTCCTGGACGAGGACGAACTGCCCGAGTGGCCCGCCGTGCTGCGGGCGCTGGACGGTGAGCGCACGATCGGCGAGGTCCTCGACGGACTCGGGCACAGCCTGGAGACCGTGCACGAAGAGCTCGCCGACGCCATCGACCTGGGGATCGTGGTGACCGTGGAGGCGGCGCCATGACCACGGCTGCCGGCCGGGCGGTGCACGACGGGAGCCGGTCACGCCGCTCCGTCTCCACCTTCGCACCGGTCGGCTGGCGGCCCGAGCCCCGGCAACTGATGGCCGCCGCCACGGTGGCGGCCTTTGCCGTTGGGCTGTGGACCGTGGGCTCGGGCGCCCTGCGGGTGGTGGCCGTCCTGCTGGTGGCCGAAGCCGTGCTGATGGGCCTGCCGTGGCGGGTGCCCCGGGGCGGGCGCAGCGGCGCGAGCATCTGGGCGGAGACGCTGGCCGGCCTGGTGGCCCCGCTGGGCGCGCTGGCGCTCACCGCGTACACGGCTCCCCAGTGGCTCACCCGGACCGGGCCGTGGTGGTGGTTCGCCGTGGCGCTCGCCGTCGGCGCCGGGCTGGTCGTGCTGAGCGGGCTGCGTCCGGCCGGGCTGTTCACCGGTGAACTCGCCTTCGTCCTGGGGCCCACTCCGCGCTCCCACGGCAGCGCCCGCGCCTTCGCGGGCGCGGTGGGCGCCGTCGGGGAGGAGATCCTTTTCCGCGCCCCCGTGCTGATGGTGGCGGACCCGGCGCTGCTGGGGCTGCTGGCGGCGACGGCCTTCGTGGCCCAGCACCACATCCAGCCGGGCGCCAACCGGCGCGGCACGGTCCGCTCCACGGCGGTGGAGATCGCCGGGGCCGTGGCGCTGCTCGCACTGACCCTCGCCTCGCAGTCGGTCTATCCGGCCCTGCTCGCTCACCTCGTCAACAACATCCCTCAGATCGTCATCGAACTACAGCGCGAGAACGAGGACAGGAGCTGGTCGTGAAACCGGACTTGGACGGGTGCCTGGACGCCCTCAGGCGCAAGGACCTGGCCCCCGACGACCCGGTCGCCGTCGTGGTGGTCGGCTCGGTCACCCGGGGCTGGGCACACGCCGCGAGCGACTTCGACCTCTACGTCCTCACCGACGCCCCCTGCCGGATGCCGGGCGCCCGGACGGTGGCGGTGCCGCTCACCCCGGACACCGTCACCTCGGTCGACTTCACCGACGGCGGCCGGCGGTACGAGGTCACGTACTGGACCGACGCCCAGGTCGGCCAGATGCTGGACAAGGTCAGCTGGGACGCCTTCGACTCCGATGAGTCCTCGCTGCGCATCCTCACCTCGAACGAGGAACTGTTCCTGGAGCGTCTGTCCGGCGGTGTGGCACTGACCGGCGCGGACTGGCTCAAGCGTCGCGCGGAGCAGCTGCACGACAGTGCCTACCGCGCGTTCGTGGCGACCCGCTCCCTGTCCGAGGCGGACGGCAAGGTCGAGCAGGCGCTGGGCATGCTGGAGAGCGGCGACACCCACAGCGCCGTTCTCGCCGCCAAGGTCGCCTTCCAGCAGGCCACCGACGCCCTTTTGGACAGCCACGGCGTCTACGGCACCCACACGCCCAAGTGGCGCGCCCGCCGGGTGCGGGACGCCGGTCTCGACGTGCTGCCCTTCGAGCGGTACTGGGCCCTGGAGACCATGGCCGGCTTCGACCCGCAGCGCCCCGAGGACTGGGTGCGCCGGACCGTCGAGTTCTGCAAGGACCTGTCCCTGGAGGTGGAGATCTGATGGCAGCACCTCATCCCTTCGGCCCCGAAGCGGTGCCGCGGCGCAGCATGGCCGCCCGGATGCGCAAGTTCCGCGGCAAGCTCATCGTCGCCAACGGCCCGCATGCCGTCGAGCTCGACGAGATCGGGACGTTCGTGTTCAAGCGGGTCGACGGCTCGACCAGCGTCCGGGGCATCGCCGAGCAGCTGGCCGCCGAGTACGACGTCTCCGTGCAGGTGGCCGCCGAGGACATCGGCGAACTGCTCGCCGACCTCGCCGGCAGCGGCGTGGTGGAAGCGACCGCGCCGTGACCGCCAGCGGTCCGGCGGCCGCTGCCGCCGGGCCCCGCACCGCCCCGCCGGGCAGTGCGGCGGACACGGCCGCGGGCCACCTGCCGCTGCCCGTGGCGCAGCGGCGGGCCCGGTGCCGTGCCGGGTGTGCGTAGGTCCGGACCGTAGTGGCGAAGGGAGATCTCAGATGTGCGGAACCGCGGGCATGTTCGTGGGCTGTGCGGCGCTGACCCAGTGCCCCAAGCAGCTGCTGCTGCACCGGGTGGCCGCCGACGACGCCCCTGAGCCGCCCTCGACTCCCGGTGACTACCGCAGCCCGTTCCGCAATTGGTACGAGCGCGCCGCGGTGCGGCAGTCAGCGCGCCGGACCCTGCGCGAGGACGAGTCCGGCCGCTACTACTTCCCGCCGGATCTCGTCCCCATCACCCAGCACCCGCTGGTGAAGGAGCTGCCCCCGGCGGTGCACGAGGAGTTACTGGTCCAACACCTCTACCGCTACCTGGACTTCACGGCACGGCTGGAGTCCCTGGTGGTCAACCGGACGGTGCTGTCCATCGCGCAGGGCACCGTCGGCGTGCAGCTCCCGGAAGAGATGCGGTTCGACGCGTACAAGATCTACTGCGACGAGGCGTACCACACGCTGTTCTCCATCGACCTGGCGCGACAGGTGGAGCAGCGGACCGGGATCGCGCCGCGGCTGCCGCGGCAGCCGTTCTTCCTGGACCGGCTCCACCGGCTCCTCGATGAACTCCCGCCCGCAGACGGCGCGCTGGCCGAGATCCTTTTCGTGGTGGTGTCGGAGACCCTGATCTCCGCGAGCCTCGCCGAGGTCCCCGACAGCTCCGAGGTGGTGGCCGCGGTCTCCGGGACCGTACGCGACCACGCCGGTGACGAGGGGCGCCACCACGCGTACTTCGCCATGTTCCTGCGGCAGATGTGGGGGCAGCTCTCGCCGGCGGAGCGGCGTGCCGCGGCACGGCTGGTGCCCCGGCTCATCACGACGTTCCTCCACCCGGACCTGCCCGCGATCCGGGAGGAACTGATCCGCTACGGGCTGGGCGAGGACGACGCGCACTGCGTCGTGGCGGAGACCTACACGCCGGAGATCCTCAGCCAGCACCTTGCCGCCATGTCCCGGCAGACCGTGCGCTACTTCGAGTCCCTCGGCGCATTCGACGACGCGCGAGCCCTCGAGGAACTGCACGTCCACGGGATCAGGAAATGAAAGAGAGATTTCACAGCCCATGAATGAGACGCCAGCCCTCCCGGTCGAGGTGCATTGCCACGGTTTCGGCGAGGTGGACTTCTCGGAGTTCGCCAATTTGGATCTCGTACTGCTCGACCGCAGATCAGCCGAGGAAGGCGTGGTGTGCATCCCCACGCTCTATCTCCACCGGTCCGCGCTCGAGAAGTTCGAGTGGTTCATGCAGCGGTACGCCGACCTGCGCCGCAACGGCAAGCTGCCGCACATTCCCGGCATCGCGCTGGAGGGGCCGCTGCTCGCCAGCCACGGCGGCACCCCCGAGGCGACCGTCTGGGCCCCCACCCGCCATGAGTGGGAGCGCCTGGCCAGGCTCGGCGACCTCGGGCTGGTCTACACCGTGATGTCACCCGACGCGTTCACCACCGCCTCGGGCCTCCACGACAACCTCGACGACCGCCACCCGCGGCTCGACTGGATCGTCCCGCAGCTGCTGGCCCACGGGGTGCGGCCGGCGCTGGGGCACTTCACCCGGCAGGACCCCGCCGCCAGCGCCGAGCTCGTCCGGGACATCGTCGACATCGCCTGGCAGAGCGAGTGGACGGGCAGCGGTGCCCGGGTGATCACCGACCACCTGTTCAACGACATGCCGCTGAACATCAAGCACGCCTTCCGCACCTCCGCCGCGCGGGCCAGGCGGGAGAGCACCCTGACCGCGTACGACCTGCCGAACTGGACGCTGGCCGACATGGACCAGATCGCCGGCCCGGTGCCCGCCGCGATCATGAACGAGGCGGCCGCCGGACGGATCGCGGCCTGCATCAACTTCGACGGCGAGCACGTCGACCTGGCCATCGCCGCCCGCGCCGCCGAGCTGATGGGCCACGCCAACACCATGCTGATGACCGACCGCTGCGACTCCGCGCGGATCGGCGGGCAGGCCCTGCACCAGACCGACGACAACGGGCTGTGGTACCAGGACGGCGGCATCGTCGCGGCCGGCTCGCAGCCCCTGGCCCGGCAGACCCGCAACGCCCAGGGGCAGGGAGTGGCCGCCGATCCGCTGTGGCAGCTGGTCGGCGGCACGGCGCACCGCGCCTTCGGAACCCAGGCGGACGGCCCGGGGCTGCGGCCCGCTGCGCTGTCCGCGCAGCAGTGAGCGCCCTACCCGCCCGGGCGCCGGCGCTTCCTTGGCACAGCACCCTCAAGGCGAACACAGGAGAAAGCGATGCTTGATGAACTGGACCGGTTGACCGTCGACTGGTCGGACCTGCCCAAGGCGCGGGCTCAGACGAACGAGATCCTTACCGCGCTGGCCGAGGACAAGCAGGCGATGACGCATCTGCTGGAGCGGGCTCGTGAGGAGGAGGACCTTTTCGACAAGTGCGAGCACCACCGGCTGCTGGACAAGCTGGTGGTCTACGACGCACTGGACCGCGGGTTCCGTATCCGGGTGCATGTCTCGACCGAGGATCACCGGGACCGTCCGCACGACCACCGTTTCACCTTCACCTCCCTCATCCTGCGCGGTCACTACCGCCACGTCCGCCACCAGCTGGTGGGCCGCCCCGACGGGGTCCCGGAGGACGCCCAGGACGACTTCGACGCCCAGGACTCCGACCTGCGGGTGATCCCACGGTTCGTGACCAACGAGGTCGCCGGCAACTGCTACACGCTGCACCACTCCGAGATCCACACCACCTACACCACCCCCAACACCGTCTCCCTCTTCCTGCGCGGCCCCGCGGAGAAGGAGCGCTCGCTGATCACCGAGCGGGAGACCGGGCGGGTGTGGTGGCGCTTCGGCGAGGACAAGGAGAAGGCCGCCCGCAAGGGCAGCAAGCGCATCAGCAAGGCGTACTACGACGAACTCACCGCGCGGTTGCGGGGAATGGAGGTCCTGTGATGACCAGCGCGACAGCCGACCGCACCCAGGCCGCGGTCTCCCTGATGGAATCCCTGCCGACGGTGCGCTGGGACGACATCGAATCCGCCGCCGAGGTCACCGAGCGGATCGCCCGCCGCCTCGGTGACGACCCCGAGCTGCTGGGCACCCTCGTCGAGCGGGTCCGGCGCACACCGGAGCTGCGCGAGAAGTGTGAGTGCCACGCCCTGGACGACAAGATCGTCCTCTGGGACGACCAGGAGAAGGGCCTGCGCATCAGGCTCCGGCTCGCCAACACCGACCAGTACGAGCGGGTGCACAACCACCGCTACAGCTTCACCGCCTACATCCTGCGCGGCGCCTACCGGCACACCCTCTACGCCACCGACCAGCCGCTGGACGAGACGGCCGACGTCAACCGCTTCTGGCCGCACTTCGTGCGCGAGGAGCCCGCGGGCCGCTGCATCACGCTCGACCACGAGCAGCTGCACACCACCATCACCGAGCCCGAGACGATCTCGCTGATGATCCAGAGCCCCGCGCGCAAGGACCGGGCCTTCATGATCCGCCGGTCCGACGGCCAGGTGTGGTACCGGCTGGGCGCCGCCGAGGAGAGCGCGGAGCGGCGCCGCGAGGTCCGCATGTCCGACGAGCGGTTCGAGCACTGGGCCGGGCGCCTGAGGGCGATGGGCGTCCTGTGACGGTCCAGGAAGGCGTTCTGCGCTACGGCGACTCGCCGTGGCAGCGGATCGATCTGTACACCCCCGTGCGGGGTCCGGTCCGCTCCGCGGCCGTGATCTTCCACGGCGGGTTCTGGCGGCACGACCGCATCGCCCGCGACCTGGAGCCGCTGGCCGTCGCCCTGGTGCAGCGCGGGTGCGCCACCGCCGCGGTGGAGTACCGACCGGCCTGGGACGGCGGGCAGTGGCCGGCGGCCGCCGAGGACGCCGCCGAGGCACTGCAGCGGCTGGATGCCGCCGGCGCGCCCTGGCAGGACGCCACGCTGGTCGGGCACTCCGCGGGGGCGCACCTGGCCCTGGCCGCCGCCGCCGGGCGGGGCGCCGGCCGGCGCACGGTCCTGCTGGCACCCGTCGTGGACCTGGCGCACACCCTCGCGACCGGCACCGGCGGGCCGGCCGTCGGTCACTTCCTCGCCGGACACCTGGCGGCCGGCGGCAGCGCCGACGAGGCGACCCCCCGGCCCTCGCGGGCCGATCTGGCGTCGCTGACCGTCGTCGAGGCGGCCTGCGACCAGGCGGTGCCCACCGAGCTGACGAAGTACCAGATCGAGCAGTGGCGGGATGGCGGGCTCGCCGTGGACCACCACACCGTTCCCGACGCCCGCCATATGCACCTGGTCAATCCGGAGCGGGACGGCTGCGCCGCGGTACTGGCGCTGCTGGCCGGTGACCCGGCGGCCGCCGAGGGGAGCGCGTCATGACCCAGGCGGCGCACCGGGCGCGGGTGCTCGGCCCGGCCGGGCCCGGGCGCCCGCTGCGGATCGGCGTGCTGGCCTCGGCGACCGGCGGGAACCTGCGCACGCTGCTGTCGCTGCAGCACACCGCGCCGGACCGCTTCCAGGTCTGCCTGGTCGCCTCCCACGGACAGCGGATCGCCGCGCTGGACGTGGCGCGCGAGGCCGGCGTGGAGGCGTGGACCGGCGACTTCGACGCGCACTGCGGCTCGGCGTCGCAGGCGGCCGCCGACGGCCCGGACGCCTTGCGCCGCTACCGCGAGCGGGCCCGCTCCTGGCACGACGGGCTCAACTCCCGTATGGCGTCCTGGGAAGCGGACAACGGCCCCCTGGACCTGGTGGTCCTGGCCTACCACCGCTGGATCGAGGGGGCGCTGCTGGACCGCTACGCCCACCGGATGATCAACCAGCATCCGGGCGACCTGAGCGTGCTGGCGGACGACGGCAGCCGGGCGCTGACCGGCAAGGACCCGGTCCGGCTGGCCATGAGCCGGGGACACCGCGCGACCCGGACGTCCTGCTTCCTCGTCGACGGGACCCACGACGGCGGCGCCGTGCTGTGCATGGGGCCCCCGGTGCCGGTCGGCGACCGCCGCCCCACCACCGAGGACGCCTGGCAGCAGGAAGTGCTCCAGAAGGAACGGAGCGACCGCCCCTGCCTGGAGTGGACGGTGCGCGCCTTCGCCGCCGGGCGCCTGGCCGTGGACGGCGCATGCCACGCCGACGGCAGCCGGGTGGTGCTGGTCGACGGGGAGGTCACCCCGCTCGGAGGAAAGAGACTCGATGACACTGACGACTGACGCGGTATGCCGCTCGGCGGTCGCGGCCGACGCGCTCGACGCGCTGACGGCCGATCCCGACAAGCGCGCGCTGTACCGCTACGACACCTACGCCCGCGAGGGACTGGACTCCTTCGCCGCCATGGGGGCGCTGGAACGCTCCCAGGGCGTGACGTTCGTCGTGCTCAAGCCCGACGCGGTCGCCGGGCGGCGCTGCCGGCAGCTCCTGAGCGTGCTGTACGAGGAGGGCTGGTTCCCGCTGGCGGCCACCACGGTGCGCTTCGATCCGCTGCTGACCCGGGAGCTGTGGCGCTACCAGTTCAACGCCGCCTCGCAGCAGCGCATCGCGGTCGTCGACCACCTGCTCGGCTCGGGCCCCGCCCTCCTGGTGCTGCTGGGCGATGCCCGGCGCCCCGCGTGGATGCCCGCCAGCGTCCGGCTGACGGCCGCCAAGGGCAGCGCGGACCCCGAGGCCGCGCGCGGCCGGGATCTGCGGACCCGGATCGGCCGGGTGAACGGCCTGTTCAACTTCATGCACACCGCGGACGACCCGGCCGACGTCGTCCGCGAGCTGCAGCTGTTCTCCTACCAGGCCGGCTGGCAGTGGTGCCGCCAGGCGCTCACCTCCGAGGGCCCCGGGGAGCCGCCCGCGCCCGGCACCGGTCCCGCGCACGACCTGCTGCCCCAGCTGGAGGCCGCCATCCCCCAGCACGACCTGGACCTGGCCCTGTCCCTGCGCCGCCTGGAGCGCGGCACCGACGCCTGGGCCGAACTGGCCACGACCGCCGCCGCACCCGAGCACATCGGCGCCTGGCTGGCGGAACTGGTCCGTACCCCGCTCCCGTACGGCAGCGCCCGCTGGGACGTGCTGTCGGTGGTCACCGGCTGGATCGACTGCAACGAACCGGGCGTGGCACCCCTGCTGCCCACGTCGTCGGCCGCCGCCTGGGAGCCCGCGGCGCCCGGCGGGAACCCGACCGCGAAGGAGACCGAACGGTGCCTGTCCTGAACACCGGCGCGCAGCGCACGCAGATACCGCCCTTCGCGGGCGCGGGCAACCTGATCTACCGGTCGGCGCAGGTCCCCCGCTTCGTCGGCGGCCAGGGCTGCTTCCTCCAAGCGGACGACGGGCGCCGGTATCTGGACGCCGAGGCCGCCAACGGAACCCTCTCCTGGGGATACGACAGCGAGATCCTGCGCGAGGCGCTGAACCGCTGCATGGAGCTGCCGGCCCTCCCGTCGTTCTGCGAGTCGGAGCTGCGGCTGGCCGTTCTGGAGCGCATCGAGCGGCTGTGCTCCGAGGCCGTGGGGGCGCCCGGCCGGGTCGAACTGGACCTGGGCGGCGCCCAGGGCATGGAGACCGCGCTGCGCATCGCCTTCAGCAACAACGGGCCCGGCACGGTCGTCGTCTTCGAGGGCGCCTTCCACGGCCGCTCCGGGGTGACGAGCATGCTCAGCAGCAGCCCGCGCTACCGCGAACTGCTCGCCGCCTGGGGCCTGGAGGTCGTACGGCTGCCCAGCCCCGACTGTCTGCGCTGCCCGCACGCCCGGCCCGCCGGCGGCTGCTCCAGCGGCTGCACACAGGCCGTCGCCCGCTGGGGCTCGGAGCTCAGCGGGGTCGGCGGCCGCCACCACGGCCGCAAGGTCTCCGCCTTCATCTTCGAATCCGTGCAGAACGTGGGCGGCATGGTCACGCCCGACTCCGCGCTGCTGCGCGCGGCCGTCGACCACGCCCGTGCCCAGGGCGCCGTGGTCATCGCCGACGAGATCTTCACGGGCATGCACCGGGTCGGCCCCCGCTGGGGATTCCAGCGCGCGGGCGTCCGGCCGGACGTCATCGTGACGAGCAAGGCGCTCACCAACGGCGCGGCCGCGCTCAGCGCCGTGTGGGCGCGCGAACCGCTGGCCGACCCCGAGCACTACCGGCCGGGAAGCCACTCCTCCACCTTCATCGGGATCCCGCACGCGCTCGCCGTGACGGAGACCGTGCTGGACCGCTGGGAGGCGTGGAAGGACGTGGACAAGGACGTCCTCGCCCTGGAGGACGGCCTGCGCACCCGGCTGCGGCAGCTCGCGGACCGGCACCCCCGGCTCATCAGCCGGACCGATGCCATGGGAGCCACCGCACGGATCGTGATGAGCGGCCACCACGCCGCCCGTATCAGGGAGTTGGGCGCCCATGTCCACCCCGACTACGGCCTGCTCGTGGCCTCGACCGGGATGGCACCGGACGTCCTCAACATCCACCCGCCGCTGGTGACCGGCGAGGCCGAGCTCGACCTGCTCGCCGAAATCCTCGATCTGGCCTTCGGCGCGCTCGGCCGGGAGACCGCGGACGGCCCGGGGAGCGGCACGCCATGACCGACGACTCCGACCCCCTGATCTGTATGTGCGCCCATGTCAGGGAGAGCGAAATCCTCGCCGCGGCCGGCCGCGGTTGCCGCGACCTGGCGGCTGTGCGCGAGGAGACCTCGGCCAACACCGGCTGCGGGGACTGCGCCGAGGACGTCGAGGAACTTCTGGCGTACGCCGCGCCCTGAGCCGCAACCCCGCGCGCTGGGGCCCGCACCCCGGGCCCCGAGCCGCACCCCGCGCCCGCACCGCTGCACCGGGGAACCCCCGGTCCCGCCGGACACGACCACCCGAAGGAAGAGCACCGATGACTGAACTGATGACGGGACTGCCGCCCGTGACCCCGGAGCAGGGTGTGTTCTCCCTGGGCGAGCTGTCCCGGGACGACGTGCACCAACTGGTACGCCGGAGCGCCGACTTCTACCGGGACATCGGCGCGCACCGCAGCCCGCTGAGCGGCCGGGTGGCCGGCATCCTCTTCACCAAGACCTCCACCCGCACCCGTACCGCGTTCACCACCGCCGCCATCCGCCTGGGCGCCTCCCCGGTCACCTTCGGCCCCCACGACCTGCAGACGAACACCGGCGAGTCGATCACCGACACCGGCCGCATCCTGGGCAGCATGCTGGACCTGCTGGTCGCCAGGACGGCAGGGCCGCTGGACGAGCTGCGCGAGATCTCCCGGCACGGCGGCATTCCGGTGGTCAACGCGATGGCGGCGGAGGAGCACCCGACACAGGGGATCTGCGACCTGGCGACGATCAGCATGTGCCGCGGCGGGGTGGACGGCGCACGCATCGTCTACCTCGGCGAGGGCAACAACACCGCCACCGCCCTCGCGCAGGGCATCGCCCATTTCTCCGGCTGCCAGGTCACCTTCGCCACTCCCGAGGGGTACGGCCTGCCGGCCGCGGCCCTGGAGTCCGCCGCCAAGCGGGCGGCCCAGCTCGGCACCACGCTCACCCAGGTGCACTCGACCGACGAACTGCCCGACGAGGCCGACTTCGTCTACACCACCCGCTGGCAGACCACGGGAACCGCCAAGCCGGACGCCGACTGGCGGGAGAAATTCCTGCCGTTCTACGTCGACGACGCCCTGATGGACCGCTGGCCGCAGGCCCGGTTCCTGCACGACCTGCCCGCCCACCGCGGCGAGGAGGTGGCCGGCAGCGTGCTCGACGGCGACCGGTCCGTGGCCTGGGGACAGGCCCGGATGAAGCTCACCGGCGCCATGTCCACGCTGGAATGGCTGGCGGACCGGCTCTGACCGGCGCCTGCCACCGGGCGCGGCGCCTGCCACCAGGCGCCGGCCGCTCCGAGTACCACAGCACCTGAGCACAGAGAACAGGAAGAACGTCCCAGATGACCAACTTCATCGGATACATCGCCGTGGCCGGACTGATCGTGGTGTCCCCCGGCGCGGACACTCTGGTGGTCATCAGAAACGCACTGCACGGCGGCGCCAGGGCCGCCGTGCAGACCGCCGCGGGGGTGTGCACCGGACTGGTCGCCTGGGCGGCGGCATCGGTGGCGGGGCTCTCGGCCGTGCTGGCCGCCTCGCCCGCCCTCTTCACCGCCATCAAGATCGCCGGAGCCGCCTACCTGGTCTTCCTGGGCATCCGTGCCATCGTCGCGGCCCGCAGACCGCTCGGCGACGTGGACACGCCCACCCAGCTGAACTGGCGTCAAGGGGCGGTCACCAGCCTGGGCAACCCCAAGGTCGGCGTCTTCTACACCTCGTTCCTGCCGCAGTTCATCCCGGCCGGAAGTGGTTCCCTGCCCGTCTCCCTCACGCTGGCCGGCATCCACATCGCCCTCAGCTTCCTGTGCCTGTGCGGCTATGCCCTGCTGGTGCTGCGGCTCGGCAACATCTTCAAGCGGGACGGCTGGCGCCGCGCGCTGGAGACCGTGGGCGGCGGTGCCCTGTGCGCCATCGGCACCTGGCTGGTGGTCTCGGCCGTGGCCTAGTACCGCAGCAGCCCCGGGCCTGCTGCCTCTGCCCGGCGCGGTGCCACCCCTGACAGGAACGACCTGACAGGACAGGAACGACCTGACAGGAACGAGAGGAATGCGCATGAAGTCCCCGATGAACCAGTGGTACGAGAAGGCAGGGGTCCGAAGAGACCCGCGGCGCGTCATAGGCCAGGACCTGGAGTCGGGCAAGACGCTCTTCCCGGAGGCGATGATCCCGTACGTGGACCATCCGCTGGTGCGGGCCCTGGGGCCCGACGAGCGTTTCCGCATCGTCGCCCGGCACCTCTACCAGTACCTGCACTTCACCATGCACTTCGAGACGAGCGTGGTGAACCGCGCCACCGAGCGCATCGCCAACGGCACCTCGGGCCTGGGGGTGAGGTCCGGGATGCGGCTGGACGCGTACAAGATCTACTGCGACGAGGCGTACCACGCCCTGTACAGCCTCGACATCATCGAACAGGTGCGCGACGTCACCGATATCGACGTGCCCGCCTATGACTTCACGCCCTTCCTGGGCCAGCTGGACGGCATCGGTGCGCAGGTCATGCCGGGCGAGCCGCTGCTGACCCAGCTGCTGCAGGTCGTCGTCTTCGAAACGCTGGTCACCTCCATCCTCAAGGACGTCCCCAAGGACCCCCGGGTCGTGACCACCGTGCGGGACGTGGTGCGCGATCACGCCGAGGACGAGGGCAGGCACCACGCCTACTTCTCCGGGTTCTTCAAGGAGCTGTGGACCGACCTGGACCCGGGGCTGCGCGAGCGCTCCGCCCGCTGTCTGCCGGAACTGGTGCTGCGCAGTCTGGCTCCGGACCTGGCACCGGTGCGCAACTCACTGCGCCTCGCGGGCCTGGACAAGGACGGTGTGGAGCAGGTCATCGCCGATGCGTACGCGCCCGGGCAGGTCCGCGAGCAGATCCGCAACTCGGCCCGGCACACCGTCCGGCTCTTCGAGTCGGTGGGCGTGCTGGGGATGCCCGGAGCCGAGGAGGCCTTCGCGGCGGCGGGCCTGGACTGACCGGGGGCAGGGGGCCCGGAACGAGGTTCGCCATGTGTGGTACCACCAAATCCATATCGCACCAAGGGAATTGACGTGTCCGCGCCGCCCGCCCCACCTGGGTATCCGCCGCCGAGACACCGGCGAACCGATGGCCCCTGATCGCGTCCGGCCCGCGGTGTGCGAGCAGCCCACTTCGTGGAGCAGGAGTAATCCGTGATACTCGATCACGCTTATGAAGTCATCACCGATGACGTCTTTCTACGCCTCGGTGATCTGGTGCCGGGCAGCGAAGTCTTCCTGAAACTGGAAGGGTTAAACCCTGCCGGGTCCATCAAACTGAAAGCGGCCGTCAGCATGCTGGAGGACGCCGAGCGGGCGGGAGAGGTGCTGCCGGGCGGCCGGATCATCGAGTCCTCGTCCGGGAGCCTCGGGATCGCGCTGGCGCTGGTGGCCACCGCCAAGGGGTACTCCTTCACCTGTGTCACCGACCCGAACACCTCGCCCCAGAGCATCGCTGTGATGCGGGCCCTGGGCGCGGACGTGGTCCAGGTGAACCACCGCGACGCCAACGGCGGATTCCTCGGGACGAGGATCGCCTACATCCGTGAACGGCTGGCCGCGGAGCCGGACCTGGTCTGGCTGAACCAGTACGCCAATCCGGCCAACCCCCGCGCCCACGAGACACACACCGCCACCGCGATCCTCAGCGAAATCGCCTGCGTGGACTATCTCTTCGTCGGTGCCGGTACCTCGGGGACGCTGATGGGATGCCTGGCCCACTTCCGCAAGCATTCTCCGGCCACGCAGATCATCGCCGTCGACTCCGAGGGGTCCGTGACCTTCGGCCATCCGGCGGGGCCCCGTCACATCCCCGGGCTGGGCACCAGCAGAAGGCCGGAGATCTGCCACCCCGAGGCGCCCGACAAGATCATTCTGGTGCCCGAGGCCGAAGCCGTACGCACCTGCCGTTCCTTCGCCCGGCGGGGGATCTTCGTCGGCGGCTCCACCGGTTCCGTGCTGGCCGCGGTGGCGCGCATGGCTGCCGGCATACCCCAGAACTCCCGGGTGGTGGCGATCTCGCCGGACCTCGGGGACCGCTATGCACAGACCGTTTACAACGATGACTGGGTGGTCCGTACCTTCGGGCCCGAAGCGCTATCGGCCGGCGAACTCGTCGGCCAGGCAGGGAGATGAGCCGAGTGTTCTCGTTCCACGTGGTGGCCGGTGCCCAGGCCCGCCGCATCATTGCCCGCTCCCGGACGGACATCATCGATCAGGTGCGCCAGACCTACCTGATGCACCATGAAGGCCAAACGGTCAACCCGAACAGCTACTTCCTGCGGTTCCCGGAGAAGCCGGGCTCCCGGATCATCGCCCTGCCCGCTTACGTGGGCGGCGACCGGTCAGTGGCCGGCATCAAGTGGATCTCCAGCTTCCCGGAGAACGTCTCCCGCAACGTGCCCCGGGCGTCCGCCGCGCTGCTGTTGAACGACTACGAGACCGGCTATCCGTTCGCCTGCCTCGAGGCGTCGCAGATCAGCGCCGCGCGGACGGCGGCCTCGGCCGTCCTCGGCGCCGAGGCGCTGCAGGGCGGCACCGAGGCCCAGAAGATCGCCGTGGTGGGCGCCGGCATCATCGCCCGCAATATCGTCGAGTTCTTCCACGCCGCCGGCTGGAAGACCGGCCGGTTCGCCCTCCACGACGCGGTTCCGGAGTACGCTGCCAAGCTCGCCGGCTTCATCGGGGAACTCGGCCGGACGGCGACCGTGGAAGAGGAGCTGGCCGCGGCGGTCGACGGCGCGGACCTCGTGGTCTTCGCGACCACCGCAGGGGAGCCCTATGTCGTCGAGGAGTCGGCCTTCGCGCCGGGCCAGAACGTGCTCAACATCTCGCTGCGCGATATCGGTCCGGACATCATCGCGGGCTCCCACAACATCCTGGACGACATCGACCACTGCCTCACCGCGAACACCTCTCCGCACCTGGCACAGCAGAAGTTCGGGCATCACGACTTCATCGACGGCACGCTCGCCGGTGTGCTGACCGGTGAGGTGCGCCTCGGCCACGACAAGCCCAGGATCTTCTCGCCCTTCGGCCTCGGGGTTCTCGATCTCGCGGTCGGCATGCATGTGTACACGTCCGCGAAGGAATCCTCTTCAGCAGTGGAGATCCCCGACTTCTTCGGCGAGACCGAACGGTGGTCCCGCTAGTCCGCCGGCAGCCCGTCGGCGGTCCGTCAGCATTCCGGCGGTCCGTCAGCAGCCCGGTGGTCCGTCAGCAGTCCGTCCCGTTCAGCAGATCACGGACGTTCCCCCTCAGGAGGCAGAAGGCATGAGAGCGAACGAGGCAGGCGAACCGCGCCGCAAGGCCCCCGCCACGGAAGCGGGCACCCGATGACGGCGCAGCACGAGGACGCCGGGACGGGCGCCGGGACGGGCGCCGGGACGGGCGCCGGGACGGACGCCGGGACGGACGCCGGGACGGACGCCGGGACGGACGCAGCGACGGACGAGGCAGCCCGGTCCGCGTCCGCCGGCGCGCCCGCCTCCCGCCGCGGAGGCCTTTCCGTCTTCTGGCGCTACTGGACCGCGTCCACGGTCAGCCAGGCCGGTGACGCGGTCACCACCGTCGCCCTGCCGCTGCTGGCCGTGGGGGCGCTGCAGGCCTCGGCGTTCGAGGTGAGCCTGCTGCCGGCCGCCCAGTACGCCGCCTGGATCGCGATCGGGCTGCCGGCCGGCGTCATCGTGCAGCGCCTGCCGCTGCGCGGCACCCAGGTGGTGATGGACCTCCTGCGGGCGGCCGCCATCGTCTCGGTGCCGGTGGCCTACGCGCTGGGCGTCCTGCACCTGGCGCAGCTCGTCGTCGTCGCGCTGGTCATCGGCCTGGCGACGGTGATCTTCGACGTCGGCAACTCGACGTTCCTCCCCACCATCGTCAGCAAGGACGAGCTGACCGCGCGCAACAGCCTCTCCTCCGCCTCCACTTCGGCGACCCAGCTCGGCGGTCCCTCGCTCGGCGGCGTGCTCGTGCAGTTCTGCGGCGCGGCCCTGAGCCTCGTCGTCGACGCCGTCAGCTATCTGGTCTCGGCCCTGCTCCTGTGGAGCCTGCCCAGGGCCGCCCCTCCGGCGGCGCCCGCGGAGCGCGAGTCGACCGTGGCGCTGATCAAGGAGGGCTGGCGTTTCGTGGCCCACCACACGGTGATCCGTCCCTGTGCGGCGGCCGCGACCCTGACCAATTTCATCCTCGGCGGCCTCATGGCGCTGACGCCGGTCTTCCTCGTGCGGACGCTGCACGCCCCCGCGAGCCTCGTCGGCCTCCTGATCGCCGCCGAGGGCCTGGGCAGCCTGATCGGGGCGGCGCTCACCACCCGTCTCGCGAACCGGCTGGGCAGCGCCCGCACCCTGGTGTACGGCACGTTCGCCGGGGCGGCGTGCGCCCTGCTGATGCCGCTGGCGCAGGCGGGGTGGGGGCTGCTCCTCTTCGCCCTGGGCAGCATGGGCTTCGGGGCCGCGGCGGTGGTCATGAGCATCCTCACCCGTACACACCGGCAGACGGTGACCCCGATCGAACTGCTGCCCCGCGTCATGGCCACCGTGCGCTTCATCTCCTGGGGAGCCATCCCCGTCGGCGCCCTGGTGGCCGGCGCGGCGGCCACCGCACTGGGCAACCGAGGTGCCGTCTGGGTGATGTGTGCGCTGGCCTTCCTGGCGCCGCTGGCCTTGTGGAGCAGCCCCCTCCGGCGGATGCGCGACCTGACCTGACCTGACGGCCGCGGCCGGGCGCCCCGTACACGGCGTACGCCAACCGGGCCGGGGGGGGGGGGGGGGGGGGGGGGGGGGGGGCGGGGGGGGGGGGGGGGGGGCGCCCGGGCGGGCGGCCAGGGCCGGTGGCGCGTAGGGGACGGGCAGGGCGGCGGACGGCGGG